>CANRAY010000033.1 GCA_947628735.1 uncultured Clostridia bacterium | reverse complement strand
TCTGCTTTTTGTAAAGCATCTAATATAAATTTTTTTGCAAAACAAATATTATCTAAATCTCTTTTGCCATTCTCTTCTATCCAAGTAAATGTTATAAAAACAGGGCTTTCTATTTTTACACCTTTTAATTGCTGTAATATGTATATCCAAATATCATATTCTATTTTTTCTTTCATTTTTGCTCCTGTATATTTATTAGTTCGGCATGCTTTTATATAATCATTAAAACTTGGTAATCTTTGATTTATTATGAATTTATACTTCATATCTTCATCTGTACTCCTTCTATTATTTTCTTACATAAGTCTAATCCGACTCTTTTCTCTATACTCACATTTATCTGCGTTTATATTGTTTTCTGCTTGTCCACAACCTAGACAAAGTCCTTTTTTTATAGATTCCTCACAATTCATAAGCTAGTCACCTACTTTTTCTACTAAATCTGCTTTTATTAAGTCATATAGAATTTCATAGTCAGTTATATCTAAATTTAGACTATAACCATGATTGCAAATTCTTCTATTCCAAGTAAAAATATGCCAAAAATCTCTGTAATCATGCTTACCATTAAAATTATCTTCATATTTTAATGTAGTACCTTTTCTATCTCCTGATATTCTATACATTTCAACTAATTTTCCAGTATCTACATCATACTTGGGATTAAATCCAAACTTTTCTAACTCTTTCAAATCCACATTATCTTTTATTTTAAGCATTTCTCTATTACCTCCTAACTTATTTCTCTGGCATTTCGTAAATTGGTAATAGTTGTTGTTTTCCTCCATTAAATGTCTCAAATTCAATTCCAATTTTTGTATAAGTATTTGCTATTTCTTGTAATACTTCTTTTGCTCTTTTTTCTGTTTCATATGTTCCAAGCAATATAGCATAGCCTTCAAAATTACCTGCATATATTTTATATATTTTTATTCCTTTTTGATGTGTTCCGTAATCTTCTATTCTAACATTTTGAATGTTACTAAAATTCAATATCGTTCTTTTATCTTGACTAACTATTATCATAACTACCTAACCTATTCTTGGAATATGATTATAATTGCTATATTCTAACTGATATTCCTGTTCTTCAATTTCTCTTATTCTTGTCATTTCTTTTGGTTTTAAGTGTGGGTAATCTTTAAAAAACTGCCTTCTTGCTCTTGTTATTCCTTCTAAACTTAATTTGCTATTACTTAGATTTTCAAAATTATTTTTTATTAAGTTTGGCTCTAATTTTTCTGCTACTTTAACTATTAAGTAATTGTCATTCTCTCTTGCATATTCATTGTGTTCTAATATTTCATAAACTGTCTTTCTTATGTTTTTATTCATTTGTTTACCCCCTTTTATTAGCATAAAATTGATTAAAATCTATGTTGTCATATTCCCTTTGCTGATAATTTGTATAATTACTATTCACTTGTTTTTTATCTAATATTTCTGCTATATTTGGTATATATTCTTTTATTTCTATTAGCTTGTCTATTCTTTGCAAATACTTATCTGCTTGCATTTCTTTTAACTTGCTATACCATAATATCAATTTTCCCTTAGTAAATTTTTGATTATATGCCATTTCTAGTTTTTCAATACCTTCTAAAAACTGCTTTTTATCCATTTAAAAAGTCCTCCTTATCATCTTGCCCCGATTTATTCCTTCTTTCCCAAGTTCTTATAGTTGCTTGCCAGTCTTTCATTGCATTTTTACCAACTTTCCAACCATTGCTTTGATAATAATCATAAAAATATTGTGTATCTATATTGTTTTTTCGTTTGTTGCAATATTCTTTTATTTCTTCAATATTTGGTTTTACAAATTTCTTTTTTGTATTTTTCTTTTTAATATCATTATCATTAACAACTACATCATCTTCTTCATTATCATTATCGGGTTTTTTGGGTTTTTCATTTAACCCTTCGGTTTCTTTAAAACCGTTCGGTTTTTTTGGTCTACCACCTCTCAAGCCATTCTCTTTATTTTTTTCACATTTCTTATTGTATTTTTCTCTATCTCTGTCTAATTGTGTTCTTATAAAAGAGAAAGCCATTTTGACCATACCTTCAAGTTGTGGTATTTCTCTAGTTTTCTCGTATTTGATTATTGCTCTCATTAAAATGCCTATTTCTTCATTATTTAATAAATTAAATTGTTCTTCATAATCTAAATAAATTAGAAAACTATTTTTATCCATTGCTTTCTCCTTCCTACAATTAAAGGGTTAAAACTCCTATAGTCCTAACCCTAGATGTAATTTCTTCCATATCTTTTTATAAAATCTTCTTTTGTTTTTCCGTAATATTCTTGCCACTTTTTTTGAGCTAACTTTTTCCATTTTTCGTTTAAATCTTTATCAAAATGTATTCCTGTACAACCAAATTGATTATGATGATATGCTTGACATAGAGGTATAACTAATCCATCTTCAATGCTTAACTTTCTATTTGCTGTGCCGAAAAACACTTCATGTTTATTTATTCCTGTTCTCCCACATTCAATACAATGTTCTAAATCATTTGTTAATATACTGTATCTTTTCATGTTATCTCTAAACCTCTCAATGCTTTTTCGTCTTCAACTGCTAATCTGTACCAGCTTCTGCAAGTAGTATGCATTTCCTGTAATTGTCTATATTTTTGATAAGCCCAGTTCTGAAAATCCATTTTTGTTAATCCATTATCTTGTGCTATTTTACTTGCATTACTTTGTATTTCACTCCACCTTGTAGCTAGTAACCAACTGTCAACTGTTAATTCTTTTAGTGTTAAACTATCTGTTGTATCTACATTTTGAAATTTTTTGCTTATTTCTCTAAATTGTTTAAAATCCTCTTTACATATTTTTTCAAATTCACTTTTCATACTTACCTCCTAAAAAGGTAAATCTGAATCATCTTCTACAGGATTAAAAAAGCTGTTATCTTGTTCTTGTGGCAATAATTTATCTTCTGGAATTTCAACTCCATTTTTAATTGCTTCTATTGTTCTTATATTTCTACATTTTGTTGCAAGTTTTAAATTTCCATCTTGTCCCTTATATTGCTCTCTTCCAAAAACTCCTCCAAACAATTTCCCTATCAATGTTTTTTCATCAAAATTAAAATGATATCCTGGATTTGATTTTTCTATATTTTCTATCATTCCTTTAAAATATGGTGTACTATTTCCTCCTGTAAATTGTCTGTAAGTACCTTGCCATTTTGCTTGTCC
>CANRAY010000032.1 GCA_947628735.1 uncultured Clostridia bacterium | reverse complement strand
GGAATTGTTCATCGTTTAGATAAAGATACATCTGGATTATTAATCATTGCTAAAAATGATAAGGCTCATATTTGCATGAGTGAGCAAATTAAAAATAGACAGGTAGAGAAAATATATATTGCACTAGTACGAGGTGTAATTAACGAGGACGAAGCTACAATTGATATGCCAATTGGCAGAAGTACAAAAGATAGAAAGAAAATGGCAGTTGTAAAGGAAGGTAAATCAGCAGTTACCCATTTTAAAGTTATAAAAAGGTATCCTAAATACACATTATTAGAAATAAAAATTGATACAGGAAGAACACATCAAATTAGAGTACATATGGCGGAAATAGGACATCCTGTAGTAGGAGATATGGTTTATTCAAATGGTAAAAACGATTTTGGTGTGGAAGGACAAATGTTGCATGCAAAGAGTTTAAAATTTAACCATCCAATAACAGGACAAAAAATGCATCTAACAGCCGAATTACCAGAATATTTTAAAAATATTTTAGAAGGAGAAGAAATTGAACGAAATTAGATTACAGAAGTTTTTGGCAAATCAAGGTATATGCTCCAGAAGAAAAGCAGAAGAACACATTTTAAATGGCGATATAAAAATTAATGGTGTTCAGGTAACTGAATTAGGAACAAAAATTACACCAGGTAAAGATGAAATAATGTTTAAAGATAAAAAGGTCACAAATCAGCAAGAAAAGAAAGTATATGTTTTATTAAATAAACCAATTGGGTATGTTACTACAACTAAAGATCAATTTAATAGAGATACTGTACTTGATTTAGTGGAAATAAAGGAAAAAGTCTTACCAGTAGGAAGATTAGATATGTATACATCAGGAGCTATTATTTTAACTAATGATGGCGATTTTATTTATAGAATTACACATCCTAAATATGAAATTGAAAAAACATATACTGTTACAGTAAAGGGAGAAGTAAGCAAGGAAGAAGTAACTATGTTAGAAAATGGTATCGCAATAGATGACTATATTTCACGGAAAGGCAAAAGTAAAAATTTTAAAAATAGATTTGGAAAAAAACATTTCAAGATTGCAGATTACAATTCATGAAGGCAAAAATAGAGAAGTAAGGAAGATGTGTGAAGCTATTAATAAAAAGGTAGTTGCTTTACATAGAAATAAAATTGGGAATATTGGAGTAAAAGATTTGAAAATAGGTGAATGGAGGTATTTAAAGCCAAATGAAGTAGAAGAGTTACTTAACAAAAATAAATGCAAAGGATAAGAAAGTCAAGGGTTTGCAACTAGATTTGTACCTTGGAAAGGAATATGATTAAAAATGAAAACAAATGAAAAGAAAGAGTTAGTATATACATACGAGAAGAGTAATTATGATAAATTAAAAGAAGGAATGGTAGTCGACGGAGTTATTAAAAGTATGCAGCCATATGGAGCTTTTGTCGAAATAGAAAAAGGTATTGTTGGATTATTACATGTGCAAAATATATCAGTAGCAAGAATTAAAACTCCAGCAGAACGTTTCAAAATTGGACAAAATATAAAAGTTGTGATAAAATCAATAGAACAAGATAGTGGAAAGATAAACCTTTCATGTAAAGAACTGCTAGGAACATGGCAAGAAAACATAGAAGCATTTCATGAAGGTGATATTGTTACAGGGATTGCAAGAGAAATAGAAAAGAATAATAATGGTATTTTTATAGAATTGAAACCGAATTTAGTAGGTTTAGCAGATTATAAACCAAATATTGAGTATGGAAAAGATGTAATTGTTAATATAAAGAAGATTATTCCGGAAAAAAAGAAAATCAAATTAACTATTATATAAAAAGGAGGAAAGGTTATGGTAGAAGATAACCAAATAAAAGCGGTTGTATCTCCATTTGCAGTAAGAGAAGGAGAAATAAAAAAATTTGATGGAAAAGATGGATATGTATCAATGAATCAAATCATTCATAAAATTAATATTGGTCATATCAATGACTTACATTTTCATATTCTAGAACTAGTAAATGAATTTGAATTTATGACATCAAGACAATTATTTCAGATGTTAGAATGGAAAAACATTGAGGTTGCTTCGCAAGACAAGCTAAATAACAAACTAGAGCAGTTGGTAAAATCTAAAATTTTGACAAGATATTACTTTTCTGGTGAAGATGGCAAAGGAATTTATAGAATTTATTGTTTAGAAAAGATGGGAAAATACTTGTTGAATTCTAGAGGTGTTGAATGCAAATGGCAACCAACAGATAATACAAAACCAGTTGCAATGATAAAGAAAAGATTGGCAGGAAATCAAACTATTATTGCTTATTTAAGAAAAGTAAAAGCTTTCGATTCTTATACAGTAAAGCCTGCAATTACTGCAAAACAAGCTGGGAAAGTATTTAAAGCAAAAGGAGGAGTTGTCAAAGTAACTAAAAATAATAAATCGATTGAATTTGTTTTTGAGGTTATAAGAAGAGAAGAAGAATGGCAGAAAAAATTAGTTGATAAAATGAGATTATATAATGACTTTTATGAGAATTATCAAGTAATGGATTCTGGATTTAGCTCTATTCCACAGCTAATTATTATATGTGAAGACGAAAAGCACATGGCAGAAACATTCAAGGAAATTGTTGTTAATCAAGTAGAAATTAAGAAAATAAAATTATATTTTTCAACAGATTTAAGACAAAATGAAGAAACTCTTGAAAAAACATTAGTAGAATTTAAAATAGATGAAACAACGGGAAAATATAAAATGGAGAATGTTGAGATTAAGTTATTAGGAATATAGAGCAAATTTATATAAAAAGACTGTAGTGATTACAGTCTTTTTCTTTTATTATTGATCATCTTGTTTTTTATTTAAATCAAATATAATAGCATCTTGATTATCTGTAAAGAATTTTGAATCGCTAGCATCAGTTTTAATTGGGTCAACTTCTAATTCAAAATCAGTTGGATCATTACTCGAAGCTGCACCTGTGAAATTTCCCCTGAATTTTTTAGAAGTTTCTTTTGCTTTTTCAAAATCTGAAATACCATTTGTGAATCTTTCAAAATTATATTCTTTTAATTTTTTGGCCTCTTTATATTTTGCTTCTAAGAAATCTAATTTTCCTTTTGCAACATAACTTTTACCTTTAGTATCTTTTACTTTAAATAAGATTTGTTTTGCCTTTAAGGCCATAATCTTTCCAGCTGTATAGTTTGGTTTCCACTTAAATTCAATGTTACCATATTTTGAGTCATAACCATAATTATCTTTCTCAGAATTAGTTTCATAACTATTATTCCAAGTCCATTCCCTTTTATCTTGTAATTCTGTTTGCCACCACTGTACATCTTCTGGTAAAGCATTACCAAATATTGCTTTGTTAACACAATTTGCAAGAATTTCATCTCTAAAGTTATTGTT
>CANRAY010000031.1 GCA_947628735.1 uncultured Clostridia bacterium | reverse complement strand
TTTCCCTCGTTGCTCATTTTGTACTAATCTTTCTATTAATTCTTTTTCTTGCATTATTAAATCACCTCACTTTTAGACGATATTAATTCTTCAAGTTGCCTTAATCTTTCTTCCATAATATCCATTCTTTTAGCATATGTATTGTTTATTTCGTTATTAAAATAATATGTAACTTGAATATCTGGTTTCATTTCATCTATACATGTTATTTTTGTATAGCCTTCATATAATAATAGGTTTTGTAGTTTATTATAGGCTTCTTGTTGTTCTGGAGTGTATGGTACTATTTTTTCTTCTGCTAGTTCATATTCTATTAACATTGGCTGTCCTATAGCTTTTTGATTTGCTAAAAAGCTTTTCCATTCTGAAACATCTTTATATTTTAAACTATTATTCATAAATTGTAAATTTTTATTTCCAGAATGAAAATAAAAATTTTGGTCTTTTGCATAATTAAATCCAGTAACCAAGCAATGTGTACATAAAGCTAATATCTTAGTATTCATTGGAACTTCTCCTACACTACTAGCAAACTTATTCGTAAAGAAGTTAGTTTTAGAAGTAAATTCATTCCATTCTTCTGTACCGTCTAATTCTGATGTTTCTTTTACTTGATGTACCCCATCATCTGCTAAATAGTCTCCTTCATGTAATACTTGTCCTTTTCCTAATGGAAAAGATATTTCTTTAGTATTAGTAGATTTATCTTTTAGTTTAAAATCTATGCTTCCACATCCATAAGGAGAATAACCAGTTGCTTTTTTCCCTTCTTCTATTTTTATTTTATAGTCCGTTTTTAATGTTGATATATTGAAATTCGGTGAAAAATATCCTATATATACTTTTTCGCCTGCCTTAAAAGTAATTGCACCAGAATTAAAACCAGCACCACTTGCAACAAGATTTATTTTTTTAGTAGAATTATCAGGATTTGAATTATTACTTATAGTAAATATAAGTGTTTTATAATTACTACCTATAAATTCTGTTGAAACATAAAACGTAGTATCTTTTGATAAAGTTTTCCAAAGTTTATATCTATATACATCAACTCCATCATAATTATTAACATCTGAAAAGTAATCAATATCAAATAAATTTATATTATCCCCAACATTTCTTATTTCACTTGGATAGTCTAGTGATGGCATTGCTCCGTATGGTTCATACTGTTCTACTTCATTATTACTTACACATATTTGTAAGTATTGGCTATAATAGTCCTTTGTAGGTCTTAAAGAATTTCCTTCTGTATCATGTATAACATAAAGTGAAAGTTTTATATATTTACAATTTTCTGATAGATTTGTTGTATATTTATAAACTCCAATTTTTAAATTAGTGTCATATATATCTGGTATTTGATTTCTTTTTATGAAATTATATGTTTCATCAAATTCTACTATAAATATTCTGCCTAATAAAAAATCCTGTAATACATTTACTAAAAGATATATTGTTTTATTATCTCCAATTTCAATATAATTGTCTGAATTACAACCACTTGCGCTATTGTCTAAATATCCATTTTGAGCATAATATCCATTAGACCAAACTTCGTCAAATTTATTATATCCTTCTCTTGTCTCTTGCCAACTCTTACCACTTACTATATCTAATTTTGCATTTACTCCTGCACAGTCTTTTATTTCTAGTTCTTCGGATACTTCTGTTGTTTGTAGTGTTCTAGTAGCATCATTTAATTGTTGTAGTGATACATCTCCTGGTTCACCTTTTTCTCCTGGTATTCCTTGTGGTCCTTGTATACCTTGTTTTCCTTGTTCTCCTTTCATTCCAATTGCGCCAGATAAATCTGCTATAAATCTAAAATCAGTAGAATCTTTTACATATAATTTAGCGTTATCAGGATCTTCCTCATTAGATGCAATTATTACAAATGATCCTTCTTCTACATTTTCTTTATCTGCTTTCATTGCTGTTATACTAGGATATGTTTTTGAAATAGAAAAATCTTTTCCAGGTACACCTTGAATACCTTGCACCCCTTGCGGTCCTTGTATTCCTTGCTCTCCTTGGTTTCCACGTTCACCTTGTTTACCTTCTTTTCCATTAGTTACTACAAATGTGTAAGTTTTCCCATTTGTAAAATAAATAGTGTAAGTATCTTCTAAACCTACACTATTAGTTTTTTCTATTTTTTCAATGCCATTTCCTGTATCTCCTTTAGGATAAATAAACCCATCAATAGATTCCTTTACTTTTACATCTCCATCAATTTGAGAACTTGCAATATTACCTACAATATCTGACATTTTATTCTCCTTTCTCGGCTGGATATATAATTAACTCTTTTGCCCCATCTTCATCATATCCAATAATTGTTGTTGTTTCATTTAAAGAAATTTCATACCAATATGTTACTGGCTTATTTATATCTTCTCCTATTGCTGTATTTTCTTTTGTTAAATTTATATTTACTACTTTTGTATTTTGCGTAACTTTTGTTTCTACCTCCACCAAAGGTTCATTATATGTCTTCTTTTCATATATTCTAAACTTAATAACATCGTCCGGTTGAAACTCATATTCTCCATTATTTGCTGTTACTGCTAATACTGCTGCATCTCCTCTTGAAATATGAATAGTTTTACTAGAATCAATTTTTATCATATTTACCTCCTTTATTTCATATACCCAATTACATCTAAAATAGCCATTACTCTACCAGTATTTTGACATAATACTTTGACATTTTCAAAGTAATCTGTATTCCAAGAAGGAATGTTTGCTTTAGATGTTATGACTAATTTATTTAATTGTCCTGATTTTAAACTTGTCTTTATATCAATAGATTTTTTTGTTTCTACTTTTGAGGTGGTTGTAGATGGAGTTGATGGAGTCCATCCAGAACTTCCAAAAGCATTAGAAATTTCTACTAAATTTTCTTCAGTATTATAATATCCTGACCCATACTCTGCCATATAATAACTTTGTAAATTAGAACTAAATAAACCTATTGCTCTACTCCATCCCATTACTTTTTGAGTAGCTATTTCAGTTTGATATTCCCAATAAATAGGTTGATGTATTAAAGTTACATAAGCTTGTTCAATAGTAAAATTGCTAGGTATATCAGCCAATAATTCTATATTTGTTTTGTAAAAACTATTAGCTTCTAAATCCATTTCTAATCCTAAATAAGCTAATTCATGCGACCCTATTAATGAGCCTTTACCTATAAATTGTAGATTTGTTAATAAGCCCTTATCGCTTATAACTTCAGCTCCATTATCCATTAAAATATTTCCATATTCATCCCATTTAGTATTTTTAGTATCAATAGTCCCTTTTTCTAGATCAATTTTCATTCCGCTTTTATTGGCAATATAATTTTTAGATTTAATAGCACCTGTTGTTACATTATCACCTGCTATTGTAGTACTTCCACCTGTAGATAAATCAGTAAATTTAACGTAATCTTTTGTTATTTGTTGAACTGTACCTTGTAAAACAGTTAAACTTTCACCTACTTGTTCTGCAACTGTATCATCTGTGTATTTTAAACTATTAATCCAATCTCCTTGATTAAATTTTCCTGATTTTCTTGATTCTTGACATATAAATATTTCATTATTATTAATCCATAAATCTCCTGCATCATATGGAATAGTTGGTTGCTTAATAAAGACTTGTCTTTTACTATCTGCTGTATCCTTTGCAGAATTTGCTATTTCTAGTGATGATGCAACATCTTTGTCAACTATTTTTTGCCAATGATATGTGTTATCTAATTGAAATCTGTAAGCATACCCTGTTAATTTATCGTAGTATAAATCTCCTTCATGCTCTGCTTTTAAATTATCTGTATTCCAATTTATTGCAGGTTCGTTATTTAGATTTGGCTCTCCTTCATAGTACCAAGTTGTTATTTTTCCATCTATTTGTCCTTGTAAGTTTGCTATATCTCCTACTGTAGAATTAATAAATTCATTTAATTCTTGTCTTATTTTATCTAAATTTTCTTGAACTGCCCATGCAACAGTATCATCTGTATATTTTAGATTGTTAATCCAATCGCTTTGATTAAAATCTCCTGATTTTCTTGATACTTGGCAAATAAATATTTCATTGTTAGTAATCCATAAATCACCTGTATCGTACGGTGTTATAGGTTGTGTAATAAAAACTTGCCTTTTACTATCAGCAGTATCTTTTGCAGAATTTGCTATTGCTAAAGATTCCACAACATCTTGATCTACTATCTTTTGCCAATGGTATGTATCGTCTAATTGAAATCTATAGGCATATCCTGTTGATTTATCGTAATATAAATCTCCTTCATGTTCTGCTTTTAAATTATCTGTATTCCAATTTATTGCTGGTTCGTT
>CANRAY010000030.1 GCA_947628735.1 uncultured Clostridia bacterium | reverse complement strand
GTGATAATATAACTTATTCAGAATCAATTAGAGATATTAGTGACTTGCCAACTAAATTCTCAGATTTTGAAGAAAATTTGTCTGATGATTATTTATGTCAGGAATTTATTGAAAATATTTGCTATGAACAAGGAGTAGAAAATGTAAATGATTTAGGTCTTGAGTCTTACTTAGAAATAAACTTAGAAACATATGAAAAATTTAGCATGGCTGATATGGTATATCCTGACAAAGAAATAAATGGAAAAACTGATTTATTTATAATTTATTGTGATGATATTATTACGAGTAAATATAAACATGTATTTGTACCATTGATAATAAAGCTAGAAAAAGATGAATTATATAGTATTATGCTAGCGAATGAGACTAAAGTTAGAGTAGGAAGAGTGGAAATCGAAACAGAAGTATTGAATTATAACTTGGAATATCCTTTTAGTATCATATATAAGGTAGAAGCAATGAGTGAGGGAAATCTTGTATATTCTGATGTAATTACTCAATTTGTTACTTATCCAGGTAACAAAACTGTGATGTTAGACAATATTCCTTCAGGTACAACAGTTACAGTTTCACAGATTTATTCAGGAGCATCAAGTAAATGTACTAGTGCAACTACACAACAACCTAATTGGGAATATTTCTCAGAAGAAGAACCTACTTGTAAAGTTTCATTTACTAATCAATGTGAAGCATCTGCTAAAATAGGATATGGATTATTAAATAGTTTTTATAAAGAATATAGAGAAGATGGTTCGATGATGGATGACATGTGGCAATGGGTTCAAATGCAAGGAGAAGGAATAGAAGAAGGATCTTTAAATGATACAGATATAGCGATGATAGCAATGGATGAAGAACCTTTAAATGTAGAACTACAAGAAGAGTTTTCCGGTTGGGTAAAACGTGTAACGACTTCAAATAATGCAGACAACGATAAACCTTGTTATATCAGAATAAAAGCTTTTAGTGGTTTAGATAATATATTAGAATATGATGGTGAAGGCTGGGAAAAAGAAGATGATGGATGGTGGCATTATAAAACAATGGTGCAACCAGGTGAGAGTACAGAGACATTAAACGTATACATTAGTAAGTTAGCAGATGAATATAAAGAAGGAGGAAAATTTAGAGAAAATCCTCAATTTAATGTAGCAGTTGTATTTGAAGCAATACCTATTAACGGTTCATGGTAATTATTATAAGTTAAAAAAAGTTTAATATTAATAAAAAGTAAAATGAAAAAACTGGTAAATATTTAAAACATATTTATCAGTTTTTTATGTGAAAATGTAATGTAAAACATAATTGTTGTTGATAATAAAAAACTATTGAATTTCTTAAAAAAATATGATACAATATAGCACATATATTGTAAAACCATTGAAAAAGCAAAGTAAATTTAATAAATAATGTATGTAAGAGAATGTAAGTCGTGGGCTGGAAACTTACTCATACAAATTAAATTGAAATTTCACTTTTAGGTCTTTTACTGAAATATTAAATTGTAGATTAGGTAAAAGCGGGTAGCCCGTTATAGCAATAAGAAGGTTAATAATAAAATATTAATAAAATTAGGTGGTACCACGAACTGTTTCGTCCTATTGCAGGGCGAAACAGTTTTTTTGTCACTTATGAAGGAGGAAATATGAAAGAAGAAATTGAGAAGATTAAAAAAGTTGCATTAGAAGAAATTGAAAAAGCAACGAATGCAAAAGAACTAGAAGACGCTAGAGTAAAGTATTTAGGAAAAAAAGGTGAATTGACGGCTGTTTTAAGAGGAATGGGAGCTTTAAGTGCAGAGGAAAGACCTATTATTGGAAGCTTAGTAAATACTGTAAAAACAGAATTAGAGCAGAAAATTGACCAAAAAGAAAAAGAGTATGAAATTGCTGAGTTGAATCGAAAATTAAAGGAAGAAACTATAGATATTACTCTTCCAAGCACAAAAATAACAAGAGGAAGTAAACATCCTTTAAATAGAATTATAGAGGAGGTTGAAGATTTATTTGTTTCTATGGGATATGATGTAGTATCAGGTCCAGAATTGGAAACAGATGAATATTGCTTTGAAAGATTAAATCTTCCAAAGGGGCATCCTGCAAGAGATATGCAAGATAGTTTTTATATTACATCAGAGTATTTACTAAGAACGCAAACTTCAGCTGTACAGGCAAGAACAATGATGGCAAATGAGGGAAAAACACCAATTAGAGTTATTTGTCCAGGAAAAACATACAGACGAGATGATGATGCAACACATTCTCATCAATTTAGTCAAGTAGAGGGATTAGTAATTGACAAAAATATTTCACTTGCAGATCTAAAGGGAACTCTTGAAGTATTTGTTAGAAAAATGCTAGGTGAGAATCTAGAATTACGCTTTAGACCAAGCTATTTCCCATTTACAGAACCTTCTTATGAAGTAGATGTTAGTTGTTTTAAATGTGGTGGAAAAGGATGTAATCTATGTAAACAAACTGGATGGATTGAAGTTTTAGGCTCAGGAATTGTTCATCCAAATGTATTAAAAATGAATGGATATGATCCAGAAAAATATAGTGGATTTGCTTTTGGTACAGGATTAGATAGACTTGCTATGTTTAAATATGGAATTACAGATATTCGTTTACTTTATCAAAATGATGTGAGATTTTTAAATCAATTTGACAGATGTGATAGATAAAATATTAAGGTGTGTCCCTAAGGTGACAAGGAGAGGAGAAAAAATGAAATTAAGTACAAATTTTGTGAAAGATTATATTGATATAGATGTTGATGTGAAAACATTGGCTGAGGATATGACAAGAGTAGGAAATGAATATGATAGTGCTGGTAATTTGATTAATGCTACAAAGTTAGTAATTGGAAAAGTTAAGGAGTGTGAAATGCATCCTGATTCAGATCATTTACATGTGTGCAAAGTAGATGTTGGAAATCAAATTTTAAATATTGTATGTGGAGCTCCAAATGTTCGTAAAGGTTTAAAAGTTATTGTGGCTTTAGATGGTGCAGAACTTCCAGGGGGAACTATTAAGAGAGGAATGATTAGAGGTCAAGAGTCAAATGGTATGATTTGCTCTATTGCCGAATTAGGTTTGGAACACAAGTTTTTAACTCCAGCTGATAAAGAAGGAATTCATGAATTACCATTAGATGCTCCAGTAGGAAAAGATCCTATTTCATACATGGAAATGGATGATGGTGTTATTGATTTTGATTTAACTGCTAATAGAGGTGATTTATTAAGCATTTTAGGAATGGCTTATGAAATTGGTGCTATTTATGATAAAAAGGTAAAAGATATAGATTTGTCTTTTAAAGAGAATAATGAAAATATTAATGATAGTTTTAAAGTAGAAGTAAATACAGAGAATTGTTCTATATTTTTAGCTAAGAAAGTTAAGAATATTAAAATTGAAGAAAGTCCAGCATTTATAAAAAATAGACTTATTGCATCTGGTATTAGGCCAATTAATAATGTTGTTGATATTAGTAATTATGTTATGTTAGAAACAGGCCAACCATTACATTTCTATGATGCAGATACTTTAAAAGGAAAATTAGAAGTAAGAATGGCAAAACAGGGAGAAAAATTAACAACATTAGATGGAAACGAAAGAGTTCTTAGTACAGAAGATATTGTAATATCAGATGGAGAAAGAGCAATTGGTCTAGCTGGTGTTATGGGAGGATTAGAAACAGAAATTACAGAAAATACTAAAAATGTTATTATTGAATCTGCAATTTTTGATCCTATAAAAATTAGAATGACTTCTAAAGAGATTTTGAGAAGTGAGGCAAGTAATCGCTTTGAAAAAGGTTTAGATCCAAATAGAACATATATGGCAATAAAAAGAGCTTGTAATATGCTTGAAAAGTATGCTGGAGCAGAAGTAGTAGGAGAAATTGCTAAATATGATACAACAGATTTAAGTGATAGAAAGATAAAAATTACATTTGAAAATATTAATCGTATTTTGGGAATGGAAATTTCTAAAGTAGATACATTGGATGTATTTAGAAAATTAGGATTTTCTTGTAAAGTAAGTGATGGAGCAAAAGAAAAAGAAGTTACTTATGCTGAATCTGAAAAAGAGTTAGAAAATTATGATACAATAGAAGTTTCAGTTCCTAGAAGAAGAGGAGATATTACAATTAAAGAAGATCTTATCGAAGAAGTTGGACGTATTTATGGTGTAGATAATATTAAAGGAAAATTGCCAGATATTGCACCAAAATCAGGTAGTTATGATAAGGTTACAAGAGAAATTAGAAATAAAATGGTTAGTATGGGGCTTAATGAAACATTATCATATATTTTAGTAAATGATAAAGAAGCTAAAATGTTTACAAAGGATCAAACAGAACTTGTTTCTTTACTAGATCCAATGACTGAAGAAAGAAATACATTAAGACATAGTATTCTTCCATCTTTAATGAAGATTTATGAATATAATAAAGCAAGAAATGTTAAAGATGTTTCAATTTTTGAAATTGGAAAAGCTTTCTATAAACAAGGAGAAGAATATGGTGAAAATACAAAACTAGCTAGTTTAATGACAGGAGAATATTATTTAGGAATAGAAAACAGAAAGAAAGTAAATTTCTATGTTATTAAAGGTGTAGTAGAAGAGCTATTAGATTACTTAGGATATGCAAATAGATATAGTTTTATTGTTGATGAAAGCAAACTACCAAATGAGTTACATCCAGGACAGTCAGCTTTAATTAGTGTTAATAATGATGTTATTGGAATTATTGGAAGAATGCATCCAAGCATTGATAAAGAAGAAGTTTATGTATTTGAAATTGATTTAGATAAATTATTAGATAAAAAAGTGTCAAAGATGAAATATAAAGAAATTTCAAAATATCCAAATGTTAAGAAAGACTTAGCCTTAGTTGTAGATAAAAAAGTAACATCTCAAGAACTTGCTGTATTAATTAAAAAAGCAGGTGGTTCATCATTAGAAAATATAGAAGTATTTGATGTTTATGAAGGAAAAGGAATAGAGGATAATAAAAAGAGTATTGCATATTCATTAACATTTGAAAGACCAGATAGAACATTAACAGATGAAGAAATTAATGAATTATTAGAAAAAATTATTGATTTTACTAATAAAAAAATCGGTGCAGAATTAAGAAAATAAAAAATAAAAACACTAAACTTTATTAAAAGTTTGGTGTTTTTTATGCATTTTCTTGCCACATATTACATAAAAATGATATAATAAATACTATCGGAGAGTGAAAAGTTATGAATAAAATTAGAGTTATGGCTTTTGTTGGTCCGTCAGGTACAGGAAAGAGTTATCGTGCTCAAATGGTAGCTAGTGAGAATAATATTAGTTATATTATTGATGATGGACTTTTAATATATGAGAATAATGTTGTTGCAGGAGAGTCTGCAAAAAAAGCACCTACTAAAGTTGAAACAGTAAGAAGGGCTATATTTTTAGATAAAGAAGATCGAAAAAATATGAAAGAAGCTATTAAAAAATATAATCCTGAATCAATTCTTATATTAGGCACATCTGATGATATGGTAGAAAAGATAGCACAAAATTTAGGTCTATCAAAACCAGAGAAAACAATTTATATTAATCAAGTAGCAACCGAAACAGAAATGGAAACAGCTAAAAGAATTCGAACAACAGAAGGAAAACATGTTATTCCTGTTCCTACTTTTGAAATTAAAAAGGATTTTTCAGGTTTTATATTAGATCCTCTTCAAATCTTTAAATTAAATGGAAGAAATAACACACCATATATTTCAGAGAAGTCAATAATTAGGCCAACTTTTAGTTACTTAGGTAAATTTACTATATCAGATACTGTATTTAGACAAATTTCTGAAAATGTTGCTAAGAAAATAGAAGGAATTCATAGAGTTTCTAGAACACGAGCTGAAAATTCAATTGGAGGCACAAATGTATATGTTGAAGTGTATGTTACATTTGGATATAATATTGTAGATGTTTTAAGAGAATACAAACAAAAAGTGAAAAAAGAAATAGAACGTTTAACTGCTATGAATGTGCAAGAAGTTTCGGTAATGGCAAAAGGAATTTATGTACCGGAAGAAAGCAATCAAAATAAGGAGAATTAAAAATGTCATTTATTGTAGCAATTGATGGACCAGCAGGAACTGGTAAAGGAACAGTTACAGAAATATTATCTAAAAAGATGAAATTAGTGAATATTGATACAGGAGCAACGTATCGCTGTGTAACATTAGCAATGATTAATGCTAATGTTGCATTGAATGAAATTGATAAAATCAAAGAAATTTTGAACAACATACGTATAGAATTACGTAATGAAAATGGTGGACAAGCTGTTATTTTAAATGGAGAAGTAGTAACTGAAAAAATTAGAAGTAAAGAAGTAACAAGTCTTGTTTCTCAAGTTTCTAGTATTAAAGAAGTAAGACTTGCAATGGCAGGTCTTCAAAGAAAGATGGCAGAAGGAAAGAATGTAATTATGGAAGGCAGAGATATTGGAACTTATGTATTTCCAAATGCTGATGTTAAAATATATTTGGACGCTAATGTAGAGGAAAGAGCAAAAAGAAGATTTAAGCAAAATCAAGAAAAAGGTATTGATATGACTTATTCTGAAATCTTAGAAAGCATCAAAAAAAGAGATGAAAATGACAAGAATAAAGAAATTGGGGCTCTTAAAGTAGCAAGTGATGCAATAGTTATAGATACAACTTATATGACAATACCAGAAGTAGTTAAAACAATTCAAGAGATTGTTCAGAAGAAAAAGAAAGAAGTGGATTTACAAGAAAAAATTTATCGTGTACGACCTGATACAAAATGGCATAGAATACAAAGAAAGATTATAAAAACTATTTGTAGTGCAATTTATCATGTGGTCTATAGAGTAAAAGTAACAGGAAAAGTGCCTGATCAAGGTAGTTACATTATTTGTGCTAATCATGTTAGTTATTTAGATGCAGCAGGAGTTGTTATTGTAAATAAAAGAAAAGTTAGCTTTGTAGCAAAGGAAGACTTATTTTATAATCCATTTTTAAATTGGTTTTTACATATTTTTGATATTATTCCAATTAAACGTAATATGCAAGATATGGAAGCAATGAAAAGATGTCTTAAAATGTTAAAATCAGGAGATTTATTGGGAATTTTTCCTGAAGGAACACGTAAAGGATTGGAAAAAAACGTTAAATTAAAAAATGGAGCAGCCTATATGGCAATTAAGACAGGAGTTCCAGTTATTCCTTGTGGAATCAAAGGAACATTTAAGCCATTTTCAAGAGTAAATATTAATTTTGGAGATCCAATTGATTTTTCAAAATACAAAGGACAAGATAAGGAAAAAATTGATGAGGCAACACAAATTATTATGGATAACATCATTATGTTGACAAATAAAGAAATTTAAGATATAATATTGAATTAGTTTTTAAGAGAAATGTTTTATATTGTTGAGAAAATATAGTGAGTTAAAAGCCACTATATTTTTCCCTTGTAAACAGATCATATAAATTAAGAGGGGAAGTAACCAAAATGAATAACAAGAACATAAGAAATGTAGCAATTATTGCACACGTAGATCACGGAAAAACAACATTAGTAGATGCTTTATTAAAGCAAAGTCATATTTTTAGAGAAAATGAACAAGTAAATGAAAGAATAATGGATTCTAATGATTTAGAGAAAGAAAGAGGAATCACAATACTTTCTAAAAATACATCAGTTATGTATAATGATGTGAAAATTAATATTGTAGATACTCCAGGACATGCTGATTTCGGAGGAGAAGTAGAGCGTGTTTTAAAAATGGTTGATGGAGTTTTACTTTTGGTAGATGCATTTGAAGGACCAATGCCTCAAACAAG
>CANRAY010000029.1 GCA_947628735.1 uncultured Clostridia bacterium | reverse complement strand
TAAAACGTGCTGCAAAATGGGGAATGAAATCTATTGCTATAACAGACCACGGAGTAGTACAAGCATTTCCAGAAGCATATCATTTTACAGAAAAAAATCCGGATTTAAAAATTATTTATGGAGTAGAAGCTTATTTAGCACCAGATAAAGCAGCAGTAGTATCTTTTCCAAAAGGACAAGATATTGATACAACATATTGTGTATTAGACTTAGAAACAACTGGATTTTCTTTTAGAACTGAAAAAATAACAGAAATTGGTGTTATGAAAATAAAAAATGGAGAAGTATTAGATGAATTTTCATGTTTCGTTAATCCAGAAAAACCAATTCCTCAAAGAGTTGTTGAAGTAACGAATATTACAGATGATATGGTAAAAGATGCTGAAACAATAGATAAAGTATTTCCTAAATTATTAGAATTTTTAGGAGATTCTGTATTAGTTGCTCATAATGCAGATTTCGATATAGGATTCTTGAAATATAATGCAAAAGAATTAGGATATACATTAGACAATACTTATTTGGATACTTTAAGATTAGCAAAAGATCTATTTCCAGATTATAAAAAATACAAATTAGGAATTATTGCTGAAAATTTAGGAATTAAAGTAGAAGTAGCTCATAGAGCTTTAGATGATGTTGATACTACTGTAAAGGTATTTAATATCATGTTAGATATGCTAAAAGAAAAAGGTGCAAAGAAAATAGAAGATATAGATGCTTTTGAATCTGGAAATGCAGATTTTAAGAGACTTCCTACATACCATGCAATAATATTAGCAAAAGATTATGTTGGATTAAAAAATTTGTATAAGTTAATTTCATTTTCTCATATTAACTATTTTTATAAAAAACCTAGAATTTTAAAATCTATTTATAAAAAATATTCTGAAGGGTTAATTTTAGGTAGTGCTTGTGAAGCAGGAGAATTATATAGAGCTATTGTAGCAGGAAAGACTGATGAAGAACTAGAAGAAATAGCAAGTGATTATGATTATTTAGAAATACAACCAATTGGTAACAATATGTTTATGGTAAGAAATGGAACTGTACCAAATGTAGAAACATTACAAGATATAAATAAAAAAATTGTAGACTTAGGAGATAGATTAGGAAAACCAGTTGTTGCAACTTGTGATGTTCATTTTATGGATCCACAAGACGAAATATATAGAAGAATTTTATTAGCAGGACAAGGCTATGATGATGCGGATGAACAGGCTCCACTATATTTACGTACAACAGAAGAAATGCTAAAAGAATTTGAATATTTGGGCGAAGAAAAAGCATATGAAGTTGTAGTAACTAATACAAATAAAATAGCTGATATGTGTGAAAAGATAAGTCCAATTTCGCCAGAAAAATGTCCACCACATATAGATGGCTGTGAGCAAACAATTAAAGATATTGCATATAAAAAAGCACATGAATTATATGGTGATCCACTTCCAGAAATAGTACAAACTAGATTAGATAAAGAATTAACTTCTATTATAAAAAATGGTTTCTCCGTTATGTACATCATTGCTCAAAAATTAGTATGGAAGTCAAATGAAGATGGATATATTGTTGGTTCAAGAGGATCAGTTGGTTCATCTTTTGTAGCTAATATGACCGGAATTACAGAGGTAAATTCACTACCACCACATTATCGTTGTCCAAAATGTAAATATTCTGATTTTACAGATTATGGCTGTGCTTGTGGTTTTGATTTACCAGATAAAGATTGCCCTCATTGTGGAACAAAAATGCTAAAAGATGGGATAGATATTCCATTTGAAACTTTTTTAGGATTTAATGGAGATAAAGAGCCAGATATTGACTTAAACTTTTCAGGAGAATATCAAGCAAAAGCACATCGTTATACAGAAGTTATTTTTGGAAAAGGAACAACCTTTAAAGCAGGTACAGTTGGTACTGTAGCAGATAAAACAGCTTATGGATATGTAAAAAAATATTATGAAGAACGAGGAGTTCCTGTTAATAATGCAGAAGTATTAAGAATAGCACAAGGATGTACAGGAATTAAAAGAACAACAGGACAGCATCCAGGAGGAATTATTGTTGTACCAAAAGGAAGAGAAATATATGAATTTACACCGGTACAACATCCTGCAGATGATCCAAATTCAGATATTATTACAACTCATTTTGATTATCACTCAATTGATCAAAACTTGTTAAAACTAGATATTCTAGGACATGATGATCCAACAATGATTCGTATGCTTTATGATATTACTGGAATTGATCCAACCAAAGTACCATTAGATGATAAAGAAACAATGTCTATTTTTAGTTCAACAAAAGCATTGGGAGTTACACCGGAACAAATTAAAAGTGAAGTAGGAAGCTATGGAATACCAGAATTTGGAACGAAATTTGTAAGAGGAATGCTTGTAGACACAAAGCCGACGACATTTGATGAATTAATTCGTATTTCAGGATTATCACATGGTACTGATGTATGGCTTGGTAATGCACAAAGCTTAATAGAAGATGGAACAGTTACATTAAATGAAGCTATTTGTTGCCGTGATGATATTATGATTTACTTAATAAAAAAAGGAGTTCCACCAAATCCAGCATTTAAAATTATGGAAACAGTACGTAAAGGAAAAGCTTTAAAAGATCCTGCAAAGTGGGCTGAATATGTAGAATTAATGAAAGAACATAATGTTCCAGATTGGTATATAAAATCTTGTGAGAAGATTAAATACATGTTCCCTAAAGCTCATGCTGCAGCATATGTAACAAATGCTTTTCGTATTGCATATTTCAAAGTACATCACCCAGCAGCATATTATGCAGCATATTTCACTATTAGGGCAGATGAGTTTGATAGTGATATTATGTGTTATGGAAAAGAAAAAGTAAAAAATAAAATGAAAGAAATAGATTTACAAGGTAATAGTGCAACAACAAAAGATAAAAATATGTATGCAATATTGGAACTAGTATTAGAAATGTATGAAAGAGGAATTAATTTTTTACCAATTGATTTATATAAATCTCATGCAACCAAATTTTTAATAGAAGATGGAAATATAAGACCTCCACTAAATAGTATTCCAGGACTTGGAACTGTGGCAGCATTAGGAATAGAAGAAGCTAAAAAAGATGGAAAGTTTATGTCGATTGATGATATGAAAATTCGCTCTAAAATAGGAAAATCTGTTATTGAAATGTTAGATAGAGTAGGATGTTTAAAAGGTATGAGTCAAAGTAATCAAATGAGCCTATTTGGCTAATTATGTTGTAATAATAGACATAATGTCGAAGAAAAATATAAAAATAAAAAGTAAAAATAAAAGAGTTATTGTTTCTGAAAATCAGTTATAGTAACTCTTTTTTACATTTATGTCAAAATGGCATTGGCTACATAATTCGATAAAAAATAAAATGGAAACTATGTAATTAGTTTTCATAAAAAATTGCAAAGTAATTTTGTGAATAAATTTAAAAATGAAATCCTTTATTAATAGTTATTCACAGAGTTATCCACATTATCCACATATATGTGAATAAATACAAAAAACGACAAAAAAATAATAATGTAACATAATGTCGAAAAAGATTTTTTTAAATAAAAAAATGTTGCAGAACTGTAATAAAAATGTAACGAAAATATTATTGAATCAAAAAAATTGATAATATATAATTAAAAATAATAAAATTAAAAACAAAATAGGGGGAAATATGAGAAGAGAAAAGCGGAATAACCTTAATAGCGCTAGTAGTGACAATAGTGATATTAATAATCTTAGCAGTAATAAGTATTAATTCAGTATTTGGAGAGGATGGATTAATAGCAAGTGCAGAAAGAGGAAGTATAGAACATACGCATGCAATGGTGTGGGAAGCTATGGAAATGGAGTATTCAAATTACTGGATAGATAAAGTAATGTTAGGAGGAAATTTAATTACATATTTACAAGGAGAAGATAAAGGAATAATAGGACAAGAATTAAAAGGTGCAGGATATGTAATAAATGTAGAAAAACTATTAGGAAATAGGATGTCATTAGGAAATGGAACAGATGGAATAAATGATGTATACAAGTTAGAAGAAGTAGTAAGTGGAACAAAGTATAGTGTAAAATACTATGGCCCAAGTGGAGATAAAGTATTAGGAATATTAGGAGATAATGTAAGTAATTTAATAGAAAGTGATAATCCAAATTTTGAGATAACAAAGGAAGTAACATCTAAACCAATCAAAGGAGAGTACTATACAGTAGGGGATATAATAGAATATACAATAACAGCAAAAAATACAGGAGATGTTACAATAAAAGATATAAAAATAACAGATGAATTAACAGCAGGAAGTGGAACATATAAACCAGGAGATGGACATTTAGAATTATTAAAAGAAAAGAGTAGTACAAAAGTAGGAGCAGAAAATGGCTATTGGACAATCAGTTCATTAGACTCACAAGAAATTGCAACGATATGTTATACATATACGGTACAACAAAAGGATATAGAAACAGGAAAGATAATAGTAAATGAAATAACCGAATTAGCAGGAGATCCACAACCAACAGTACCAAGAGGACATAAAATACCAAAAAAAGAAGTTACAACAGTGCCGAAAGACGTGCCACTAGATCCGGAATCAGAAAGAGTTTCTGTAAATATAGAAACACATATAACTGGAACAATATCAGAAAAAAGAAAGGCAGCAATTCTTTATCAGGTTGATGTATATCCTCCAAAAGGAGAAAAGTATTCTAAATGCTTCAGTAATATTTTTGAACAATCTGAAACACAAACAATTAAAATAGATAATATTCAGCCAGGTTCACAAATTATAGTTAAGCATCAAGAAATGAATGGAACTGTTGATGGTGATGTTACAGATGCAATAATACCAGAATCAGATTATACATTTAATTTTAATTTTACATATGAAGAAAGTGCAATGACGGGTATAATAGACGTAATAGTAAGACAGGATTATATATATGATAATATAAATGAAATGTGGAATTGTGTACAGGGAGAGTCAGTAGAAACTAGTGATTATGGAGTAAGAGTAGGTGAAAAATTTGATAATCTTACAAAACATATTGTAATTTCTATTGATGAAATGGATAGACTAGTAGCAATTAGAGTACGAGCAATATATCCAGATTTATGTTCAATAATGTTTTCAAGTGATATGTGGACTGATGGTAGGGATGGTTACTACTATTATAATGGAATTTTAGAGGTAGGTGAAACTTCTTCGGAAATTGTGGCTAATATTATAGATTTACCGGATAATGATGATGAAGTTAGTGAAATTAATGGATTGTTTGTTTGTGAGATAATACCTGCTGGTCCTGCTAGTTAGTTTTATAAATAAAAAAAGAAAGAAAGAAAAATATGAAAGTGAATCAAGGAAAATATGGAATAACCTTAATAGCGCTAGTAGTGACAATAGTGATATTAATAATCTTAGCAGTAATAAGTATTAATTCAGTATTTGGAGAGGATGGATTAATAGCAAGTGCAGAAAGAGGAAGTATAGAACATACGCATGCAATGGTGTGGGAAGCTATGGAAATGGAGTATTCAAATTACTGGATAGATAAAGTAATGTTAGGAGGAAATTTAATTACATATTTACAAGGAGAAGATAAAGGAATAATAGGACAAGAATTAAAAGGTGCAGGATATGTAATAAATGTAGAAAAACTATTAGGAAATAGGATGTCATTAGGAAATGGAACAGATGGAATAAATGATGTATACAAGTTAGAACCATTGCAAACAGAAGAAAATATAAAATTAGCAGATGAAATTGCAATAAGTGAGAGTATATATCAGGTAAAATATTATGGCCCAAGTGGAGATAAGATATTAGGAATATTAGGAGATAATATAAGTAGTTTAGTAGAAAGTGATAATCCAAACTTAGAGATAACAAAGAAACCAGTATCAACTCCAAAAAATGAAAAGTATTATACAATAGGAGAGTCAATAAAATATGTAATTACGGTAACTAATACAGGAGATGTTCCAATAAAGGACATACATATAGTAGATGAATTAACATCAGGAAGTGGAACATATAAACCAGGAGATGGACATTTGGTATTATCTGAAGAAAATAGTGGAAAAGTAAAAGCAGGAGAGGAATATTGGATAATTGATTCATTAGAAGTAGAAGAAAGTGAAACTATCACTTATACATATACAGTACAAGGAAAAGACGTAGAAGAGGGAAAGATAATAGTAAATGTAATAACAGAGTTAACAGGTGTACCACAACCAACAGTACCAAAAGGACATATAGTGCCACCAGTAGAACTACCTGTAGCTATAGAAAAAGTAAATGTATCTGTAAACAAAATATGGACAATAGATGGAATGGTATCTGAAGCACCTAGTGGAGCTACAATTGTAGTTGGATTAATTATAAATAATCAACTAAGTCAACAAACACTCACATTATCAAGTGAAAATAATTGGCAAGGTGAGTTTAAAGATTTACCAATGTATGATGAAAGTGGAGCTAAGATAGTTTATGAAGTTAAAGAAGTAACAGGATATGGAGAATGGCAGTCAACAGTAAATAGAAATGGAGAAAATGATTTTACAATTACAAATAGTAATACTACACCAAAAGAGCCAGAAGAAGATAGAACATTTATCATACGTAAAGTAACCGACAAAGGCAATTTACTGACAGGAGCAATTATAGCAATATATAAAGATAAAGAAGGAAAGGAACTATATGAAACAATAGATTTGACTGAAAATGCCGAATATGATCATTCATCTAATATCCCACCAGTAGGCAAATATTATATCAGTGAAATACGAATTCCAGATGGATATAATGGAATTTATATGGAAGAATTTGAAATAACAGGTAAACAACACGAAGAATGGAATATAGTAAACTACGATGGCGTTGAATTACCTTCTACGTAAAAATTTATTCA
The DNA here is from genome assembly GCA_947628735.1 of uncultured Clostridia bacterium. Lineage (GTDB taxonomy): Bacteria > Bacillota > Clostridia > TANB77 > CAG-508 > CALXVA01. The sequence goes on along the minus strand of CANRAY010000029.1, from coordinate 2,084 downwards.
AGTATTGACATTATAAGTTAATATTAATATAATAGAGTAAATTAAGAATACAAAGGAGAAAATATAAAAATGACAAATGCTGAAACCTTTATGAGAGTACACACATCTAATTTTATAGAATTTAAAAAGGATAATATTCTTTTTATTTAATATACAAAACGCAGACTATTGAAAAAATAGTCTGTCGTTTTGATGTTTTTACAGACAAATAAAAAAATATAAAAAGGAGAGAATAATTTATATGCCAAAGAAAAAATTGATAGAAAACATGAGCTCAGGTATTACATTAGTAGCTTTAGTTGTAACAATAATAATTTTAATTATATTAGCAACTATAAGTATTGGTGCAGTGCTGGGAGAAGATGGATTAATTGGAAAAGCGGAAATGGGATCTGAAGAATATCGAAGGAGTAGAGTAGAAGAACAAACAGACATCTGGAAAGGAGAATTAGAATTAAGTAAATATAGACCATCTGCTACGAGAACAAAAGATCAATTAATAGATGATTTATTAAAACAAGGACTATTAACAGCAGAAGAAGCAAAACAAGCAAAAGAAAATGGACAAGTTACAATAGGAGGTAAAACAATATATTTTACAGAAGGTTCTGAGGGATCTATTAATTATGACCATATTATGGATGAAAAAAGCGATACAAAGGTAGAGGTATATTCTGTATTAGATTCAAATGGACAAGCAAAAATTGGTGGAATGAAAAAATATCCATTGGCTCAAAGTGATAATACGGTAAATTCTGTGATAACCTCGTTTGATTCTAATTTATCTATTACAGGTGATCCAAATAGTTATGGTGCTTGCGTTTTTGGATTCAACTATAGGAGACTTGATTCTGCTGAAGACTGGAGAACTGATAGTAGTCACGGGCTATTTACATTAGAATTTGCTACTAATGCTAAAGAAATAGCTTTTTCGGCAAGCGGGACATTAAGAATATCTGTTGATGAAAATGATGGTAAAGGGTATATGCACACTAATGAACAAGGATATATAGATAAGGAGGCAGACAAAAGAAATCTTGGGCAACACGGATATGAGCCAACCCAATTCAAATATTATATAATAACATTTCCAGATGCTAAAGATAGAAATATAAAAATTGAATTAAAAGGAGGTATTGCAAATTTATATGCAAATGATGAAGGAGGAAAGTATGAAATAAAAGCAATAGATAGAACCTCAAAAACTATAATGTTTGTAGGAGATAGTTGGACGACCGGTTGTACACAAATAGACGGAGAATTAGGAGAAATACAATATTTAAGTTATCCAACAGTTATAGGTGATAATCTAGGAATGACTACTATGAATTGTGGAGTAGGCGGAACGGGATATACAAAAGATTGTGCTCCTGATTTGACTAATTATCAAGAAAGATTTAAAGAAACGTTTGAAAACTTTAAATTAGATCCAGATGTTATAGTAGTGTGTGGTGGAGGCAATGATGTGTCTCAGGTAAAATATGCTGGTAAGACAATGGAATCTGTAATTAGTAGTGCTAAATCGTGCCTAGAATATATAAGACAGCAAAAACCGACTACTAAGGTGATTGTTTTTGGAACAGAATTTGGAAATAGCGATAGATACAATAATTCTAAAGATTTACTAGGACAATTAGATAGTGCTTTAAAAGACAGTGCTAAAGAAAATAATATGTGTTTTGTTGATTTTATAAATGGCAAAGCTTATGATGAGGAAGGACAACTAGTTTATGATGGAGATGGTCCTTTTGTAAGTGATGCAAGTGATGTATTACCGGGTGATGTTCACTTAACTTTTGAAGGATATAAAAAGATGGGAGATAAATTAACACCAATAGTAGCACAATTAATAAAATAGATGATGTAATTAAATAGGTAGCTTAAAAACCTAAAAAGATAAAAGGAAAGGAATAAATCTTAATGATGAAAAGAAATTTAAAGGAAAAGGACAAACTACATTCAGGTATTACTCTAATAGCATTAGTTGTGACAATTGTTGTATTAATCATATTAGCGGTAATAAGTATTAATGGAGTATTTGGAGAAGATGGATTAATAGCAAGTGCAGAAAGAGGAAGTATAGA
>CANRAY010000028.1 GCA_947628735.1 uncultured Clostridia bacterium | reverse complement strand
ATTTTATGTAAAAATAAAATATAAGAGCCTAAATTTAATCAGGCTCTTTATGGGCGGAATTTATTCCGCTTTTTTATATTGTTCAATTTTAAATATTTTTACAGTAACTTTGTTGTCACTTACAAAAGAATATAATTTAATGTCATAATCATTATTGTTTTTAAATTTTAAATCTAAATAGTCATATGCAACTGTTGCATCTTTTCCATCTTCAATATAGGCAACATCTCTATCATGTTCATGTCTTTCTGTTACTTTTAATCCTTCTACTTTTAAAACAGCATTATAAATTGTTGTACTTACTTGGCAATTTCCACCGCCAATGGCTTGAATAATTTCTCCATCAGCTCCAAAAGCATCAGCAGGTTTATAGCCATCATCAGAACTTGGCTGTCCAACAATATCGCAAAAAGAAAATTCTTTACCAGATTTTACTACTGTTTCATTAATGCGAGAGCAAGTAATTTTTATATTGTTTAATCGATTTTTACTATTAGACTTAATAGGAGTGGAAAAGCTGTATAACTCTGTTTCAGTTATTCTTTTTTCTACACCATCAATATTATTGTCATTAATAGAAGTTCTAGTTATGTTATATTGACTTCCATTATTAGCAATATCATTTGAATTAGAAAAAAACTGAAAAGCAAAAAAAGATAGTCCTAAGATAGCGATGATACTAAAAATAATTATCCATGTCTTATTCATTGTTTTTTCCTTTCTTTTTATATGATAATAATATCAAGTATATTGTTTGCAAAAAACGAAAAAATATGTGTAAAAAAGAAAAATAATGTCGATTTTAAAAAATTCGTTTAAAATCTTACTATTAAAGCCATTGACAATTCTTAAAAATATAGTATAATAGATATATGTGGTGATAAAGGAGAAAAATTATGATAGCTAAAATTTGGAAAAAAGTTTTATTATTCATTTTAATTATAGCTTGTTTATTTAATATAGTAACTAAGCTAGTTCGTAAAGCATCACTAGAACGAGAATTAGAAAGTTCAGCGCAATACGTTGTAGAACAACAAACTCAAAATAATATATAATAAAAATTAAGGGTTGAAAAAATAAAAAATATGTGTTATGATTAAATACAGTGTTTTTTAATAAAGTTAAGGGAGAGGTGAATACAAAATGAAAGAAGGATTACATCCAAATTATGCAGAAACAACAATAACTTGTGCTTGTGGAAATGTTATGAAAGTAGGTTCAACAAAGCAAGATATGAAGGTTGATGTTTGTTCAAAATGTCATCCATATTGGACAGGAAACTTAAAAAGAGAAACAACTGGTGGTAGAGCAGATAAATTTAAAAAGAAATATGGAATTGCATAAATATTTAAATAAATTTGAGATAGCTAAAAGCTATCTCTTTTTTGTTATGTATAAAAATAGAAAAAATATCCAAAATAATTGTATGAAAGGGGTGTTAACATATAAGAATTTATGGATCATGATGGAGATAAAAAAGTATATGAAGAATTAAATCAAAAATTAGATAGACTTAATTACATATTTACTAAAAATAATGTTATTGATTTAATAGAGGTTTTAGGAAATCGAAAATCACTTTTCTTTAGAAATGTTTTTTCAGGAATAGGAAAAGGAATTGGAATCGGAATTGGAGTAACAGTAATTACGGCAGTTCTAGTTATTTTGCTACAAAAAATTGTGACACTTAATATTCCAGTAATTGGAGAATATATAGCTGATATTATAGATATTGTGGAGAAAAGTAGATAATGAAAAAATTGATAATTTAGTGCGGTAAAAAAATTGAAATTTGCTATTTATTTTTTCTTATAAGTTCGATATAATATAAAAGATTATAAAAATAAATAGGAGGCAAGTATGAATTTAGCAAATAAATTAACAATTTTTAGAATGTTATTAGTTTTAGTTATGATGGTAATTCCTTTCGTAGGAATACAAGGAGATTTGGGAGGTGTTGCCATTTCATGGATTATAATGGATGTTATTTTTATAGTTGCTTCTGTTACAGATAAATTAGATGGATATATTGCACGTTCTAGGAATCAAATTACAACTTTTGGAAAATTCTTAGACCCTATTGCTGATAAAATTTTAGTAATTGTTGCTATGATTATTCTAGTATCAATGAATAATAAAATACCATTTTGGATTCCAGCAATTGTTATTGTTAGGGAATTTATGGTATCAGGGTATCGTTTGGTAGCTGTAGAAAAAAGTGGAAAAGTTGTAGCTGCTAGTATATGGGGAAAATTAAAAACTGCAACACAGATGGTAGGACTTTCACTTGCTTTTATAGATAAAAATTCTTTTGGAGCATTCTTTTCTGGTAATTTAACAGGAGCTGAATTTGCTTTTAATTTGGTGGTAACAGTAATTTTAAGTATTTCAGTTATAGCAACAATATTTTCTGGTTATGATTATTTAAAAGGAAGCAAAGATTTATTTAAGGAACAGTAAGGAAGGAAGAAAAATGGATTTTGAACAAGCAAAAAAAAGAGTAGAGGAATTAGTTCCATTATTAAAATATTATACGCAGAAATACTTTGATGATGAACAAGTTGTTAGCGATTATGAATATGATATGTTGATGAGAGAACTAAAAGGAATAGAAGCACAATATCCAGATTTGATTAGGGAAGATTCTCCAACACAACATGTAGGAGCTAGTATAAAAAAGGGTTTTGAAAAAATAACACATGAAATTCCATTACAGAGCTTACAAGATGTTTTTTCATTTGAAGAAGTGAGAGAATTTGACGATAGAATGCAAAAAGCATCTAAAGAATATGGAATACCATTGGAATATGTTGTAGAAACTAAAATAGATGGTTTATCAGCAGCCTTAGAATATAAAAATGGAATTTTTGTAAGAGGAGCAACTAGAGGAAATGGTACAATAGGAGAAGATGTTACAGAAAATTTAAGAACTGTTAGAAGTATTCCTAAAAAATTAAAAGAAAATATAGATATAATTGTCCGTGGCGAAGTTTTTATAGGAAAAAATGAATTTGAGAAGCTAAATGAAGATAGAATGATGGAAGAAGAAGAACAATTTGCAAATGCAAGAAATGCTGCTGCAGGTTCTTTAAGACAATTGGATAGTAAAATAACAGCAAAAAGGCCTTTAGATATCTTTATATTTAATATTCAAAAACTTGAAGATCCAAATATTGCAACACATTATGATGGTCTAAATTACTTAGAAAATTTAGGATTTAATGTTAATCCAGTTCGTATTTTTTGTCATAATATAGATGAAGCAATTGAAGCAATTAAGAAAATAGGACAAGATAGAGAAAATCTATCTTTTGGAATTGATGGAGCAGTTGTAAAAGTAAATAACTTAGAATTAAGAGAAAAAATAGGAACAACATTTAAAACTCCAAAGTGGGCTGTTGCTTACAAATATCCACCTGAAAGAAAAGAAACAAAAATAAAAGATATTATATGTCAAGTTGGTAGAACAGGAGCAATTACTCCTATGGCAATATTAGAGCCAGTTGTTGTTGCAGGTTCAAGAATATCAAAAACAACATTACATAATGAAGACTATATTAAAGAAAAAGATATAAGAATTGGTGATATTGCTGTTATTCAGAAAGCTGGAGATGTTATTCCAGAAGTTGTTGATATTAATAAGGAAAAGCGCACAGGAGAAGAAATAGTTTTTGAGATGCCAGACAAATGTCCAGTTTGTGGTTCAAAGGCAGTTCGAGAAGAAGGCGAAGCGGTTTGGCGTTGTATAGGGGTTGAATGTCCTGCAAAACTTTCTCGTGGAATTATTCATTTTGTTTCAAAAGAAGCAATGGATATCAGTGGATTAGGTGAAATGATTGTAGAAGAACTAATTCATAGAGGTTTAATACACAATATTGCAGATATATATAATTTGACATTTGAAGATATTGCTTCTTTAAAAAAGAATGGAAAGAAGTTTGCACAAAATTTAATTGATGCAATTGAAGAGAGTAAAAAAAGAGATCTATATCATGTTATTACTGCTTTAGGAATCAGACATGTTGGTGTAAAACTTGCCAAGTCATTAACAAAAAAGTATACTACAATGGAAGAATTAATGAATGCTCCTATTGAGAGTTTAGCAATGAAAGAAGATGTAGGTTTGATTACTGCTCAAAGTATTTATGATTTCTTTAGACAAGAGCAGACAATTGACTTAATTCATCGTTTAGAATCTTGTGGAGTGAACATGAAAAAAATTGAAGATGAGTCAGAAGACAATCGATTTGATGGTGAAACTTTTGTCTTAACAGGAAGTTTAGAAAAATATACGAGAGATGAAGCTACAGAAATTATTGAACGTTTTGGAGGAAAAACATCAAGTAGTGTTTCAAAGAAAACAAATTATGTATTAGCTGGAGAAGATGCAGGAAGTAAATTGAAAAAGGCACAAGAATTAGGAATTACTATTATTTCAGAAGATGAATTTGATAAAATGATTCAAAATTAAAGGAGAAACTATATGGATGGATTATATACATTTAAGCAATTTAAAAAGAATTTAGATGATGGTTATCAGATTTATTTTACGTATGTAAGAAATCGATATTTATTATTTAAAACAGCAGATAATTGTTATACTCAGAAATTGCTTACAACAGATGAAAAAAATCCACAACCACGACACAGTATGATTACGTTTAAAAGGGTAAAAGAAATTTTTCCATACATGGAAGAGATTGAATATAAAATTGGTATATAGAATTTTGTGAAGACTGAAGAAAATATGTAAAAATAAGGAGAGGAGCAAATGAAAAAAAGTTCAAAAAATATTCAAATAAAGAATTACATATTAAAATTATTTACTATACTAAGTATTATCTTTACCATACATGTTGTCTTTTCTAATCCAATAAAAGCGACTACTAAATTAATAATGCCAGAGTATAATGAAAATTATAAAAAATGGCAAAAGCTATCAGATGAGGAAAAAGAAAATTATATTGAACCTAGTCTATATTCAATAACGTATGATAAAAGTACACAAATATTTAGACAGTCAAGACTAGCAATGTTTGCAAGTTTAAAAAGTACTTATCCAGAACATTATGAAATTGATGATTTGACAGTAAAAAACCAAATGGATACAAATGAATGTTGGGCATTTACTGCGACAACAGTGCTAGAATCAAATTTTCAAAAATTAGAAAATACAATTTCTCCATTATATTCACCAAGACATATGGATTACTCAAATTCTAATAAATTTGCTAATGGAACTAATCCAAATGGTTATAATCGTGATGTATCATAAGGAGGAAATTCTACTATAGCAATGGGATATTGTGTTAGTGGTAGGGGACCTGTTTTAGAAGAAGCTATGCCATTTCAAAATAATATGTCTAAAATTAATATAGAAGAGATACAAGGAAAAGATGTAGTAAGACAAGTCAACCAGTATACAATTTTTCCAACAGTATTTAAATCGTATGGATCAGGAACAGTTACATATTCAGACGGTGGTGAGAAAGTATACAGTGATTCTGATATCCAAGAGATAAGAAATAAAATAAAAGATCATTTAATAAAATATGGGGCTGTTGCATCATATACGTATGTTGTTGAAAATGATCAAAATAAATACTTTAATATTGCAAATGTTGATGGAAAACAAGCTTATGCATATTTTTGTGATGATGCAAATGCAATAGCAAATCATCAAATTACAATTGTTGGATGGGATGACAATTTTTCAAAAGATAATTTTGATCCAAATAAAAAGCCAATACATAATGGAGCATGGATTATTCAAAATTCATGGGGAACGGATTGGCTTAATGGTGGATATTATTATATATCATATGATGATATACTTATAGAAAGTAATACATTAGGAGTAGTTAATACTTCAGATATTACTTATGACAATCTTTATCAACATGATATTCAAGGATTTAGAGTAGGAGTTACGTTATCAGATGCGGAAACTGAGCTACCATATACTTCAATGTATTTAGCAAATGTATTTAATAAAAAAGATAGTGGTGATAAAATAGAAAAACTAACCGATATTAGTTTTATGGTGAGCCAGACTACTCATGTAGAGGTTTATGCAAACGTTAAGAATGATAATTTAAATCAATTAGTATTTATAAAGAATATGGGATCATTAGAAACAGGATATTATACATGCCATTTAGATACACCATTAGAGATACAAGGAGAAAAGTTTATTGTAGCATTAAAATGTTCTGCAGATGTAGTAAATGTTCCATTAGAAATAAATATGACATCAAATGGACTTATAGAAGAATCAAAAAATGATCTTTGGAATACTGTTACAAGTGAAGCAGGAGAATCATATTTTTCTTCTGTAGGAAGTGGAGAATGGGAAGATTTAATGAGTGTAGAATTAAGTGAGGACACTACACTAAATAATGCTAATCTTTGTATAAAAGCATTTACAAAGTATGAGGAAGAAAGTAAAACAGTTGGAGTAGATAGTGTTTCATTAAATATGCTATCAAATAGTGTAAATGTAGGAGATAGTTTCTCATTAACAGCAACTGTATTACCAGAAACAGCAACTAATAAAAATGTAACTTGGTCAAGTGATGCAATACAAATTGCAACTGTAGATAAAGGAACAGTAAAAGCAATATCACCAGGAATAGCAAAAATCACAGTAACAACAGAAGATGGATCAAAAACAGCAACATGTGTTGTTACTGTAAAGGAAAATAAACCAGCAATTGTTGAAGTAACAGGAGTTACTTTAAATAAAACGAGTCATACAATGAAAGTAGGAGAGACTTTAGCTTTAACAGCAACTGTATTACCAGTAACAGCGACTAATAAAAACGTTACTTGGTCAAGTGATTTAACAGGAGTAGCTACTGTTAATTCAGGAGTAGTAACAGCATTATCAGCAGGAACAGCACATGTTACTGTAACAACAGAAGATGGATCAAGAACAGCAGTATGTACTGTTACGGTAGAAGAAAAAGAGCCAGAAATTGTTGACCCAGCAATTATTAAAGTAACAGGAGTTACTTTAAATAAAACAAGTCATACAATGAAAGTAGGTGAAACATTAGCTTTAACAGCAACTGTATTACCAGAAAATGCAACTAATAAAAATGTAACTTGGTCAAGTGATTCACCAGAAATTGCAACTGTGAATAATGGAATTATAACAGCGGTTTCAGCAGGAATAGCTAATATAACGGTTAAAACTGTAAATGAATCTAAGACAGCAACTTGTCATGTAATTGTGGAAAATCCTGAGAAAAAAGAAAATGAAGAAATAAAAATCCAGTCAATTACTTTAAATCAGAGAGGAGTAACGATGCATATAGGTGATATATTTACTTTAACTGCAGTTGTTACACCTGACAATGCAACAAATAAAGAAATTGTATGGACTAGTACAGATAGTAGTGTTGCTACAGTAGATCAAAATGGAATAGTAAGAGCTATAGGAAAAGGCATTGCGACTATAACAGCGAGAAATGACAAGAATGATATTAGTGAAAGTAGTGTTATTACGGTATTAGATGCTAAAGAAGATGAAGAGAAAAAAGATGATAATATTACAATAGTACCTGAAAAAAATCCAAGTAATAGTGGTAATATATCACCAGATCCAATTCCACAAGCTGGATTGGGTTATACTACAAATATGATAATAATTGTATCAGTAATAATGATTTTATTAGTTGGAGGAGCAGTTATAGCATTTATTAAGTTACATCAAAATAAAGATATTAAATAAAAGAAAGGAAATGTCTTATGGCATTTCCTTTGGTTTTACAATAACATTTTTATAATTTGTGTAAATAACCATTCCAGGCTTAGCCTTGGATGGCTTTTTTACATATTTAATATTAGTATAATCTACTGAAACATTGCTAGATTCTTTGGCTTTGCTGTGGAATGCAGCTATAGAAGCTATTGTATTAATTGTTTCCTGAGAAGGTATTTTATTTTCTGTTTTTAGAATAACATGACTTCCTTGAATTTCTTTAGCATGAAACCAAATATCATCAGGAGAAGCTTGTTTAGTAATATAGTCATTTTGATGATTATTTTTACCAATAAGTATTGTAAATCCGTCTACTGTTAGTTTGATTGGTTCACCAATATTTAATGTGTGCTTTTTATCTTGTTTTGATTTTTTAAATTTGTTTTTCTTTTTATTTTGATAATGAGTTGTAGAATAATTTTCTGAAAATTCATTATAAATTGAATCTATCTCTGATATTGTTTTGGCTGATTGCAATTCATAAATAATACTCTCAAGATAAGTAATATCTTCTTCTACACTGACCTTTTGTAATTCTACAATTTGCTTAGCATTTTTTAATTTACTGTATTTTTTAAAATATCTTTTAGCATTTTCAGCAGGAGTAATACTTTTATCTAAAGGTATTGTAATAATATTGTTGTTATCATAGTAATTTTCAATTTCAATTGTATCTTTGTGTTCTGAACTAATGCGATAAAGATTATTGGTAATTAATTCACCATAAAGTTGATATATATCCATATTTTTACATTCATTAAGTTTTTCATTAATGGTGTTTAGTTTGTTTGTTAGTCTTTTTACATGTTGTAATATTAATTTAGATAAATTGGTACGATATGTTATAAAGTTTTCATTGTATTCTTTATTAGAATAATAATCATCTAATTGGAAAAGAATTGAGAGATTATCTTCGATAGGGGTGGATAGTAGTTTTAAGTAATAATCTTTTTCCACAAATTCTATTTTTATATTCTGATTTTCTTTTAATAATTGATTTATATAATCATATATTTTTGAACAGTTTTCTTTAGAAAATGAATCTGGTATATTTAATTCTTTACAGAAATAGAAAATTGATTGTTTACTAATTCCTGTATATGTATTTGAAATGAGCTTAGACAGTGATAAATCAGCATTTTCTAAAGAAATGGAATTATAGGTTAAAATAGTGTTAAAAAATGATTCATTGTCATTGTTATTAAAAAAGTTTAATTTATTTGAAATAGGAAAAGTATATATATGGTTTGGTAATATATCTCGATAAGAATTTGTGTTAGTATCAAAGTGTTTTAAAGCGTCAATGATTTGATTATTTTCGTTTATCAAAATGATGTTACTGTGTTTTCCCATTAATTCTATAATTAGTTTTTTAGGTGAAAAGTCACCTGATTTATTATGTCCTTCAAATTCAATTACTACTAATCTTTCAAGATCTAGTGTTTCGATATTTATAATTTTGGTATTTAATAAATATTTACGTAATACCATACAAAAGTTAGGAGCAAAATTAGGATTTGGCTTTGCATGAGTAGTTAAACAAATTCTATAATGATTTGAAGTAGTTATCATGTTTAAAGCATAATTGCTACTATTATTATAAATACCTAAAATGATTTCATTTTCGTTTGGTTCATAGATTTTATCTACTTTTCCACCAATAATAGAAGTTTTTAATTGTTGAATTATTTTGTATGTCATTAAACCATCAAATGCCATATATACCTCCTTACAAAATTTTCACGAGCTATATTATCATAAATCATAAGAAATATCAATATTTTATGAATTCTCTATTGACATTAAAATGTTGAGTGGCGTATAATACAAGCATATGAAAACTTCAGGAGGTAGCTTTTTAAAATTATGGACAATAATGCATATTACTCTTCAAAGAAAAAATATGATGAAATGAAGGATGAGGATTTAATTGAAATTATTAAATCTGGTGATAAGTATGCACTTGATTATTTAATTCACAAATATAAAGAACTTGTGAATATCAAGGTAAGTAGGTACTACATTGTAGGTGCAGAGCATGAAGATATTGTTCAGGAAGGATTGATAGGTTTATATAAGGCAATAAAAAGTTATAAGCCAGATAAATATAATTCATTTAAAAGTTTTGCAAACATGTGTATAGAAAGACAATTAATTACAGCAATTAAAACTTCTAATAGACAAAAACATATGCCACTTAATTCTTATTTATCGTTAAATATGTCTGCTTATGATGAAACAGATGAAGATGATACACAGATAATGGAAGTGTTTAATGCGGCTTTAATAGAAGATCCTTTAGATACGATAACTAAAAAGGAATATTATGCTAATGTTGAGAGTACAATGGAAAAATCACTAAGTGATTTTGAAAAGAAAGTATTAGATCGATATATTAATGGTGATAGCTATGTCGAAATTGCAGAAAAGTTAGATGCACCAGTTAAGTCAGTTGATAATGCTATTCAAAGAATTCGTAAAAAAGCTGTAAAGGGTTTAACAAATGATTAATTGTGCTTTTATAGCTCAGTAGGTAGAGCGCAGCCATGGTAAGGCTGAGGTCGCCGGTTCGATTCCGGCTGGAAGCTCCAATTTAAAACAACTTACGAACTTATAAAGGTTTCGTAAGTTGTTTTATTCGCTTTAGCGTGTCGAGCCACAAAGCGAGACAAAAAACCACTCGCTATGCGAGTGTTGTTTTAAAAACTT
>CANRAY010000027.1 GCA_947628735.1 uncultured Clostridia bacterium | reverse complement strand
TATTGAGCTGACCAATACTAATAAATCGAGGGCTTAACCAAAAAATATATATATGGTTAGAATAGTTTAAAGGAAAAAATTCTCTCTATGTATTTTTGAGTGTTAAGTTAGCTGTTGAGGCTTGCCGATTACAGATAACTTATGCAAACGCGAAGCGTTTGTAGCTGTTATAACAAACACTAAGTTTTTCTGGTGATGATTACATAGAGGTAATACCTGTTCCCATTCCGAACACAGAAGTCAAGCTCTATTGTGCCGAAGATATTTGTGGGTTACCCTGCTGAGAAAATAGGTATCGCCAGATTTTTTTTATTCAAAAAAGCATAAATTAAAGAGTAATTTTGTCTAAGAATATTCTTTAATTTGTGCTTTTTTAATATTTATGCTAAAATGAAAAGAAAATTATTATAAATGGAGAATGGAGAAAAAATGAGTAGAACAATTTGGAAAGCAGGAACTTTCATATATCCGCTACCAGTAGTTATGGTATCTTGTGGAAATATGGAAAAAAGTAATATTATAACAGTTGCATGGACAGGTATTATTAATACAAATCCAGCAATGTGTTATATATCAATTAGACCAGAAAGATATTCATATCAATTAATAAAAGAAAATAAGGAATTTGTTATTAATTTAACAAATCAAAAATTAGCATATGCAACAGATTGGTGTGGAGTAAAAACAGGAGCTAAATTAGATAAATTTAAAGAAATGAATTTAACAAAAGAAAAAGCTAAATTTGTAAAATGTCCACTTATTAAAGAAAGTCCTGTTTCTATTGAATGTAAAGTAAAAGAAATAAAAGAATTAGGAAGTCATCATATGTTTGTAGCAGAAATATTATCAATAGACGCAGATAATCAGTATATAGATAAAAATGGAGCTTTTGACATTAGTAAATGTAATTTAATTACTTATGCTAATGGAAAATATTATACATTAGGAAAACAAGTTGGAAAGTTTGGATTTTCTGTTAAGAAAAAAAGAAAAAATAAGTAAAATTAAAATGAATTAATGAATGTTCCATATTTACACAAATTGACATAATACATAAAAAATGGTATAATAAACAAGATTGTTTATGTAGATTAAAAGGATGAAGTAATTTCTGAATTTTTTACATGAAGCAGTATTTGCGATCATAAACAATTTAGAAAACTTTTTTTCGATTAATGTACATGAAACAAAAAAATACGAAAGGATGACCATTAATGCCGCAAAACACAATACCAAAGACACAAGAAGCATTAATCCAAGCATGGTACAAGGAGAGAAACGTATTTCACTACAACCAAAAAGCATGGATCGTCGGAAAAATCGCAGAAGAATTTCAGTACAGCCACAGAAGCTATAGTAGATCGTATTATCGGACACGAGTAGAGGTAAAGAGAAAGAGCAATGTTGTGGATTATATTCCTGTAATGATGGGAGAGGAGTCAATCAAAAATATTATTGGTAATGCTTCTGGTAAATATGTTAGTGTAGAAGGAATTTATTGTTCCCACAACAAAAATGGAAAAGATGGAAAAAGACATACAGATATATATATGGTAGCTGACAAAGTCGAAATTTATGACAAAGAAGAGGATGTTGGAGAGAAAATTAACATTAATGAGGCTTACATAGAAGCATATATCTGCAAAGTTCCTATTTACCGTACTACTCCTAGTGGAAGAAAAGTTGCAGAAATGATAATTGCCATAAATGGAAGAAGAACAAGCTATATTCCTTGCATAGCATGGGAAAAAGAAATCAATACGGTACAAAGCTTGAAAATTGGATCTTTTGTAAGAATTAAAGCAAGAATGCAAAGCAGAAATTACAAAAAAATGGTAGACAATGACAATATTGAAGTAAAAACTACATACGAACTTTCGATTATGGGAATAGATAAAATTAGCTAAAAAATTATAATTTAGAGAAAAAAAGTATTCTAAACAAAAGGGAGTTTCAAAGCTCCCTTTTGTTTTATTTTTTTATGTAAAAAAATTATAAAAGAATTACTGAAAAAATACGAAAATAGTTGACATATAAGGAAAAAAATGATAAAATTATTAAGCGTATGTGAGTAACATACGCTTATAAAATTGAAAGCTTAATATCTGGAGGTGTATGAAATGGCTGCAAAAGGAGCAAGAGAAGCAATTACATTAGAATGTACAGAATGTAAAAGAAGAGATTATCAAACAGAAAAAAACAAAAAAAACAATACAGAGAGATTAGAAGTTGTTAAGTATTGTAAATATTGCAAAAAGCGTACAACACATAAAGAAACAAAATAGTAATAAGAGCCTTTAAGGAGGAATTATCATGCCTAAGGAAGTAAATGGAAATAAACCAAATAAAGAAAAGAAACACTTTATGAAAGACTTTAAAGCAGAATTAAAAAAAGTTACTTGGCCAACGCCAAAGCAATTGGCTAATAATACATTAGCAGTTATTGTAATTGTTCTTATTACTGCTGTTATTGTTGCTGTACTAGATCTTACATTTAGAACAATAGATACATATGGTATAGAAGGAATTAAATCAATTGTTGAATCTCAAAACGAAGTAAATACAAACGAAGTACTTGATGTAACAAATAGTACTGACGAAAATACAACTACAAATGAAACTGCAAATGAGACAACAGATGAAACAACAAATAAGGCAGCAGATGACGCTAACAGTGTATCAGATGAAGGACAAAACTCAGAAGAGTAAAAAGGCTGAAAATGAATAAAGGAGGCTAAAAAAATGTCTCAATCAGAGAAAGAATTAGTACCAAGATGGTATGTAATTCATACATATTCAGGTTATGAAAATAAAGTAAAAACAGACTTAGAAAAGACAATAAAAAATAGAGAGTTAGAAGAATTCTTTTTTGACATTGTTGTTCCAATGGAAGAACAAATAGAAATAAAAGAAGGAAAAAGAAAAACTAATCTAAAAAAAGTATTTCCAGGTTATGTTTTAATAAAAATGATAGTAACAGAAAAAACATGGTATATTGTTCGTAATACAAGAGGTGTCACAGGCTTTGTTGGATCAGGAACAGATCCAATTCCACTTACTGAAGATGAAATAAGAGCAATGGGATTTGAAATGACAGAAGTTAATATTGATTATACAGTAAATGATTCAGTAAGAGTAATGGATGGACCATTAAGAGATTTTATTGGTACTGTTACTGAAATTAACAAAGACAAGCATAAAGTAAAAGTATTAGTTTCCATGTTTGGAAGGGAAACTCCAGTAGAACTAGAGTTTTCACAAGTTCAAAAAATATAGTTAATAATCTAATTTTTAGATTAATATACATATTTTACATTAAAAGGAGGTGCTAGAACAATGGCAGAAAAGGAAATAGGAAGTGTAATTAAATTACAAATACCTGCAGGAAAGGCTTCACCAGCTCCACCAGTAGGTCCAGCATTAGGTGCAAGTGGTGTAAACATTATGCAATTTGTAAAAGAATTCAATGATAGAACAGCAAATCAAGCAGGAATGGTTATTCCAGTAGTAATTACAGTATATAAAGATAAATCATTTGAATTTATTACAAAAGAACCACCTATGGCAGTATTAATTAAAAAAGCTGCAAAAATAGAAAAAGGTTCAGGAAAACCTAATAAAGACAAAGTTGCTAAAATTACAAAGGCACAAGTTGAAGAAATTGCAAAACAAAAAATGCCAGACTTAACAGCAGCATCATTAGAAACAGCTATGAGTATGGTAGCAGGTACTGCAAGATCTATGGGTGTTGTAGTAGAAGACTAAAAAAGAAAATTGGGAGAGATGGATTATAAGAATTCACTCGTTATAACCAAAGGAGGGAAAAAATGAAACAAGGAAAAAGATATGCAGAAGCTGCAAAGCTTGTGGATAAAACAAAAACTTATAGTGCAAAAGATGCACTAGATATTATTCAAAAAATGCCAAAAGCAAAATTTGATGAAACTGTAGAACTACATGTAAAATTAGGTGTAGATTCAAAACAAGCAGACCAACAAGTAAGAGGTACAACAGTACTTCCAAATGGTACAGGTAAAACATTAAGAGTATTAGTTTTTGCAAAAGGTCCAAAAGCAGAAGAAGCTCAAAAAGCAGGAGCTGATTTTGTTGGAGCAGAAGAATTAATACCAAAAATTGAAAAAGAAAATTGGTTTGATTATGATGTGATCGTTGCAACACCAGATATGATGGGAGTTGTAGGAAGATTAGGTAAAGTATTAGGACCAAAAGGATTAATGCCAAACCCAAAATCAGGAACAGTAACAATGGATGTAACAAAAGCTATCCAAGAAATCAAATCAGGAAAAGTAGAATATAGATTAGACAAAACTAATATTATCCATTTAGGTTTTGGAAAAGTTTCATTCGGAACAGAAAAACTTTTAGAAAACTATGATGCTGTTATGGGAGCAATTATTAAAGCAAAACCAGCAGCAGCAAAAGGACAATATATTAAGAGTGTAGCTATATCTACAACCATGGGACCAAGTATGTATATTGATCAAAAATAGAATATTAGCCAAAGACAGTAAGCAAAAAGTAAGTCTTACCGAGGCATAACATAGAAACGGATTAAAATCTGTATATGTATGCCTGAGGCTATATATACAGATTTTTTATACCATGTTAAAATAAGAAAGAGGTGAAAGAATTGGCTAGTGAAACAAGTGTAAAACAAAAAGAAGAAGTTGTTAAAAAATTAGCAGAAGAATTAAAAGATGCAAAATTAGTTCTTTTAACAGAATACAGAGGAATTACTGTAGAAGATGATACAAAATTAAGAAAAGCAGTAAGAGAAGCAAATGGAAGTTACAGAGTTATTAAAAATAATATCATTAAAAGAGCTTTAGACTTAAACAATGAATCAGGATTAGATAATTTATTAGTAGGTCCAACAGCTTTAATATCAAGTAATGAAGATTACTTAGCACCTGCAAAAGCAATCTATAATTTTATGAAAGAAAATGAATTTTATAAAATTAAAGGCGGAATTGTAGAAGGAAAAGTAATGACAGCTGAAGAAATTATTACTTTAGCAAAATTACCATCAAGACAAGAACTTCTTGCAAAACTTGCTGGAAGCTTACTTGGCAATATTACAAAACTTGCTGTTGCATTGGATGCTGTTAGAGCACAAAAAGAAAATGCATAAGTAAATAAAAATAATTAAAAAGAATAAAAAAGCAAACCAAGCCATGAGTTTGCAAAAAAGAAAATTAAAATTTAAGGAGGAATTTAAAATGGCAAAAATAGATGAATTATTAGAAACAATTGACAGCTTAACAGTTGTTGAATTATCAGAATTAGTAAAAGGAATTGAAGAAAAATATGGAGTATCTGCAGCAGCAGTTGCAGCACCAGTAGCTGGTGGAGCAGCAGGAGCAGCTGAAGAAAAAACATCTTTCAATGTTGTATTAAAAGAAGCAGGAGCAAACAAAATCCAAGTAATTAAAGTTGTAAGAGATGCTACAGGATTAGGATTAAAAGAAGCAAAAGACTTAGTTGATGGAGCTCCAAAAACAGTAAAAGAAAACGTAGCTAAGGAAGAAGCTGAAGAATTAAAAGCTAAATTTACAGAAGCTGGAGCAGTTGTTGAATTAGCATAGTTTTTATAAATTAAATTATAATAAAAAAGAAACTGTCTTTTTCAGACAGTTTCTTTTTTGAAAATAAAAGGGGATGTTTTACTTATTTATAGTTGATAATGGAGTAATTGTTTATCAACTATGGCTATATATTACCATGCAATTTTGAACATTGTGTGAACTGTATGTGACAAAAAAGAAAAAAATCAAGTATTGAAAATATAGTTTTAATATGGTACCATATTAAAAACGAAAGAGGCGAAGAAATGGATATTTTAACAATTGTATCAATAGAAGTAATAATAGGTGCAATCCTAATATGGCTTGCTTTAATATGGAAGAAAAAAGATCAAAATATAGAAAATAAAATAGATGAATTTTGTGAAAAACATTATAAAAAAATATGGATTATATTTGCAATAATTATTTTTATAACAGTCATCTATAAATTTGGCGAACTCCCAACATATATAGGAGTAGATGAAGCAGGAATGGAATATGATTCATATTGTATTGCTAATTATGGAACAGATAGATACATGAATTCATATCCATTATATCTAACAAACTTTGGATCAGGTCAAAGTGCATTATGCAGTTACATAGCAGTAATATTTATTAAAATTTTAGGACCAAATATTATTGCATATAGGATGCCAAGTTTATTAATTTATCTTTTGGGATTAATAGCTTCTTATTTTTTAGTATCAAAAGCAAAGGATAAGAAAACAGCTCTATTATTTAGCTTTATCATAATGACCTGCCCATGGAATATTATGACAGCAAGAGAGACATTAGACTGTAATTTATATGCTGGAATGTTGATGATAAGTTTATTATTTATGAATCGTGCACAAAAATGGTACCAATATGTAATAGCAGGACTTATGGTAGGATTAACTTTATATACATATTGTTTATCATGGATTACAATTCCAATTTTCTTAGCAGTATGGCTTATATATATGCTATATTTGAAGAAAATAAAAATAAGAAATATTATAATATTTGGTATTCCAATTGCAATTTTAGCAATGCCTTTAATATATTTCCTATTACTAAACTTCGGAATTGTACATAATGAACAACTTGGAATATTTTCAGTACCAATATTAAGTGATTTTAGATCACAACAAATTGGTATATCAAGCATATGGAAAACAGGACTAGAAAGTATTCAAACAATTTTCTTAGAGAAAAATACAATTTATATAGCATATATTCCACTATTTTTAATGGGGTATATAATATCAATAAAAGATCTAATAAAAAGTATAAAAAAGAAAGAATATAATCTAAATGCAGTTATTGCTATTACATTTACTACTATTTTATTGGGATTATTATTAACTAGAATACCAACAGCAAATAAAGCAAATGCATTATATCCATTAATTTTATATTTTGTAACAATTGCATTAATAGAAATATTCAAAAAATCAAAATTAATGATAATTATTTTATTATTACTAATTACTACTTTGTTTATAAACTTTGAATACAATTATTATACTAGATATAGCTATATACCAAGTAATGCATGGTATGATGATGATAAACTAATGAAAATAACTAATATAATAGAAAATACAGAAGGAACAGAAAATGTAAATAAACATATCATGGTAACAACAGCAGCACCTTTTATTTACACAACATTAGAGAAAAAAATATCGCCAGAACAATTTATGAATAATAAAGAAGAAAAAGTATATATGGGAGCAGCAAGAGAAGTAACAAGAGTACAAAATTACTATTTTTATAGCTTATTATATGCAAGAAATGAATTAAAAGAAAGAGAATTAGATGAAAAAGATGCTATCTTTGTAATTTCTAAATCTTTAAATGATATTGTAACATATTTAGAGGAAAAAGGATATAAGAGACAAGAATATAGTGATGTATATATATTAACAAATGATGCAATAAACTTAGAAATATAAAACAATAACAAAAATCACACTCTAAATAAGCTAAAAGATTTTCTCTGACATAAAACGGGAAAACTTACGGATATAAAGTAAAGAGCCTAGCCTATATTGGAATAACCCAATATAGACTAGGCTCAAATTATTTTATACGTAGCATTTAAGATACTTAATAGCCGAAAAGCTAGAAAAATGCAATCAAATAAATGTTACATTAAAGTATTATTAATGAAATAAGAAAAAGAGGACTAAAATAGCACTAAAATATGACAAAAATGTAAAAAACTTTTCATATTCAGCCAACAGCAAATAGCCGTAATAAAGTGATTAAAATGCCAGAAATTACTAGTATTACAGCAATTTACTTACAATAAAGAAGAGAATATAATTAAATTAATAATAAATAATTAAGACTGTGTAAAACAAAGACATGGAGGTAAAACTGTTATGAAAAGAAGAGACTTAGAAAAGTTAAAAGAAAGTGTAGATGAAAGAAGTAAGGAGAACGTAGTAAATTTCAAGAGGTTAAAGTATGTCATAACGACTAGTATTGTGCTATTAGTGTGTATAGTGACAGCGATAGTGATTTGTTTTACTAATAAAGAGAAGATGGAATATACACCCACAGGAGAAATAGCAAGATCAATGACATATAAAAAAGTAAAACCAGAAGATAAAAAAGTATCAGGTACAGAAAATGTACAATTTGATGCGTTCTTTTTGCGTGACTTAAATGGAGATGGAGAAGCAGAAGGAATAAGGGGAAGTTCAAGAAAAATAGGAGAGGAAGATACACTATACATAGAGCTAAATGTACTAACAGGGGGACATTTAGAAAATGGAGAGATAATAATAAACAATGATAACATATATTTGCAAACTGCAATACCAAAAGATAGTGAAATAAAAGAGAATGCAATAGGAACGAATATAAAGCAAATAAAATTAGAGACAATTAATAATGGAACCCAGAAGTTATTAACAGGAATAGTCCGTTCAGGAGATTATACAAAAGAAAGTCAAAAGACAGCGGCAATAGGGAATAATACAAAAAAATATAGTAGTAGCAAAAACAGTGTTACTTTAAAAGGAACTTTTGTACCAGATGGAGAAGGAGAATCAATACAAATAGAGAAAACAGTAGAATTTACAGTAGATTGGCATGGATACACAGGAGCAGTTATTAGATCAAAAATTAAAGAAGAAAGAGAAAAAAATATACAAAAAGCAATAGATGAAGAAAAAGGAGAGTTGCACTTAGATTTTACAATAAGAACAGATGAGACAGAAAATGAATTAATATTAAAAAAGACAGTATTAGAGGGAAAAGTACCAGAATTAAGTGGAATAAAGCCACAGAAAGTAGAGTTAATAAGTGGAAGTGGAACGCTTACATATAATGCTGGGGATGATACGTTTAAAATAGAAAGAGAATCAACAAGAGATGAAGAAACAGGAATAGTAACTAATGTAATACCAAGAGATTATACAAAAGGAAATAAATATGACATTAGAATAACATATCCAATAGAAGCATATAGAGAAATAGAAGAAGATACAGTAGAAATAAGAATACCAGTAACAGTATATTATGAAGGATATAATAACGAAAATAAAGAATTTAGAAATCCAGAGAAATCAAACATAGCAAAAGCAACTCTAGTGGTAACATATAGAAATCCACAAGGAGATGTAGCAAGAGTAGATGTAACAGTAGGAAAGTATGTAAGTAGTCCAAGTCCTAGATATATAGTATCAAAAGAGAAACCATTAAAAATATATAATGGAATGTCAAGTGAAGAAAAGAACGATAATTATATTGTAAGATGGGAAATATATACAGGGATAGGTATGAATGGGAAAAGTATTACATTAAAAGAGAACAACAATGATACAGAAAAACAGAAAGAGGACGAATTCATAACAGCAACAGCACAAAGTGAGAGCATGGAAGGACTTACAACAAATGTAGGAATATATTTTTCAAACCCAGAAAGTTTATTAGGAAAAGAAGGAGAAATAAGAGTATATGATGACGAGACAGAGGAATTAATAAAAACATTTAACAAAGACAATTGGTATACATATAATGAAAGCTATCCATATATGTATGAAAGAGGAATAGATCATATAAGGGTAGAAACAAGTGGAGCTAATAAAGATGCATCTTTGTATGTATATAATGTAAAAAGACTAGATGATGAAAAAATTATCAATAAATACGGAAAAGAAAATTTTGATAATTTACAACATATAAAATCGACATTAAATGGATATATGGGAGATAGTCATATAAATGAAGATACAGCAAATGCAAGTTATGAAGCCCCATATGCAATAGCAGAAGTGACAATAGATAAACAGAGTTTATCAACACAAACAACAGAGAAAAATGTAAAAATAACAATAGAGGCACAAGCAAACCAAAATGCAAACCAAGTAAAATGGAGAAATGGAGCATTTTTATTAAAGTTACCTCAAAATATTATAGATATTGAAATAAATGAAGTAAAGGTAAGTAACAATAATGTAACAGTAACAAGTTATGAACAATATGAAGAAGATGGAATTAAATATATAAAAATCAATACAACAAATGAAGAGTTAGCAACATATAACATAATAATAGATTGTAATATTACACCAGATCCAAGAAAAGTAACGAATACAGAAAAAATGTATCTTTATGCATATAATGAGAATGCAGTAGAATATTGGAAAGATGCAAAAACAGAGGATATTTATGATATCAATGGAAATGGAAACAAAAAAGAAATAATAGGAACAGATGATATAAGTATAGACTTTGTATCACCAAATTCTTTATTAACGAACCAAACAGCAACAAATTATGATAAAGAGAAAAGTACAACAATAGCCCCACAAATAGCAATAGTATCAAAACAGCAAGCAAGTGCAGATGTAAATGTAGAGATAACAAATAATTATGAAAGAACAATAAGCCAAGTAGTTATTGTAGGAAGGATACCATATCAAGGTAATAAATATACGATTAATGGAAGTAATATGGATTCAACATTTAATACAACATTAAACGGAGCAATTGTATTACCAGATAAACTAAAAGGAGTAGCAAAAGTATATTATAGTAAAAATGGAGAAGCAACAAAAGAAGTAAAGAAACCAGAAAATGAATGGAAAGAAG
>CANRAY010000026.1 GCA_947628735.1 uncultured Clostridia bacterium | reverse complement strand
TGCTACAGTAATAACTGTAACACTTTCTGAAAGACTCTCTTTTTAATTCACTGTCCACTTTTTGGGGAACAGTTCATTTATATTCTCTTTTTTTATTTATATTCTTTTTCTACTTTTTTCACCTATTTTCTTGCTTTTTCTTGTTTTTGTGAATATAATAGGGTAAGAAAATTAGAGGTGATATTATGAGAAAAAATAATATACAGTCTGCCAACTCTAATGGATATAGAATTATTGCTGTTGATGATGAAATGGGAATTGTAGATTCTTTATCTATCTTTTTAAAAAGATCTGGATATGATTTTACAGGTGTTTCTGACCCAATGGAGGCTGTTGAACGTGTTCGCAATGAACATTTTGATTTAATGATCCTAGATTTTATTATGACTCCTATCCATGGAGATCAAGTAGTAGAGGAAATTAGAAAATTTAATAAAGAATTATATATTCTATTATTAACTGGTCATAAAGATTTAGCTCCTCCTCTTGAAACAATTCGAAAATTAGATATTCAAGGTTATTGTGAGAAAAGTGATAAATTTGATCAACTACTTTTATTAATTGAGTCTGGAATTAAATCTATTGCTCAAATGAATGAAATTAAGAGAATGAATCAAGAACTTTCAGATACTTATGAGAAGCTAGAGAAAGCTTATTTAGATAGTATTGAAACATTGCGTTACACTGTTGAGGCTAAAGATCCATATACTAAAGGTCATTCTGATAGAGTTTCAGCATACTCTGTTTTGATCGGTCAAAAATTAGGTTTATCAGAAGATGATATAAAAACACTTCGTGTTGGTGGTTTATTTCATGATATTGGTAAAATTGGTATTCCTGATAGTATTTTATTAAAAGAAGCTAAATTAACAGATGATGAATATTCTGAAATTAAAAATCATCCTTCTATTGGTGCACATATTTTATGTAATGCAGAAGTATTTAAAGATATTATTCCAATTGTTAAACATCATCATGAGAGATATGATGGCAAGGGTTATCCTGGTAGATTAAAAAGTGATGATATTCCATATTTAGCTAGAATTGCTACAATTGCTGATACTTTTGATGCTATGACATCAAAAAGAACTTATCGTGATGCTATGCCAATAGATTTTGTAAAAGAAGAAATTGCAAGATGTGCTGGTACTCAATTTGATCCTGAACTTGCAAAAGTATTTTTAGATATTTTAGAAAATCATTATGATGAAATTGAGAAAATTATGAAAAATTCACAAATGCAAAAGTAATATTTGAATTATAGTTTGTAATGTCCTGCATATAGTAATTTTAATTTTTAAAAATTCATTTTCACGAATTATATTTGTCGTTATATAATAGATAAAAGAAAAACTGCTAATCCTTTGTTAGCAGTTTTTTGTTGTTTTATTTTGGTGCTTGAGACCTCTAAATTCGTTTCATTCATTTTTAAAAATTAGAAATTACTAGCGCGGACTTTGAGTAATTTTTTCAAATATTATTTTATTTTTTATTTCATAATTATTCTGTAACTTCTCTCATTGATAATTGGACTTTTTGTCTTTCCATATCAATTCCAATTACTTTTACTTTTACAATATCTCCTACAGATACAACTTCTGAAGGGTTTCTTACGAAATTATTGCTTAGTTGTGAAATATGAACTAAGCCATCATGTTTTACTCCAATATCTACAAATGCTCCAAAGTCTGTTACATTTCTTACTGTTCCTGTTAAAATTTGGCCTTCTCTTAAGTCTTCAAATTTTAATACATCACTTCGTAAAATTGGTTTTGGCATTTCTTCTCTTGGATCTCTTCCTGGTTTTGAAAGTTCTGTTATAATATCTTTTAATGTCATTTCACCTACATCTAAGTCTTTTGCCATTTTTTCTATTTTTACTTCTGATAATTTTCCGCGTATTTCTTTAATTTTATTGCTATCTAATAAGTCTTTTGTTTTATATCCTATAGTTTCTAATAATTTTTCGGCTACTTCATAGCTTTCTGGGTGTACTCCTGTAATTTCTAATGCATTTTTTCCGTCAAATACTCTTATAAATCCTGCACATTGTTCATATGCTACTTTTCCTAATTTAGCTACTTTTAAAAGTTCTTTTCTTTCTTTTATTTTTCCATTTTCATCTCTATATTTTACAATATTATTTGCAATTGTTTTATTAATTCCTGCTACATATGATAAAAGTGATGGTGTTGCTGTATTAACATCTACTCCTACCTTGTTTACTGCATCTTCTACTACTCCTGATAAACTTTCTGATAATTTTTTCTGATCTACATCATGTTGATATTGTCCAACTCCTATTGACTTTGGATCTATTTTTACAAGTTCTGCTAGTGGGTCTTGTAGTCTTCTTGCAATTGAAATAGCTCCTCTTAGTGATACATTGATATCAGGATATTCTTCTGTAGCTAATTTTGAAGCTGAATATACTGATGCTCCCGCTTCTGATACAATTGCATAATGTACTTCTTTATTTAATTTTTCTTTTGCTTGTTTTATAACATCTGATACAAATAATTCAGATTCTCTTGATGCTGTTCCATTTCCTATTGCAAACATATTAACATCATATTTATCAATTAATTTTAATAGTTCTTTACTTGAATTTTCCACATCATTTTGTGGCTCTGTTGGATAAATTGTTGTTGTTGCTAATACTTTCCCTGTTTCATCAATTACTGCAATTTTACATCCGGTTCTATATGCAGGATCAAAGCCTATTACTGTTAAATTTTTTATTGGTGATGATAATAATAATTGTTTTGCATTTTTTCCAAATACTTTAATTGCTTTTTCTTCTGCTTTTTCTGTTAAATTAGAACGTATTTCCCTATCTATTGATGGTTCAATTAATCTTTCCCAACTGTCTAAAATTGTATCTTGCAAATATTTTGTAAATTGTGTTTGTCCTTTTATTACATCTCGTTCTATAAAATTAATTATTTTTTCCTCTGGTTTTTCTATTTTTACTTTTAGAAATTCTTCTTTCTCTCCTCTGTTGATTGCTAGAATTCTATGACTTGGTAAACGATTAATACTTTCTGTAAAATCATAATACATTTCATAACTTGATTTTTCTTCTGGTTTTGATGCTTTTGTTATCATTATTCCTTCACGATAACATATTCTTTTAATATTTTTTCTGTATTTTGCATTGTCTGATATATTTTCTGCAATAATATCTAAAGCTCCTGCAATTGCCTCTGTTGTATCTGCAACAATTTTATCTTTTTCTGGTAAGTTATCCACATTTTCCACATTTGTTACATACTCTTTTGCTATTTCTTCTATCGGTCTGGTTTCTAATTGTGCATAAATAATATCTGCTAGAGGTTCTAATCCTTTTGCTTTTGCAATTGTTGCTCTTGTTTTCTTTTTTGGTTTATATGGTCTATATATATCTTCTACTTCAGCTAATGTTTTAGATGCTTCTATTGCTAATTCAATTTCTTCTGTCATTTTTCCTTGCTCTTGAATAGAATTTCTAATTTCATTTTTTCTTGCTTCCAAATTTCTTAAATATGTTAGTCTTTCACCTAAGTCTCTTAGTGTTTCGTCTGAAAGTCCTCCTGTTACTTCTTTTCTATAACGTGCAATAAATGGAATTGTATTTCCTTCATCTATTAATGCAATCGTTTTTTCTACTTGATTATTTCTAATATTTAATTCTTCTGCTATTGTTTGTATAATTTTTTCTTCTTTCATTTTTTACCTCACATTCTTTTTTTGCTTTTTCATTATATCATTTTATTTTATTTTTTCAATCTTTTCTTACGGATATCTAATTTTTATATTTTTGTTATTTTTTGTTGTTTTTTGTTTTATTTTCGTATATAATGTAAAAAAATAAAAAGGAGGATTTTTTTATGGGAGTTGCTTCATTAGTTTTAGGAATTATTTCTATTATCATCGGCCTTGTTCCTTTTTGTGGAATTATAGCTCTTGTTCCTGCCATAGTAGGTTTTATTTTAGGAATTGTTGATACTGTTAGCAAATCTAAAAAACACCTTCCAAAAGGTATGTCTATTGCAGGATTAATTTTATCTATTATTGCTATTATTTTTATTATTGGTTACTTTGTTCTTGTAGGACTTGGTACTGCAATTTTTAGTACTGCTAGTGATGAGATATCTGATGCTAGGAATGCTATGAATTCAATTAATGAGCAAATTGCTGAATCTTTATCAAATTACACTTGTTATGTAGGAGGTTCTGCAACTGTTGATGATATTAAAGTAACTTTTACTTCAGTTGATCAGAATTTTACAGATTATTCTTCATATGCTACTGTAAAAAGTGGTTATAAGATAATAAAAGCCGATTTTGAATTTGAAAATATGGATACAACATCTTCTTATGTATCTTCTTACGATTTTGATTGTTATGCTGATGATGTTTCTTGCTCTGCTTTTTATTATGTAGAAGATTCTTCATTCTCTACAAGCTTAGATGCAGGTAGAAAAGCAAAAGGTTCTGTTTATTTTGAAGTACCAGCATATGCAGACGATATCGAAATTGTATATGATGGAAACATATGGACAGATGAAAAAGTTACTTTTATTGTAAAATAGTAAAATAAAAAGATTAGAAAAAATAAAATTTTTCTAATCTTTTTTGTAATTTATATAATTATAAAATAATTCTTCTATAAATTTGTAATACTTACAATTTTAGGTTTTGATGTTATTGCTCCTATTCCAATTTTAAATGTTACTTTTATGTTTGGATGTTCTGGTGTTATGTCTACATCGTATGCTGCATTCCCACTCCATAAATCAAATGCAATTTTATGTTTTCCTATTGATGCTGGTACTTTTGCTTCATTTCCTGCATTTATTGTTACTACTAAATTCCCATCCATGAATATTTTTACAGGTACAATTACTCCATAAAATTGATTTTCTCTTGCAAAAGTAATGCTACCTTCTTGATTTACAGTCTTTGGATAATTTTCTAAACGTTTTCCACATTTTGTACAAAAATTTGCATTTATATCTACTTCTGTTCCACAATAATTACAATACATTTTTTCTCCTTTTTATTCTACTCCTAAATATTCGTTATATGTTACTTCTCTATCTATTAACTTGTCTTCTTTTATATCTATAATCCTGTTAGCTACTGTTTGTGTTAATTGATGATCATGTGATGTGAATAAAATTATTCCTTTAAATTTTTTCATTCCTTCGTTTAGTGCTGTAATACTTTCCATATCTAAATGATTTGTTGGCTCATCAAAAATTAATAAATTTGCTCCTGATAACATCATTTTTGAAAGTACACATCTTACTTTTTCTCCTCCTGATAATACACTTACTTTTTTAAGTGCTTCTTCTCCAGAGAATAACATTCTTCCTAAAAAGCTTCTTACATAAGTTTCATCTGGATCTTTTGAATACTTTCTTAACCAGTCTGTAATTGATTCTTCTGATTCAAATAAATAATTATTATCTTTTGGAAAATAATTTGATGTAATTGTTGTTCCCCAAATAATTTCTCCTTCATCTGGTTCCAATTCTCCTGCGATAATTTGGAATAAAATAGTGTTTGCATTTTCATTATCTGCTAAAAATGCAATTTTATTATTTGGTTTTACTGTAAATGATACATTGTCTAGTATTTTTTCACCATTAATAGTTTTTGATATATTTTTTACTTGTAATATTTCTTTTCCTGGTTCTCTATCTGGTTTAAAATCTATATATGGATATTTTCTATTTGATGGTTTTATTTCATCTAATTCTATTTTTTCAAGAGTCTTTTTTCTTGAAGTTGCTTGTTTTGATTTTGAAGCATTTGCACTAAATCTTGCAATGAATTCTTGTAATTCTTTAATTTTCTCTTCTTTTTTCTTATTTGCTTCTTTCATTTGTTTTAATGCTAATTGGCTTGATTCATACCAGAAATCATAATTTCCTGGGTATACCTTAATTTTTCCAAAATCCACATCTGCAATATGTGTACATACTTTATTTAAAAAGTATCTATCATGTGATACTACGATAACTGTATTTTCAAAATTAATTAAAAATTCTTCTAACCAGTTAATGCTTTTTAAATCTAAATCATTAGTAGGCTCGTCTAATAATAGAATATCTGGATTTCCAAAAAGAGCTTGTGCTAAAAGTACTTTTACTTTTTCTTTTGGTTCTAATTCTTTCATTAATTTATAATGTTTTTCTGGTTCAATTCCTAAGTCATTTAATAATTGCGCTGCATCTGATTCTGCATTCCATCCATCTAATTCTGCAAATCTTTCTTCTAATTTTGCCGCTTTCATTCCATCTTCTTCTGAAAAATCTGGTTTAGCATATATTGCATCTTTGTCTTGCATAATTTTATATAATTCTTGGTTTCCCATAATAACAGTATTTACAACTGTAAATTCTTCAAATGCAAAGTGGTCTTGTTTTAAAACAGATAATCTTTCTGTTTTTTCTTTTGAAACTTCTCCTTTACTTGGTTCAAGTTCACCTGATAATACTTTTAAGAATGTTGATTTTCCAGCTCCATTTGCTCCTATAATTCCATAACAACATCCTTTATTAAATTTGATATTAACATCTTCAAATAATGTTCTTTTTCCAAAACGAATTGTAACTCCCGTTGCTGTTAGCATATTTTTTCCTCCTTTTTATTATGTATTATCCTAACATTCCTTTTTTTCGTAGCCAAATAGTTGCAAGAACTCCTATTAGTATAGATAATAGTACTATTATTATAAATCCAAATGGATTATTTTGTAATGGTACTGGCACATTCATTCCCCAATAACTTGATATCATTGTTGGTATTGCTAATATAATTGTAATAGATGTTAAAAATTGCATTACTCCATTTAAATTATTAGAAACAATAGAAGCGTAAGCATCTAATGTATTTGATAAGATGTCACTATATATTTTACTCATTTCTATTGCTTGCTTGTTTTCAATAATAGCATCATCTAATATATCTTCATCTTCATCATATAATTTTATTAAATTTCCACGTAATGTTTTTTCCATGACAACTTCATTTGATTTTAATGATGTTGTAAAATATACTAATCCTTTTTCTAAACTAAGTAATTTTAATAATTCTTTATTTTTCATTGATGCTTTTAATACACTTTCAGCTACTTCTGTTTCTTTGTTTAATCTTTTTAATAGTGTTAAAAATCTTTCTGCATTTTTATAAAAAATTTGTAATAACATTCTACTTTTTTTATAAGTGATAATATTTTTTAATTTTTCTTTTTCTAAGCTCTCTATAATATCATTTTTGGCTAATGATACAGTAATTAAATAATCATCTCTTACAAAAATTACACCTATTGGCATTGTACTATATATACGATTTCCACTTTCTTTTTCCATAATAGGTACATCTATTATAAATAAAATTGTATTGTCTTCATCTTCTACGTCTATTCTTGCCTTTTCCTCGTAGTCTAGTGAATATCTGATAAAATCTTCTTTTATGTTAATATTTTTGCATACTTGTTTTATTTCTTCTTCGGAGGGTGATACCATATTAATCCAATTTCCTTTTTTGTATTCGTTCACTTGTTTTGTTTCGTTTGTTTTTATATCTGTATTATACATTTTTATCATTTTTATCACCCCTCATTTTTATATATTACCACATTTTTCTAGTGAATACAACGTTTGAGGCTTAAAAAAATATTGACAAATATTTTAAATCGTCTTATAATAGTTATTGTTCATTTAATTTATACGCGCCATTAGCTCAGTTGGTAGAGCAGTTGACTCTTAATCAAATGGTCGGAGGTTCGAATCCTCTATGGCGCACCATATAAAAAACCTTTATATAGAATTTACTATATAAAGGTTTTTCTTTATTATTCTTTTTCTTCTTCTTGATTTGTTTGTTTATTATTTGTTTGTTGATTGCTTTCTGGCTTTGGAGTAGTTGGTTTTGGTACTTCCTTTGTTCCCTTTCTCACAATTCTTGGCATTGGATCATAAGTATCTTTTGAAATTAATGTTTTTGAAATTACTTCTCCGTTTAGTTTTAAAATTCTATATGCTTCACTTGTACAGCCATTCTGTCCACTTTGTTCTACAATTTCTGTTCCTTTTTCTAAAGTATTGTCTTCTATATATTGAACTGTATATGGTATTTCTGATAATTCTTTTGGTTGAATTAATACTTCATATTCTATATCTTCTTTAATTCCATATATACTTATTTCACATATTCCGTTTTCAGCATATGATTCTATTTTAATTGGATATTTTCTAGTATTTTTAAATTGAAAGTCTAATGAGCCCCAACTAACTGTTGCATCTCTACTTGCTGGTACATATCCAGTTAAAAATGCATGATTGCTTCTATCTACTATTTCTAGATTTGCTAATAGAGCGGTATTGTATAAAGTAGAAGATACTTGGCATATACCTCCTCCTACTGATTGTACAACTCCTCCTCCTGCGAAGGCACCTGCTTCTTTATATCCTTCTGCTATAGTTCTTTCTCCTACTACTTGGTTATAAGAGAATATTTCTCCTGGCATTACAATAGTATTATTAATTTTACTTGCTGCTATTGATAGATTATTACTTCTATTATAATTTGTTACATCATATCGTGTTGAAAAATTAGATATTTCATCTGGAAATGCTTCTTCCCCTAAATCTTTAATAGTTTTTTCTGGAACTGTAATTTTTAATGGAATTATATATTCTTTTTTATCTTCTTCTAATAATTCTTGTGCTTCTTCTAAAGAAATCTTAAAGTCTACTCCATCTACATGTGGATGTACTGTTGTTGGATTTTTAGATACATATGCATTTTGTGGTTCTTTATATATTTCATCTCTTATTTTTTGTAAATTAACTGCATCTGGTTTTACTGTCTTCGTTTCTAATTGAACAACATCATATTTTTGACTTATATTTTTTATTTTATTTATAATGTTTTCTTTAACAATTTCTTCTTTTATTTTTAATCCTTCTGTACCTTGTACGATAATTAATTTATCATCATCTATATAATAACTACTTTGTATTACTGCTCCTGGTAATTTTGATGAAATATCTGATATTTTTGAATTTAATAATTCTTCATCATAATAAAGTGGTAATTCAATTTCTTCTTTAAATAACATTACTCTTAATATTTCATAGTTATTATTAACAATATTTCCTGCTCTTCCTAAATTATATGCCTTATTTATAGCATTTTCTATATCATATTTTGCATTAATCTGATTAGCGTTGATCGTTGTTTCATAATCTTCTTTTTTTAATATCATATCTTCTGATAATTTTGTAGTTGTAATTTCTTCTATTTTTTTTCTTGCTTCATTTTGTGTTAGATTTGATACATCTATGCCATTTATGGTTACTCCATCTAAAATTTTGTCATTATTTATATTTAATAATGCAAATATAATTGAAAATATTATAACAAACGTGATTAGAATTGTTATTATAATAATTGGTAAAGTATGATGTTTATTTTTAATTTTTATTTGTTTAAAATCTTTATTATTTTCTTCTTTATCATTTTCTTTTTTTTCTATACTTTTTTTATTTTCTGTTATTTTTTCTTTAGGGAGTTCCTCTTTTTTTTCTTTTTTATTGTTCTCTGTTTTATCTGTTTCAGTTTCTTTTTTTATTTCTTTTTTAGTATTTTCTTTTACTTCATTTTTTTTCTCTTTTAAGGGTTTTTCTTTTTTGTCTGATTGCTTTGATTGTTCCTGTTGCTTTAATTCTTTTTTTTCTTCATCCATAATTTTCCTCCCTTGTTAATTGTATACTTTTGTATGAGATAATATTACCACAGTTATTTTGTTTTTACAATATGTTTTTTCCCTAATATTTTACAAAAAAATACCATTTTCACTGGACAATTATTTTTTTTTTCGATATAATGAAATAAATTTATGAGAGAGAGGTAGAAAGTTTATGATAGGTGATATGATAGCAAGAATTCGTAAAGAAAAAAATATGTCTAAGACTGAACTTGCTAAATTAACTAATATCAATATTGGTCATTTAACACATATTGAAAAAGGAGAAAGAAATCCTAGTCATAAGGCATTAAGAAGTATTTGTAAAGCTTTAGATATACCTTATCAACCATTAATGTATACTTATGATAAATTCTTATCTGATGATCAAGAGTTTTATAAAGCACCTTATCATATTGCTTATGATAAAGTTATTGCTGTTGAATCTGTTAATAACTTTATTCCTTGTCCTTCTACTCTTCCTAGCGCTTCTTTGGCTGTCAGAGTTTCAGATAATGCTATGGCTCCTAAATTAACTGAAGGAGTTTATGCTTATGTTGAACTAAATTCTCCTCTTAATAATAGAGATATTGGTCTTTTTGAATTTGGAAATCAAATTTTAATTCGTAGATTTATTGTAAGAAGAGATAAATTAGTTTTAAGAGCTGATAATAAGGATTTTGAAGAAATTTCAATTTATGAAAATGATTCATTTAATATAATTGGAAAAATTATTGGTACAGATAATGGTCTTATTTTATAATTTTTTGTACTTTTCTGATAAATTTTGTAAAAAACTATTGAATATTTTATTTTTTAATAATATAATTTATGAGACAAATAATTGAGATTAACAAGAGATAAATAAGGAGAAAAACATGGAATTAGTAAAAAATATTTTCTTTAATACAGATAGACTAATTGAAAATAATATAGTTAAGATTTCTTATACAGGGGAGCTTTTTCAGAATAATTCTGAAGAAGTTTATATTCATTATGGCTTTGGGCTTAACTGGGATAATTTAAGTGAATTAAAAATGCAAAAAACTGAATTAGGATTTCAAGCTGAAATTCTATTATCTTCTAATGAAACTTTAAATCTTTGTTTTAGAAATTCATTAGATGAATGGGATAATAATAATTCTGAAAATTATATTTTCCCTATTGAGAGTCAAGAATTAGCTCTAACTGTTCAAGAAAATACAGACGTTACTCCTGCTAGAAAGTTTAGAAAAACCTATATTTGGAGTAAAAAAATTAGGTTGGCTGTTTATAAAATTATTACATACCTACCTAGAATTATTTCTGGAAATTATAAAAGAAAACTTAATAATACTGAAAATCAATAATAAATAAAAGGGACTATAGATGAACTGTTCCCCAAAAAGTGGACAGTGAATTAAAAAGAGAGTCTTTCAGAAAGTGTTACAGTTATTACTGTAGCA
>CANRAY010000025.1 GCA_947628735.1 uncultured Clostridia bacterium | reverse complement strand
ATCTGTAATAGCAATAGATTTCATTCCCCATTTTGCAGCACGTTTTAATAAGTCAGTTGCTGATGTTACAGCATCCATCTGGCTCATCTGAGTATGCATATGTAACTCTACTCTCTTTTCTTTTGCTTCATCAGTACGAGATTCTTTCTTTATCCCTGTACTTTCAATAATAGTATTAGCAATTACTCCTAATTCCTTTGCAAATGGATCAAATTGTGCTGTTCCAACTACTTTAATTCCTTTTGCTTCCTTTAACCTTCCCATTAAGTCTTTTGTTTTTTCACCTGGTGAAAATGCTTTACAAGTAATTGTACTGCTTCCATCATACAAGTCAAACATAACTAGAGTTTTACCACTTTTTAACTCTCTAGAATCCATATTTAAAATTTCTCCATCTAGGAGTACATTTCCACTATCTACTGTTAAATCTATAACTTTAGAAAGTGTTTCTTTTACTTTTAGATTTCTTCCATATATTAATGGTGTCTTTTCTTCTTCCTGTGGTGTATCTTTAACTGGATTTTCCTGTTGAGTTACACTCACTGTTCCAATTTCTACTTTTGAACTATTTGTTTCACTCTTCTGATTTTCCTTTGAATTTTCAAGAGCTTTTTCTGATTCTTTTGCATATTCTTCTGCTTCTCTTTGAGCTTGCATAATTGCTTCTTTTTCATAATGTCTAGCTTGTTCTTGCATACTCTGTAACATTTCTTGAGTAATATCTTCTGTAAATTCTACATTAATATTTACTTGATATAACTTTTTTAAAAGATTCTGTAAAACTTGATCTATTTTCCTTGCTTCTAATACTTCTTTTCCTTTTAACATCAAATGTACAATAAGATTAGATTTTTCCATTGTTATTGTGCTATTTCTTAATAAAGCCTTAGTTAATGGATGCTTATATACCATATATTTAACAATATCTTCCCACTCTTGTTCTATATTTGGCTGTATTTCTTCTTCATACTCTACTTCTAATTCAATATGTTGAATATTAAATCTCATTTCCAAATACTTTTCAAATTGATATAAATCAATTACTTTAATTAATTGCTTAGCAACTATTTTTACTTCCATTGTATTTGTTTTTTTAAATAAATTAATTACTTTAATTTTAGATTCATTTAATGCAAAACTATTTGAGTTATAATCTTTAAAAATTTCCTTAATTGTTTTATCCATATCGTTTCTCCCAAATAAAATTTACAAAATTCTAATAATATCATGATATGTTACATAAACAGATAGCATGATTAGTAATGTAAAACCAATCATTTGTAATTTAATTTCAAAATCTTCTTTTAAAGGTTTCTTACGAATTCCTTCAATAATATATATAACAACTTTACCTCCATCTAAAGGTGGAAAAGGTAATAAATTTGTTACTCCTAAAGATAATGAAATCAATGCCATTATATAGAAAAAGTCAATTACTCCAGCTGTTTGAGCTACAACTTCTGAAATTCCAACTGGTCCCATTAACTGATCTA
Source organism: uncultured Clostridia bacterium (assembly GCA_947628735.1). GTDB lineage: Bacteria > Bacillota > Clostridia > TANB77 > CAG-508 > CALXVA01. The sequence goes on along the minus strand of CANRAY010000025.1, from coordinate 11,095 downwards.
CTGTTACTCCTCCTGTAAATAGAAGCTTAATGCTTTCTACCATAGAAAATATAAGTTCACCTGTACTAGAAATAGCTATTGAAATATCTTTTGTTACAATTGTCATAAGAATAATATACAAAATAATAGCAAAAATAATATTTACTAATCCTCCTGCCATAACAATAGCAATTTTCTTTAACACACCTGCATTACTAAAAGAACCCTCCTCATCAGAGCGTTCTTCTTCTCCCATTAAGTTAACGAAACCACCTAAAGGAATTAATCTCAATGCATACTTAGTTTGTTTACCTTGTTTTTTCCATATTGTAGGTCCAAAACCTATAGCAAATTCACTTACTTTTACTTTACAAAGTTTTGCTACAACAAAATGTCCTGTTTCATGAATCAATATAAGAAAACCTAACATAAATATAATTTTAATAGCATTAATAATAAAATCCAAAATGATAATCTCCTTTTATATCAACGTTAATAAAAAATAAGCAAAAGGCAAAATAAAAATAACACTATCTATACGATCTAACATTCCTCCATGTCCTGGAATAAGATTACTATAATCCTTTATTTCACAATATCTCTTAATACTTGATGCTGCTAAATCTCCAATTTGACTAGTAATACTCAAAACTATTGTCATAAATATAGCATATACATAACTAATATCTAAGCCAAATACTTGATTACATACAACTGTATAAACAATATTCATAAGAACAGCTCCAAGAATTCCAGCAATACATCCTTCTAATGTTTTATTAGGACTAATATCTGTAAATTTGTGTTTTCCACAATGTCTGCCTATAGCATAAGCAAAAATATCAGTTCCCCATGCAGCAAAAAATACGTACCATACAATAATTCTTCCGTTTTCTAAACTTTCTCTAATAATACTTGCAAACAATAAAAATATAACAATATAACAAATTCCAAAAAGAGTAATTGCAACATCTGAAATATTTCTTTTCATATTGCTTAAAATGACTTCTGCTAATAAAATCATAATTGAAATTGGAACAATCGCACCAATAATTGGTAATCTAATATCTAATGGAATTACATGTATAAATGCAATTGATATAGCTGCTATGTACCCTACCCAACGAATTGGGTTTGCCTTTTTTTCAAATGCTTTGTAAAATTCATGTATACTTAATAATGCAATAACGCTTAGAAAAACATCTATCACATACTTGTTTCCAAATACAAAAATAATTGCAAAGATTGGAAACAAAATGCTTCCTGATAAAACTCTCTTAATATTCATAGCTTTTCCTTTCGTATTATTTTAATATTTTATTTTGCACCAAATTTTCTATTACGTTCTTGATAAGTAGAAATTGCTTTTAACAAATCTTCTTCATCAAAATCAGGCCAATACTTATCAACGAATAAAAATTCTGTATATGCAGATTGCCATAATAAAAAGTTACTTAAACGCACTTCTCCTCCAGGTCTAATTAATAGATCTGGATCAGGTTCCCCTTTTGTATATAAATAATTTGATATAAGCTCTTCATTAATTTCTGTTACATCAAGTTCATTTGTTTTTACCTTTTCTGCTATTTGTTGAACAGCTCTTGTTATTTCATCTCTTCCTCCATAATTAAAAGCAATATTTAATGTCAAACCCGTATTTTCTTGTGACTTTTCAACAATTTTTTTAATGCTTTCTTGTAACTTAGGATCTAATCTTTCTAGATTTCCTAAAATTCTAATACGAATATTATTATCATTTCCTTTACTGATAATTTTATCTACATATGCTTTCATTAATAACATCAATGCTTTTACTTCTTCTTCTGTTCTTTTCCAATTTTCAGTTGAAAAAGCATACACTGTCATGTACTTTATGCCGATCTTATCAGCAAATAGCGCTATTTTTTCCAAGTTCTCTGCTCCAGCTTTATGTCCCAACTTTTTTTCTAAATTTCTAGCCTTTGCCCATCTTCTGTTTCCGTCCATTATAATAGCAATATGTTCTGGTAGATTTTCTTTACTTATATCATCTATTGTCATATTTTTCTCCTTATATACTCATTACTTCTTTTTCTTTTTTCTCTAATATATTATCAATTTCTTCCACATATTTATCAGTTAATTTTTGAATTTTATCCTCTGCTAATTTTAATTCATCTTCTGACATTTCTGAATTCTTTTGTAAATTCTTTGCTTCATCTAATCCATCTCTTCTTATACTTCTAACTGCTACCTTTGCTTCCTCTGCCATTTTACGAATATCTTTTACAATATCTTTTCTTCTTTCTTCATTCAATTCTGGAAATGCTAAACGAATTACTTTTCCATCATTATTTGGATTGATTCCAATATCAGCTTTTAAGATTTCTTTTTCTATTTCCTTTAATATACTAGCATCCCAAGGTTGAATTACAATTAATCTTGCTTCTGGTACAGAAATACCAGCTACTTGATTAATTGGTGTAGGTGTACCATAATAATCTACAGTTATCTTATTTAATATTGCAGGATTAGCTCTACCTGCTCTAATTTCTGATAAACTTTCCTCAAATACGCTAATTGTTTTTAACATTTTTTCTTCTATTTTACTATAATCCATAATTTCTTCTCCTTTATTTTATATTTTTATTTTTAAAAATATTCTTTTTAATATATAAATTATTGCACTAAAGTGCCAACAGATTCACCTTTTACTACTCGAATAATATTTTCTGGTTTGGCTAATTCAAATATTACTAATTTAATATTATTATCCTTACACAAAGATATTGCTGTAGAATCCATTACTTTAAGATCTTTACTTAAAATATCTAAATATGAAATTTCATCATATTTAACAGCATTTTTATCTACTTTTGGATCTGCAGAATATACACCATCAATTGTTTTTCCAACTAAAATAACTTCTGCTCCTATTTCTGCTGCTCTAAGTGCAGCTGCTGTATCTGTTGTAAAATATGGATTTCCTGTTCCACATCCAAAAATAACGACTCTACCTTTTTCTAGATGCCTTGTTGCTCTTCTTTTAATATATGGCTCAGCAATTTCTCTCATTTCAATTGCTGTTTGTAATCTCGTATAGACTCCTTTTTCCTCTAAGGCGTTTTGTAATGCTAAACCATTCATAGTTGTAGCAAGCATTCCCATATAGTCTGAAGTTGTTCTATCCATTTTAACTTTTGCACCTCTCCAAAAGTTACCACCTCCAACTACAATTGCTACTTCAACTTTTAATTTTACTAATTGTTTTATTTGTTCACATATTTCATCAACTGTATCTGTGTTAATGCCTATCTTATCTTTTCCTGCTAAAGCCTCTCCACTTAATTTTAGTAGTATTCTTTTATATTTTGTCTCTGCTGACAATTTAAACACTCTCCTTATTAAAAAATTCTGCTTTTATTCTATCATATTACTATATCATTTTTCCATCTATTTTTAAAATTTTCTTAATATTTTAAAAATACATTTATGATATTTTTTTAAAACTTGTTTATACTATATAAAAAACATGAATTTATTCTTTAGAGAGGTTTTATAATGAATCAAATATTGTTACCTGAATTCCCAGAAGAAAAAAATTTTTCTTATAACAACCCCAAGAAAAAATCCTCTAATATCAAATTTTATAAAATTCAATTTTTTCTTTTTTTATGCACAGCCGTCATTCTTTTCTTTATTTTACTTCTAAGACTATTAGAACAAAATTTTAATAAAATATCCTCTCAAAGATTAACTAGCATTTATCAGTTATCTACTCTATATTCAAATAATTCAGATTATACAACTTCAAAAGTAAATACAGAAACTTTTACAAACTCTAACCCCTTTGTAATTGGTATGCTAAAAATTGATAAAATCAACTTAAATTATCCTATTTTATCTCAAACCAATTCTGAATTATTAGAGTTGTCGCTTTGTAGATTCGCCGGTCCAATGCCAAATGAGGTTGGAAACTTATGTATTGCTGGACATAATTATATAAATGATACACTTTTTGGAAAATTAGACGAAGTAGAATTAAATGATGAAATACAAATTTATGATTTAAATGGACAGCTTGTAAAATATATTGTTTCAAATAAATATGAAACAAATTCTAATGATATTAATTGTACAAATCAAAATACAAATGGAAAAAAAATAGTGACATTATTAACATGTAATAATATCACTCAAAAAAGATTAATAATTATTGCCGAACAAAAGTCTTAAGATATTTTTTCTTAATAATAAAAAACTTCATTAGATATTTCTAATGAAGTCCTTTATATTTATTATACATTATATTCCTTAATTTTCTTATAAGCATAAATTGCTGATATTGAACATACTATAATGAAAAACATTACTGTAATATCTTCTGTTACACCTGTTTGTGGAAGTGAATCTGAATCTGAATCATCATCTGGAGATGCTATATTAACAGCTGGTTGTAATACTGAATTTGCTGCTACTTGGTTTGCTACTACTTGATTTGCGTAAATGCTATTTGCTGCAATTTGATTTGCTTCACTATCTGTTTCTTCTCCTGCCCATATTCCGTTTAATGATAATGGATTATCTTCTGTCCCTTCTGTTGCACTAACTTGTACGCATAAAGTGATTAATATAAAAATAATTGCTAGAACTGCTATAATCTTTGATTTTGACATAATACTTTTCACTCCTTCTTATTTATCAACTATTCTTCATTTATATTATCTATTTTTTTTCGACTTTTTATGCGAAAATATTATAATTCCTACATTCTATATTTTACCATACCTTTATACCGTTCGTCAAGTACTTTCTCGTTTTTATTTACACATTAAATTTTACACATTAAATCTAAATAATACAATATCTCCATCTTGCATAATATATTCTTTTCCTTCTGAACGAACTAATCCTTTTTCTTTTGCAGCATTCATACTGCCTTCGCGTACTAGATCATCATATGACACAACTTCAGCTCTAATAAAGCCTCTTTCTATATCACTATGAATTTTTCCAGCAGCTTGTGGAGCCTTTGTTCCTTTCTTTATGGTCCAAGCTCTAACTTCTGGTTCTCCTGCTGTTAAAAATGACATTAATCCTAATAAATCATAACTTGCTTTAATAACTTTATCTAGACCTGATTCTTCTAATCCTAATGCTTCAAGCATTTCAGTTTTATCATTTCCTTCTAGACTGGCAAGTTCTTCTTCTATTTTTACACATAATGGAATAACTTCTGCATTTTCTTTTTTAGCATACTCCACAACTTGCTTTACATTATTATCTTCTAAAGGATTTGCTAATTGTTCTTCTGATATATTAGCAATATATAAAATTGGTTTCATTGTTAATAAATAAGCATCTTTTACAAATTCTTTTTCTTCATCATTTAATTCAACCATTCTTGCAGGTTGTCCTTTTTCTAAAGCTGCTTTTACTTTTTCCAAAACATCTAATTCTTCTTGATATTTTTTATCAGCTTTTATCTTTTTCTTTGCATTATCAATTTTCTTTTCTATAGTTTCTAAATCAGCAAAAACTAATTCTAAATTAATTGTTTCAATATCTCTAAGTGGATTAATACTTCCATCAACATGAACAATATTAGGATCTTCAAAACATCTAACAACCTGTGCAATACTATCAACCTCACGAATATGTGATAAGAATTTATTTCCTAATCCTTCTCCTTTGCTTGCACCCTTTACTAATCCAGCTATATCAACAAATTCAATAATAGCATGTGTTACTTTCTCTGGATTATACATTTTTGCTAGCACATCTAACCTTTCATCTGGTACTGGAACTACTCCCACATTTGGTTCTATGGTGCAGAATGGGTAATTTGCACACTCAGCTCCCGCATTTGTAATAGCATTAAACATTGTACTTTTTCCTACGTTAGGTAATCCCACTATTCCTATTTTCATATTCTCTACCCTTTCCTATTTATGATTTATTACACATCTGTTACATTAGTTTCTGGTTCTTCTACGATATTTGAATCATTAGAATCTACAACTGTATTTGAATCTACAATAGAATTTGTATCATCTGGATTTTCTGGTTTATCTGGCTCTTCAGGTTCTTCTGGTTCACCTGGTTTTTCTGACTCACCTGGTTTCTCTGGATCTTCTATTGGTGGCTCTTCAATAATTTGATTAACAGTTAGTATAATCTCAGTATTCTTTTTTACAGATTTTCCTGGCTCTAAACTTTGTTCTAATACAATTCCATTTGCTTGACTTTCATCACTATCATATACAATTTTAATCTTGAAATTTAACAACTTATCTTTTGCTTTTAATTCTGTCATTCCAATAACATTAGGCACTTTTATTTTTTGAGCCTCTTCCTGTTTTCTTCTCTCTTCTTCCTCTTTTTTCTTTTTTTCAAGTTCTTCTAAATACTCTCCCCATGGATTTCCTTCTGCTTGATCAGTTGGATCCCATCCTTTAACATAATCTGGCGCATCAGAAATTTTAGGAGTTGATGGCTTTCCTAAAGGTCCTGGATTATCGCTACAATAAAACTCAACTTGTGTACCTATTCTACAATTCTCATAAATCCATTTTGCATCTTCACATGTAAGTCTAATACATCCCAAAGATGCTTTTGTTCCTAATTGATCATATGCCCACCATTCTAAACTAGAATGATCTTCTCTAACTGTATATGGTACGGAATGAAATAAAATATCACCTACAATTTGTGTACAATATTGTGCATATACATCACCAATCATATCGCACCACCTTATTTTAGCAGGTACTTGATATACTCCTTCTGTAGGTGTATATGTTCCTGTTGAACAAGTCATTGCTTTTACTGGTATAGTATAATTTCCTTCTGTATCTAGTCCATAAATAGTAACAACTTGTGCTCCATAATTTACCTTTATATAATATGGTGGTACACTTTCTTTTGTCTCATTTTCTACTTCTTTTATCTCATTTTGATTTAATTTTTCTAATTCTTTAACATCAGTAATATTTTCTACACTTTTAAAGTCTGTAATGCTTCCATATTGATTTGTATTAATTTCTTCCTGAAAATTTATACTTCCATTTGTTGCTATTACTCTATTATATTGTTGCAATGAATAAATTGCAACAGAAATAAAAATGGTAACAGCATAAACTCCTAAAATAATAAAAACAGATAATTGATCTGGCATTACTTTTTTTATTAATTGTTTCAATTTTTCCATAATATTATCCTTTTCCAAAAAATCTTTCTTATTATATCACATTATTTTTAATTGTAAATAATTTTATGAACGCCATTATCCTCTACTTTTACATCTATATTCTGTGATTTTAATGTTTCATAAAATATTTTCTCAATATTAGTTTCCTCTAATATTGAAGTAAAATTAAATACTAATATATCATCATATGAACATGAAGAGCATTTTATCTTTTCTACTGGCTCAGGTGCAATTAAGACTGAAAATTTTTCAATGAATGGACTATAAGCTCCAATTGTTCCAATTCTTCCAACATTCGAAAAAGTAGTAGTTGTATATTTACGAATTTCTATATAACCTATTTTTACAATAATTTTTTTCAAGAATAATGGTATAATTCCTACAAATGGATTATTGCCTATTTTCACATTATAAGACATTGTTCTTGCTAATTCCTCTGGAGTTAATTTTTCTTTAAAATCTTTTCTAACAATTTCAATTATTTCATCAAGGGTAACTTTACCATCTTTCTTCATATATGCAATTACAGTAATATAAGAGAAAAAATTACGAATAGTCTCTGATCTAAAATATTTTTTTAAATCCACTGGTATACAAATTTTTATTGGTTTTTTTCCATTATATTTAATATAATTTGCCTGATAAATACTATAAATTAAAATACTAGTTAAGTATTGTGTAATTGTAAGTCCATTTTCTTTTGCTTTACTTTTTAATTTTCCTAAAGGAATCATACAACTTATAACACCAATTTGAGGATATTGTAATTTTTCTCCTTGTAACACATAAGCCTTCGCATTACTCAAATTAGATGTTAATTTTTTATTATAATTTTTCAAATAAGAGTCTTCCACAGTATAATTTACTTTTCTTTCTGCTCTTGAAAATCCTTTTATTTCGTTTGGATAACATATATCTAAATATTGATACACAATTTCTTTTAAAAAATGCATTCCACTATTTCCATCTGTTAAGGCATGAAAAATATCAATATTAATTTTATTTTTTTTATAAGTTATTTTAAACAAATATCCATTATTTTCTTTTGGATCTATATATCTACATGGATACGTAGAATCTTCTGTTACAATTGGTAATTTTTCATTTTTAACATAATAATACCAAAAAAATCCTGCTTTTAATTTCACACGAAATGATTCAAAAAATTTCAAAGCATTTTCAGTTGCTTTTTGTAACGCTTCTGGTTTAACATCTTCCTTTAAGTATGCAGATATACGAAATACTGTACTATATTTTTTAGTTGAAACAATCGGGAAAATCTTTGCCGAGTTATCTAAATTACCTACTTTCTGTTCCTTCATCTTCTTTTGCTCCTTCTTTAAGCAATTGTATTAAATTATCATATCCTTCTTTAGCCATATTAACAGATTCATCTTGATAATATAATAACCATACATGTTGTGCTTCTTTATATTCTCTATAATCAATATTTAATCCTTGCTCGTTTGCTATTTCTACAAATCTTTTTGCATCTGGATTTAAAATATCATAAGTTCCTGAATAGATTACAACATTCTTTAAATTTTGTAAAGGACCATTAATTGGACTAATATGATAATCAGATAAATCATCTTCTCTTGCATATCCTGCCACTGCTAATTTTAAAACATCTACATTTAACTTAGTATCATATGGTTGCACTTCCATAATTTTCTCATTTGACATTGTAAGATCTAGCCAAGGTGATATTAAAATTAATTGATTTGGTTCTTCTATTCCTTTTTCTCCTTCAACTTCACTTAAAGCTAATGCTAATCCTCCTCCTGCTGAATCTCCCATCACAATTAAATTATTTGCTCCTATTTTTTCAATAATCTCTTCATATAATGGAGATACCATATTAAACACATCTTTGTAATAATATTCTGGTGCTAATGGATAATCTGGAATAATTAACATTGCACCTGTATCTCTTACAATACCAGCAAAAAAGTCCCAATATTCAGCTGTTAAATTAGTTGTATAAGCACCACCATGTAAATACAAAATATATTTTTCACTTTTGGCTTCTTTAGATGAAAGTATATATACATCTCGTCCACCAAAACTTTCTTTTTTCAATTCATAGTCAACAGATACATATGCAGGTATCGTAAATCCTGGTACTTTATAATAAAAATAAATCCCTATTATACTTAAAATTAACACACATAAAATAGCAAGTATAATAAAATTTTTCTTTTTCATAAAATCATTCTCCTATGATATATAACCTATAAAACCATATTACCACAAAAGCATACAATTATCAACAAAAACAAATTTCCAAAAATATATTGTAAAAATAACATAAATCATATACAATAAAACAAAGTAATCAAAAGAAACAAGGAGAAAAACCATGATTTTAAATGAAAAACAAATTCTAGAAACTGCTGAAAATATAAGAAATGGAAGTGCATCAAGAAATTCATTAAAAGAACTACTTGGTGGAGAAAGACTAGATACAATTTTTGATCAAGAAACACAAGAAGCTATGTTTAATAATATTATTGAACAAGGAAAATTACACAATATGACACTTAATGGAAATGGCTTAGATATATTAGATGGACTATTAAATAATAAAGTAAATAGTGATTTATCAGATTTTTATATGATAAAGCCTGACTATATATTGCAATTACCACCAGACCAACAAAAAAATATGGCTGATAGTATTTCAGGTGGAAGACAAGATTTATCATTAGCTTTACAAAATTTATGGAGTAAAGGAATTAGAACAGAAGCTTGTACAACCAAAAGTAGTGACAATATTCCAATGTTACAATTAAATATAAAAGAAAATGAATTTGAAAAACAAGATTTTGTTCAACAACTATATGAACAAAACAATATTAGTGGAAACTATTTCTATGACTATCAAGCAAAAGACTTTCATATTAACCTATCTGGTACTAACTTATATGAATACTTACAAGCCAGAGATCTTCCTCCATCTCAAATGGAAAAGTCAAACATTTTTGAAGACGCAATTAAAGACAGTTTAGCATTTGCAGAAGAAATGTATACATCATATTCTCAAAATGGAATGGATACAACTGCATTACAAAATGAGATTTTATCAGAAAAAAGGAGTTTAGAAGAACTTAGTAGTAGATCACAACAAAAAACATCTCAAACCCAAACAACAGAAAGAAAGTCTTGGGAATTAGATCCTGCAGAAAAAGCTAGAATAATAGCAGAAACAGATCAAATTGTAAAAAGATTTCAAGAACAACAGCAACAACAATCGCAACAGCAAATGCAGCAACAACAAGTACCACCTCAAACTATGCAACAAGAACAAAGATAATTATAAAAAATCTAGGTAACACCCACCATTGATTATTACATCATAACAAATCGTAATTTTTTATATTGTTGGAGCAATTTTTTAGGAGGTATGATTTATGATGAGCAAAGTTACTGTAACTGATGTCGGCTATTCATCTATTACGAAATGTGGAACTATAAATTACAAAGGCTTTAATGCAGTTGCGGTACTTATGGCTTAGTACACACAAAAGGGAAATTTCAAACGAAATTTCCCTTTTGTATTTATTATATTTAAATCTTTAAAATAATTCCATTAATAATTTCCATATCTTCAATTCTATTTATTGCAAAGCATTTTTTCCCTAAATCCTTTATAGAAGCTCCTAAATGATACATCTCTTTATTATCTATTACAATGAATCTATCGTGAAATTTATTTGTTTTAGTTACTTTTAGTACAGGATATTCTTTGTTAAATTTTTTAATATCTAAATTTTCAATATTGCTTTTATCTGATGTTAGAATAACTACTTCCACATTATCTTTCTTTTTAACTAGCATTTTTAAAATGCTGTCATCAATATAGTTATCTATAATCAAAATCTTGTTATTTGCTTTTTTTATAATGTCTACAATGATGCTATAGCT
>CANRAY010000024.1 GCA_947628735.1 uncultured Clostridia bacterium | reverse complement strand
TCATCATTTGAAATGACAGGAAGCTTATGATTAAAATCAAAATCACGTTTTTCAGAAATATCAAGCAAAGCTTTTGCAACTCTCTCAATATCATTTGCAATATAATTTGCAAAATATGACAAAATAATTAAAGTTACAATTAATAAAGCTAAACTCATAGATAAAATGCCACCTAAAATTGTATCAGATACTAAATTATATCTAATACCAATAGTCCAGGTTTCTCCATTTATACGAACTTCTCTGAAAACACCTTGTGAATCATCACCATAAAAATCGTAAACTCTATTTTTCTCTGGTTGTGTACTAGATAAATCTTTCATATAAGTCATAAAGAAAATAGAAAGATTCGAGCCATTAGAAGTAGTAACTTCACCCGTTGGCGAAATAATAAAATAAAAATCTGCATCTCTTTTAAAAGAAATTGTATCCAAAGAATTTTCTAATACATCAATTTCATTATTAGTAGAAACATAGCTAGGAATAACAAGATTATCAAGAGATTTATTATAAAGATCATATGTTAAATTTCCGGTCTCACGAATAACTGAAGCATAACCAGTTAAAGAAATCAAGATAGCAGTTACAACAAACATAGGAAGAGTAACCACAAAAATAAATCCTTTAATACTATATCTTCTTACATATTTCGTAAATTCACTATCTACATTAGCATAATTAAATATTTCGTAAAAAATATCTGTTAATATTTTTTGGAAAATCTTTTTTGAGAAAATATAAGCGATACTTGCAATTAACATCAAAATAGATAGGAATAACAAACACACTTTTAATGTAATAAATAAATCACCATTTAAAGTACTAAAAGTAACAGAAATCATAATAACAGGAACAACAACCTGTAAAAAGTAAATAATATTTGGTATTCTCAAAATATATTTTGACAATTGATAGTAAGATTGAGTAGCATGTTTACTATCAGATATTTTTAAAGCATTCCTTAAATGATTTACCTTTCTTAAACTATAAATTAAAATAAATTCTTCTATAAAAAGACTGCTAAGACAAATTGCAATATATTGTTGAGTATATGTTAAGCCATTAATTGCAATTTGAAATGAATTGTCAATAGAATTTGGTGGATAACATAAAATTTTTGGTACTAAAGGATAGAAACAAAGAGCAACTAATACATAAATAAAAGTGTACACAAAAATTAATCTTACCCAATTACTTGATACTTTTTTCATCATACACCTCCTAATTTTTTCTTCATATAATTACAATCAATATCGTTCCAATTAAATGATAATTGATTAAGTATCTCAGATGTTAGTTGATGAGCTATTTCCACATTATTAACTGGATTAGAAGAACTAAGTTGATCAACAACATAAGGAAAACGTGAAAGTTGTTTTTCTAATATATTTTGAAGTTTAACAGAATCATCAAATTCAATAGAAAAACCGATTTCATCCAACATTTTTACAATATCACTCAAATAGAAAGAATGAAAATTATAAATATGATAAACATTAATATCATTTCCCTCAAGCAAAATACGAATCATCAAATTAGCACACTCATTAACAGGACTAATATTAAACACAAAATTTTTTAAAGAAGTTGGCAATTTTTTTGTTTGTATCATAAAATCAATCAAAGTAAAAAATAAATTTTCACTCTCATTAACTTGGAAAACTCCATCATTGCTTCTCCAAGTAATATTTCCTAATCTAAAAATCGTAGCACAAAAACCATCTTCTATATAATGAGCTAATAATTGTTCAGCCTCAAATTTTGTTTTAATATAAACATTTTCATCCACATTTTGGCCAATATATAAATCTTTTTCCGAAAAAGAAGTCTTACCTTTAGAATAAGAACCAGCTACTGAAAGAGTAGAAACATGAACTAGATGAGCATTGTTACACTTTTTACAGAAACTAATAAGGTTTTCAACTCCAACAACATTAATATTGTGAAAATAATCATAATTTCCAACATGTTTTACAATAGCCGCACAATTAATAACAGTTTTTATATTAGCAAACAATAAATTAGCATCATTTTTTGTTATACCCAAGTCACTTTTACAAAAATCACCATTTATAACAATAATTCTATTACCAAAATAAGAATCAAGTTGATTTCCAAAATAACAAGCAAGACGTGTTTTTAATCTCTCCTCAGAATGTTTTCTAGACTTTCCCCTAATTAAACAATAAATAATAAAATTTGTTTGATGTAATAATTCATATAAAATATGAGATCCTAAAAAGCCAGTAGCCCCAACAAGTAAAATATCACCATCAAGAGGTAAACGAGCAGATTTATTTATAGAAATCATAGGTAAATATTTACTAACATCAGAATCTGTTTTATCATGCTCGATAAGGCAATGTTTAATTAAAAGAGAAATAGTAGGATAAGTATAAAAATTCTGAGCAGATAGAGATATTCCTTTTTGTTTTGCTAAAGCAACAATTTTAATAGCATCTAAAGAATCTCCACCAATTTCAAAAAAGTTATCATTAATTCCAATTTTCTTTTTTTGTAAAACATCACCCCATAATTTTGCAAGAGTTTTTTCAAGCTCAGTAGAAGGAGCAACAAATGGAATATCCTTTTTATCAAATAAATCTAATAAACATTTTTTATCAATTTTTCCATTAGGAGTAAGAGAAAAATGATCTAAAAATATAAATTGATTTGGAATCATGTAATGAGGAAGAATACTAATTAATAATTTTCTAATATCATCCTCATGGCAATCATTATTTTTAGGAACAATAAAAGCAATAAGTATAGGATTATCTGAATTACGTTTATCTAATAAAACAACACAATTCTTTACAGTATTAATCATTTTAATACCATGCTCAATTTCTCCTAAGTCAATACGATATCCTCTATATTTAACTTGATTATCATCTCTACCAACAAATAAAATATTACCATCTGGAAGCAATTTAGCTAAATCACCTGTTTTATAAACACGATTTACTAAATCAAATTTCTCTTTGGTAGCTTCCTCATTATAAAGATAACCATTACCGACACATTCACCTTGTACATAAATTTCTCCAACACAACCAATTGGTAAAAGTTTTTTAGCCTTATCTAAAATTAATACTTTAGAATTACCAATAGGAACACCAATTGGAGTAATATCATCTTTTGGAATTTCTTTATTAAAAGGATACATTGTACAGCAAATTGTTGTCTCAGAAGGACCATATCCATTGATAATTCTCATATCTGAATTTAAAGATAAATAATCTTGCAAAATATGAGCTTTAATTGGTTCAACACCAACAAGTAATTTATTTAAAGGAACATTTTCATATTTTTTTAGCTCTTCATAAATGCTTTGAAGCATAGAAGGAGGAAAATATGCAAATGTAATTTTATTTTCAATAATATAACGAACTAGTTCATCATAACCACTAGTATTTAAATCTTTATATAAAAATAAAGTAGCACCATAAAAAAGAGGTGTAAATATTTCAGCAATACTAACATCAAAACTAATATTTGTTACAGAAATCATATTATCATCTGAGCTAATATGTCCTTGGAAAAAATGCTGAAATGAATAAACAAAATTAATCAAATTGTTATGTGACTGAACAGTTCCCTTTGGCTTTCCAGTAGAACCAGAAGTATAAATAATATAAGCATTATCATCATTCATAGTTACAGGAAAATCACTATTTTTAACAACTTCTAAATCTTCCATACACAAAATTGGAACATCAAAATCAGTATCTTTATAAAAATAATTTGTTAACAACAACTTTGTATGACTATTTTCTAGCATATATGTAATACGACTCATAGGATAGTCAGGATAAACTGCTAAAAAGCAAGCACCAGCCTTCAAAATTCCCAACATACAGCAAATTAAATCAATGCTCTTTTTAGGAAAAAGAATTGATACACAATCAGATCTCTTAATGCCACGTTTTACTAAATTTTGAGCAATACAATACGATCTTTTAATTAAATTTGCATAAGTAATAGAAGTTGTATCATCAACTATAGCAACTTTATCAGGAAATTTATTAGCAATTTGTTCAATAAGTGTATATACACTAATATCTCTAGGATGAGAAACATAAGAATCATTAAAGATTTTTAAAATTTGTTTTTTCTCATCAGATGTAACAGTTTCAATATCATAAAGCAAAATATTTTCATTTTCTAAAATTTGAGAAATAATTGCCAAAATACGAAAATGAACTTGTTTCATATCTTGAGAAGTATATTTATTAATCTGATAATCATAAGCAATAGAAAGTTCATTTGTATCATTAAAATCAAAAATATGAATATCAATATCGTCCGCAGTAGTACCATTAAAATACCATGTACTTTCATGAGGAATTTGATCTTGATTATCTAACATTTTTGTAATTTGATAGGAGATCATAATTTGATACAAAGAAGGTAAATTACTCTGTTTCTCACGTAAATCTTCTAGAATGCTTTGATAAGCATATTTCTGATGACGTAATAATGCCATAGAAGACGAAGAAATAGAACTCAAAAAATCTTGAAAAGAAACAGAATTATCAACTTTAACGCGAAGCGGTAAAGTATTAATAAACATACCAGTTGTATTTTTTTCTTTAAAATTTGTACGATTTAAAATGGGAGTACCAATGCAAAAATCATCTAAAAGGGATACTCTACTTATATAAATAGAAAAAACAGCCATTAAAAAATTAAACACAGATACTCTATATTTAGTACAATAATCTTTTATATTAACTAACAAATTAGAAGGAATTGAAAGTTGCTCTCTACAAGCCACAATTGAATCGGATTGCACATTAATATTAGAAAATGTACTAGGGACAGTTGCATTATCAGGAATCGTATCAAAAATATCATCCCAATAAGATTTATCTTTTTGGAATTTATCACTTAATTGATATTCATTTTCAGATACAATGTAATTGCGATAAGAATATAGAGAAGAATCTTTCAAAATAGGATCTTTACCATCTAAATAAGATGAATAAATTCCAATAATTTCATTAACTAAAATGCCAAGAGTCCAAGAATCAGAAATTAAATGATGTATATTAACAATAAATCCACCATGTTGATTTGGAAAACGAAAAATAACAAAATGAAACAAATAAGAATCATATAGTGGAAAAGGTTTAGAAGCAATTTCCTTTGTAATATTAGACAATTCTTCTACAGAAGTAACATCAATAATGTCAATAGGAAAATCTTCATAATCAGATATCCATTGTTTTACTTCACCAGACACATTCTTAATTTTAATCCTACAACTATCATTTTGCTTTATAGCTTGTTTAATTGCCAAAGTAAATTTATCAAAATTTACAGGCGCATTAATCATCATTGTTCCCGCAATATTGTTGATATTGCTACCTTTAAAATACTCTTCTGTTAGATAAATAGACTTTTGTGGATTTGTTAAAGGATACAATTCTCTCTCCATAAATATGTAAACTCCCCTTATACATTTGTTAATTTCGTTAAGGGAATTATATACTTAAAGATATAAAAAAGCAATAAAAAAATATTGAAGAAAAAGGAATTATAGTATAAAATGAAGAAAAATGATAATAAAGGAGCAAACATTAAAATGGGGAAAAAAGAAATAGTAAATAATGATCCAGTAAATAACTTTAGAGAACTAGTAGACAGATATAAAAGATTTGAAGACAATGTTGCTTTTCAACACAAACAAAAAGGAAAAATAATAGATATTACTTATAAAAAGTTCAGAGAAGATATAAAAGCACTACGGAACAGCACTTTTGAGCTTAGAAGATATAGAAAGAATAGCAATAATTGGCAACAATCGTTATGAATGGTGTGTAAGTTATTTAGCAGTTACTACTACTGGAAAAGTAATTGTTCCTTTAGATAAAGCATTAACAGATAAAGAAATTATACAATTAATAAAAAGAAGTAAAGCAGATGCAATTATTTATGATGAAAAATATCAAAAATCAGTTGAAGAATGTAATTTAAAATACAAAATATGTATGGATGAATTAATAAAACCGGGAGTTGTTAGATATAAACATTTATTAGGACAAGGATATAATTTATTAAAACAAAAATATGATGAATATGAACATGTAACTATTGATAATGATAAAATGGCAGTTCTATTATTCACATCAGGAACTACCAATGAAGCAAAAGCAGTTATGCTTTCACAAACTAATTTATGTTCACAAGTAAGTGTTATAGCAGATCATGCACAAGTATATCCATCAGATGTATTATTATCATTCCTTCCAATTCATCATACATTTGAATGTATGATAACATTCCTTTATGGTACATATAGTGGAGCAACAGTAGCGTTTTGTGAAGGACTAAAACATATTGCACAAAATTTAAAAGATTATAAAGTAACTGTATTTGTAGCAGTACCATTAGTTCTAGAAATGATGTATAAAAAAATACAAAAAGGAATAGAAGAAAGTGGAAAAAAAGAACTATTAGACAAAATGAAAAAAATATCAAATGCACTTTTAAAATGCCATATAGATATTAGAAAAAAAGTATTTAAACCAGTATTAGAACAATTTGATGAACATTTAAGAGTTGTTTTCTATGGAGCAGCTCCTATGAACAAAGAAACAATATTAGGATATAATGAATTAGGAATTGAACTAATACAAGGATATGGACTAACTGAAAGTTCTCCAGTTATTACAACAGAAACAGATAAAAGAAAAAGACCAGGTTCAGTTGGACTACCTCTTTGCAATTTAGAAGTAAAAATTGAAGATCCAGACGAAGAAGGTATGGGCGAACTTTTAGCCAGAGGACCAAGTATTATGTTAGGATACTATGAAGATGAAGAAGCAACTAAAAAAGCAATTGATGAAGAAGGATGGTTACACACAGGTGATTATGGATATATAGATAAAGACGGTTTCGTATTTATTACAGGAAGAAAAAGTGACATTATTGTTTTAAAAAACGGAAAAAATGTATATCCACAAGAGATTGAATTTTTAATCAGTAAACTACCATATGTAGAAGAAGTTATGGTATATCCAAGAGAAAAAACAAAAACAGACACAACAATATGTGCAAAAATAGTATATGAAAAAGAAAAAATAGTTCAAACATTTGGAAAACAAAAAGATTATCAAAAATTCATATGGGATGACATAAAGAAAATAAATCAAGATCTTCCAGACTATAAACATATAAAAGAAATTATTGTAACAGATGTACCATTAGAAAAAACAACAACTCAAAAAGTAAAAAGATATGCAGAAATGCAAAAAATTGCAAAAAGTAAATAAAAACGTTTAAAATATAAAAATCTGGGAAAAATATAAATAAAGTATTTTTTCTGGAGGAAATATGAACGATTACATAAAAATAGATAAAAAACAAAAACGAAAAGGAAACCTACTAAAAATGCTGGTTATACTTTTCGTTTTTATTATTGTAATACTACTTTATTATATATACAACAATATTGATATATCAAAAACAGCAAACACACAAACAAATATAACTGTAGAAAGAATGAGTCAAACAATAGAAGAAGTAGAAGAGGAAAACAAAACAATTAGTGATCTAATTAATCATGTAAATGAATGTGTTGTAGGAATATCTAAAGTAAAAGAAGCCGGAGATACTATTTTTTTAGAAGGAGCAATATCAAGTCTAGGATTAGGAACAGGTGTAATTGTCTCAGAAAATGGATATATTTTAACAAATGAACATGTATCACGGACAAAAATATTCCACATGTTATATTACCCTCAATTCAGGAAAAAGTTATCAAGGATCAGTAGTATGGTCAAACACAGATATTGATATGGCAATTATCAAAATTAATGAAAGAAAATTATCTTATGCAACATTAGGGGATTCAGATAATATACAAGTCGGAGAAAATGTATATGCCATAGGAAATCCAATAGGATATGAATTTCAAAGAACAGTAACTTCAGGAATTGTAAGTGCATTAGATAGAACAATTAAATTAGAAGAAAATGGGGAAGAAACATATATGGAAGATCTGATACAAACAGATGCAACTATTAATCCAGGGAATAGTGGAGGCCCATTAATTAATGTAAAAGGAGAAGTAATTGGAATAAATACTATTAAAATAACATCAGCAGAAGCAATGGGTTTTGCTGTACCAATTAATGTTGTAAAAGGAGTTATTACCAGTTTTCAACAAACAGGAAAATTCTCAGAAGCAAGTATAGGAATTTTTGCTTATGATAAAAATGTAATTCCATATATTAATGAAAATATTAATCTTGCTAAAACAGATGAAGGTATTTATGTAGCAAATATTATAAAAAACAGCACAGCAGAAAAAGCAGGACTTCAAATAGGAGATATTATTTTAAATATAGACAATCAAAAATTAAAAAGAATGTGTGAATTAAGAAGATATATTTATACAAAAAAGCCAAATGATGAAGTTACATTAAAAATATTAAGAAGAAATATGCAAATGAATATTAATTTAAAATTAGATAAAAAATATTAAAAAAGAGAAAGGAGAATAAAATGAAATCATATTGGATAGAAAGTAAAAAAGCTAAAAAATATGACTCTTTAAAAGAAAATATAGACACTGATATTTGTATTATAGGAGGAGGCTTAACTGGAATTACAACAGCGTATTATTTAAATCAATACAAAATAAGAAACGTTATTTTAGAAAAAGATAGAATTTGCAGCAGAACAACAGGGCACAGCACAGCTAAAATAACCAGTCAACATGGACTATTTTATAAATATTTAATAGATTCAAAAGGAAAAGAATTTGCTAAAAAATATTATGAAGCAAATGAAGAAGCAATTAAAAATATCGAAAATATTATAAAACAAGAAAATATAGAATGTGGATTAGAAAAACAATCAGCATATGTTTTTGCTCAAACACTTGAAGGAATGCAAAATATAAAAGATGAAATAGAAGCGGTAAAGCAAATTGGAGGAAATGTAAATTTAGTAGAAGCACAAGATATTGCAATAAACCAAATAAAAAAAGAAGAAGCTAATCCAATAAAAGCACTAATAGCAATGGAATTTCCAAATCAAGCACAATTTAATGTATATCAATATGGAACAGAATTAGCTGAAATTTGTAATAATAGACAAACCAAAATATACGAAAAAAGTAAAGTAATTGGAATGAGTGAAGCAGAAAAAGGATATGAAATTTATTTGGAAAATGGAAGTATTGTCAAAACAAAATATGTAGTTATAGCAACAAAATATCCAATTATTGATATTCCAGGTTACCATTTCATAAAAATGTATCAAGAAACAGCTAATGTAATAATGGTGGATCCAAAAGATAAAGTATTTGAAGGAATGTATATAAATGAAGAATCTCCAACAATATCATTAAGAAAAGTAAAAGAAAAAGATAAGGATTATTTAATTGTAGCAGGATTTGAGCATAAAACGGGCGCAAAAATAGATTTATCAAATAGTTATGAATATTTAATAAAAGTAGCCAAAAGCCTATATCCAAAAAGTGAAATAAAATATCAATGGAACACAGAAGACTGTATACCCCTAGACAAAATTCCATATATAGGAGAATTTTCAAATAATATGGAGCATGTATATGTAGGAACAGGATATAAAGAATGGGGAATGACAACTTCTAACATAGCTGCTAACATTATTGTGGATAAGATAATGGAAAAAGACAATAAATATGCAGATATTTTCGCAGCAACAAGATTAGAACCAATAAAAAATAGAAAAGAATTAGGAAATATGATAAAAGAAAGTGTACAATCAATTATTATTAATAAATTAAAATCTCCAAAAGAAAGTATAGAGCAATTACAAGAAAATGAAGGAGGAATTGTAGAAATAAACGGAGAAAAAATAGGGGCATATAAAAACAAAAAAGGAGAAATATTCAAAGTAAAACCAGTATGTCAACATTTAGGATGTGAACTTTCATGGAATAATTTAGATAAAACATGGGATTGCCCATGCCATGGATCACGTTATGATTACAAAGGAAATTTAATTTATGGACCAAGCGTAAAAAATCTAGAAAAAATCCCATAAGTGCTTAAAAATAGTAAATTGACAAGGAAAATACGATATGGTATTATATAAAAAAATTAAAATAAGTGGGAAAAAATGGAACAAAAAAGAAAAAATTATTATGAAGAATTTGATGAAGATAATATAAAAGGCGTGAAAAAATTCAATAAAATATTATCAGGTTTTACAAAAACAATTTCAATCACTTCAATTACTATAGCAATAGCTATAATACTATATGCCTTTTTTACAATATATGTTTTAACATATATATTTTTTCCACATGGAAATATGCCAAAAGAATTAGAAGAAATATATAACGAAAAATTTGAAATAATAGAAGAAAAAATTGATGAAAAAGGTAAAAAAATATATACATTAAGTCCAAAAGATAATAAAGATATTCAATTTACAGCATATGACGAATCAAAGTTAAGACTTGATAATGATTATAGAGAGCAAGCTCTAAAGTATTATATAGAACATTGTGAAGATAAACAATTAATAGAAGATTTTCACATAGAAGAAGGATCATATAGTTATAAAAATGTAGAATTTTTAACTTATTCTGTACAAATTGAAGTTAATAATTATGAAGAAATAGAAGAAAAAGTGACTAAAATGTATCAATTAGCAAAATATATACACAGTAAAAATGAAAGATTTGATGGAGTAATAGGCTTAGAACCAACGAATCCAGCATTAAAATATCGTGTTATGTTTATGATAAATTGCAATACTCAAAGCAGTTTAGAAGAAGAAATTGAAAGAGCAAAACAGGAATATAAAAAAAGATTAGAAGAATATAAAGTGGAAGAAAAAAACTTTAATAAAATATAAAAAATAAATAGAGGAAAAAATGGAACAAAAGAAAACAGAAATTTCAAAGAAAAAATATAATGCTCAATTATATCCTATATACAAAATGTGTTCAGCGGATTTACTATTTTATTATGCTATCTCAACTATATTTCTAATACAAATAAAAGGATTAAGCATTGCAGATGTAATGTTCGCAGATGCAATGTGTCCGCTATTTAAACTAATATTTCAATTACCATCTCTTACAATTATAGATAAAATAGGAAAAAGAAGAAGTTTAATATTAGCCAACTCATTTTTAACAGTATCTTTAATTTTTTTAATATTTGCTACTGGCATTGAAATGGTAATTTTATCATATTTAATTATGGGATTTAGCTTATCAATCAAAAATGTAGCAGAATCAAATTTATTATTTGACTCTGTACCAGACAAAAAGGGAAACGGTATATTTTCAAAAATAGAGGAAAAAGGATTAAGAAACTATTATTATTTAGATGGAATCACATCAATAGCAACTGGTTTTTTATTTATGGTCAATGGATATTTACCGATGTTAATTTCCATGGGATTTACAATAATAGGAACAGCGTTAGCAACATGCTTTAAAGAAGTTTATCAAGAAAAACCAAGTAGTCAAAAAACATTATCAAATAGAGTAATAGAATATCTAGGACAATTAAAATCTGCATTTGAATTCATTTTTAAATCACATAGATTACAAGCAATTATTGTATTTGCCTTATTCTTTGAAGGAATTTTATGGATCGCATATACTATTAGGGAAGGACTTTTATTAACAGAGCTTGGAGTATCACCACAAATCTTTGCCATTATATTATCAGTATTAACAATAATTTCAGGAATAACTGCAAAAACTCAAGGCTGGATTCATAAAAAATTTAAAAACAAAGCATTAACCTTCATATCGCTTCCATATATGCTTAGCTTTATTGCAATAGGTGTTGTGAGTTTAATGGGATTAGATAGAAATCTAACTATCATAATAATTATAGGAATATATGCATTACAATATGGCTTACAAGCCCCATACAATGTTTTAATGTGCAAGTATTTAAAAAGTTTTGCTTCACCAAGTATGAGAGTAAAAATAGCAATTGCATATGACTTCGTTAAAAATATGACAGAATTCATTTTCTCATTAATAGCGAGTTATTTATTAGCAAGAGTAAATCCATCAATGACATTTTTGACATTTGGAATTTCTATCACAATTATAATTAGCATCATTTTAATATGGATGAAAAAAAGATTTGGATTAAGACCAGAAGAATATAAAAAGGAAGATATACAATATAAAATAAAAGAAGTTAACTAAAAAATGAACCTAAATTCTAAGCCAAAATGCTGATATAAAGCATTTGCAAAAGAAACAGGTTCATTTTTTGTATAAAATAAATGAAACTTTTTAAAAAGAAAAAACGTCTTATAGATAGATCGAGTTTGCAAACAAGATAGGAGGAAAAATGGAAGAACTAATCAAAAAAGCACAAGAAGGAGATAAAGAAGCATTTACAGATTTAATATTACAATATAAAGATGACTTATACAAAATTGCAAAATCAAGATTAAAAGAGGATGAAGATGTTTATGATGCTATACAAGAAACAATGATAATAGCATTTCAATCAATTTCAAAATTAAAACAAATAAAAAGCTTTAAGGCGTGGATCATAAAAATCTTAATTAATGAAAGCAATAATATATATCGTAAAAAGAAAAAAATTGTATCACTAAATGAATTAGAACAAGAAAAAGGAATGACAGATACAAAAATAGAATATGCAGAAACAAAATTAGATTTTAACTTCTTTTGCAATAACTTAAAATATGAAGATAGAATTATTGTACTTTTATACTATATGGAACAATTTACAGATGCTGAAATTAGCAAAATACTAAACATCAAAGAAAATACAGTAAAAACTAAAAGAACAAGGGCAAAACAAGAAATAAAGAATAAAATGAAAGGAAAATAAAATAATGGATAATTTAGATAAAAAAATATATCAAGAGATTAATACGAATATAGAAATTCCAATAATGTTAGAAACAAAAATAAAAGAAGGATTAAATAATAATAAAATCGAAAATAAAAAATCATATAAATCATGGTCAAAAATAGCAACAACAGCATGTGCAACAGTAATAATGACAGCAGGAATAGTATATGCAGGAACAGCTATATATGAAAAAATATGGAAAGAACCAACAGAAACAATTGGGATTGTGAATGGCAACATTACAGAAGAAGATTTAAAAGGAACCATGAGTGAAAAGGAAGCAAAGAAACAAGCAGAAGAAATATTTAATAAATTTGGTTACATAACAGAAAAAATAAAAACAATAGAACTTGAAAAAGATGGAGATAGCATAGTATGGCATATTGAAACAAATAATAAACTTTCAGTTTCATTTGATGCAAAGGGAGGAAAAGAATTATGGCTTTTTTCAGATGATATATTATTTAAAGATATTCATAACTATAGAACAACCAGAGAAGAAGCTGCAAAAACAGCACGAAAATTATGTGAAAAATATGGATATGATTTATCAGAATACAGTAATGTAGAAATCGGTTTTAATATGGATACAGAAGAAGAATCATATATTTGGTATGTTAATTTTTCAAAAGAATTAGATAATCTAGTAGATAGATACAATCAAATTAGAATAGCGTTTATACCAGAAATAAATGAATTAAGATATTTTATAATAACAGAAGGAAAATATGAGAATAATCCAATTGAAATAACAGAAGAACAAGCAAAAGAAACAGCATTAAAAGAAGAACAAAAAATAAATATAAATTATAAAATAAAAGAAACAAGAGCAGAACTAGGTATTGCCGCAATGAATACAGACGCTTATGCTAGAACAATAGATTATAAACAATATTGTGAACAAGCAAACATAAAATATCCAGATGAAAAAAGGATAGAATATCATACAGATGAACGTATTAGAAAAGTTTGGAAAGTCACAATAGAATATGATATACCAATGAAAGAAATTTTCTTAGAAGATTCATTTAATATGTGTGACTTAGGTTATACTTATTATATTGATGCAACAACAGGAGAAATAATAGGTGGAGAATCACCAAATACAAATATAAAAGTAATATATGAAAATGGAAAACTTGTAGAAGTTAATTAATAGGATAATAAAAACAGTGAGTAAGCAATTAAAAGCTTCTCACTGTTTTATATAAATTACTTAAAGAAAAAGAAATGTAATATAACAAAAATTATAAATACTAATAACCAGCCTAAAGCAACGAATAAAACTATATACTTAGCCTTCAAAAAAAGCTTTCAAATATATTTGAAAGCTTTGGTGCAGCTGAAGGGATTCGAACCCCCGACCTTCCGGTTCGTAGCCGAACGCTCTATCCAGCTAAGCTACAGCTGCAAATACAAAGTTTATTATACAAGAAATTTGAAAAATATTCAATAGAAAATGATAAAAAAACTTGCAAATAGAAAAAAAATATGCTATTATATATAAGCAGTTTATATTAAACGAGGTGTGGCTCAGTTGGTAGAGCGCGTGGTTTGGGACCATGAGGTCGCAGGTTCGATTCCTGTCACCTCGACCAT
>CANRAY010000023.1 GCA_947628735.1 uncultured Clostridia bacterium | reverse complement strand
AACTTGCAGCAAATCTTTTTAGAATTACACAGACCGAATCAAGATTAAAAAGAGATAAAATTGATACTGAAAAGAAATCTTGTGATACTCATAATAAAATTGGAAAAATAGTTAGAGAAGCAATTAAACAAGCTGGACGGAACCATGCCAGAAGATTTGCCTACTCCACAAAAAAGTTTAAAGCAATTAGAAAAAGAAAATAAGAAGACTTTAATACAAAGATAAATTTTAAGTTATATCTAAGAATATTTTTATGTACATTTTAAGTTATAGAAATTAAAAATGTTGAGAAATTTTATAAAATATGATACAATATTTATGTTAATTCTTTTTATCCTGTTTTGCAGGTTTATATATAGACAACTAAAAGTAAAATAAATATTTTGCAGGAGGTAATATAAATGGACTATAAAGTTGTTTGGACTCTAGACAAATCTTTCAGTGAAGCAATAAAAAGCATTACCAGAGAAACCAAAGATCTTTGCTCTCACGGTTGGAAACCGCAAGGAGGCATTTCCGTTATATTTGATAAAAATTATTATTATGTTTGTCAAGCGATAGTAAAATAAGAGATTGGATAGAGCAAAAACTATAAAAGGTTTTTGCTCTATTCATATTTATATCTAATAATTGAACGAAGTCAATAGATTGACAAAAGTAGATTTTATTAGTATAGTTTAATTATAAAAATATATAAAAAACGGGAGAAAAATATGGAAAATTTACCTAAGAAGATGAGTTTTTTGAATAAAATAAAAAATGCTATATATAAAAAATTTGGGTATAGAGAAGGCGAAAAATTCATAATAGATACAAAACCAACATTTAAAAAATACACACAAATAGAATTAATGAAAGTAGCCTCAATAGAAGAAAAATTAAGACGAGCACTTGAAAGTAATGCTAATAGTGAAGTACTAAAAGCGGGAATAAGTGAAGAAGAAGCAAAAAGTTTATTAGAATGGGTTGTTCAAAATGCAAGAGAAGGTTTTATGGTTCAACCAGAAGAATATAAATATAGAGAATTTAATATATTTGAGGAAAGTTTGTCAGGATGCTGTGGATTAGGACAAGGAATAACAGCATATACATTAATAAATATGGGATTATCTCCTGATGTTGTGAATGTATCACAAGTAATGGAAAAAAGATGTGGCCATTCGTTATTAATAGTAGACATTCCTATTCAACAAGAAAATATAGCACAAAACAAGTCATATTTAGTTGATACAACTTTTCGACAATTTTTTACAAGAGACGAAAGTACAAATTCAAGAAGAGAATACATAAAAGACAAGAGATTTGGAAATAGAGTAGCATCACAACCTGGATATTGGATGCTACAAATGAAAAATGGAGAAGAATTAGCTAGGCAAATTCTAGAAAGTGGCTTTGTAGAATTAACTGAAGAAAATGCAAAAATGTATGGAGATTGCTTTGTATTATCAGAAAAAGAAAGGAGAGATCCTACTAAAGTACCAAGCAAAAAAGAATTACAACTACCAACAACAGGATGGCAATATATTCAAAACATAAAAAATCCACAACTACAACAAGAAATAGATTATACAGAAGAAGAATTAGAAGGATATAAAATTAATATTAAAACACCATTAATGCAAAAATTAGAAATGAACTTAAGCGAAAAAGAGCAACCAGAAGAAACAAAAGAACAATGTACTGAAAAAAATAAAGAAGAAAATGAATCAGAACAAGAAATTTAAAAGGAGGAAATATGTATCAAAGAACAGAAACTAGAAAAATATCAGTAGCAGGAGTACAAATAGGAGGACAAAACAAAGTAATTATTCAATCAATGACAAACACAAAAACAAAGGATATAAATGCAACGGTAAAGCAAATATTAGAGCTTGAAAAAGCAGGATGCGAAATTATTAGGGTTGCTTGCTTAGATATAGAAGATGCAAAAGCAATAAAAGAAATTAAGGAAAAGATACATATTCCTATTGTAGCAGATATTCATTTTGACTATAAAATCGCATTACAAGCAATTGAATCAGGTGTTGACAAAATTCGTATAAATCCTGGCAATATTGGTGATAAAGAAAAAGTAAAAGCAGTTGTAGATGGATGTAAGGAAAAGAAAATACCAATTCGTATAGGAGTTAATGCAGGATCTCTTGAAAAAGATTTATTAGAAAAAAATAATGGAAAACCTACTGCAGAAGCAATGGTAGAAAGTGCAAGAAGACATATTGAAATATTAGAAGAATTAGATTTTTATGATATTTGTTTATCATTAAAAGCATCAGATCTAGATTTATGCATTAAGGCTTATGAACTAGCAAGTGAAGCATTTCCATATCCATTACATATTGGAATTACAGAAGCAGGAACAGCTTTTAGTGGAACTATAAAATCAAGTATTGGATTAGGAGTTTTATTAAGAGAAGGAATAGGAGATACTTTAAGAGTGTCTTTATCAGATGATCCAATAGAAGAAATTAAGGTTGCAAAAGAAATATTAAAAGATTGTGGATTGTATAAAAAATCTCCAACACTAGTATCTTGTCCAACTTGTGGAAGAACGCAAATTGATTTAATACCAATTGCAAAACAAGTAGAAGAATTTTTACAAACAATAGAAGCTGACATTACAGTGGCTGTTATGGGATGTGCCGTAAATGGGCCTGGAGAGGCTAGAAATGCAGACATAGGAATTGCAGGAGGCATAAAAGAAGGATTGTTATTTAAAAAAGGAGAAATTATAAAGAAAGTACCACAAGAAGAAATTGTAGAATTACTAAAAAAAGAAATATTAGAATTAGTAGATAAAAGAAATTCATAAAAGGAGAGTATGATGCAAGTAATAATAGGTAAAAATGCTGGATTTTGTTATGGTGTAAAAAGAGCAGTAGAAACTACAATAAATGAATTGGAAAATAATAAACAAGAGCAAATTTATTGCTTAGGGGAACTTGTACATAATAAGCAAGTAATACAAAAAGTAGAATCTTTGGGAGCAAAAACAATAGAAAATATCCAAGATATTCCAAAAGGAAAAAATATAAAAGTTGTTATTAGGGCACATGGAGTACCACCAAAAACTTATAAAGAATTAAAAAATAATGAGTATCAAGTATTGGATTTAACATGCCCAAATGTATTGGCAATTCATAATGTAGCAAAACAGGCATCAGATGAAGGTAGATACGTATTTTTGATAGGAAATAAAAATCATCCAGAAGTAATTGGAATTTCTGGTTGTTGTAAAGAAGTATCTGTAATAGAAAAAGAAGAGGATATTGAAGAAGCAATAAAAGCATATGAAAATAGTAATATGGATAAACTACAGATCTTATCACAAACAACTTTTAGCTTAGAAAAATTTAAAAAATATGTAAAAATTATAGAAGAAAAATTACAAGATAAAAAAGAGAAAATAGAAATAAAAAATACAATTTGTAATGCAACTCAAGTAAGGCAAGAAGAAACAGAAAATTTAGCAAAGCAAGTACAGTATATGATTATTGTAGGTGGAAAAAATAGTTCAAATACAAAAAAATTATATGAAATAGCACAAAAGGAATGTCCAGATACTGTATGTGTAGAAACAGAAAAAGAATTAAATATAGACGGGATAAAACATAAAAAAGAAACATTTGAAAATGAAAATCAAGAATTCAAAATTGGGATTATGGCAGGAGCCTCTACACCAAACGAAAGTATATTATCGATTTTACATCTTTTTAATTGACAATATTTACAAAAAAGCATACAATATAATTTCAGTAAACATTATGAGTAGAGGGAGGAAAAAATGTTAAAGATATTACGAAACTTAAAGAAAACATGGGTATCAGTGGTATTTATAGTAATACTTTTATGTTTGCAAGCAACAACAGATTTGTCACTACCAGAATATACTTCCAAAATTGTAAATATAGGAATTCAACAAGGTGGTATTGAGAATCCAACACCAGAGGTTATTAGAGAATCTTCTATGCGACAAATACTAGGGTTAACAGAAGATGATGAGCAGATTCTAGAAAATTATGACTTAATTTCAAAAGAAAATTTATCAGAAAACGACTATAAAAAATATCAAACAGATTATCCTATTTTAGAAAAAGAAAATTTATATGTTTTAAAAAATATTAATCAAGATGAACAAGAAAAATTAAATACTATGATGTCAAAACCCCTTGTTATGACATATGCACTTACAACTATGAAAGAAAACAATACAATGGGGTCATTTGACATGTCACAAATGAATGGAGAAACTTTTGAACAATTACCAGAAAGCATGATAGAACAAACAGCTGTAGAAGCAATTAAATCAGAATATACAGCAATTGGAATTAATATAGAAGATTATCAAATGCACTATATATTAATTACAGGTTTAAAAATGCTAGGAATTGCTTTAATAAGCATGGCAGCGGCTATTACTATAATGCTATTATCTTCAAGGGTAGGAGCTAAGCTAGCACAAACGTTAAGAGAAAAAATATTTAGAAAAGTATTAAGCTTTTCTACAAAAGAAATGAGAGAGTTTTCAACAGCTTCATTAATTACACGTAGTACAAATGATATTCAACAAATTCAAATGTTGATGGCAATGTTATTTAGAACAGTTGTATATGCACCTATTATGGGACTAGGTGGATTATTTAAAGTATTAAATAGTGATAGTTCAATGGCATGGGTTATTGCAGTAACCATGGGAGCAATCTTATTTATTATGATTACATTATTTGTAGTTGCAATGCCAAAATTCAAAAAGTTACAAGATTTAATTGATAGACTAAACCTAGTATCAAGAGAAATTTTAACAGGACTTCCAGTAATTCGTGCATTCCATAAAGAAAAAGACGAAGAAGCAAGATTTGCAAAAGCAAATACAGATTTAATGAAAACAAATATATTTGTAAACCGTGCTATGAGTTTAATGATGCCAACATTAATGTTAATTATGAATGGAATGACACTTTTAATTATCTGGGTAGGAGGACATAATATTGATAGTGGAATTATACAAGTTGGAGATATGATGGCATTTATGCAATATACAATGCATATTGTTATGAGTTTCTTAGTAATATCAGCAATATCTATAATGTTACCACGTGCTTCAGTATCAGCAAAACGTATAAATGCTGTATTAGAAACAGAAGTTGATATTAAAGATCCAAAAAAAGCAAAAGAATTTGATAAAAATAAAAAAGGACTTGTAGAATTTAAAAATGTAAGCTTTAAATATCCAGATGCTGACAAAGAATTGCTAAAAGATATTAATTTCACAGCAAAGCCAGGAGAAACAACAGCTATTATTGGAAGTACAGGAAGTGGAAAATCAACGATTGTAAATTTGATTCCAAGATTTTATGATGCAACAGAAGGAGAAATTTTAGTAGATGGTGTTAATGTAAAACAAGTTTCACAAAAGAATTTAAGAGATATTATTGGATTTGTACCACAGAAAGGAATATTGTTTTCTGGAACAATTGAATCTAATATAAAATATGCAGATGAAACAATGTCTGATGAACAAATGAAGAAAGCAGCTGAAATAGCACAAGCAACTGAATTTATTGAAGCAAAAGAAACAAAATATCAATCAGAAATAGCACAAGGAGGAAGTAACGTTTCAGGAGGACAAAGACAACGTTTATCAATAGCAAGAGCGGTTGCAAAAGATCCAGAAATATTTGTATTTGATGATAGCTTTTCAGCATTAGATTATAAAACCGATGCAGCTTTAAGAGAAGCTTTAAAAACAAGAACAAAAAATAAAACAGTGATTATCGTAGCACAAAGAATAAACACAATATTAAATGCAGATCAAATTATTGTACTAGAAGAAGGTCAAATTGTAGGAAAGGGAACACATAAAGAATTAATGCAAAATTGCGAAACATACCAACAAATAGCCTTATCACAATTATCAAAGGAGGAATTAGAATAATGACAGAAGAAAATAAAAATACAGTACCTCCTAAAATGAAGGTAGGACCAATGAGAAGAGGTCCTGGAGCAATAGAAAAGCCAAAGGACTTTAAAGGTACAACTAAAAAATTAATTAAGCAATATTTATTACCACATAAATGGAAAATTATATTTGTTTTATTGTTAGCAATAGGAAGTACCATCTTTACAATAGTAGGACCAAAAATACTAGGAGATGCAACAACAGAAATATATAATGGATTAATAGGAAAAATAACAGGTGGAGCAGGAATTAATTTTGAAAAACTAGCAGAAATCCTATTAACAGTGTTAAGTCTATATGTAGTCAGTGCAAGTTTTGCATACATACAAGGATTTATGATGACTGGAGTATCACAAAAAATTACATATAAACTTCGTCAAGATATATCAGAAAAAATTAATAAATTACCAATGAATTACTTTGATAAAAAAACACATGGAGAAGTATTGTCCATTATTACAAATGATGTAGACACATTATCACAAAACTTAAATCAAAGTATTACACAAATTATTACTGCTATTTGCACAATTATTGGTATTTTAATTATGATGTTTACAATTAGTCTTAGTATGACAGTCGTATCATTAGTTATATTACCAATTACAGCTTTCGTTGTTAGAACAATTGTAAAAAAATCACAAAAATATTTCAAAAGACAACAAGACTATTTAGGACATGTAAATGGGCAAGTAGAAGAAGCATATGGCGGACAAAATATTATCAAATTATTTAATCAGGAAGAAAAAACAATTAGAGAATTTAAAAAAATGAATGAAGAATTATATCATTCTGGCTGGAAATCTCAATTTTTATCTGGTTTAATTCATCCTATTATGAATTTTATTGGAAATATAGGATATGTATTTATTGCTATATTAGGAGGATATTTAGCAGTCCAAGGAAAAATAACAGTAGGAAATATTCAATCATTTATCCAATACAATAAGCAATTTACACAACCAATTAATCAAATTGCCCAAATTTCAGGAATGCTTCAATCAATGATAGCAGCATCTGAAAGGGTATTTGAATTCTTAGAACAAAAAGAAGAAATAGAAACAGCAACAGAACCAATTGATACTAGCAAAATAGAAGGAAACATAGAATTCAAAAATGTTAAATTTGGATATAACGAAGATAAAATTATTATTAATAACTTTAGTGCAAAAGTAAGTAAAGGACAAAAAATAGCAATTGTAGGACCAACCGGAGCAGGAAAAACAACAATGGTAAAACTATTAATGAGATTTTATGATGTAAATGACGGAGCTATTTTAGTAGACGGACATAATGTAAAAGACTTTGTAAGAGGAGATCTACGTAAAATGTTTGGAATGGTTTTACAAGATACATGGCTATTTGGAGGAACAATAAAAGATAATATTCGTTATGGAAAACCAGATGCAACTGATGATGAAGTAATAAAAGCTGCCAAAGCTGCTCATGTACATCATTTTATTCAAACACTACCAAATGGATATAATATGATATTAGACGAAGAATCTGGAAATGTATCACAAGGACAAAAGCAATTATTAACAATTGCCAGAGTTATACTAACAGATCCTAAAATTCTAATTTTAGATGAAGCAACAAGTTCAATTGATACAAGAACTGAAATTCAAATTCAAGCAGCAATGGATAACTTAATGAAAGGCAGAACAAGCTTTATTATAGCTCACCGTCTATCAACAATAAAAAATGCAGATTTAATATTAGTAATGGAACACGGAGATATTGTAGAACAAGGAACTCACGAAGAATTATTACAAAAAAATGGTAGTTATGCAAAACTATATAATTCGCAATTTGAAGAAGAATAAGGAAATCAAATAAAACTCATTTATTATATAATATATTAGAAAAATTAATATAAAAGAGGTTGTTTATATGAGAAAATTAAAAAGTTTATCATTATTTATTCTTTTAATAGTATTTTTTATATGGATACCAAATATTTGTAAGGCAGAAGAAACAGATATCCATATAGGAGATTTGTTTTACAAAATATTAGATGAAAATGCTAAAACTGTAGAAGTTTGTGGTATTTATGAAAGTGAATTTTTGACAGAAGTTACAATTCCAAGTAGTATTGAGATTCAAGAAAATACATATACTGTAAAAAGCATTGGAGATGAAGCTTTTTATAATTGTGTAAATTTAGAAAAAGTAACAATTTCTAATGGCTTAACGGCGATAGGATCTAATGTATTTGCTTATAGCAATAAATTACAAAATGTAATTATTCCTAAAAGTGTAACCAAAATTGCTGTAAATGCATTTGAAGAGAGTAATAATGTAGTTATAAATACATATACGGATGCCTATGCTTATACTTTTGCAAAAGAAAACAAGATAGAATATAAACTATTAGATGTAAAAAATCTATCAAAATGCACTATATCTAGTATAGCAAACCAAGGATATACAGGAAAAAGTCTTACACCGAATGTAACAATGAAAGATGGAAATACTGTACTAAAAAAGGGAACAGATTATAAAATAACATATTCAAATAATAAAAATATTGGAAAAGCAACAGTTAAAATAACAGGAATAGGAAAATATACTGGAACAGTAACCAAAAACTTTAACATCATTCCTGCAAAGATTTCAAGTTTAAAAGCAAAGACAAAAACAGATACAGCTATAACATTAAACTGGTCAAAATCAACAGGAGCATCAAAATATGAAATTTATCAATATAATTCTTCTAAGAAAAAATGGCAAAAAGTAACGACAACAACAAAAACTTCATATACGGTTAAGAATTTAAAAGATGGAACAACCTATAAATTTAAAGTAAGAGCATTAAAAACTGTAAATAAAACAAACTATTATAGTACATATTCAGATACATTAAGTGTAGCAACAGTACCTGTTAAAATTAGCAAGACAAAATATACATTAATAAAAGGACAAACGTACACATTAAAAATCACAGGAACAAGCCAAACAGTAACATGGTCTACAAGCGATAAAAAGGTAGCAACTGTTAATTCAAAAGGAAAAATAACAGCAGTAAAAAAAGGAACTGCAACTATTACTGCAAAAGTAGGAAGTAAAAAGTATACTTGTAAAATAACAGTAGAAACACCATCAATTAGTAAAACAAAGCAAACTTTAATTAAAGGTCAAACATCTACTTTAAAGGTAAGTGGCACAAGCCAAACAGTAACATGGTCTACAAGCGATAAAAAGGTAGCCACAGTTACTTCAAAAGGAAAAGTAACAGCAGTAAAAAAAGGAACAGCAACTATTACTGCAAAAGTAGGAAGTAAAAAGTATACTTGTAAAATAACAGTAGAAACGCCATCAATTAGTAAAACAAAATATACTTTAACAGAAGGAAGTTCATATACTTTAAAATTAAATGGCAACACTCAAGCGGTAACATGGTCTACAAGCGATAAAAAGGTAGCAACTGTTACCTCGAAAGGAAAAGTAACAGCAGTAAAAAAAGGAACTGCAACTATTACCGCAAAAGTAGGAAATAAAAAATATACTTGTAAAATAACAGTAAATAAAAAGAAAGAAACAATTAATGTAGGAGATCCACCAGTAGGTTCATTTTACTATGATACTTATGGAAATATCTATTATACTACAGGGGAAGAATACTTAAGATATTTCTCAGCATCACAAGTAAATAAAAACATGAAGAAAAAATCAATAGGAAAATATACAAATGGAATAAATACAAGAGAATATTATGTATTTGACGGTAAAGAAAATGAAAATGTATTTAATTTTGCAATTTATTTATATGAAATAAGAGATGATGGATATCTCATTATAACAGATAATACCTATGATAGCTTAGGAGATAAAACAAAATATGTTTCTGTAAACTGTTGGCAACCATTAGATAAAAAGCTTGAAATTAATGAAAAAAATGTAACATGGAAAATTAGTAACCCAGATGTTATAAAAATTAGATATAGTGGAGATGGGGATTTTTGTTTAATTCCTCTACAATCAGGAACAACTGATATAACGTTATCTTGCTATGACTTAACTTATACATTTACTATTACAGTAAATAATCCTAAAGTACAATCAAACTATGAATATAAAATAATAGATGTATCAGAAGGAAGTACATGGTATGCAGGCTATAGTGAAAGAACCATTTATATTGAAACTGATAATCCAGATATTGATAGTTTTCAACTTGTAGGAAAAGGAATATCATGTGGCTTAGAAAAAGGCGTTTTAGAAGATGTTATTTTTGAGGATAGACACTTTAGCAATTGGAGTTCAACTTCATTTACAGATAAAAAGAATTATTTTAGAGCAACGGATAAAAAAGGATATTATACAAGAATTAAAGCAAATGAAGAAGGAAGTATTAATTTATATATAAAAGAAGGAAACAATACTCTAGAAGACACAAGACTTACTTTAACTGCAAAAAGTGGAGGAGAAGAAAAATACAAAGAATGGTTAAAATCTGTGGAAAGTAAGTGTGTTACACCATCAATGACAACTTATGAAAAAGTAAAAGCAATTAGTGATTGGCTTTATGAAAACTGCTATTATCCAACAGATGTATTTAAATCAGGACAAGTTTTTTGTATAGAATATCCAGATGCTCCTATATGGGAAAAACCAGTATTTGACTGTTTAGCTGCAGTAAACATCTTAAATGCAATTATTAAAGATTATGATGGAATAGAAGATGTACATTGGGATGGATATTTATTTGGAAGTGGAGGAAGTCATACAGCAAAAGTAACCATTGATGGAAAAGAATATACGTTCTATGCTTGCCCATATCGCCAATTAAAAGAAGATATTTATTTAGATTAAAATAAAACAAATGACAAAAACTCCTGTGGAAAACACGAGAGTTTTTGTTAATATAAAAAGGAAAAATTATGGAAGAAAAAAGAATACCAGAATTTTTAATACAAATGTTACAAAAACAATATGGAGACGAATTAACACAAAAAATTATAGAAGGATATCAGACAAAAAGAAAAGTAACATTTCGTGTAAATACAATAAAGAATAATATTGAAAATATCTCTAAAATTCTAAAAGAAAATAAAATTGATTTTGAAAAAGTAGGATGGAGTCCAGAGGCTTTTATAGTAAGTTATGACTTGGAAAAAAGAATAAGAGAATTAGATATGTATGATAGAGGAGAGATCTATATGCAAAGTCTTTCCTCAATGTTACCACCGATAATATTAGATCCACAGGAAAAATCAGATATATTAGATATGGCAGCTGCACCAGGTGGAAAAACAACACAAATGGCAGCTCTTTCAAATAATAAAGCAAATATAACAGCTTGTGAAATGAATGAAATTAGAGAAAAGCGTTTAAGATACAACTTAGAAAAACAAGGAGCAACTTCTGTATTTATTATGAAAAAAGATGCAAGAAGATTAGATGATTTTTTGTCATTTGATCAAATTTTACTAGATAGTCCTTGCAGTGGAAGTGGAACAATAAATATAGAAAATGAAAATTTAGATAAATACTTTACTATTACATTAATTCAAAAATGTATAAAATCACAAACAGAATTATTAAAAAAAGCAATAAAGCTATTAAAACCAGGTAAAGAAATGGTATATTCTACTTGTTCTATATTAAAAGAAGAAAATGAAGAAATTGTAGAAAAAATATTAAAAGAAAACAAAACAGAAATTGTACCAATTAGTTTAGAAGGAATGGAAGAAATACCAACATTACCAACATCAATAGAAGGTACATTATGTATATGCCCTAATGAATATTATGAAGGGTTTTATGTAGCAAAGATAAGAAAAATATCAAACTAATAAATTATATAAAAGAAGGAAAAATGATGTATTATACATATATGTTAAGATGTAAAGATAATTCTATTTATACAGGAATGACGAAAGATCTTGAAAGAAGAATGCAAGAACATTTTGAAAAAGATAAAAAATGTGCTAAATACACATTAAGGCATGAGGCACAAAAATTAGAATGTGCATGGAAAAGCGAAAATAGAGTATTAGCTTCAAAATTAGAATATCATATAAAACAATTATCAAAATTACAAAAAGAGGAGCTAATTCAAAAAAATAATTTACAAGAATTATTAGGAGAAAAAATAGCAACAGATCAGTATGAAATTTTGTCACTTTAGGGACGTTCCTTTTACTACCAAAATTGTCACTAAAGGGACAGACCTTTAAAAAAATAATTTAATAAAAAAACACGTTAGTAAATAAAGCTAACGTGTTTTTTATTAAACTTATTGTTGCTCTCCAGGTAAAAAGTAATCTACTACACCATATACAAGAGCACCAACAATTGCAGCCATCCAAGAAACTGTATATCCTGCAACAAAATATTGTGTTACATATAGAACTACTGCAGAAAGGACAAAACCTACAAATCCTTTTCCAAAACTACTAGCATGTAAACCAGTAAATTTAGTAATTAAATAATCTATAACGGTAAGAACAATAGCAGCGGCTGCTAATGCCCAGATATTACTAATTTGAAAACCTGGTGTGAAGAAAGCTGTAATTGCAAGAACAACAGCAGCTGATATAAGTCTACCTATTATTTGCCATACAGTAGAAGTATTTCCTTTAGACTGACTATTTGCTTGACCATTCTCCATAATGAAACCTCCTTCATGAAAGAATATGGACGATATTATCAAAATAAAAATTTTGATACTGCTAATATTATTCACTAAAAAAAAATTATTATTCAAATAATCATATGTTAAATATGGCAATAATGAATAATAATTTTTTTTTGGATAAAAATAAGTTTAAAACAAAATAAAAAGGAGAAAAAAATGCTAATTACTTTTATCAGAGCAATTGCGCTATACATTATTGTATTAATTGTAATGAGATTAATGGGAAAAAGAGAAATCAGTCAATTACAGCCATTTGAGTTAGCAATTTCTATTATGATAGCAGATCTAGCATCAATTCCAATGACAGAACCAGGAATTCCTATAACAAATGGAATTATTCCAATTTTAGGATTATTAGTAATGCACTTGTTAATATCATTTATTAATATAAAAAGCTTAAGAGCAAGAGAAGTTATATGTGGAAAACCTTCTATTTTAATTTATAGAGGAAAAATTGATGAAAAAGTATTACGAAAAGAAAGATTAACAATAAATGAACTACAAGAAAGATTAAGAGGAAATAATGTTGTTAATATAGGTGATGTAGAATACGCTATTTTAGAAACCAGTGGACAAGTAACAGTAATTCAAAAACCAAATAAACGTAATACAATTCCAGAAGATTTTGATATTACACCTGAATATGAAGGAATTCCATATGATTTAGTAATTGATGGAAAAATTATGTATGATAATCTAAAAATAATTCAAAAAGATTATCAATGGTTAAAAAAACAAGTAAATAAATTTGGGTTTACTCCAGAGGAAGCTTTAGTTGTTACAATAGATGGAAAAGGACAATTCTTTTGCCAAAAAAGAGAAGAATAACTCTATGAAGGAGAAAATAGAAAATGAAAAAAGAAATTATAGTTAGTATTATCATTGTAATTGCTGTTATTATTGGAAATGCGGTAACACAAAATTATACAACTCAATGTGCTAGTAAAATGACACAAGAACTATCACAATTAAAAGAAGAAATACAAAATAATAAATATGATGGAATGGAAGAAAAAATGAATAAGATTAATGAACAATGGTATGAAATGCAGGAAAAACTAGCTTTTTATATAGAACACAATGAATTAGAAAAAGTAGAAACACAGCTAATGGCGCTAAAAGGAAATATAGAATCTGAACTACAAAAAGAAAGTATACCTGAAATAGAAAAATGTATTTTTATGTTAAAGCATATTCAAGATAAATCAGCCTTAGATATAAAAAACTTTTTTTAAAATAAAAACATTTAAAAATTTAAGTCTTTCTTAAAAATTACGAAAAAAGCTTTAAATTTTATACAATATAGTATATAATACAAATGTGATTTTAGCTAAGGAGGATTTTTTTAAATGAAAGAAAATAATAATAGCGATAAAACACAACAATATAAAATAAAAACAGCTAAAAAGCCAGACAAAAAGGATAAAAAAAGACAAAGAAAAAAACATCCTAAATTAAGAAAATTTATTTTAATCAATTTTATTTTACTTGTCATTTTATGCCTAACAGGAATAGGTGTATTTTGTGGAATTTTCTTTAGTGATGAATGGGAAATAACGAAAGAAGACTTGGTTATAGCTCATGAGAATACAGAGGTTTATGATATTAATAATAAAAAAATTGGGGAACTCACAGGAGATGAAAGTAGAAAAATTATTACTTTATCAGAAATGGGAGAATATTTACCAAATGCCTTTGTAGCAATAGAAGATGAAAGATATTATGAACACTTTGGAATTGATATAAAAAGAACAGCAGGAGCAATTGTAACATATATATTAAATGGAGGGCAATCTTCTTTTGGAGGAAGTACTATTACTCAACAATTAGTAAAAAATATGCTAGAAGATAACGCAGATAGTGGAATTGAAGGTATTGAAAGAAAAATAAGAGAATGGTCACGTGCGTGTCAACTAGAAGAAATGCTTTCAAAAAGCCAAATTCTAGAATTATATTTGAATAAAATATTTATGGGATCTACAGTATATGGTGTAGAAAGTGGTTCGCAATATTACTTTAGTAAATCAGCAAAAGATTTAAGTTTAGCTGAAGCAGCATTTATAGCAGGAATTAACCATTCTCCAAATAGCTATAATCCATTTGAAAAAGATACTGACAATAGTGAAATTATCAAAGAAAGAACTAAAACAGTATTAGCAAAAATGCAAGAGCTACAGAATACAGATGTGCCAGAATTACAAGGATTAACAAAAATAACAGATGAAGACTATGAAAAAGCCTTTGCAGAAGTTGATAAAGGATTAAAATTCAAAAAAGGAGAAATAGGAGATAATTCAAATATTTCTTTCCATACAGCAGCAGCATTAGATCAAGTAACAAATCAATATGCGAAAGAAAAAGGAATTAATTATGACAC
>CANRAY010000022.1 GCA_947628735.1 uncultured Clostridia bacterium | reverse complement strand
CGGAGGATTACTAACAGAAGCAGAAAATAGTGGAAAGGATATAAATGAAATATTAGGGGAAAGTGAAGAAAGTCTAAGTGGTTCAAGACAAGAATATCTAAATGCAATGGCAGATTCAGTAGGAAGCGTATATACATTAACTATCCATTACCAAGACGAAAATGGAAATACTTTAGCAGATGATTATATAGCACAATATGTAGAAGGAGAAAAATTTTCAATACAATCTCCTGAAGTATATGGATATATTCCAAACTACTCTATAATTACTTCGAATGATCAAAGCATAACAGAAACACAAGGAATGCCATCAAGAGATTTAGAAATAACAGTAAAATATTCAAAAACGGCAGAAGTACCAGAATGGAATAAAAACCCAAACTTATCAGTAATAAAAGAAATAATATCAACACCAAAAAATGGAACAAGTTATGCAGCAGGAGAAAAAATAACATATAGATTAACAGTAACTAATACAGGAAATGTTACAATAGAAAAGTTTAGAATAGAAGATAAAGTGACATCCAATAGTGGAGGACAACAATATACATTCACAAAATTCACAGATCCAAAAGATCAAACATATTTGGAAGCAGGAGCAACAGGATATATAGATTATACATACACCGTACAGAAAGCAGATTTAGGAGGAACAATAAAAAATACAGCAGAATTAGCAGAAACAGTACCACCAGTACCATCAGGACATAAAATACCACCAGTAGAAATACCGACAACACCAACAGTAAATGTGTCTGTAATAAAAAAATGGAAAGAACATATGTTGGCTACTGAATTTACTAATCCGCCGGAAGGAACTAAAGTAGAAATTATATTAAGCATAAATGATGAACCAACTGAAAAAACACTCATATTATCAGATGAAAATAATTGGCAAGGTGAGTTTTCTAATTTACCAATGTATGATAAAGATGGAGATGAAATTGACTATGGAATTTACGAATATTTTGGAGAGGTTGAAGGAGTGAGTTATCTTTACGGACACCAGACAGAAATCAGTAAAAATAATTTTGTTCTTGTGAATTATCTTGGAAATCCACCTCAACCAGTTGATCCAGTTGATCCTGACCCAACAGACCCAGAGGATCCGTCTCCAGTTGACCCAGCTCCAAGAAGTTATACACTTACTGTGTACTATTATGATGTGGAAACTGGTGACGAAGTTAACGGAAGTTATACGGAAAAACATAGCTATGGAGATTCATATACTGTGACTGTACCAGAAATAGAAGGATATACTTATGATCATAGTGTTGGAGCTACAAGCGGAAAAATAACAAGAGATGAAATTATAATGATTTATTATATGGCTGATGTAGATTTACCTGATGAATAAATACCACTAGATTAATATTATTAATATAAAATTCTTGCATTTATATCAATAATATAGTATAATATAGCACAAATGAAAAAACGATAATAAAGGACAAGATAAATATATTACTTTTTTACAGAGAGCCAATGTAGGTGAAAGTTTGGCAAAACAGAATATATTTGTTATCACCTTTTAGTTGTTTGATTGAAATGCCATAGAGCAAA
The DNA here is from genome assembly GCA_947628735.1 of uncultured Clostridia bacterium. Lineage (GTDB taxonomy): Bacteria > Bacillota > Clostridia > TANB77 > CAG-508 > CALXVA01. The sequence goes on along the minus strand of CANRAY010000022.1, from coordinate 14,440 downwards.
GTAAATCAAATCGTAATCTTGCGTTAAAAGAAAAATGAGTGAAAAGATTTTTAATGTATTTATATAGATCTTTTAAATTAGGTGGTACCACGGAATATAAAGCTATTTCGTCCTAGCAATAGGATGGAATAGCTTTTTTGTATAATAGGCTGTCTTAGTAATTAGCCAAAAGGAGGATTTTTTATGAGTGAAGAAGAAAAGAAAGATTACGGTAAAACATTAAATTTGCCAAAAACAGATTTTCCAATGAGGGCAAATTTACCAGAAAGAGAACCAACTATTCAAAAAGAAGTTTTTGAAAATGGTTTGTATGAAAAAATGTTAAAGAAAAATGAAGGACATACACCTTTTGTATTACATGATGGACCTCCATATGCAAATGGAGAAATTCATGCAGGACATGCTTTAAATAAAATATTAAAAGATACTATAGTAAGATATAAAACAATGCAAGGCTTCTATAGTCCATATATTCCTGGATTTGATACTCACGGAATGCCAACAGAGAAAAAAGCAATTGAAAAATTAGGATTAGATAGAAACAAAATACCAGTAACAAAATTTAGAGATACTTGTAGAGATTTTACAGATAAATATAAAGATGTTCAAATTGAAGGATTTAAGAGATTAGGTGTTTTAGGTGAATGGGATAATCCATATATTACATTTGATCCAAAAGCAGAAGCAAGACAAATTGGTGTATTTGGAGATATGTACAAAAAAGGATATATCTATCAAGGATTAAAACCAGTATATTGGTGTACAGATTGCGAAACAGCACTTGCAGAAGCTGAAATCGAATATAAAGATGTAACCTCAGGTTCAATTTATGTAAAATTCCCAGTAAGAGATAGTAAAGGTAAGTTTGATGAAAAAGATACATCTATTGTAATTTGGACAACAACTCCTTGGACATTACCTGGAAATACAGGTATTACAGTAGGAGCAGATTTTGATTATAGCATTGTAGATGTAGGAAAAGAAAAATATATTTTAGCAGACGCTTTAGTAGATAAAGTAATGGGAATAGCAGGAATCAAAGACTATAAAAAAGTAAAAACTTTCAAAGGATCAGAATTAGAAGGTGTACTTTGTAAACATCCATTCTTAGACAGAGATTCTAGAGTTATTATGGGTAGCGAAGATACTGTTAATGTAGAATTAACAGAAGGTACAGGAGCTGTACATACAGCACCAAGTTATGGTAAAGAAGACTATTTAGCAGGTTTAAAAAACGGATTAGAAATTATTGTAACTGTAGATAGTAAAGGATATCAAACAGAAGGAGCAGGACCTTTTAATGGTATGTTCTATGCAAAATCAAATAAGGAAATTACAAAATGGCTTGATAAAAATGGATATTTATTAAAAGAAGTTGAAATTTTCCACTCATATCCACATTGTTGGAGATGTAAGAAACCTGTTATTTTCAGAGCAACAGAGCAATGGTTTGCATCAGTAGAAGGATTTAGAAAAGAAGCATTAGAAGCAATTAAAAATGTAAAATGGTATCCTTCTTGGGGCGAGGAAAGAATTTCAGGAATGATTCGTGATAGAGCAGATTGGTGTATTTCAAGACAACGTACATGGGGTGTTCCACTTCCAATTTTCTATTGTGAAGAATGTAAAACACCATATGTAACAGAAGAATCAATAAAGAAAGTACAAACAATCTTTAGTGAAAAAGGATCAAATGCTTGGTATGATATGCCAGTAGAAGAATTATTACCAGAAGGTGCTAAATGCGAAAAATGTGGTCATACACATTTTAAGAAAGAAACAGACATTATGGATGTATGGTTTGATTCTGGTTCAACACATCAAAGTGTATTAGTAGAGCGTGGACTTCCATATCCAGCAGATATGTATTTGGAAGGAAATGATCAGTATAGAGGATGGTTCCAATCATCATTATTAACTTCTGTTGCTACAAAAGGAATTGCACCATATAAAGAAGTATTAACACATGGATTTGTAACAGATGGACAAGGTAGAAAAATGTCAAAGAGTCTTGGAAATGGTGTAGCACCTGGAGATGTAGCAGATAAATTCGGAGCAGATATCTTAAGATTATGGGCATTATCAGCAGATTATACTGGAGATGTAAGCCTTTCAGATGATATCTTAAAACAAATTTCAGAGGTTTATAGAAAAATTAGAAATACAGCTAGATATATTTTAGGAAATACATCAGATTATAATCCAGATGAACCTGTAAAATATGAGAATTTACAAGAAATTGATAAATGGGCATTAACAAGACTAAATAAATTAGTAAAAGATTGTACAGAAAACTACAACAAATACAATTTCAGCAATTGCTATCATGATATAAATCAATTCTGTGTATCAGATATGAGTAATTTCTACTTAGATATTATAAAAGACAGATTATACACTTCAAAAGCAAATTCTATTGAAAGAAAGTCAGCTCAAACTACAATGTATATTATATTAGACAGCTTAGTAAAAATATTAGCACCAATGATTGTATTTACAGCAGAAGAAATTTGGAAAGCAATGGTTCATACAAAAAATGAACAAGTAGAAAGTGTTATGCTAACTGACTTCCCAAAAGAAAATCCTCAATATGATAATGAAGAATTAAGTGAAAAATGGGAAAGAATATTAAAACTAAAAGATATAGTTGCTAAAGAATTAGAAAATGCAAGAGCAGAAAAGACAATAGGACATTCACTAAATGCAAAAGTAACTATATATGCAGAAGCAAAACAATATGATTTTATTAAAGAAAATCTTGACTTACTAAGAACAGTATTTATTGTTTCTGACCTAGCAGTTTTAGAAAATGAAAGAAAAGACGAAGTAAAATTAGGCGTAAAAGTAGAACAAGCATCAGGAGAAAAATGTGAAAGATGTTGGATGTATTCAGAAACAGTAGGAGAGGATAAAGAAAATCCAACAATTTGCCATAGATGTAGCGAAGCTCTAAAATAAGGGGGATTTATGGAAGAAAAAAAGCACATAAGATCAAAAAACATTATACAATTCATAATAATCATTGTAATTATTATTGTAGGAGCCAATATAATTTCAAGATATAATTTTAATGATTTTGAAAAAGCAGTCAAGAGAAAAGGAGTTACCGACTTTTCTCGAGACTTAAATATAAAATATTCCGATATGAATAGTTATAAAATAAAAAATCGAGAATATGCAGATGCAATTTTCTATAAAAATATTGAAATAAAGCCAAATACACCATATAGAGTAACATGTATGGTAAAAACGGAAAATGTTCAAAATGAAAATAATATTTTAACAGGAGGAGCACAAATTTCTATTAAAGGAACTACAGAATGCTCTGAAAGTGTAACAGGCACAAACGATTGGACAAAATTAACATTAATGTTTAATTCTAAAAATAGAGAAAATGTAGAAATTGGTTTTAGACTAGGCGGATATGAAGAAAATTCAATAGGAACAGCATGGTTTTCAGATTTTAAAATAGAAGAAGGCGAATTAGACACTAATAATGAATGGAAAATAGTATGCTTTTTAATAGAAAATTTAGATATAGACCAGCCAATTAATGGAAAACAAACTCATATTAAATTAAGCATGACTGATGAGGATATAAAAGATATGCAAAATAATATGGACAGATTACCAAATGTTTTAAAAGAATTGAGCAATGGTCAAATGACTGCAACATGCGAAACTATTAATATAAAAGAACCTCTTAAAACAATTTCATATGACGAAGAAAATGAATATTATATAGATCCAAAAGATGTAAAACCATTAATTAATGAATATTTGAAAAACAATGAATATGATTACATTTATGTTGCAGCGCGTTTTGGAAATACAAATGTAAAAAATGTTTTAGCACATGATTGGATAGGTCTAGGAGGAATGGATTACTATGGAATTGGTTTTTCAAATATTAGACTTCCAGATCAACAAGAAGGCCATGTCTATAGATATAGTACATTTAATACATTTCCAGAAGAAGTTTTTGTTCATGAATTTTTACATACACTAGAAAGAAATGAAAAAGAATATAATAATCCAAACATAACAGAACTACATGGATATAGTAAATATGGATATATGACAGATCCTATAGAAGGATTAAAAAAATGGTATATAGCATATATGCAAAATAAAGTTACAAACTCAGAAGGAAATTCTGTTGGGCTAACTACAAATATATATACGTCAAAGCCAATTCATGAAAGTAATTTTACTTATTCATATGAATTAAATTCTCTACAAGAGCCACAAAATATATTAGAAGAAATTAGTAGTATAATGAATAAAGTTATCAAATTATTTCAAGGAAATACAGTATAAATAAAGAGAGGAAAATCATGAAAGTATCAGAATTTAATTATGACTTACCAGAAGAATTAATTGCCCAAGTACCAATAAAAGATAGAGCAAGTTCAAGACTAATGGTATTACACAAAGATGATGAAACAATAGAACACAAGGTTTTTAAAGATATAATAGAATATTTAAAACCAGGTGACTGTCTAGTAAGGAATAACACAAAAGTTATTCCTGCTAGACTAAATGGCATAAAAGAAGAAACAGGAATCCAAGTAGAATTCCTGCTTTTAAAACGTATAGAAGGAAAAACTCAAAATGCCAATGGAAAAAATGAAGAAATATGGGAAGTAATGGTTAGACCAGGAAGACGTTTAAAAGAAGGCACAAAAGTAATTTTTGGTAATGGACTATTAGAAGCAGAAATTATAGAAACTATTGAAGGTGGAAATAGGAAAGTAAAATTTGAATATGAAGGGATTTTCAATGAAATATTAGATCAAATAGGTTTAATGCCATTACCACCATATATTCATGAAAAATTAAAAGATAAAGATCGTTATCAAACGGTATATGCAAAATATGAAGGATCAGCAGCTGCACCAACAGCAGGATTACACTTTACAGATGAATTATTAGACCAAATAAAACAAAAAGGAATTGAAATAGCAAATGTTACTTTACACGTTGGAATAGGAACATTTAGACCTGTAAAAGTAGAAAATATAGAAGATCATCATATGCATACAGAACATTTTTACATTAAACAGGAGGACGTAGACAAAATAAATAAAACAAAGCAAAATGGAGGAAGAATTATCGCAGTAGGAACAACATCTTGTAGAGTATTAGAATCAATTAGTGACGAAAAAGGAATGGTAAAAGCAACAGAAAGTGATACAGGAATTTTTATTTATCCAGGATATAAATTTAAATGTATTGATGGATTAATTACAAATTTCCACTTACCAGAATCAACACTAATAATGTTAGTATCGGCCTTTGCTAATCGTGAATTTATTATGAAAGCATATGAAGAAGCTGTAAAAGAAAAATATAGATTTTTTAGCTTTGGAGATGCAATGTTTATTATTTAATTAAAAGGAGAAATTATGAAACCAGCAATAACATATGAATTATTACATGTAGACAAAAATTCAGGAGCAAGAAGAGGAATTGTACATACTCCACATGGAGATATACAAACACCAGTATTTATGCCAGTTGGAACACAAGCAACTGTAAAATCAATGACACCAGAAGAATTAAAAGAAGAAGTAGGAGCACAAATTATTTTATCAAATACATATCATTTATATCTAAGACCTGGTCATGAGATAGTAAAAGAAGCAGGCGGACTTCATAATTTCATGAAATGGGACAGACCTATTTTAACAGATTGTGGTGGATTTCAAGTATTTAGTTTAAGCGATTTAAGAACAATAAGTGAAGAAGGAGTAGAATTTAAATCACATTTAGATGGAAGTAAACATCTTTTTACTCCAGAAAAAGTAATGGAAATAGAGGAAGCTTTAGGAGCAGACATTATTATGTCATTTGATGAGTGTTGTCCATATCCATCTACATATGAATATACAAAAAATTCTATGGAAAGAACAACAAGATGGGCAATTAGATGTAAAGAAGCTCACAAGAATACTGAAAAGCAAGGTTTATTTGGTATTATTCAAGGAGGATTCTACGAAGATTTAAGAAAACAAAGTGCAAATGACTTAAAAGAATTAGATTTTCCAGGATATGCAATTGGTGGAATAAGCGTAGGAGAGCCCAAAGAAGAATTCCTAAAAATGTTAAGATATACAACACCTCTTATGCCAGAAAACAAACCAAGATATCTTATGGGAGTTGGAAGTCCTGATTATTTAATAGAAGCTGCACTAGCAGGAATTGATATGTGTGATTGTGTTCTTCCAACAAGAATTGCAAGAAATGGAACCGCTATGACATGGAATGGAAAAGTAGTTGTAAGAAATGCTACTTATGAAAGAGATTGGGGACCACTTGATCCAGAATGTGATTGCTATACTTGTAAAAATTATACAAGAGCATATATTAGACATTTAGTAAAAGCTAATGAAATATTAGGAATACGATTATTATCAATTCATAATTTAAGATTCTTGACGAAACTAATGGAAAGAGTTAGAATAGAAATAGAGAATGACAATTTAATAAAATTTAGAGAAGAATTTTATAAAAAATATGGCTATACAAAAGAATAAAAGGGAGGTTCACATGAATTTAATAGATGATGAGCAACAAACAAAAAATAATAAGTTTAAAGGATTAATGATAGGAATAATTATTTTAATCATTATTCTAATAGTAATTAGTATAGTGCTAGTTGTCATGATAGATAATATTAAAACTAATACATTAAAACTGAATGTTAATGGAGCTAGTGTTACTAAATTTTCAAATGATATGTTTTTGTTTGAAAATGGAAAAATGTATATAGCAATTAAAGATTTTGCTTCAATGGTAGGATATGAAACATTTAATGGAGATAAAAATCATATAGAGGAAGATACTACAAAATGCTATATAGATAATGGATCAGAACAAGCAGAATTTGAATTAAATTCTAATATTATACACAAAACGAATACTACTAATAATGAGTATTTTACAATTGAAGAACCGGTAAGAATGAACAATAATAAACTATATATAGAAGCAAGTGGAATGAAAATTGGAGCAAATTGTACAATTGGATATAATTCATCAAATAATCAAATTACAATTTACACACTTCCATATGTAGTAAGTTTTTACGGAAAAAAATATCCTAATTCTATAGTAGCCAATATAGGTTCAAATAACAATAATCTAAAACCATCATACAATAATCAAAAAGCATTATTATATAACATGGTTGTAGTTGTAAATGATAACAAGAAATATGGAGTAATAAATATAGACGGAACAGAAATTATAGGAACAAAATATGATAACATTGAATTTATAGAAGGTAGTGAAGACTTTATTGTTAAAACAGATCAAAATAAGATGGGAATTGTAACTAATAAAGGAACTACAAAAATAGAAGCCGTTTATGATGACATTAAAGAAATTAATAAAGAACCAAAATTATACCTTGTAACAAACAATGGAAAACAAGGAGTTCTAAATGATAATGGAAATACGGTTGTATACTTAGAATATGACAAAGTAGGAATTAATACATCAACATATCCAAGCAATGATATAAAAAATGAATATATATTATTTGATAAATGTATTCCTGTACAAAGAAACAATAAATGGGGACTATATGATATCAATGGTAGACAGATTGTACCAGTAGAATATGATGGATTAGGCTGTACAAATGTTTCTGGAGCTAACAATTTATTAATTATACCAGAATATGAAGGAATTGTTGTATTAAAAAATAAATTATATGGATTAGTAGATGCAAATGGAGAAGTATTAATTCAATGTGTTTTAGACAAATTTTATTCTATTACAAATGCAGGAGAAGATACATATTATATGGAGCAAGGAGAAAATCAATATGATGTAATAGATTACATAAGAAAATATGTATTACATGAAACAGAGACTAATACAAATAATAATCCAAACAACAATACAAATGAAAATAATAATGAAAATAATAATGCCAATGAAACTCAAACAGAAAATACAAATACTAATAACACACAAGTATAAATTTTTAAAGAATACAAAAAATAGAAGTAATTTTTACTTCTATTTTTTATGCTAATTTTGTTCTAAGTAATATGCTAAAGAATAAGATATACTAAAAAAGGAGGAATTACTTTGAACAATAAAATAGAAAGAATAAAAAACAAAGGAGAAGAAAATAAATTTGTAATCAATAAAAACTTAATACAAGTTGTAAAAGGAAGCATTATTTCTATCATTTTATCATTAATATTTCTTTTTGTTTATGCTATAATACTTACATATACAAACATATCAGAAAACACTATTGTACCAACTATTATTGTTATATCTGCTATTAGCATTTTAATAGGTAGTTCTATAAGTAGTATAAAAATAAAAAAGCAAGGAATGATAAATGGAGCTTTAGTAGGGACAATATATATACTATTTATCTATATATTATCTAGCACTTTCTTGACAGGCTTTCAATTTAGCATAAATACAATAATTATGATAATTAGTGGAATTTTAGCTGGTATTCTTGGAGGAATTATTGGAGTAAATTTATCATAATATTTTATGAAAACTGTTGATATTTTTACATATTTAAGATAAAATCATAAAGTAGATTTTTAAACAATGGAGGAAAACATGATAACATTAGATGACGTTAAAGAAAACCTGGAACTGAAAGAGTTAATTGAAAGTTCTCAAAAACAATTAAATGCACTAGGATATACAGAACATTCAATTAGACATATTACAATTGTTTCAGAAAGAGCAGGAAAAGTATTAGAAACATTAGGATATCCTGAGGAAAGGATAGAACTTGCTAGAATTGCAGGATATATGCATGATATTGGAAATTGTATAAATCGAGTGGATCATGCACATACAGGAGCTATTTTAGCATATGAAATTTTAAAAGATATAGGAATGGATCCAAAAAAAAGAACAGAAATTATGATGGCAATTGGAAACCATGATGAGCAAACAGGAACAGCAGTAAGTGATATTTCAGCTGCATTAATCTTAGCAGACAAATCTGATGTACACAGAGATAGAGTGGTAAACACTAATTTATCTAGTTTTGATAAACATGACAAAGTAAACTATGCAGTAACAAATTCAGAGTTTCAAATTGATAAAGATAAGAAAAAAGTAACATTAAATTTAACCATAGACACACAAATATCACCAGTTTTAGACTATTTTGAAATATTTATGGATAGGACAATGATGAGCAAATATGCAGCTAAATATTTAGGATTATGGTTTGAACTAATTATTAATGATACTAAATTATTATAAATAAATGAAACAATAAGGAAGGAATGAAGAAAAAATGAAATTAAACAAAACACTAACAATAGCATTAATAATATTATTGATTATATTAGTTTCAATAGTATCTTTTGTAGGAGTATATACACAAGATAATTATAAAATGAAGAGCTTAATAGAAGAATATGAATTTACTAGCGATTTAGATGGTTATGTAAAAATAGTATTAGCTGTAGATGATAGTACTAATACAGTTTACTATGATAAAGACGGAAACAAAGTAGATCAAAAAGCAGAAGATGGAACAGAAGAACAAGTACCAGTTAATCCAGAAGAAAATTTAACAAAAGAAAATTATATTAAAACTAGAAAAATTATAGAGGAAAGATTAGCAAGCGTAGAAAATAAATTAGCAAATATAGAAATTATGAGATATGCTGTTACAGAAACTGATATTAATGACTATATTATTAGACAAGATGAAGAAGATGGAAAAATAGAAATATATTTACCAGATAATGAATATGCAAGTATATCAATGTACTTAGCAACTACACCTGGAAAATTTACAGTAGAAGATTCAAATGGAAAAGTATTTTTAGACAATGCAGATTTACAAAGAGTAGTACCACAATATGGTATAAGTAGTAGTGGTAGTCTAGCACAAAAATTAGCATTTGTATTTAAAGATGATGCAAAAGAAAAAATTAGTGAACTTAATGATGCAATATTAGACATACCAGTAGATGTAACAACAGATAGTGCAGAAAATAGCACAGAAGAAAACAGTGATGAAAATGAATACAAAATCATGATTAAATGTGATGGTGTTGAGTTAGGAACAGTAGAAGACTATATTACTAGTAAAACCATAGAAATAGATGAAAGCTTTAATAGCGGACTTAACTATGCAATGCTTCTTCCTGGAGAAGCACTACCAGTTATTTATGAATCTCCAACAGCAGATAGATATATTAATTCTGATATTACAGATGAAATAATAGTTGAAATTGGACTAGCAGTAGCAATTATAATAGTTATAGCTCTAGTAGGTTTAATAATAAAATACAAAAAGAATGGACTATTAGCAAGTATAGCATTTATTGGATATGTAGCACTTTTATTACTAGTTATTAGATATACACATATTGATATTTCAATACCAGGTGCATTTGGAATTTTAGTTAACTTTATAATTAATTATATCTTATCAATTCATTTATTGAATTTATTAAAATCTGAAAATAATGAAAACGGTGTAAAAAGAGCATTTAATAATGGAATGTTGTCAATGCTTCTAATATTAGTTCCAGTATTATTAATAGGAATTACATTAACCCTTGCAACATGGTTAACAGTTTATAGTTTTGGAGCAATTGTTTTCTGGGGAATATTACTAATGATTGTATATCAATGGGTTGTAACAAGAACATTATTAGTATGTGGAGCAAAAAAAGAATAAGTGAAAGAGGGACAAGATATGAAGAAAAAAATAATATATGCAGTTTTAGCAATTATAATTTTAGTAGGTATAATTATAATAAGTGCAATAGGATTAAATGTAGATCTTATATATAAAAAGAATGTAGAATTAGATATTAGTATTGGAAAGGTTGTTAATCTTGAAGATATAAGACAAATAGTAGAAGAAGTATTTCCTGGTGAAAAAGCAATTATCCAAACAATAGAATATTTTAATGATAAAGTAGCAATAACATTACCAGATAGACCAAATAAAGATATGGCTGATCAAATAGAAACTTTAAATACAAAAATTAATGAGAAATATGGAATAGATCACAATGTAGATGAAATTGAAATTTATCATAATCCAAAAGTAAAACTATCAAGTGTTTTACAACCATTTTTTACACCAATGCTAATTGCTACAGGTATTATATTATTAATGATAGCTGTAAGTATTGCTGTTGCAAGAGTTTTCTCTGCAAAATATAAAAATTTAAGTATATGGAAAACTATATTAACATATGGCGTATCATTAATAGGAATAGAAGCTATATATTTAAGCTTACTTGCTATTACAAGAATACCTATTAATAGATTAACAATTCCAGTTGGATTAGTTATATATGTAGCAACTATTGTAGTTTTAGGATTTAAATATATGAAAATAATAAAAGAATTGCCTACAAAAGCAAAAATATAAACTAATATTTGGGACAAAGTACCAAAATTCGACAATATTAATAATATATATTAATATTGTCTTTTTTTATGCAAAGGAGGAAATAATATGTTTAGAAAAATAAAAAAGATATTATATAGAAGTATAGATAATAGAGAAATTAATTATAAAAAATTACAAGACATGTTAAAAAAAGATAATACAATTATATTAATGGATGTAAGAAGCTATCAAGAATTTATGGAAAATCATTTAGAATCAGCAATTAATATACCAATATTTGATTTAGAAGAAAAAGTAGAAACAATAGTAAATAACAAAGAACAAACTATTATTGCATATTGTGCTACAGGAAATAGAAGTAAAAGAGCAAAAGAGATCCTTGAAAAATTAAATTATGAAAATGTTTATCATTTGAAAAATGGATTAGATGGAATTTAGAAATTTCATCTGCACGTTTTCAAGAAAGCAGAATAAAATATGTATAACGAAAAGCATTTTAGTAGATAATATTACAGATAAGAAAGGAGAATATCCTAAAATGAAATCATATTGCATAAAAATAAATGATGAAAAAATAATAGCTTATCTACTAAATAAAATAGAAACAATAAATTTAAATGAAATTTATTATTGTAGCAAAGAATTTAGTTTATATAAAAATGTAATTGTACATTATACAGGAAAAGAAATAGAAACATTTGAAAACATATTAGCAGATATTATATCTGAAACGATTATAAATCTTTTTGAAGAAAAGATAGTAATTCGAATGATTAGTAGTAATTATTTTTATTTTGATGAATATGAAAAGAAAACAATTCTTGAAAATTACAAAGAATTAGCCAAAATACAAGAAAAAGAAAAACAAGAAACGTTATATCAAGAAGTTAGAAAATATATTGAAAATAACAATAAGATTGTTCTGGAAGGCGTTATAAATTTTAGAATACAAAGATATAAAATCTTATTAGATGAAATGATAGACATGTCTGTAAATCAATATATTATTGAAAAAGAATATACAGAATTTATCAGTTTGCTTAAAAATTATATTAATAGTTCAAATTCAGGAATAAAACAATTACATTTAGTTTATGCAAATGGAGAGTCGATCTTATTAGATGATAATAAAAATATCATTTCTATATCAGATAATATTTTTAATGCAAAATATTTATCAGATATTACTTTTTCTTCCAATGATTTTGCACTAAATACATTATTAAATTTAATTCCAGAGAGTTTGGAAATTCATATTATTGATGTAGAAGATGAATTTATAGAAACCTTAAAGAAAATATTTGAAGACAGAGTAAATATTTGCAAAGAATGTAATATATGTAAAACATATCGCATGATTTATCATACAAAAATATTAAACTAACTATAAAAATTATACAAATTCAATAAAATAGTTGCAAAATATTAAAAAAAATATTAAAATATATGTTGCTGCATTGATATGCAGCAACATATATTTTGTGATAAGCTACAATAAATAAAAGAGGAAAGGATAGATATATTATGATGAGGAAAACAAAAATAATTTGTACATTAGGACCAGCAGTAGATGATGAAGAAAAATTGGAACAACTAATTAAAGCAGGAATGAACGTAGCAAGACTTAACTTTTCACATGGGGATTATGAAGAACAAGGAAATAGAGTTGCAATGTTTAAAAAAGTAAGACAAAAATTACAATATCCAGTCGCTTTATTATTAGATACAAAAGGACCAGAAATAAGAATTGGAAAATTTAAAACAGATGAGGTCATGGTACAAGAAGGAGCTACCTTTACTCTTGTAAATGAAGAAATAGAAGGAGATAATACAAAAGTATCTGTTTCATATAAAAATCTATATAATGAAATTGAAGTTGGAACTAAGATTCTTGTAAATGATGGATTAATTGAATTAAAAGTTCAAGAATTTAAAGATAAAGACATCATTTGCAAAGTAATTAATGGTGGAAAATTATCAAATAGAAAAAGTATAAATATTCCAAATTCAAAAATTAATTTACCAAGTATGACTGAAAAAGATATTGCAGATATTAAATTTGGAATTGAAAATAACTTTGATTACATAGCAGCATCTTTCATTAGAACACCTGAAGATATTATTAATATCAAAAAAGTGTTAAAGGAAAATGGAGGAGAGCAATTAAAAGTAATTGCTAAAATAGAAAATAGGCAAGGTATTGATAACTTTGATAAGATTCTAGAAGTAGCAGATGGAATTATGGTTGCAAGAGGCGATTTAGGAGTTGAAATTCCAATGGAAGAAGTTCCAATTCGTCAAAAAGAATTTATAAGTAAATGTTGTAGAGCTGGAAAACCAGTTATTACTGCAACACAAATGTTGGAATCTATGGTAAATAATCCAAGACCAACAAGAGCAGAGGTAAGCGATGTAGCAAATGCAATTTATGATCAAACAAGTGCAATTATGCTTTCAGCAGAATCAGCAGCAGGAAAATATCCTGTAGAATGTGTAAAAACAATGGACAGAATTGCAAAATCAGTAGAAGGCTCTATTAAATATTGGAAACGATTCAAAAACAGAGAATATGAACTAGCAGGAAACAAAGATTATGAATATAATTTAAATTATTCTACTTGTATGACAGCTATGAATCTAGACACAAAAGCAATCTTTGCTTATACTAATACAGGAAGAACTGTAAAAAATCTAGCAGGTTTCTTACCAAAATGTCCAATTTATGGAATTACAGATAATATGGTAATTTATAAACAATTATCACTAGTATTTGGTGTAAGACCAATTTATGTAGAACATAAAGAAAGCATTGACGATATGATAAGAGAAGGCGTTGATATAGCACAACAAGTCGGAATTATCAAAAAAGGAGATTTAGTTGTTATAGCAGGCGGAGCATCAATTTTATCTGATGAAAATGCACACAAAATGAATAAAACAATTGGTGGAGTTTTAACAGTATAATATAATAAAAAGAGGCTATTGAACTGTTCCCCAAAAAGTGGACAGTGAATTAAAAAGAGAGTCTTTCAGAAAGTGTTACAGTTATTACTGTAG
>CANRAY010000021.1 GCA_947628735.1 uncultured Clostridia bacterium | reverse complement strand
GTTGGTTAGAATGCCGCCCTGTCACGGCGGAGGTCGACGGTTCGAGCCCGTTCCAGGTCGCCATTTTTTTTGTATATAAGGCTTGATAGCTCAGTTGGTAGAGCAGAGGACTGAAAATCCTCGTGTCAGTGGTTCGATTCCACTTCAAGCCACCATAAAAAATAGTAGTTTTAGTTTAAGACTACTATTTTTTTGTCCTCAAAATTTAAAAGTGATAGTATATCAATTTTTTGTATATAATTTTTTATTGTACATATAATGAAAGAAAGAGGTGGTACAAATGTTAAAATTTACAAAAATGACTGGAATTCGGAAATGACTATATTTATATTAATTGTACAGATGGTCAACATTTAAATAATGTAAAAGAATTAGCTAAAAGACTTAGTGATAGGCATTTTGGAATAGGTTCAGATGGAATTATTTTAATTGAAAATAGTGACAAAGCAGATTTCAAAATGAGAATATTTAATAGTGATGGTAGTGAAGCTGAAATGTGTGGTAATGGAATTAGATGCGTTGGAAAATATGTATATGACCATCATTTAACAGATAAACAAATTGTAACAATTGAAACATTGGCTGGAATAAAAAAATTAAAATTATTTTGTGATAATGGAAAATGTCAGATGGTTCAGGTTGATATGGGAGAACCAAAATTTATATCAGAAGATTTACCAAATGTAGAGGGAGAAAAAATTAATAGAAATTTTGATGTAACAATTGGTGATAAATTATTTAGATTTACAGTACTTTCTATGGGAAATCCTCATGCTATTACTTTTGTAGAGGATGTTAATAAAATTCCAATAGAAACTTACGGACCGATTATTGAAAATCATTCCGCTTTTCCAAATAAGACAAATGTAGAATTTGTACAAATTAAGGATAGAGATCATATAAAAATGAGAGTATGGGAAAGAGGAGTAGGTGAAACAATGGCCTGTGGTACAGGTGCGTGTGCATCAGCGATTGCTTCTGGTGTGAATGGTTATACAAATGAAAATGTGACGGTAGAACTTCCAGGAGGAAATTTGAATATACAATGGGGAAGTAATAATCATGTGTATATGGAAGGACCGGCTGTTGAAGTATTTGATGGACAAATAAATTAAAGTAATGATTGAATGGCATTACGTGCAAGTTCATCACATCTATTATTAAATTCATTATCGGCATGTCCTTTTACTTTAATAAAAGTTACTTTATGTATATTGGTTAATTCCAAAAGTTCTTGCCATAATTCTTTATTTTTAACCTCTTGCTTATCGGCTGTTTTCCAATTGTTTTTTTGCCAGTTTGTAATCCAATTCTTAGAAAAAGCATTTACAACATAAGCACTGTCACTATATAATTTTACTTGACAAGGAAATTTTAATAGTTTAAGAGCTTCAATAACTGCTGAAAGTTCCATAATATTATTTGTAGTATCTGGTTTACCGCCAGATATTTCTTTTTTTATATTTTTATACATTAAGATAGCTCCCCAACCTCCAGGACCTGGATTTCCAGAACAAGCACCATCTGTATATATTGTAACTTCTTCCATAAAAAAACACTCCTTATGTTGAAAATTTAATAAAATAGTAAAATAATACATATCAATTTTATGAATTAATTGTAAAAAAAAGATATTTATGATATTATATCAATAAAGTAAAATAAGTACAAGATGTAAGGAAGTGAAAAATACTATGAGCAGAGTTCTTGGAATCGTTGGAGAATATAATCCGTTTCATAATGGACATTTGTATCATATGGGAGAATCTGTTAAAGAAACAGGAGCTGAGTATGTAGTATGTATCATTTCTGGAAATTTTGTACAAAGAGGTAATACTTCACTTATTAATAAATGGGCGAAAGCTAAAATGGCATTAGTAAATGGTGCAGATTTAGTTATAGAATTACCAACAGTTTATAGTATATCAAGTGCAGAAAACTTTGCTGAGGGAGCAATAAAACTTTTTAATTCTTTAAAAGTAGTTGATACAATTTCTTTTGGAATGGAAGCATCTGATATTGCTACATTGAATAATATTACTACAGTTTTATATACAGAGCCAAAAGAATATGTTACTATGCTTAATCATGAATTGCAAAAGGGAAATTCGTTTCCAAAAGCAAGAGAAAATGCTTTAATGATGTATTTGAATGATATTAAACGTTATGCTAATATCATGTCTGGCTCAAACAATATTTTAGCAATTGAATATTTAAAAGCTTTAAGAAAAACCAAAAGTAATATAACTCCAATTGGAATAAAAAGAGAAAAAGTATTATACAAAGATGAGTATGTAGTTGATGAATTCGCAAGTGCTACAGCAATTCGTAAAATGCTTTTAACAAGACAATTTGATGATATACGAAAAGTAATGCCAAGATCTTCTTATATGATTTTAGGAGAAGAGTTGAAAAATGGACATTATGTAATAGATATAACAAGATTTCAGAAGGAAATCCTTTATGTGTTAAGAAAAATGAGTGTTTCAGAAATTCGTGATTTACCAGATGTTTCTGAAGGACTAGAAGTAACTATTAAAAATGCTGCAGATTCTTGTAATACATTAGAAGAATTAATAAATATTGTTAAAAGTAAGAGATTTACACAAACTAGAATTCAAAGAATATTGTTATATGCATTATTAGGAATTAATAAAAAACAGATGGAAACTGCTAGAAAAATTGATCCATATGTTAGAATTTTAGGGTTTAATGCTAAAGGAAAAAATCTTATTTCTGAAATTATGAATATTAATCCTAAGTTAAATATGGTAACATCTGTTAAGAAATATATAGATACAGTATCTAATAAAAGTCTAAAAGAAATGTTAGAAACAGATATTAGAGCAACTGATATTTATACTTTAGGCTATGAAAAAGATTCATGGGCTAATTTAGATTATACAAATAAAATTATCATTATATAGAAAATAGAAGAGGATGAAAATGAAAATTATAGGAATAACTGGAAGTTCAGGGGCAGGAAAAAGCACAATATGTGATATTCTTGAAAAAGAATATGAAACTAAAATAATTAATGCCGATATTGTAGCTAAAAAATTGTCAAAAAAGGGAACAAGATATATTTCTGAAATTTCAGAAAAATTTGGTTCTGATATTTTAGATGAGCATGGAGAGTTAAAAAGAAAAAAATTAGCAGAAATTATTTATAGAGATGAAAAAAAGAGAGAAATGTTGAATCAATGTACTTTCAAGTACATTGTTAAAGAAATAAAAAAACAGATTGAAAAATCAAGTGATGTATCAGCTGTTATTATAGATGCACCACTATTATTTGAAAGTAAATTAAATGAAATATGTGAAGTCATAATAGGTGTTATATCAAAAGAAGAATTACAAATAGAGAGAATTGTAGCTAGGGATAATGTAGATTATGATCATGCAGAAAGAAGATTAAAAGCACAGCAAAATAATGAATTTTATATTGAAAAATGTGATGAAATTATAGAGAATAACAATGAAATTTCTTATATAGAGCAGGAAATTAGAAAATTAGCAGACAAATACCATATCTTAAAAAAATTACAATAATATTACAACCATATTACATTTGTGTGACATTCTTGTAATGCACTTTAGAGTGTTATATAATAAAGAAAATTACAAATCTGCGTAGACAAAAGAAAAAGCCTTTTTAGGAGGAATGAAAATGGATTCGGAAACATTTGCAGATTACATTCTATCAGAAGATAATTGGGTAAAAAAGATGGAAATTGCATATTATTTGCAGAAGCGTACAGGTATTTTTTTTGATAATTCTGTTATTTTTAAAACTCTGTTAGCAAAACAATTTTTAGATAGAGCTGACCTAGATGTAGATAAAAATACAGTTATTACAGCTTGTTTGTTATATGATTGCAAGAAAAGTGCAGATCCTACAGATTTAAGCAGAATACATTCTTATGCAAAAGAAGGAGCAGAATATTTGAAAAAATTAGGATTTTCAGATAGATTTTGTAAAATTTGTGAAGGGGTTAATAGATATACAATTTCAGAAAATAGAGAAAAAGAAAGTGATATCTTAGAGTTAGTTGATAATTTTGGAGGTATGCTATTAAGCAGACCAGAAAGAATTGCATTTAAAGTAGATGAAGCATTGGTATTATTGGAATATCGTAACTTAAAAGATAAAGAAAATGTTTATATTAATCAATTTAAACAATTTGTTGATGAAATGGAGGAGATTCTTATATGAATGGTTTAAAAAGTAATATAAAAACTCCAAGTATTACAACAGAGGCAAGAATATTTGATACAGAATTAGAAACAGTTCAAGAAGGAATTAGTATGGCAATGCGATTAGATGAAATGGTTAAAAAAGCAGAAATTGAGAAAAATAATAAGCCTAAAGAGACTAAGGAAGAAACTCCAGTTGTAACACCTAAAGATATTATACAAGAAAGACGAAGAGAATTCATAGAGGATTCTGGAAGATAGTAATACAAAAGATTGGATTTATAAACCAATCTTTTCATTTTGTAATAGGAAAAGAGGAAAAATAATGAACGAAGTATTTGCGGATTTACATGTACATATAGGAAGAAGTGAAAACGGAAAGCCAATTAAGATAACAGCTGCAAAATCCTTAAATTTTGCGAATATAGCAAAAGAATGTGTAGATCGTAAGGGAATTCAAATTGTTGGAATTATTGATTGTGCTTCTCCTTATGTTATAGAGGATATTGAAAGATTTTTAAAAACAGGTGAAGCATATGAAATTGAAGATGGAGGAATTATCTATAAAAATAAAGTTTGTATAATTTTAGGTAGTGAAATAGAAACATCTGAGATAAATGATGAAGGAAAAACAGGAAGTGCCCATAATTTATGTTATTTTCCAAAATTAAATGATATTAAGAATTTTTCTAAAGAAATGCAAAATTATATTAAAAATATAACATTAAGTTCTCAAAGAGCTACTATTTCAGCTTATGAGTTAGTAAATATTGCAGAGAAATATAATGGAGTATTAATTCCGGCACATGCTTTTACACCACATAAAAGTTTTTATGGAAATTGTACAGATCGATTATCAAAAATTTTTAAAGATCGATTTGATAAGATTTTTGCTATTGAATTAGGATTAAGCTCAGATACATTTTTAGCAGATAAAATATCAGAATTAGAAACAAGAACATTTTTAACAAATTCAGATGCACATTCACTTCCAAAGATTGCAAGAGAATATAATAAAGTTTTAGTAGAAGACATTAGTTTTAAGGAATTAATGAAAGCTTTAAAGAATGAGGATGGACGAAAAATTGTAGCAAATTATGGCTTAGATCCAAAACTTGGTAAGTATCATAGGACATTTTGCGAAATTTGTGGAAAACCAATAGAAGGACAAGCACCGGTAACTAAGTGTAATGAATGTGATAGTAGTAAAATCACAATGGGAGTTTTTGATAGAATTGAAATGATTAAAGATAAACCAACTACACAAAGTCCATCAAATAGACCACCATACATTTATCAGGTTCCATTAACTTTTATTCCTGGCTTAGGTGGTAAAACTATTGATAAATTATTAGACAATTTTGAAACAGAAATGAATATTCTTCATAAACTTTCAGAAGATGATATAGAGGGAGTTGTTGGAAAGAAGATTGCACATACAATTATTAATGCACGAGATGGAAATGTTCATATACAAGCCGGAGGTGGCGGGGTATATGGAAAGTTAACAGCAGGATAGGAATTCTATTGAATTATGTTCTAAAAATTATCTTATTGAATAGACATTATGTATAAACATTTTACTGGAGGATAAGATGAGTATTATCAATAAGATGGAAGACAGTAGGAAAATTGAACATAATATAAGGAACAAGGGAAGAGAAGATAATCGAATTCATAGAATACATAGGAACGATAATAAAGCTAAAATTAAGGAATTTATTTATAATCATATTTATAAAAATTTTAAAAGCTATATTATTGTTATGATGATTTTCATTATTGGTATTGTTTTAGGTGTTATTTTTATTAACAAAATAGAAGATCAACAATTAGTAGAGATTAAGGATTATCTTAATGAATCTATTGTATCCATTAAGGAAAATTATCAGATAGATAGTGGGGCCTTATTACAAGAGTCACTGTGGGAAGATTTTATACTAACAAATTTGATGTGGTTTATTGGCTCAACTGTTATTGGATTACCTATAGTATTTGCTATTGTTTTATACCGCGGTTTTTGTTTTGGATATACAATATCAGCTGTTATTGCTATTTATGGAACACAAAAAGGAATTATATTTTCTTTAGTAACAATGCTGTTACAAAATATTATATTTATTCCTGCATTATTTATTTTAACTGTTAGTGGAATTCGATTATATAGATCTATTATGAAAGATAAAAGGAGAGAAAATATAAAGTTAGAAATTTTAAGACATACTATTTGTTCTGTTGTTGCATTTATAATGATGATTTTATCTTCTTTTATAGAAACGTATTTATCTTCAAATTTATTTGTAATGACAATTAATTTATGGAGTTAAATTAGAAATAAATTTTAACTGTGAATGTAAAAAACTACGTGAAAAAAATGTTGAATTTTGAAAAAATGTATTTACTTTTTTTGCGTAATTTGATATAACATATACAATGTTTATGTAAATTTATATTTTAAATATTATAGAGAAGGGGTATGGACAAGATGGAAAAACAGATTAATCAATTTTTAGATTTTCTTCAAAACGAAAAAAAGTTATCAAACAATACGTTACAATCATATAATAGAGATATTAATCAATATAAAGATTATTTATCTCAAAATCATATTAATTACATGAAAGTAACTAATGAAGATATTAAGGAATATTTAAAATATTTACAAAATGTAGGAAAAAAGACATCTACAACATCAAGAAATTTAGCTTCAATTCGTTCTTTTTATCAATATTTGATTCGTATTAAGAAATTAAAAAAGGATCCAACAGAAAATATCCAATCACCAAAAGTAGAAAAAAGAGTACCAAGTGTATTAACTTCTCAAGAAGTAGAATTACTTTTAAATCAACCTAAAGATGTAGATTTAAAAGGCACAAGAGATAAAGCTATGCTAGAGGTAGCATATGCAACTGGAATGAGAGTAACTGAGATTATTTCACTTAATGTAGAAGATATATATATAGATGAAGGTTTTGTAGTTTGCAAGAGTGGTAATAAGCAAAGAAATATTCCTTTGGGTTCTTTATCAATTGCAGCATTAAAAGAATATATGGAAAAAGCAAGACCTATTATGATTAAAGATGAAAACGAAAAATCTTTATTTGTTAATGTAAACGGACAAAGATTGACAAGACAAGGTTTTTGGAAAATTGTAAAGTTTTATAAAGAACAAGCACATATTACAAAAGATATTACACCACATGTATTAAGACATTCTTTTGCAACACATTTGTTGCAAAATGGTGCAGATTTAAAAGCAATTCAAACAATGCTTGGACATTCAGATATTTCTTCAACACAAGTATATATGCAATTTCAAGATAATGGATTAAAAAATGTATATAAAAAAGCTCATCCAAGAGCATAAATAAAAATATCTCGTATAGTTTTATACGAGATATTTTTTGGAAAAAATGACTTGACAGTTTACCATAATACATATAAAATAGATATGTAGGTAAAAATATATTTAAAAATTAATATATATTTATGGTACATTGAAAATTTAATAGAAAGAGGTGTAGTAATATTATGACAGACATAATGATTAATATCGCCGTTTTTCTAGTCTCAGCAGTTATTTTTACATTTGTAGGAATTTATATCAGAAAAAAAATAGCTGAATCTAAATTAAAAGGTGCAGAAAATGAAGCAAAGAATATTATAGAAATGGCACAAAAAGAAGCAGAAAATAAGAAAAAAGAAGAAATCTTTAATGCAAAAGAAGAGATTATGAATGCTCGAAAAGATTTAGATCAGGAGATTAGAGAAAGAAGAAGCGAAGTACAACAACAAGAAAGAAGAATGATTCAAAAAGAAGAAAATCTAGAAAAGAAGATGGAATTAGCAGAGAAAAAAGAAAAAGAATTGATGCAAAAAGAAGAAGATGTAGAAAAGAAGAAAGAAGAACTATCAGATTTGATACAAAATCAAATGAAAGAATTACAAAGAATTTCTGGATTATCTAAAGAAGAAGCTAAAAAGCAATTATTATCAGAATTAGAAAAAACAATTACAGCTGAGAAAGCAAGTTTAATTAGAGATTTAGATAATAGAGCAAAAGAAACTGCAGATAAGAATGCAAGGGAAATTTTAGGATATGCTATTCAAAAATGTGCAGCAGATCATACTTCAGAAACTACTGTATCAATAGTTGCTCTTCCTAATGATGAAATGAAAGGAAGAATTATTGGTAGAGAAGGAAGAAATATAAAAGCTCTAGAAACATTAACAGGAATTGATTTAATTATTGATGATACACCAGAAGCTGTTGTAATATCAGGTTTTGATCCATTAAGAAGAGAAGTAGCAAAAATAGCTTTGGAAAAATTAATTAATGATGGAAGAATTCATCCAGCAAAGATTGAAGAAATGGTAGAAAAGGCAAAAGAAGAAGTAGAAGCTACAATTAAAGAAGAAGGCGAAAGAGCAGTAATAGAGACAGGAGTTGTTGGATTACATCCAGATTTAGTAAAACTAATTGGAAAATTAAAGTATAGAACAAGTTATGGACAAAATGTATTAAATCATTCTATAGAGGTTTCAAATTTAGCAAGAATAATGGCAGAAGAATTAGGATTAGATCCTAAATTAGCTAGAAGAGCTGGTTTATTACATGATATAGGAAAAGCGCTAGATCATGATATGGAAGGAACTCACGTAGAAATAGGTGTTGATATATTAAAGAAATATAAAGAAAATGAAAATGTTATCAATGCAGTAGAAGCTCATCATGGAGATGTGGAACCAAAAACAATAGAAGCTGTTTTGGTACAAGCTGCAGATGCTATTTCAGCATCAAGACCAGGAGCAAGACGTGAAACTTTGGAAACATATATTAAGAGATTAGAATCATTGGAAAAGATTGCAGACTCATTTGAAGGAGTTGAAAAATCTTTTGCAATTCAAGCAGGAAGAGAAGTAAGAATTATTGTAAAACCAGAACAAATTTCTGATGATCAAATGACTTTAATGGCAAGAGATGTAGCAAAGAAAGTAGAAGATGAAATGGAATATCCAGGACAAATTAAAGTTAATGTTATTAGAGAAACTAGAGTTGTAGAATACGCAAAATAAAAAATATATAAAAGATGTAAACAATATAAAAGTTTACGTCTTTTTTATTGTAAAAATTAAGGAATTATATAATACAATGCTATAATCTAAAAAACTTGATAAAATTTTTTATTTATAGTATGATCTAGATTAATAAAAAATTACAATAGAAAAGAGTTTACAAGGAGGAAAAAATGAGAATTTTAGCAATAGGGGATTTAGTGGGAGAAAAAGGATTAGATATGGTAAAAGAAAAATTACCTAGTTTGATAGAAGAACGAAATATTGATTTTGTTGTTGTTAATGCAGAAAATGTAGCAGGAGGAATGGGAATTACAACAAAAGATTTTAATATATTAGAAAAATTACCGGTTGATGTTATTACTATGGGAAATCATACTTGGGGTAAAAAAGATATTTTTAGTTTTATAGATAACCCAAAGCTAATTAGACCAGCAAATTATTCAAAAGGAATACCAGGTAAAGGATATGGAATATATCAGTGTAAAGATAAGAAAATAGCGGTTATCAATTTAATAGGTAGAACAGATATGAATGTTTTATCTGAAAATCCATTTAATGTTGTTGAACAATTAGTAGGACAATTAAAAAATGAAGTTGATATTATTGTAGTAGATTTTCATGCAGAAGCAACAGCAGAAAAAATTGCTATGAAACATTTTTTAGATGGAAAAGTAACAGTGATTTTTGGTACACATACTCATGTTCAGACTGCGGATGAAGAAATTACAAAAAATGGAAGTGCATATATTACAGATATAGGTATGACAGGTCCAAAAAATTCAGTTATTGGAATGGATGTCCAAGTTTCAATTAAACGATTTGTAACTTCGCTACCAGAAAAATATAAATTAGCTGAAGGAGAAAATATGTTAAATGGTTGTATTTTTACAATTAATGATGCAACAAATAAAGCTGAGAACATTGAGAGAGTAAGAGTATAGATGAGTGTCGAAAAAAATCGAATTACTGCGATAAGTTTTTCCTATATTTTCCAGAAAAATACTAGACAATTTCCAGAAAATGTAATATAAATATACCTGTGATTAGAACAAATAAAAAAATATAGGAGGCAAAAATGGAAATTTTAAAAATCTCATCAAAGTCAAATCCAAATTCTGTTGCAGGAGCAATAGCAGGTTTGGTAAAAGAATCTAACAAAGCAGAAATGCAAGCAATAGGAGCAGGAGCATTAAATCAAGCAGTGAAAGCGATTGCTATAGCAAGAGGATTTGTAGCACCGGCAGGAGTTGATTTAGTATGTATCCCTGCATTCGCAGAAGTGGAGGTTGAAGGGGAAAACCGAACAGGAATAAAAATGATTGTAGAATGCAGAAAATAAGTATAAAGTAATTTTATATAGGGGGCACTGAGAAACATTATTTCTTTGTGCCTTTTTTTCTTGAAAAAAGTGATAATATGATGTATATTATATACATGTATTAAAGTGTAAGAGAGGGATTTTATGAAGTCTAAATCAAATGGAATTAAGTATATATTTATTCTATTTGTTATTTTTATTATTGGTTTTGCAGTTTATAAAATTATGAGTAATGAGGAAAAAAATGAATTAGCAAATGATGTTACAAATTCTATAGAAGCACCAGTTATGAGCGTTAAAACTAATATTAGAATTGGTATTTCAAATTTTGATAATATTAATCCTATTAGTACAAAAAATAGAGATGTTATAAATCTTTCTACATTGTTATATGAACCATTACTTTCATTAACTGAAGATTATCAGATAAAAATGGCTTTAGCTAAAGAATGTTCAAAAATAGATAGTAAATCTTATGTTGTGAAGTTAAAGGATGATATTAAATGGGAAAATGGAACTCCAGTTACTGCAGATGATGTTAAATTTACAATAGAAAGACTAAAAGAAGGAAAATCAGTATATTCAGATAATGCAAGTAATATAAAATCAACTGAAGTGATAGATGAAAAAACAATACGTATTAATTTGAATAAAGAAGAAACTTTTTTTGAATATAATCTTATTTTTCCAATTGTTTCTAGTAAACAATTCTCTGAAGAAAAAAATTTCTTTGAATCACGTATTGCTCCAATGGCAACAGGAATGTATAAAGTAAAATCAGCTTCTAGTGATTCAATAGAATTAGTAAAAAATAATTATTGGTATAATCCAAATAAAGAAGAATTATTGATTAATAATATTAGTGTTAAATTTTATGCTTCTATGGGGGATGTATATAATAGTTTTAAAATTGGAAATATAGATATGATTTGTACATCAAACGTTAATATTAATGACTATATTGGAACACTTGGTTTTACAGCCAAAGATTATAAAGGAAGAGAGCTAGATTTTTTGAGTTTAAATTGTGAAAATACAATTTTAGCAAACAAAGAAGTAAGACAAGCAATTAATTATGCAATTGATAAGAATAAAATAATATCATCTGTTTATGGAAATGAATATTATGTTTCTTCTTTTCCAATAGATTACGGTAATTATTTATATTCAAAAGAAAGTAAGTCTAGTTATAATAAGAAAAAAGCAGAAGAAGTATTAAAAAATGCAGGATGGACTTACCAATATGACAGATGGACAAAACAAGATGGATATTATACGAGAACTTTAAGAATAGATTTAATGGTTGAGTCATCAAATGAAAATAGAGTAAAGGTTGCAAAACTAATAGAAGAACAATTAGAATCAATAGGAATTATAGTAGATCGTTATGAAATTTCAAGTAAGTCATATCAAAGTTATTTAAAGGATAAAGACTATGATATGCTTATTACAGGAATTTATAATGGATATAGTCCTGATTTATCATATTTTTTAGGAAAAGATAATATTTTGAATTATAAAAATACAGAGGTACAGCAAATATTAGATGAAGTAAAAGATATTACAGATCAAAATCTACTAAAAGAAAAATATAATCGACTTATTGAAATTTATGAAGATGAAGTACCATGTATTTGCTTATATAGAAATAAAGGAAAAGTAATTTATCATATGAAGTTAATAGGAAACTTTAATCCAACTAATTATACAGCGTATTACAATTTTGCAAGATGGTATCGTCAATAAAAAAATATAAAAAAAGTATTGACAAACAAAATATTTGAGATATAATAACTATACAAACAGATGTTTAAGTAATAGGAGGAAATAAATATGAAAAACGACAATCCAGAAAAAATGAAAGCATTAGAAGCAGCATTAGGACAAATAGAAAAACAATTCGGAAAAGGATCTGTTATGAGATTAGGTGAATATGAAGCAATGGAAGTAGAGGCTATTTCAACAGGTGCTTTAAGTTTAGATATTGCATTAGGAATAGGTGGAATACCAAGAGGAAGAATTATAGAGGTATATGGACCAGAATCATCTGGAAAAACAACACTTGCTTTGCATATGATAGCAGAAGCACAAAAAATAGGAGGAGAGGCAGCATTTATAGATGCAGAACATGCACTAGATCCAGTATATGCAAAACATTTAGGTGTTGATATAGATAATTTAATTGTTTCTCAACCAGATACAGGAGAACAAGCATTAGAAATTACAGAAGCATTGGTAAGAAGTGGTGCTATAGATATTGTTGTTATTGACTCAGTAGCAGCATTAGTACCAAAAGCTGAAATAGATGGAGATATGGGAGATTCACATATTGGTTTACAAGCTAGACTTATGTCACAAGCATTAAGAAAATTAGCAGGTGTAATTAATAAATCAAAGTGTGTGGTAGTATTTATTAATCAATTAAGAGAAAAAGTAGGAATTATGTTTGGAAATCCAGAAACAACTGCAGGAGGAAGAGCATTAAAATATTATGCATCTGTTAGATTAGACATTCGCAAAGTAGAGAATATAAAACAAGATGGAGAAGTAATTGGTAATAGAGCAAAGGTAAAAGTTGTTAAGAATAAAGTAGCACCTCCTTTTAGAGAGGCTGAATTTGATATCGTATATGGAAAAGGTATTTCAAAAGAAGGAAATATTTTAGATATTGCGGTTAATTTGGACATTGTAGAAAAGAGTGGATCTTGGTTTGCATATAATGGAGAAAGAATCGCACAAGGAAGAGAAAATGTTAAAAAGTATTTTGAAGAAAACCCTGATGTAATGGATGAAATAGAAAAGAAAATTAGAGCAAAATTTAATGAAGCTTTTGAAAAAAGCTTAGGAGAAGAAGAAACAGATGAGGAACAGGAAATAGAACCTTCAGAAGAATAAATATCAGCATAATAGAAAAAAAGACTGTCTCTCTTAAAGAAAGACAGTCTTTTTACTTAAGAAAGGAAAATTAGTGAAAATCTAATAATAAAAATAATGGAAAATCTTGATTATTTAGAGGAATATGATAAACTAAAAACAAAAGTATTGAAATATGTTTTATATAAAAAGAGAACAGAAAAAGAAATTAGACAAAAATTTAGTAATCAAATAGAAGAAGAAATTTTAGATGATATTATAGATGAGCTAAAAGAAAATGGATATATTAGTGACGAAAATTATATAGAAAGAGCTGTAAATGAATTTGTAGCTCTAAGAAATATGTCATTAAAAGAAATGAGATATAAATTATTGTCTAAAGGATTAAGCAACGATATGATAGATGATTATTTTTCTAAGCACTATGAAGAATTAGAAATTTTTGAAAAACAGTCTATTAGAAATATCTTTTATAAAAAGCAAGGACAAATGGAAGTTGATGAAATTACTACATTTTTAAATAAAAAAGGTTATAGCATAGAAAATATTAAAGAAGTTTTAAGTGAGGTAGAGTAATGCAAAATGTGTTAACATTAGAAACAAACAAGTATGCAATCAAAATAGATAATTTTGAAGGACCACTTGATTTGTTATGTCATTTAATAGATAGAAATAAAATGAATATTTATGATGTTAATTTATCTGAAATTACGGATCAATATATAGATTATATTAATACAATGGAAGAAATGAATTTAGAAGTAACAAGTGAATTTATATTGATGGCATCTACTTTACTATATATAAAATCAAAAAATTTATTACCTTCACAGGTGGATGAAGAAAAGGAATTATCGGAAGAAGAATTATTAAGAAGAATTATAGAATATAAGAAATATAAAGAAATTTCTAAAGTTTTAAAAGAACAATTTCAAGAAAATAAGTGTCGTATTTTTAAATCACCAGATATAATAGAATTACCAAAGCAAAAATTAGAAAAAGAGTATAATAGTCAAATTATTTATCATACTTATGAAGAAATTGTTGATAAGAATAGTCATAGATTAAATCAAAATGCAAAAAATATTGAAAAAATAGCTATTACAGAAACTTATTCTGTAGGAGATAAAGTAAAAGTCATTTTTAGAGAGTTATTACATCACAAGAAATTTGTTTTTAATAGATTATTCTCTATAAAAAAATGTTCAAAACCTGAGATTGTAACTGCATTTACAGGATTGTTAGAACTATCAAGAAGAAGTAAGGTACTTACAACACAAGAAGAATTGTTTGGAAATATTGAGGTAGAAAAACGAAATATTAAATAATAGGTTTAAATTTATAAAATTTGGAAAAACTAATATTAAGTAACTTCATCTAAGGAGGTTATATGATATTAGTTTTTATTTTGCTTATTATTGTAATATTGATTGTATTAGTTATTCTTTCTATTATTTTCTCTAGTTTTCATATAAAAATTAAAGATTTAGAAATTTCTAATATGTATTTGCCACATAATTCGCATAAATATAAAATAGAATTGTCTTTATATTTGTTTAATAAAATAAAATGGATTTGGATCAAGTTAGATCACCTAAAATTACAAAGAATTATTAAAAAAATGCGTTTAGAAAAATTAGATTTTAAGAAAATAGAAAAAGATATAGATGTGGAATATTTAAAACAATTGAAAAATATAAAGCCAAAAATTTCACAACTATATTTAGATTTAAAAATAGGAACTGAAGA
The DNA here is from genome assembly GCA_947628735.1 of uncultured Clostridia bacterium. Lineage (GTDB taxonomy): Bacteria > Bacillota > Clostridia > TANB77 > CAG-508 > CALXVA01. The sequence continues at coordinate 3,060 of CANRAY010000021.1, read as the reverse complement.
TGTGATATTAACGAGTTTTCTAATTTTTGGTATTAGTACTTTGATTTCTCTTTTATTAACGTGTACAGCAAAGAAATATATAAAAGATAGATATCAATATTATGTGAAACCTATATATAATAGGCAAAATGTATATGATATAAAACTTAATAGTATAATTGAAATAAAAATGGTACATATTATCAATATAATATACATTTTTGTAAAGAAAAAGAAAGGAGATAAAAATGAACGAACATCCAATAGAAGGTCTTATGGTTACAGCTATGAATAGCATACAAGATATGGTTGATGTTAATACAATTATAGGAGAGCCAATTGAAACTAGCAACAATATTATTATTATACCAATTTCCAAAGTAGGATTTGGTTTTGCAGCAGGAGGTAGTGAATTTAAAGGAGAGACTTTAGATGAATATACCAAAAAAGATAAGGAAGAGGCAATTCAGTATCGTCTACCATTTGGAGGTGGCTCAGGTGCAGGGGTAAGTATTTCTCCAGTCGCTTTTTTAGTAGTTCAACAAAATAATGTTAAATTATTACCAGTTAATCATTCATCAGCAGTTGATAAATTACTAGATTATGTTCCAGATTTAATAGATAAGGTAAATTCGTATTTAAATAAAACAATGCAGAATAAAAAAGAAGAAAAGAAGGAAGAATTGAAAAAGGCAGAAAGAGAAAGAAAAGAAGCTAAAGAAACAATGGAAGATTTGGCAGAAACTGTGCAAAATATTAATAGAATACGTCCAAGAAAAAGTAGAGTAAAGCCACAACAATATGAGTTTGAATATGATGAAGTAGAAGAAAATGAAGATGATACAGATGAACAAGAATAATAAAAACTAGTGCAATAACATAAAAAATTCCAGAAAAAGTTGTATAAATTATATGTTTATACAACTTTTTTTCTTTATGTTCGCAATAAACAAAACCAATTTTGATAAATATAACTTAACATATTAGAAAATGTTTTTCTATTTATTGTTTCTTTTGCTATAATATCGACTTTTCCTATTTCATGGTCTTCTAATATATAAGTGATTTCTCCTAATTTTTGATTTTCATAAATTGGAGCAACAATATTTTCTGTTAGTTGAATATTCTGTTCTATGTATTTGTCTTTTCCTTTCTCAATTATTATACCAGCATCTTTTTTAAAAATTAAATCAACTGTTTCAGAAACTCCTTTAGTTACATTTGCTTGTTTTAAAACATCATTTTGCTGAGCTAATTTTTTATATTCAAAATGGTTAAATCCATAATCTAGTAGTTTTTGGGCCTCAGAAAATCTAATAGTACTGGTAGGAGCTTTCATAATAACAGCAATTAATGATAAATCATCTCTAGTTGCACTTGCTGATAGGTTATATAATGCAACAGAAGTAGAGCCAGTTTTTAATCCAGTAGCACCTTTATAATTTCTAATTAATTTATTTGTATTAACTAACTGAGTTTTTCCATCACGTAAACTATCCATCCAAATAGTTGTATATTTAATAATTGAAGGATGATTATTTAACAATTCTCTTGACATTAAAGAAATATCATAAGGAGATGTAACGTGACCATCTTCGTCAATTCCATGACAATTTTTAAATGTAGTATCATTCATTCCTAATTCTTTGGCCTTTTCATTCATTTTTTGAACAAAAGCTGTTTGACTTCCACATAAATATTCTGCCATAGCTACAGTACAATCATTACTAGAAACGGTACAAATTGCTTTTAACATTTCATCAACAGTAAGTTCTTCTCTTACATCAAGCCAAATTTGAGATCCTCCCATACCAGCAGCTTCTTCTGAACATGGAACTTTATCTGTTAATGATATTTGGCCAGAATCTAATGCTTCCATAATTAATAAAAGACTCATTACTTTTGTAACACTAGCAGGTCTTAATTGTTCATGTATATTTTGACCATATAAAATTTCACCAGAATGTTGTTCAATTAATATTGCACCACCACAATCTAATTTTAGACTATTTTCCTCTAAAGCTTTATTTCCATTTATTTGTGCATTTGTTGGAGTAGATAATGGTTTTGATTCATTTGACCAAACATATATAGTATCGTCATATGCTAAAACAAAAGTAAAAGTAAAAATTGTAAAAATGATAAGGCTGATACTAATTCTTTTGATTATTTTTTTATTAAGCCACATAAAGATACCTCCATTTGTAATATCATTATTTAATACAATATATGATTTAATAAAGAAAAATATTATAATCATTGCATTATAAAATATGGTTTGATAAAATAAGGATAATGAATAGGGGGAAATAGTATGATAGAAAATATTGAAGTATTTTGTCATAGCAGTATACGTATAAGAAATGGTAAAACAATTTATATTGATCCATTTAAGATTGAAGAAAATTATTTTGATGCGGATGTTATTTTTATTACTCATGAACATTATGATCATCTTTCACTAGCTGATATTGAAAAGGTTAGAAAGGAAGATACAATTATAATTTTACCTGAAACTTGTGAGGAAAGTTCAAAAAAATTGCATTTTATTCATGATAATATTGTACTAGTAAGACCTAATGAGAAATATGAAATAGCAGGAATAAAATTTAGTACAGTTCCTGCATATAATATAAATAAACAATTTCATCCAAAATCTAATCAATGGTTAGGATATATATTAGAATTAGAAAATGGAAAATGCTATATAGCTGGAGATACAGATATAACAGAAGAAAATCAAAATGTAAAATGTGAAATTGCAATGCTTCCAATAGGTGGAACATATACAATGACTGCTGAAGAGGCTGCCAAATTAGCAAATGTGATAAAACCTAAAATAGTAATACCAATTCATTATGCTAGTATTGTAGGAACAAAAGAAGATGCTTTAATATTTAAAAATAATTTAGATTCAAATATAGAATGTAAAATTTTAATCAAATAATTTTATATATTATAAAATAGAAGCATGACTATATATTTATTTGTCATGCTTTTATTTTGTTATAGGAAATTTCTCCAAAGTTGATTTTTGAAATATAAAAAAATAAGGCATAACAAATATGCCTCAAAAATATG
>CANRAY010000020.1 GCA_947628735.1 uncultured Clostridia bacterium | reverse complement strand
TATTACCCATAAAAATACCCCCTTAAAGTATACACCTCTTTTTTATCAGTGTCTACTTTAAGGGGTAGAGTTCATATGGAGCCTCTTTTTTTATCTTCCACAACCACAATCATTAGAATTCATATTATTGTTTCCATTGTTATAGTTCATATTATTCATATAAAATTTCTTTTCAGCAAGTTTATCCTGTACACCACGAAGTGCTTCTCCAAATCTTTGGAAGTGAACAACTTCTCTTTGTCTTAAGAAACGAAGAGGATCTATAACATCTGGATCATCTCTACATAAGTCAATCAATTTCTCATAAGTTGCTCTTGCTTTTTGCTCTGCTGCTAAATCTTCTTGAAGATTTGCAATAGGATCACCCTTACAAGCAATATAAGCAGCAGTAAAAGGTGCTCCACCAGCAGATTGAGGATATACATCTACACCACGATCAGTATAATATGCACCTAAACCTGCTTTTTCAATTTCTTCAATACTAGCACCATCAGTTAATTGATGAACAATAGTACCAACCATTTCTAAGTGAGCTAATTCCTCTGTACCAATATCATTTAATATTGCTTTTGATTTCTGATCTGGCATTGCAAACTTTTGAGATAAATAACGAAGTGATGCAGCAAGTTCTCCATCTGGACCTCCGTATTGAGAAATAATAAATTTAGCAAGTTTTGGATTAGGACACTTAATATTAATAGGATATTCTAATACTTTATTATAAGTCCACATTAAAATCACTCCTTTCCCAAGGCCAAGGTTCTTCAAGCCATCTCCATTTATTGCAAGGATGATAAATACTTAAAGGTCCAAATATCTTTTGATATTTATCTTTAATTTCATTTAATTCATTGCAATACTCTTTGTGTAAACAAATAGCTTTTTTATCATCTGGATGAGTATCTAAATATTCAGAAAGCTCAATAATAGCAAAATTTAAGCATTTGATTTCTTTCATCATTTTTTCTCTAACATCATTTCTATTTGACCAACATTCATTTGTATTATTTTCACAATTACAATTTAAATCATCTGCAAGTGCTGATGCAGTATTATATCCAAAAGCAGCATTAATACCTTCTGGTGCATAATAACAATTCATATTTGAATTATTGTTGCAACCACAATTTCTGTTATCTTCATCATTTTCCATTATCGATTGCACCCCTCTCCAATTTCATTTCTTGCTTTTAAATAAGCAATTTCCTCCATACTTTGACCAGGTCTATAAGGGCTAACAAGCTCAGGGAAGATAGTTCCCATTTTTAGACCACAACAAGGTGTAAAAGTTTTATCTAAATATTGCATTGGAACATAGCTTTGTGCAAGCATTGGATTATCTGGAAATAAATTTTGATCTTCATCAAATCCACAACCACAGTTAGAAGTATTATCATTATTTTGACCACAACAATTACATGATGCATACTCAGCAGTAGTTCCTACATCTTTACAAGCAGTTTCTATTGCAGGATTATTACATTGGCATCCACAATTTCTGCCATATCTTCTAAACATATTTCTTTTTCCTCCTTATTTATAAGTTATATTACATAATATGACAAATAAGTAAAAATGTTACATAATAAGTACTATAAACAATATATGAAGAAAATAAAATTTTATAAGTCATTTTAGAAAAAGAAATATAAAAAAGATAGAAAATAAATTCTATCTTTTTTTTTACCATAATTTAACCAGAGCATGTAAACCTGAATTATCTTCAGTTTTAATTGTAACAAAATGTGAATGATCTATATAGTTATAAAAACATTTTGCAGTATCACCGAGTTTCATACCTTTTTTAAATGTAATGATAAAATTATTACATTCATCAGAAGTATATACTTCCATAGGTAATGCTTCATAGGCTAAATATAAATAATTTAAATTATGCATATGTTGATTTACATCAATATCTCGTCTTTGGGTTGTATAAACATAAGCAGGTGAAGAAAGCTCAGGTTCAACAATTTTCTCAATTTCAGGTTCTTCAAATACATATCTTTCTTCTGGACCATATCTTAAAAAAATGTCGTCTGTAATCTTTTCAATTGTTGATTTAGCAATATTAATTAATGTCCATTTAGATGAAGCTATACAAACTAAATTACCAGATTCATCTAAAACTTCAAATTCACGATAAGTATGAAATTTTTGAGCAGGTCGAGCCCAAGTTCTCGCGGTTAATTCAGTACCATAAGGAACACGTTTTAATATTTTTACTTTCCAAGCAAGTAATACCCAAGAAAGCTTTATAATAGGAATTTCACGAATTCCAAAATCAACTGTATCAGAATGTTTACACGCAACATCTTCTAAAATACTAAGCATACCAGGATTAGTAATAAGTGCTTTAGCATTTACTTGACTAATATTAACTTTATATTTATATTCAAAAACTGACATAACATTTACCTTCTTTCCAATGCAAAAAATTATATCATAAATAATAATCATAATCAAATTAAAGTTATTAATAAACAACAAAATGTAGAATGAGATAAAAATATATGATACAATAACTAAAAAATATAAAGATGGATGAGAAAATGAAAGAATTAGAAGAATGTACAATATGTCCGCATCAATGTAAAGTAAATAGAAATACAGGAAAAATAGGAAGATGCAGATGTAATGATAAAATAAAAATAGCATTAGTATCGATTCATAATTATGAAGAACCATGCTTAAGTGAAAAAAATGGCTCAGGGACAATATTCTTTACGAATTGCAATTTAAACTGTATTTATTGCCAAAATTACGAAATTAGTCAACTAGGAAAAGGAAAAGAAATAACAATTGAGGAATTAGCAGATATTATGCTTAAGCAACAACAAAGAGGTGTTAATAATATTAATTTAGTAACTCCTACAATGTATGCATATCAAATTATAGAGGCAATAAAGATAGCAAAGTTAAAAGGATTAACAATACCAATTATATATAATACAAATGGATATGAAAAAATAGAAACAATAAAAGACTTAAATGGATATATTGATATTTACTTACCAGATTTGAAATATTATTCAGATACATTATCAAAAAAATATTCAAATGTAGAGAGATACTTTCAAATAGCAACAAAAGCAATTCAAGAAATGTATAATCAGGTGGGAAAATCAGAATTTAATCAAGAAGGTATTATGCAAAAAGGAGTTATTATAAGACATTTGGTCTTACCAAACCATATACAAAATACAAAACATATTTTGAAATGGATAAAAGAAAATATGCCTGAAGATATTTATGTAAGTATTATGGCACAATATTTTCCTACATATAAAGCAAAACAAGATGAGATATTATGTCGAAAATTATCGAAAAAAGAATATAAAGAAATTGAAAATTATTTATATACTTTAAACTTGAAAAATGGATATATACAAGAGTTAGGAGAACATGAAGAAGAATATGTACCAAATTGGAATGAAAGTATTTACTTTTAAAAAAGATATCGATATAATACAAAAAGAATAGGAGGAAGTAACAATGACACAAGCAGATAAACATTTTATTGAAACATGTAAACGTATTATAAAAGAAGGATATTCATCAGAAGGAACAGGAGTAAGAACAAGATGGCAAGATGGAGCAGAAGCAAATTATATTTCTTTAGTAGGAGTTACTAATGTATATGATGTAGGAAAAGAATTTCCTATGATTACATTAAGAAATAATAGTAAAACAGTAATTAGAGCAATTGACGAAATATTATGGATATGGCAGAAAAAATCAAATAAAATTAGTGAATTAAATTCTCATATATGGGATCAATGGGCAGGAGAAGATGGAACAATCGGAAAAGCATATGGATATCAATTCTCTAAAAAGTATCAATTTAAAACAAAAGAAGGTATAAAAGAAATGGATCAAGTAGATTATGTATTATACCTTTTAAAAAATGATCCTGCAAGTCGTAGAATTATGACAAATTTATTTAATCATGAAGAATTAAAAGATATGAATTTGGAACCATGTGCATATGGAACACAATGGCTTGTAAAAGGTGGAAAATTACATTTAATATTAAATCAACGTTCACAAGATATGTTAGCTGCTAATGGTTGGAACACAATGCAATATGCAGCACTATTATGTATGTTTGCACAAGTGTCAGGACTAGAAGTAGGTACATTAACACATAATATAGGAGATTGTCATATTTATGATAGACATGTTCCAATTATTCAAAAATTAATAGAAGCAGAGCCTATGGATGTAACGCCTAAATTAGTGATTAATAATAATACAAAAAATTTCTATGATTTTAAAATAGAAGATTTTGAAATTCAAAATTATGATTATAACCATGAAATAGAAATAGGAAAAATACCAGTAGCAATATAATAAGGATAAATATACAAAATGATGAAGAAAAGAGGAAATAAAATGTTAAGTTTAATTGTTGCAGTATCAGAAAATAATGTAATAGGAAAAGATAATAAAATAATTTGGCATATACCAGAAGATTTAAAAAGATTTAAAGAGTTAACAACAGGTCATACCATTATTATGGGAAGAAAAACATTTGAATCATTAGGAAAAATTTTACCAGACAGAAAACATATTGTTCTTACAAGAGATACAGACTATAAAGTTAATGATGAAAATGTTGAAATAGTAAATGACATAGAAAATCTAAATGATTACTTAAATCCACAAGAAGAAAATTTTGTTATAGGAGGAGCGATTATTTACAGACAATTAATGCCAAAGGTTGAAAAAATGTATGTTACAAGAATACATGAAAAATTTGAAGGAGATGCTTATTTCCCAATTATTAATGAAGAAGAATGGAAAATAACAGAAGAAACACAGGGAATACAAGATGAAGCAAATCCATATAATTATGAATTTATTACTTATGTAAGAAAATAAAATATGAAAAATTACTATAATATTGTAAAAACACTTGACAAATCAATAAAAATGGTGTAAAGTATATTAGCATTACAAAATAATGCTAATATTTTTTTGTATTGCAAAATGTTACTAAGGAAGTGGTAATATGGAAAAACATATTGAAGTAAGTATGTTATGTCAAATATATGGCAAAATGCTAACGGAAAAACAATATGAATTTATTAATGACTATTATAATAATGACCTATCACTTTCAGAAATAGCAGAAAATAATAATATTACAAGACAAGCAGTAAGAGATGTAATAAAGAAAGGGGAGAATAAACTTTTCGAGTTAGAAGAAAAGCTTTTATTTATGAAAAGGATGTTAAATCAAGAAAAGCAAATACAATTAATACTAGAGCAATTAAGTAAAATTCAAGATTCTTCAGATAAAAAAGCACAAAAAATACTTGAGAATATTAGAAAAGAACTAATTTGCTTAAACTAAAAAACCAAAGGAGGAAAAAAGTATGGCATTTGAAGGCCTATCAGAAAAATTACAAGAAGTTACAAGAAAACTAAGAGGAAAAGCTAGAATTACAGAATCAGATTTAAAAGAAATGTTAAGAGAAGTAAAACTTGCACTTTTAGAAGCAGATGTTAACTATATGATTGTAAAAGAATTCATAGGTACCATACAAGAAAAAGCATTAGGACAAAATGTTCTAAAATCTTTAACTCCTGGTCAACAAGTTATTAAAATTGTAAAAGATGAATTAGTAGAATTACTTGGAGGAACAGAAAGCAAAATCAATTTTACACCAAACCCACCAACTGTAATTATGTTAGTAGGACTTCAAGGATCAGGTAAAACAACAACAGCAGGAAAGCTTGCAAATTTACTTAGAAAACAAGGAAAGAAACCTTTACTTGTTGCATGTGACGTATATAGACCAGCTGCTATAAAACAACTACAAGTTGTAGGAGGACAGTTAAATATACCAGTTTTTGCAAATGAAACATCAAAAGATGTTGTAAAAATTGCAAGACAAGCATTAGACACAGCTATTAGTAAATTAAATGATGTTGTTATTCTAGATACAGCAGGAAGATTACATATAGATGAAGAGCTAATGACAGAACTAAAAAATGTAAAAGCCAATGTAAAACCACATGAAATTTTACTTGTTGTAGATTCTATGACAGGTCAAGACGCAGTAAATGTTGCAAAATCATTTAATGAAGAATTAGGTATTGATGGCGTAGTTTTAACAAAGTTAGATGGTGATACACGTGGTGGTGCTGCAATATCTGTTAAAAAAATAACAGGAAGACCAATTAAATTTGCAGCAACTGGTGAAAAATTAAGTGATATTGAAGTATTTCATCCAGAAAGAATGGCATCTAGGATTTTAGGAATGGGAGATGTACTTTCAATTATTGAAAAAGCAGAAGAATCATTTGACTTAGAAGAAGCTGAAAAACTAGAAAAACAATTAAAAAAGAAAAAAGATCTAGATTTAGATGATTATTTAGCACAATTAAGACAAGTAAAGAAAATGGGATCTTTTTCATCAATTTTAAAAATGATACCAGGAATGAATCAGCTAAAAGATGTAAAAGTAGATGATAAAGAATTTGTTAGAATTGAAGCAATTATTTCTTCTATGACGAAAGAGGAAAGACAAAACCCTAGAATATTAAATGGAAATAGGCGTTTAAGAATTGCAAAAGGAAGCGGAACTTCAGTTCAAGAGGTTAATAAATTTATGAATTCATTTGAAATGACACAGAAAATGATTAAAAAAATGCAAAATGAAAAAAATATGAAAAAAATGATGAAGAATATTAATCCAAATGACTTAAAAGGAATGCTTAAATAAATATGTTTTTAATTTTAATTATATAAGAATATTTCAGGAGGTGAAAATATGGTAAAAATAAGATTACAAAGACAAGGTGCTAAAAAAGCTCCATTCTATCATATTGTTGTAGCAGATTCAAGAAGCCCAAGAGATGGTAAAATAATAGAAAAGATTGGAACATATGATCCAATGACAGAACCATCTACAATTGTTGTTGATAAAGAAAAAGTAGAACAATGGATCAAAAATGGTGCAAAACCAACAGACACAGTAAAGGCTTTAATTGAAAAAGCAAAATAAACTTCTAAAATAGGAGAAAAGAAATGAAACAAATACTAGAAAGTGTAATTACTCACTTAGTAGATAATAAAGATCAAGTATCTATTGAAGAACAAATTGACGGAGAAAATATTACATATAAAGTAACTGTAGCACAAGAAGATATGGGAAGAGTAATTGGAAAACAAGGAAGAGTTGCAAAAGCAATTCGTACTCTTATGAGATCTTTAGGATCTAAAGATAAAAAAAGAATAACAATAGAATTTGTTGGATAAAAGTCGAGGAAATATGAAACAGGAATATTTTGAAATCGGTCAGATTGTAAATACATTTGGAATTAAAGGATTTGTAAAAGTAAAGCCATTTACTGATGATATGAAACGATTTGAGGAATTAAAAACAGTTTTAATTGTTAAAAACAAAGAAATAATTGAAATGGAAATCGAAGAAGTAAAATATCAACAATATGTGGTATTACTAAAACTAAAAGGTATTGAAGATATTAATATGGCAGAAAAGTATAAAGGTTGTTATATTAAAATTAGAAGAGAAAATGCAAGAAAGCTTCCAAAAGATACATATTTTATAGCAGATCTAATAGGACTAGATGTATATGCAGAAGACGGAAAATTACTGGGAAAAGTAGAAGACGTATACAATAATAAAAGCAATGATATTTACGTTATAAAAGATGAATTAGGTAAACAAATATTATTGCCAAATATTAAAGATGTAATCAAACAAATAGATATTGAAAATGAAAAAATAATTGTCCATCTATTAGAAGGCTTAATATAAAAAAGCAGGAGAAAATTATGAAATTTGATGTGCTTACTCTTTTTCCTGAAATGTTTACTCCTTTACAGGAAAGCATTATAGGAAGAGCAGTAGAAAATAACCAAATAGAAATTAATTTAATTAATATAAGGGATTTTTCAAAAAATAAACACAAAAAAGTAGATGATACTCCATATGGTGGAGGAGCAGGAATGGTAATAAGATCAGATGTAGTTTATGATGCATATGAATACGTAAAAGATAAAGATGCAAAAGTAATTTATATGTCTCCTAAAGGAAAAAAATTAAACCAAGAAAAAGTAAGACAATTATCACAAGAAAAACACCTCATTGTCTTATGTGGACATTATGAGGGAATAGACCAAAGAGTTCTAGATGAAATTGTAGATGAGGAAATTTCAATTGGTGATTATGTACTAACAGGAGGAGAATTACCAGCAATGGTATTAATTGATGCTGTTAGTAGATATGTAAAAGGAGTCTTAAGCGAAGGTTCTACTGAAGAAGAATCGTTTTCACAAGGATTACTAGAATATCCTCAATATACAAGACCAGAAGAATTTAGAGGAAAAAAAGTACCAGAAGTTTTAATTTCTGGACATCATCAAAATATAAAAAAGTGGCGAGAAGAAAAGGCAATGGAATTAACTAAAAAAAATCGCCCAGATTTATTAAAAAAGTAAGTGCAAGTTTGTAAAACAAACCGATACACAATTAAAAGAAGGGAGGATATCATAATGGATATCATAAAATCAATTGAACATGAACAATTAAAGAATAAGATTCCTGAATTAAAAATTGGTGATACAGTAAAAGTACATCAAAGAATTAAAGAAGGAAATAGAGAAAGAATTCAAGTATTTGAAGGAATTATTATTAAAAAACAAGGTGGAGGAGTAAATGCAACATTTACAGTAAGAAGAATTTCTTATGGTGTAGGTGTAGAAAAAACTTTTTTAGTACATTCTCCATTAGTAGAAAAAGTAGAATTAGTAAGAGTAGGTAAAGCAAGACGTGCAAAATTATACTACTTAAGAGACAGAATAGGTAAAGCTGCTAAGACAAAAGAAAATGTAACAGCTAGAATTGAAAATAGAGAAATTACTTTAAAAGAAGAATTAGCAGAAGAAGTACCAGAAACAGTAGAAGAAACTGTTGAAGAAGTTGCTGAAGCAACAACAGAAGAACCAGTAGTAGAAGAAAAGGCAAAAAAAGAAGAAGCTACTGAAAGTGCACCAGAAGAAGCACCAGCAGTAGAAACAGAAACACCTGTTGTAGAAGAAGTTGTTGATACAGTAAAAGAAGAAAAAGTAGAAGAGAAAAAAGATAAAGAATAAATTATATTAAAGAAACCGGGAACTTGAATTAACAAGTTCCCGGTTTTGAAATGGGAAAAAGTTGATTACTGAGAATACCTCCAATTGATGTAGGGAAGGTGAGGAGCCCAATTTTCCCATTCTTGAGCTCTTTCAAGCAATTTCTGTTGGATATCGTCATAGAAAAAACATTGACCTTCAAAAAGAGGTTCACCTTCCAACGAAAAAGCACACCAAAGTTCGTTCTTTTTATCCGGAGCATCGTTTGACTGAAATCTGGAAAGGAATTTAGCTAATCTCATTAAAACAGTTTGGGATTTGGTAGTATAATGTGGGAAAACTTTAGAAGTTTGCTCTTTGGTTAGAGTAGAAAAATTATTGGCAATGAAAGCTTCGTAATAAGTGGAGATTTCTACTCTAGAAAACTGGTTCTCTAAGATGATGTCTTCTGCGTGGATGTCTGTTATTCCCTCTTTACCGTTGAGAGAAAAGCGCCGAAATGAACGAGAGATGCCTTCGTGGTCTATAAAACAGACAGGATAAAAAATCTCATCTGCGATATCAAAGACCGATTTCTGAGTTGCCATAGCTTTGATTTCCCCTTTCAAAAAAGTATGAATAGCTTATGCTAGGATCACCTTATATTATACTACATTTACAGGGAAAAATCAAAAAAGGTAAGGAAATATAACCTTACCTTTGTATAAATATTTAGTTTTTATTAGAAATATCTGCATATTTTTTTAATTTTTGATAAGCAAGATAATTAATTGTTCCACTTGAAAATTTGCCATGTTCATCTCTTTTTCCTGCAGGTACACCTGTTAATATTTCAATACCTTCTTCAATAGTTGAAATAGCATATATATGGAATTGACCATCTTTAACAGCTTCAACAACTTCGGTAGAAAGATTTAAATTGTGAACATTCTGCTTTGGAATAATAACGCCATGAGAACCATTTAATCCACGTATTTTGCAAATTTGGAAGAAACCTTCTATTTTATCATTAACGCCACCAATTGGCTGAATTTGACCTTTTTGATTAACAGATCCTGTAACAGCAATTGATTGATTAATAGGAATTCCTGATAAACTTGAAAGAATAGCATATAATTCAGTTGAAGAAGCACTATCACCATCTACACCACTATATAATTGCTCAAAACAAATACTAGCAGTAAGAGAAAGAGGCATATCTTGTGCAAACATTTCTCCTATATATGCACCAAGAATCAAAATACCTTTAGAGTGAGTAGAGCCAGAAAGTTCAACTTCTCGTTCTATATTAATAACTCCACTTTTTCCAGTATAGGTATTAGCAGTTATTTTAACAGGTTTTCCAAAAGTATAATCTCCAACATTCATAATTGTAAGACCGTTAATTTGACCAACTTCAGATCCTGAAGTATTAATTAAAAGAGTATTTTCTTTAATCATTTCTACATATTTATCATCATATTTTTTTACTCTATCTGTTTTTTCTTCTAAAGCTTTAATAATATGTTCTTCAGTAATAACTTTTGCTTTTGACAATTTAGCCCATGTAGCAGCTTCACCAATAATAAGAGATAAGTCTGTGAAACGTGTAGAAAGTTTTCCTTGATCTTCTGCCAACTTAGAGGCATATTCAACAACTTTAGCCATTGCTGTATTGTCAAGAGGAAGAAGTTCTTCATGATCACAATATCCTTTTACAAATTGAGCTAATTTGTTTAAATTTTCTTTTGTATAAGGAGCATCATCAGCAAATTCTACTTTTATTTTAAATAATTTTTTGAAATCTGGGTCCATTGCTAATAAAGTTTGATAAATATTTTCATCACCAATTAAAATAACCTTTAAATCTAGTGGAATTGGTTCAGGTTTCAATGAAATCATTACCATAGAAGAACGAGGGTCAGCAGCATTTTCAATTCCTAATTCTTTACTTCTTAAAACTTTTTTCAAAGATTCATAACATAAACTATTTGTTAATAAATCATTTGCTTGAAATACTAAATATCCACCATTTGCTAAGTGTAATAAACCAGGCTTTAACATAGTAAAATCTGTTTTCAAAGCACCATAATAGTTTTCATACTCTAATTTACCAAAAATATTATGATAAGAATAATTAGTATCTGCTATAGCAGGTGCACCTTCTAATTTACTATTATCAACAAATAGATTAACACGATAATTTAACCATGGTTTAAGAAGTTCTGGCTTGGCTGCTTGAGGACCTTGAGGTAACTTTTCATTTTTTTCATCAGCGACAAAACAAGAAATATTTTTTAAAATATCAGTTTTAACATCATCTAAAAATTTATTAATCTTTTTATGTCTTTTATATTTAGCTTTAATTAAATTTATATGTGCATTAACAGTTAGAAGAGCAACATTAGATTGCCATTCTTGAATTCGTTTATCAGATTCCCTTTCAATAGACTTTATTTCACCAATTGCTTCCATAATATGTTGCTGAACAATAGCTGATTTATCCTCATATTCTTTTTTAGTATCCTCATCTAATTTATCAAATTCTTCCTCTGCAATAGTTTTACCATTTAAAACAGGCATCATATAAATACCATTTTGAGCAGATTTAACTTGAAAACCATATTCTGCAGATTTTTTATTAAGTTTTTCCATTAATAAATTTCTTTTTTCTTCAAACTCTTGTCTAATTAAAGTTTTTTGTTTTTCAAATTCCTCATTAACAAAAGTATTTTTAATATCTACTTTTATATCATTAATAAAAGTATTCATTTCTGATTCAAACTCTTTTCCTTGACCAGCAGGAAGTGAAACAGCTATAGGTTCATTAGGATTATCAAAATTATAAATATAGCACCAATCATTTGGTACTTTTTTCTTTTTGGAAATAACACTAAGATAATTTTTAGTATATGCTGTTTTACCAACACCATAAGGTCCTTCTACATATACATTATATCCGTTAATATCTACAGATAAACCAAACTCAAGAGCTTTAATTCCACGATCTTGTCCAATACCAGTATGAATAGGTTCTAATTCGTCTGTTGTTTTAAATGTAAATAATTTTGGATCACATGTAACACGTAAATCTTTGTAACTTAATTCATTTTTGTTTTTCATTTGTTCCTCCTCAATATGTAAAAGATGGCTAATTGATTTAATTATTAGACAATCTAAATATTTTTCTTCATTAAAATAGCGTTATCTGTATTATTATAATACTTTTTTCTGAAACCTATTCGTTCAAAATCAAACTTTTTATATAGATTTATAGCAGGTAAATTATTTTCATTTACTTCTAATAAAATAGCAGTACAACCAAAATCAGAAGCAATTTCAAATAGTTTAGAAAGCATAGAAGAACCAATTCCTAAGTTCCTTTTATCTTTCCTGGTAACAATATTCATAATTTCTGCATTTTCTAATATAATTTTAATACCAGCAAGTCCTACAATTTCATTCTCAAGTTTTGCAACAATATATTTAGAATTTTCATTTTGTAAATCTCCTTGTAAAACTTTAATTGTCCAAAAATCATCAAAATTTTGTTGAAACTCATTTTGAATAGAAAAAATATCTGCTAAAGTCATATCTGAAATTTCAATTTTCATAGCACGAATCCTTTCAAAAAATGCTATTAATTAATATAAATATACAACATATATTTTATATTAATCAACAGCATTTGTAAACAAGAAAAATATTACATTCATATTACAAAAATGTTACAAATCTAAGGATCTTTCGGCCTGAGATTTGCGAAGATATAAAGGAGATAAAGAATGTGAATCACCAAAATTACCATTACTAAATTTTGAATATGCAATACGAGCTATATTAGTACTATTAGCTATATTTTTATCAGCAGTAGCAAATTTTAAGGAATCAAATTTAATATTTTTTTGTAATTTCTCTTGATGAATAGCTGAACCATCACCTACAAAAACAATATATTTGAATTGATTTTGAAAAGTAAGAATGGTAGTGCTTATAGTAGAAATAACTGTATCAATATTTTCAGCAATTAAATCCATAATAGGATTTAAACAATCATTATAATAACGGTATAAACCACAATATACATTATCATTTTTAGCATCAATTAAAGAACAATATAATGTATTAGAAAGTTGAGAAGCAGGAATAGAATCATTTATCATGTTGTAACACAATGATTCTAAAGAAGTAACACCAACTACAGGAATATTTTTAGCATCTGCAAAAGCCTTTACAGTAGCTATTCCAATTCTTACACCTGTAAAAGAACCAGGTCCTATGCAACAAGCCAATAAATCTATATCATTTAAATTTAAATTGGCAGATTTAAATGCTTCATCGACCATAGGCATTAATTTAACAGAATGTGTTTTTTCATCATCGTTATGTAGTTCTATTATATTTTTTACATCTTCAGTAATTGCAACACTGCAAACTTTAGAAGATGTATCTATTGCAAGTATTTTCAATTTATATTACTCCCATCATTTTTTATTTTTCATCAATGATTAATTCTCTATAATTAGAATCATTATCATTCTTTTTAAAAGTAATTTTTGTATAGTGCTTTGGCAAAATATCTTCAATCATTTCGCCCCATTCAATAAAACAAATTCCAGTTTCAAAATATTCTTCTCCACCCATTGCATAAAATTCATCAATATCAGATAAACGGTATACATCAAAATGATAAATGTGAATATCATTTTTAGAATATTCATTAACAATGGTAAATGTAGGACTAGATATTTCATTTTCTAGACCGAAGTATTCTAAAATTCCTTGTACGAATTTAGTTTTACCAGATCCAAGTTCACCAGACAAAACAACAATATCACCTTTTTTTAAACGAGAGGCATATTGTTTAGCAAATTGAATTGTATCTTGTTCACTCTTAGAAATATAAGTTTGCATATAATCACCTTTTTAATAAAATCTATACTATTGTATAACAAATAAGCTATTTTGTAAAGTTAAAGGAAATCAAAGAAAAAATTGACAGACAAAAATAGAGGGGGTATAATAAAACTTGTGAAAAAAATATATAACAAATAAGGTAGGAAAAAAGTGAAAGATATCATAAATAAAACAACAGAAGGAATAAAGAAAAACTACATGATTCTTAATATTCTGATATTAGGATTAATTATATATGTTGCATTCTATCCATTAATATGTAGTTTAATTCAAAAAGTTATTCCACAATTTGGACTATGTACATATTTAGCAACTACTGGAAAACCATGTCCTTTATGTGGAGGAACAAGATATTTTGCTAATATATTTGAGGCATTTCAACATATTGACTATTTATGGCATCCATTTGGTGTTATGGCAATTGTACTATTTTTGGAATTTATTTTTCGAATCAAGAATATAATAGATTTAAAAAGAGAAAAAGACTGCACAAAAACAATTATAATAGATATAATTACAAGCACGATAATAGTAATAGCATTCTTTACATATGAAATTTTATTTTTTATAATTAATTAAAAAAATATTGACAAAAAAAGTCGAATTAACTATAATGTTCATAGTTAAATAATAAAAGGAGGTATATTATGGGAGTAGCTTCATTAGTATTAGGTATAGTATCATTTGTTTTTGGTTTTATACCATGCGTAAACTACATTGCAACAGTTCCAGCAATAATAGGTTTAATCTTAGGTATTGTTGATGCTGTAAAGAAAAGTAAATCTCAAGAACCAAAAGGAATGGCAATTGCAGGAATTATTTTATCAGCACTTGCACTTGTTTGGGGTGTAATTGCAATTATAGGTACAGCAGCATTATTTGCAGCAGCTGAATTATAAAATTATGAAATTATAAAGCAATCTTATTTAACAGATTGCTTTTTTTATTTTATATAATTTTTTCTGAAATCATTTTAAGAAAGAAGGTATTTATTGACAATAAACACAAAAATTAATATAATATAAAAAACAAAATAGGACAAGCACGGAGGCTTTATGAAAGAAAACAAAAAGGAAAAAATTAGAAATTTTAGTATTATAGCACACATTGACCATGGAAAATCAACTTTAGCAGATAGGTTGATTGAAATGACAGGTGTGCTTTCAGAACGTGAAATGGAAAACCAAGTATTGGACAATATGGATATTGAAAGAGAAAGAGGCATCACTATAAAATCACAAGCAGTTCGTATGAAATATAAAGCAAAAGACGGAGAAGAATACGAATTAAATTTAATTGATACACCAGGACATGTGGATTTTAATTATGAAGTATCAAGAAGTTTAGCAGCATGCGATGGAGCAATATTAGTAGTAGATGCAAGTCAAGGAGTAGAAGCTCAAACACTTGCTAATGTATATTTAGCAATAGATAATAACTTGGAAATTTTACCAGTAATTAATAAAGTAGATTTGCCAAATGCAAGACCAGATGAGGTGAAAAAAGAAATAGAAGACATTATTGGAATACCAGCAAGTGATGCACCATGTATATCAGCTAAAACAGGATTAAATGTAGATGAAGTTTTAGAAAGAATTGTAACAGATCTTCCAGCACCAGAAGGAGATGAAACAGCACCTCTAAAATGTTTAATCTTTGATTCTATTTACAATGACTATAAAGGAGCTATTGCATATGTTAGAATAAAAGATGGGACAGTAAAAGTTGGAGATGAAATTGTTTTAATGTCTTCAGAAAAAACATTTACTGTTTCTGAAGTAGGACATTTTGAACCAGGAACTTATTCTCCATGCGAACAATTAGAAGCAGGAGATGTAGGATATATTGCAGCAAGTATCAAAAGTTTATCAGATATTCGAGTTGGAGATACAATTACACTAAAAAATAATAAAGCCAAAGAACCATTACCAGGATATAAAAAAGCAAATCCAATGGTTTATTGCGGTATTTATCCAATGGATGGTAGCGACTATGAAAATTTGAAGGTAGCATTAGAAAAATTAAAATTAAATGATGCAGCTTTAGAATATGAACCAGAAACATCAGGAGCATTAGGATTTGGATTTCGTTGTGGCTTTTTAGGATTATTACATTTAGAAATAATAGAAGAAAGATTAGATAGAGAATTTGACTTAAGTTTAATTACAACATCACCATCTGTTATATATAGAGTTCATAAAACAGACGGAGAAGTTATTGAATTATATAATCCATCAGACTTACCACCACAAAGCGAAATATCATATATGGAAGAACCTTTTGTAAGTGCAGAAATTTTAACACCAAAAGAATATGTAGGAAACATAATGGAAATATGCCAAAATAGAAGAGGAAGCTATGTAGATATGAAATATTTAGACGAAAACAGAGTAACTTTAATATATGAGCTTCCATTAAATGAAATTATTTATGACTTCTTTGACCAATTAAAATCAAGAACAAAAGGATATGCTTCATTTGATTATGAATTCAAAGAATATAAAAGATCAGATTTAGTAAAATTAGACATATGGATAAATGGAGAAGGTGTAGACGCATTATCATTTATTGTACATAAAGATAATAGCTATGAACGTGGCAAAAAAATGGTAGAGAAACTAAAAACAGTTATTCCAAGACATTTATTTGTTATTCCATTACAAGCAGTAATAGGAGGAAAAGTAATTGCAAGAGAAACTATTTCAGCAATGAGAAAAGACGTTTTAGCTAAATGTTACGGAGGAGATATAACAAGAAAGAAAAAATTATTAGAAAAACAAAAACGTGGTAAAAAGAAGATGAGAGAAATTGGAAATGTAGAAATTCCACAAGAAGCATTTTTATCAGTTTTAAAACTAGACGAAGAATAAGATCACTTCAAAAGGAGAAAATGATGAAAGAAGAATTTAATGATCAAGTAGAAGGTAGAAATTCTGTTATAGAATTATTAGAGTCTGGACGAGATATAAATAAAATATTTATTTCAGAAGGAGAAAAACATGGTTCTATAAGTAAAATTATTGCTCTAGCTAAAGAAAGAAAAGTTATTATAAATGAGATTAATAAAACAAAATTAAATCAAATGGCACAAACTAAAAACCACCAAGGAGTAATAGCGATTGTTCCACCATTCAATTATTGTGAAGTAGATGAAATAATAAAAGAAGCTCAAAATAGAAAAGAACCATCATTTATATTAATATTAGATGAAATAGAGGATCCACATAATTTAGGATCAATTATTAGAACTGCAGAGACAGCAGGAGTACATGGAATTATTATTCCTAAAAGAAGATCTGCTAGTGTAAATTCAACAGTAAGTAAAGTATCAGCAGGAGCAGTAGAATATATGAAAATAGCAAGGGTAAATAATATTAATGAAACAATACAGTATTTAAAAGAAAATGGAATATGGATTTATGGCACAGATATGGAAGCCAACAAATTATATAACGAAGAAGATTATAAAGGTCCAGTTGCAATTGTAATAGGAAGCGAAGGATTTGGAATGAATAGACTTGTGAAAAAAAATTGCGATTTCTTAATAAAAATTCCAATGAGAGGAAAAATTACTTCATTAAATGCTTCTGTATCAGCAGGAATTGTTATGTATGAAGTAGTAAAACAACGTCTAAATTAATATATAAAGGAGAATGAAATGAAAGATAAAAAAACATTATTAATTATTTTACCAATTGTTGCTGTCATAGTAATTGCAATAATAGCCATAATTATTTTAATAATAAATCCATTTAAAAGTGATAAAGAGTTATTTTTAAGTTATTTTAAGCAAAATTTAGAAATATTTGATATAATGGAAAATCCATATATAGATGAACAAAAACAAACCATGGAAGGAAGTACTTATCAATCAAATGGTGAATTAAGTATTACATTGCAAAATGAAGAAGAAACACAAAATATGAATGTATTAATAGACTCAAGACATGATTTTGATACAGATAGTACTTATGCTGATATTACATTAAAACAAGCAGATCAAGACATACTAACAATGTCGTATATTAATAGTAATAATATTTATGCAGCTAAAAGTGATCAAATTATAACAAACTATATAGGAATAGAAAATAATAATTTACAAGACTTCATAAATCAACTAGGAATACAAGATGATTTATATAATATGCCAAACGAAATAGATTTGGGAATCCTTGAAAATATATATAACTTTACAGATATTGAAAAACAACACATAAGTGATACATATTTAAATATGATATTAAATTCAATACCAGATAAAAGTTATAAAAAATTAGGAGAAAAACAAGTTTCATCTGATAGCACTAATTATATAACAAATGAATACCAATTATCATTAGATAAGGAAACTGTAGAAAAAATACTAATTAATTTTCTTATGACATTAAGAAATGATAATACAACTATGTCAATGATTAGTGATAGACTTTCTAAATTAGGACTAAATACAGAAATGACAGATATATCTAACATTACGCAATATTTAGATGACTTAATAGGCAATATTCAAAATGGATTTATAAATATAGAAGGTATAAATGTTAATATATATGAAAAAGACGGAAAATTAGTGAAAACTATTATAACTAGCCCAGACAGCATGAAAAAAATAACAATAGAAAAAAATTATAATGATGATATGCAAAAAGTAATTATATCAGTAGATAAAGAAAAAAATATAATAGATGATGCGACACAAGAAGTTATAGATACATACGTTATTACATCACAATTAATATTACAAAAAACACAAGACGATTATCATATTGTAAATCAAATTACGATAATTCCAGACATTAGTAAAAATTTGGAAAGAACAACAATAAATATAGATATAGGAAGCTTACAAGATAATGAAATAAATAATATGAGCGAAATAACAACAGTGAAAAACAGTTCAGGTAATAAAACAGAAACAATTAGTAGTAGTTATACTCAAAATATAAATTTAGTAGAACAAGTAGAAGAAATTACACAATTAGATGCAACCAATACAGTTATTCTAAATGGATATAAAAGTGAAATACTATCACCATTTATAGAGCAATTAAAAAATAAAATTATCCAATCTACACAAGCGATTCATATAAAAGATGAAAATCAATTAGTATCAATATTGGAAACAGCATATACTGCACTATCAACAACCAATGGAATAAATATAAAAACTGCAATAGGAATACCAGTTACAGAAAAGGAAATCTATGATTTATTAAAAGGTACAGAAACAGAACAACCAAAAGAAGATGATAGTAAAGAAGATTATAATGAAAAGTTTAGCCAATATGAGGGAGAAATAACAGGAAGCAGTGCTAAAACTTTATGTGATGTAGTAAAAAATCATAATTTAAGCAAAGTAAATAATCCAGCAGAACAAGTATCTATTCAATTATCTAGTGCAAAAGAAATCAAAACAGAACCAACTAATGAAATAACAATGGAAGCGGTTAATGATATTCAACTACAAATAAAAAATGACAAGAAATATAATGTAGATTTTGGATATTCAGAAACAACAGGAAAAATAGTAGCAATAGGTATAACAGAAATACAAAACTAAAATAAAAATCTTCATTTAATTAATATATAAAATAAAAATGAAATTATAAGAAGAAAATTGTAAAAAATAGTTGACATTAATAAAGAAAGGTGATAATATATAAAATAGCTTCGTTAGAGGCTATTTTATTTTTACTTATATGCAGTAAAAATAAAGAAAAAATAGCATAAATTTTACAAAAGAAATCAATAAAAAATATTTTTAAAATTTTTTAAAAAATATATTGACATTGGTTTAAAATTTGTGCTAAAATAAATATTGTCTTTTGCAAAAAGAAGACAACATAAAGTACATTGAAAAGTAAACAATAAACTTTGAGAAACCAATAAAGCGGTAGTATTAAGCTACCAAAATAAAAACAAA
>CANRAY010000019.1 GCA_947628735.1 uncultured Clostridia bacterium | reverse complement strand
TTATTTTTTTCATACACTTTTTTACTTGTATAATCTATTGTACTAATAATATTTTCTTCTAATTTTTCTTGATAATGTTCTTTATCAACTGTTTCTCCGCTAATTAAATCGTTTAATGTAATACCTAATTCCTCACTTAATGGTTTTAGTAAAGAAATATCTGGCATATAATTTCCGTTTTCCCATCTTGAAATTGTCTTTGATGTTACCCCTATCTTTTCTGCAAGTTGCTCTTGGGTTAATTTTTTTTCTTTCCTTTTTTCGGCTATAAATTTTCCAATTTTAATAATATCCATAATTTTTTACTCCTTTCATTTTAAAAATAACAGAAAAATCAAAAAATTAACACCCCACAAATAGCGAATTGCCATTTTTTATCCTTTTTGTTCTTCTCTACAACTTACAATTTTTAAATAATACAGATTCAAAATATCTGAAATGACATTTTTGATTAATTCAATTTTAATTATTCGAACTGTAGGTATAGTTTTGGAAAATTATAAAAAATTGAAAGAAATCATAAAAAACTTGAATCCCTGATATAAAAAACGTTAGACATTAAAAAATTCCACAGAAATATTAAAAATCTGTGGAATTTTAAAATACTTTGGAGGCGCCACCCGGATTTGAACCGGGGATCAGAGTTTTGCAGACTCGTGCCTTACCACTTGGCTATAGCGCCGAATAAAATAAAAATATAAAAAAATGGAGCGGGAAACGGGGCTCAAACCCGCGACATCTGCCTTGGCAAGGCAGCGCTCTATCAACTGAGCTATTCCCGCGTGTTCTTCATATAATATATGCATGTAATCAATAAATAGAACATAAATATAATAACAAATATTATAAGAAAAGTCAATATAAATAAAAGATTTCCGAAAAAAAGAAATAAAAAAGAAATATTTATTATAAAAAAATATTTTGTATACATAAAACCAAAACAAAAAAATGGCTATTTTCCTAACAAAATACGCTCAAATACTTGAAAAAATGTCGATTTTGTAATATAATTGTAATATAAGTGTAAAAAACAAAATGAAAATTAAAAAAACTCATAGCCGTAGCAATAGAAAAACGGGAAAAATAAAATATAGAAAAACTGTAAAATACTGTTATTGACTATTTAAACAAAGGAAAGTAAAATATAAATTAGTAAAAAAGGTGAAAGAAGGATGAAAGATATTATGAAACAAAGAAAAATAGCCTTAATAATTATAATAATGTTAATAGTAATGTTCATACTAGGTATGTGCAGCAATTCATATGCAACTATAGCACAACCAGGAATATGGTTAAAAATAGTTGAATTGCGTCAAAGCGGATATGGATATAAAGTTAATGAAAAATTAGTATGGAAAATTGTAAAAACAAGTAGTACCGGATCAACTACAGATTATAGTGATACAATATACTGTTTAAAAGGTGGTCCTGGATTTGGATCTCAAGCATTTGGAAGTGGAAGTCCAACACATAAACAATATGTTGCATATTTTGATTTGAAGAATAGAAACGCAATAGAAAGTCCATATCAAAATGCATTACCATCTGGACAAAATTATAATGCACTATTATGGCTATTAGATCATATTTATGTAGCACCAAAAAGCAATTCATCATCAGAAGAATCAAATAGAAGAAAAGCATACAGAAATACATTATTAGATGCAGCAAACCTAGATAATGATGGCTATTATCTTACAGATGATGATAT
Organism: uncultured Clostridia bacterium; assembly: GCA_947628735.1. Classification (GTDB taxonomy): domain Bacteria; phylum Bacillota; class Clostridia; order TANB77; family CAG-508; genus CALXVA01. The sequence goes on along the minus strand of CANRAY010000019.1, from coordinate 21,423 downwards.
AGATGTTGTACAACAATTAGCTATATGGTATTTCACAAATAATGATAGTTACAAACTAAGCAGTAAAAGTTTTGAACCATGGATAAATCAAATTAGAAATCAAAGTGGAAATTATACTGCACTAAGTGACTTAGATGATTTAAATGGATGGGAAAGAGCAGAAGACTGTGTACAATTATTTAAATACTTAATTAAACAAGCAGAAGCAGCTGGTCAATCAGGATATACACCAGCAACAGCAAGCCAACCATATAAATTAGCTCAAACAACGATTACAAGTACTGAAAGTGGAAATAATATCATAATAGGACCTTTTAAAATAGAAAAACTTAATAATACATCAGCAACATTAAATGCTGTATTTAAGAATGGTAGTTCAACAATTACTCCAAAATTATTACAATCTAAAACTGGAACAAGTACATACAGCAACATAAATGCTACAATAGGAAAAGAATTTTATATATCAATACCAAAAACAACAAAATTAGACAAAATAACATTGACAATTTCTGGATCATACTATAACACTACTATGACATATTGGTCAGAATTAAATGCACCTAACACAGCACAACCAGTTGTAATAGTAGATAGAGTAAATGAAGAATATACAGATAGCGTAGAATATACACCATCACTAGCAATAGAAACAAAAATATTTGATTTAGCATTAAAGAAATTCATAGTAGCAGTAAATGATGAAGAACTAAAAAGTGGTTCAAAATATACAAGAGAACCAATAGTAGATCCATCTCCACTAAAAAGTGGAAATACAGATGCGAAATATACACATCCAAAAACTCCAGTATCAGTAAAAAATGGAGACAAAGTTAGATATATCATAAGAGTATATAACGAGGGAGAAGTAGATGGATATGTAACAGAAATTACAGACTATCTACCAGACGGACTAGAATTTATACCAGCCTCAGAGAGTACAATAAATAAAAATAACGGTTGGAAATTAGAATCAGATGGAAGAGTTACAACTACAAAATTACAAGGAACAAAATTAACTGCATATAAAGGAACAGGAGAACTTTCTCATGCAGATGTAGAAATAGAATGTAAAGTAGTTGCAACACCTGGAAAATATAATAACGTAAACTTAAAAAATATTGCAGAAATAACAGGTGACAAAAACGATGAAAATATTCCAGATAGAGATTCACAACCAAAAACAGTAAATCCAGATAATTATCCAGACAATAACCATGAACAAGATGATGATGATTATGAAGATTTAGTATTACCAGGAAGAAACTTTGACTTAGCATTAAGAAAATTTATTACAGCTATTAATAGTGAAAAATTAGTAGATGAAAATGGTAATTATTTAAGAGAACCAAAAATATCAAATTCAGAAAAACAAGCACTAGCAGAATCAGTTACATCATCAAGACATACAACAGCTGAAAAAGTACATCCAAAAAATCCTTTAATAGTAAAAACAGGGGATACAGTAGAATATACAATAAGAGTATACAATGAAGGTGATGTAGATGCAGTTGTAAAAGAAGTAACAGATTATTTACCAGATGGACTAGAATTCATACCAAGTACAGAAAGTGCAATAAATAGAGAAAACGGATGGACACTAGTAGAAGGAAATAAAGTAACAACAAATAAATTAGCAGGAACAGTATTAAAAGCATTTGATGGAGTAAATGATATTCCATATGCAGATGTAAAAATAGAATGTAGAGTTGTAGCAACAGCACAAGAATCAGATACTAATTTAAAAAATATAGCAGCAATTACTGCACATAGTGTAGATGATGAAGATGATGTTATAGATAGAGACTCTCAACCAAATCAGATTGACCCAGATAAATATCCAAAAGATACTAACGAACAAGATGATGACGATTTTGAAAACTTAACATTATTAGGACAATATTTTGACTTAGCATTAAGAAAATTTATTACAGCAGTTAATGATGATGAACTAGTAGATGCAAACGGAAAATATTTAAGAGAACCTGAAGTTGATGTTTCACCATTATTAAACGGAGAAACAACAGCAAAATATACACATCCAAAAACTCCAGTACACGTAGCTGTAGGAGATGAAGTTATTTATACAATAAGAGTATACAATGAAGGACAATTAAATGGATATGTAACAGAAATTACAGACCATTTACCAGAATACTTAGAATTTGTTAATGATGAATTCAATGCATCATATGGATGGGAGATAGATGACGATAGAACAATTCATACAACTATTACATCACCAAATACACAATTCTCAGCAAGTAGAGATACAATTTATGCAAATAGAAAAACAGGCAATGACAAAGTAATATTAGAAGCATTTGATGTAAACGGAACAAAGCTAGATTATATAGATGTAAAAATTAAATGTATTGTAAAAGATACAGGAATTGCTCAAATATTAACAAATATCGCAGATATTACTGATTTCACAGATGAAGAAGGAAATCCAGTAAAAGATAGAGATTCTCAAAAAGATAATGTAACATTACCATCAGACGAAACATTACCAGATTATAGTAATAATCAACAAGATGATGATGATTTTGAAAAAGTAGTTATTGAAAAATTTGACTTAGCACTTAGAAAATTTATTACAAAGGTAAATGATAAAAGCATAGATAATAGAGTGCCAGTATTCTCACAAGATGATAATAAAAATTACAAATATAACCATACTAAAACACCAGTAGAAGTTGCAAATGGAGATATAGTAATTTATACATTAAGAATTTTCAATGAAGGAAATACAGCAGGATATGCAGATGAAGTAAAAGATGATTTACCAGATGGATTAGTATATTTACCAGATCATGAAGTAAACAAAGAATATAGATGGAAAATGTATACAGCAGAAGGAGAAGAAACAACAGATGTAAGATTGGCAGATCATATAAGAACAGATTATTTATCAAAAGCACAAGAAGACGAAACAGGAAGAGATAACTTATTAGATGCTTTTGACAACAAAACAATGACAATGCCAGACTACAGAGATGTAAAAATTGCATTTAAAGTATCATTACCAAATACTGCATCAGATAGAGTTATCATTAATACAGCCGAAATCACAAAAAATGTTGATGAAGACGGAGATCCAGTAGAGGATGTAGACTCAGAACCAGATAATGATGATGATAAAGAAGATGATATTGACAAAGAAAAAATCAAAGTAAAATATTTTGACTTAAACTTAAAGAAAATAATTTCAAAAGTTTCAGTAACATTAGATGGAAAAACAACAGTAACAGAAACAAAACATAAATTTGATGTAGAACCAGAACCTGTAGTTAAATTAGATTTAAAAACATACTCTATTGAAAATGCAGTTATCAAATTTACATATCAAATTCGTGTAGCAAATGAAGGCGAACTAGAAGGATATGCACAAGAAATTACAGATTATATTCCAGAAGGATTAAAATTTGTACAAGAGGATAATCCAAAGTGGAAATTATCAGAAGACGGAAAAACAGTAACAACAGATCAATTAAAAGATACATTATTAAAACCAGGAGAAAGCAAAGTAATAGAGATTACATTCAGATGGATTAATGGACATGATAATTTAGGAACAAAAACAAATACAGCTGAAATTAGTAAAGACTATAACGAATATGATGATACAGACGATATAGATTCAACACCAAATAACAAAAAACCACTAGAGGATGATATTGATGATGCATCAGTAGTACTTTCAATAGTAACAGGTGAAGCAACAGGACCAGTTTACATTATATTAGTTACATCAGTATTAGCAATATTAGGTGGAGGAATTTTCCTAATTAAGAAATATGTAATCTAGAAATTAATTAATAAAAAGATGGTAGAATAAACTACCATCTTTTTTATTAAGATTGTAAATAATAATATTGAAATAGTTTACATTAAAAATAGCCTGTGATATAATGCACAATGTAATGAGGTGAAATAGATGAATCAAATTTTAATGACAGAAGATCCAAACAAAAAAAAGAAAAGCAAAAAACCAATGTCATCAGGACCAGTGGAAATAAATAGTATTGTAAGATTTTTTGCCGTTATTATGATAATATTTGGGATATCTTTTATAGGACAAGGTTCATATGCAATTTATAAAGATGCAAAAGGAAGAAACACAAAAGATATGCCAACAATTAGTATTGCCAGAGTAAATGATACAATTGTAGTAAAATCAAATAGCATAAATAAAATAACCAATTTTAAATATAATTGGGATAATTCAGAAGAAACAATTATACCAATAGAAGACAATTATATGGAAGAAATTATTACATTACCAAATGAAAATAGAATTATACATTTTACCATTGAAGATGAAACAGAAAGAGCAATTAAATATCAAAAAGAAATCAAAGTAGAAGGCATTGATATGACAAAACCTATGCTTAATCTTGAAGAAGAATCAAATGGTAATGTTAAAATAACAGCAACAGATGAAACAGAAATCGCTTATATAACATATAAAATAAACGAAGAAGATGAAATTCGTGTAGATAAGTCAGAATCAGAACATAATACTATGAACTATATTTTACAATTTGAAAGAGGAGAAAATAAATTAATTGTAACAGCTGTAGATACATCTAACAACATAGAAACATTAGAAAAAACAATTATTGTATCTGAATTACCAGAAGTTCAAGTTAGCCAAAACGGAAATGTTCTAGCAGTAAATATTAAAGATAATGATGGTATAAAAAAGGTAGAAATAAATTTGAACGGAGTAATTTATGCTCAAGACGACTTGAATCAGAAAAACATTAAACTTAATTTACCACTAGTTGAGGGTACAAATATTATAAAAATAAAAGTTACAAATATCAATGGGTTAGTAGCAGAGAGTGTAGGAGAGATGAATTATGCACCTTAAAATATTATTCTATTTTGCTATCTATACCTTTCTAGGATGGCTAATGGAATCAATTTATAGGTCAATAATAGAAAAAAAGCTAATAAATAGTGGTTTCTTATATGGTCCATTTTGTCCTATTTATGGATTTGGATCATTGATTATGATATTTCTACTATCAAATTTAAACAATCCAATTATTATATTTCTAGCAAGTATGATTATTCTAACAATATGGGAATATGTCGTAGGAGTAATCTTAGAAAAGGTATTTAAAACAAAATATTGGGATTATTCACATGTAAGATTTAATTTAAATGGCAGAATTTGTTTGCAGAATTCTATTTATTGGGGAATCATAGGAGTTATATTACTAAAAGTAGTACATCCACTAATTATAGTAAACTTAGTAGATCAAATACCAATTAAAACTTTATTTTATGTAGATATAGTAATTTATACAATTTTTATAGCAGATGTAATTATTACAGTAAGCAAAATTCTATTTATTGATAAAAAAATACAACAATTACATGATATAAGTAAAATGATCAAAGAAAAAATAGCAGAATTAAAAAATGATAAATCTGAAAAAGAAAATAAAGAAGAAAAACAAAAGGTTATTACAAACCTAAAGAGAAAACAAGAAAGAATTAAAATTAGAACATATCGATTAATTATAAGATTGAAAAAAGCATTCCCAACAATGCAATCAGAACCAATGAATAAATTTATGAAAAAATACGATCAAATAAAGAAAAAATTAAAAAATAAGGAGAAATAATATGGCACAAGATATCTATTTAATAGATAATAATGATGAATTAAAAAGGAGCCTAGAAATATTATTTAAGAAGGAAAAAGACTATAAATTTCAAAAAGTAGATGCAAATAGAATAGATGAAGCATTAAGAAATATTCCATCACTTATTATGATTAATGAAGACACACTAGATGAAAATATAATAGAACTATGTAAAAAGATTAGACAAAATGAAGATAACAGCATTACTCCAATTATTGTTATATCATCAAATAGAGAAAAAGATCACAAAATAGAGGTACTAAGAGAATGTGTAGAACATTATATTAAAGCACCAATTGATGAGCAATACTTATATTATACAGTTCGAAATGTTATCCAATTATTATATACAAATAGAAGAGTTAGTCCATTAACAGGATTACCGGGAAATGTGCAAATTCAAGCAGAAATAAAGAAAAGACTATTAAATAAAGAAGAATTTGCAATGCTATACTTAGATTTAGACAATTTTAAAGCATATAATGATGTATATGGATTCCTAAATGGAGATGAAATTATTAAATTTACTGCTAAAACAATTGTGAAAAACGTTGAAGAACAAACAAATGGAACTGGATTTGTAGGACATATAGGAGGAGACGATTTTGTAGCTATTGTATCTATAAAAGATGATTATGAAGCAATTTGTCAAAATATTATAGCAGAATTTGAAAAAAATGTTAATAATTATTTTAATGATGAAGATATTGAAAAAGGATACTTAGAAGTACCAAACAGAAAAGGAATTATTGAAGAATTTGCATTAACATCACTATCTATTGGAGTTGTCGTAGTAGATAGAGGCAGATTCCATAATGTACTAGAAATAGGAGAAGTAGGAGCTCAAGTAAAACATTTAGCCAAAACAATACCAGGAAGCACATATTCAATAGATAGAAGAAAATAATAAAATATCATAGAATAAATTAAAAGAGCACATCATAGACTATAATATATAGTTTATGATGTGTTTTATTATATAAGGAAAGGATTAAACTTTATGATTATATTAAGTAAAAAAAGAATAAGTATAATTGCAGGAATACTATTATTAGCAGTATTTGCATTTACATTTGAAACATCAAATTTAGGAAATGAAGATACAGTAGCAACAGTAAGTCTTCCTGTTTCAAATAAAGTAATTGTAATAGATGCCGGACATGGTATACCTGATGAAGGGGCAGAAAGTAGCACTGGAACAACGGAGGCACAAACAAACTTAAAAATAGCATTAAAACTACAAAATTTACTAGAACAAAGTGGATCAACAGTTATTTTAACAAGAAGTGATGAAAATGCAATTTATGATATTGATAGTAATACATTAAGAGAAAAGAAAATTTCCGACATACATAATCGTGTGAAAATAGGAAATGAATCTAGTGCTGACATTTTTGTATCAATTCACTTAAATAAAATACCACAACCACAATATGATGGATGGCAAACTTTTTATAAACCAAATGATGAAAATAGTAAGAAACTAGCACAAAAAATACAAACAAATTTAAATGAAAGCATACAAAGAGAAAATAAAAGAGTACCAATGAAATTAGACACAGTGTATATTATGAAACATGTAGAAATACCAATTTCCATTGTAGAATGTGGCTTTTTATCAAATCCAGAAGAAGAAAAATTATTATTAACAGATGAATATCAAGATAAATTAGCATGGGGAATTTATAATGGAATCATAGACTACTTTTATGAATAATATTACCACTCCTTGGTAAAAATATGGGTAAAAACATATTTTACAAGGAGTGGAATTTTTTTGAAAAGATATAAAGTTTTAAATATAAAAGGAGCATTATTAGATAAACAACAATTAGAAAAATATCTAGAAAAAATAGCATCAGATCATATTTTAAAAGCAAAATCAGACAAAGACACATATCCCATTCCAAGATTGAAAGAAAATTTTGAAATCATTACAGAAGTATATCATTTACTAAATGAGCATATAAAATTAAACATATCAATTCATCCAGCAGGGGAGTGGATTTTAGATAACTATTATGCCATAGAAGAAACAGTAAAAATGATAGAAAAAGAAATGTCTCTAAAAAAGTACAGAAATTTTCTAGCAATAGGAAATGGTGCATACAAAGGATTTGCAAGAATATACGTATTAGCAACAGAAATTGTAGCTTATTCAGATAGTAAAATTGAACCCAAAAATTTAGTGGACGATCTACGTGCTTATCAAGAGAAAAAGAATTTAAGCATGGAAGAAATATGGAATTTGGGAATTTTTATACAAATAGCATTAATAGAAAATATTAGAGGTATTTGTGAATCTATTTATTCTTCTCAACTACAAAAATATAAAGTAGAAAATATAATAGAAAGACTGGTAGAAAATAAAAGTAAAGAAGAATTACAATTTAAAAATATAAAAGAATATAGATCAAAAGTTAACAATATGAGATATGCATTTATAGAATATATGTCATATAAATTAAGAAAATACGGAAAAAAAGCATATCCGTTTTTAAATATATTAGAAGAACAAGTAGGAAAAATGGGAACAGATATCTCAGATATTATACAAAAAGAACATTTTGATATAGCAAGTAAACGAGTATTAATGGGAAATTGCATTACAAGTATAAAAACTTTGCAAAGAATAAATTTAATTGAAATATTTGAAAACATTAATAAAGTAGATGATATTCTAAAAAATGATCCAGCACATGTATATGAAAAAATGGATTATAAAACGAAAATATATTATAGAAATACAATTGAAACATTATCTAAAAAAACTAAAATATCAGAAATATATATTGCTAAAAAAAGCTTAGAATTAGCCCAAAGAGAGCAAAAAGAAAAAATAAAAGAACAACTAAATAAAAAGAATATTAATGAAAATGATATAGAAAAAGAAGTACAAAAACAAAAGCATATAGGTTATTATTTAATTGATGATGGAAAAAAACAACTAATGGAAATCCTATACAATAAGAAAAAATTTATATTGACAGCAAATCAAAAAATGTGGTTATGGATTATACTGAAAAAAGGAATATCCATCACAATTTCTGTTTTATTAGGTATCTTTTTATATAAACAAATACACAATGCTTTACTAAGCATAATAATTACATTATTCATTTATATTCCTATAGAGGAAATGGTTATTCAAATATTACAATATTTACTTGGAAAAATTGTAAAACCAAAGCAAATTCCTAAATTAGACTTTTCAAATGGAATTCCAAAAGAAGAAAGTACTTTTGTCGTGATTCCTACTATTATAGATAATGAAGAAAAAGTAAAAGAATTAATGAAAAAACTCGAAGTATATTATTTAGCAAATAAAAGTGAAAATATATATTTTGCTTTATTAGGAGATTGTTCAAGTAGTGATAAAGAAAAAGAGAATCAAGATGAAAAAGTAATAAAAATAGGAAAAGAGTGGGCAAAAAAATTAAACAACAAGTATGTAGCACAAGACTTTCCTAAATTTCATTTTTTATATAGAAAAAGAACATGGAATGAAAAAGAAAACTGCTTTTTAGGTTGGGAGCGAAAAAGAGGGCTATTAAATCAATTTAATGAATATATATTAGAAAATCAAAAAAATGAATTTAGAGAAAACTCAATTGAAGAATATAAGCAAAAAGGAAAAATACCTAAAATAAAATATATTATTACCTTAGACTCTGATACAGAACTTGTATTAAATACCGGATTAGAATTAATAGGGGCTATGGCTCATATTTTAAATCAACCAATCTTAAATAGTCAAAAGAATAAAGTAGTACAAGGGTATGGAATTATGCAACCCCGAGTAGGAATTAATTTAGAATCAGCAAGAAAAACTCTATTTACTAAAATTTATGCGGGATCAGGGGGAACAGATTCATATACAACAGCAATTTCAGACATATATCAAGATAACTTTGGAGAAGGCATTTTTGCAGGAAAAGGAATTTATAACTTGGAGATATTTTCAACTGTATTAAAAGATCAAATACCAGAAAATACAGTATTAAGCCATGATCTATTGGAAGGAAATTATTTAAGATGTGGTTATGTATCAGACATTTTATTAATGGATGGATATCCAACAAACTATAACAGTTTTAAAAATAGACTTCACAGATGGACAAGAGGAGATTGGCAAATTATAGGATGGTTAGGATCAAAAAAAGGAAAAAATCCATTAGATACTATTTCAAAATATAAAATTATAGATAATTTGATACGAAGTTTATTTATACCAATGATTCTACTATCTTTTATAACAATTATTCTAATAGATTATTTTTATACAATTACAATATGGCCAATTATATCAATATTATTAATTAGTTTAGTAATACCAAGCATATTAGAAATTGTAAATAAAATCGTTTACAAGAAAAATGGAGAAACTTTTCAGAAAACATTTGATAAACAGATTAGCAGTTTTGAAGGAAGCATCATAAGAGGAATATTAGAAATTGCAACACTTCCAGACAAAGCCTATATGAACATAAATGCAATTACTAAAACAATTTACAGAATGTATGTTAGTAAAAAACACTTGTTAGAGTGGACAACAGCAGAAGAAGCGGAAAGAAAATCCAAAAATACATTGATTAGTTACTATAAAGATATGATTCCGAATATTATACTGGGACTTTTAAGTCTTATATTTTCTAATTTTTATAACAATGTTATAAGCATTTTATTATTTATTTTAGGAATTATATGGTTAATAACACCAGTTATAGAATATAACATAGGAAAATCTATTCAAAATAGAAAACCAATAGATAAACTAACTGAAAAAGAAAAAGAATACATTACAGAGATAGCTAAAAGAACATGGCAATTCTTTAAAGAAAATTTAAATGAAAAGAGTAATTTTCTTCCACCAGATAACTATCAAGAAAATAGAAATCCAAAGGTTGTATATAGGACATCTCCAACCAATATAGGATTAGCATTATTAGCAGTAGTATCTAGCTATGATTTAGGCTTTGAAACATTAGAAAATACAATTGATTTATTAGAAAAAATGCTAAATACTATACAACAATTAGCAAAATGGAATGGACATTTATATAATTGGTATAACATAGAAACTCTAGAGCCACTAATGCCTAAATATATTTCAACTGTAGATAGTGGAAATTTTATTGGATATTTATATGTTTTGAAACAATTTTTAGAAAACACCAAAGAAGAAAAAAATGTGGAAATTGTGGAAAAGAGTAGCTCAAAAGACATTAAAATTGCAGATAATGAAACCAAAATATTAAATAAAATAGAAAACATGATAGAAATAATAAATATAATAATTCAAAACACAAAATTTGAACACTTATATGTTGCAGAAAATAAAATATTTTCAATCGGATATAATGTTGAAGAAAATAGTTTAACACCATCATATTATGATTTATTAGCATCAGAAGCAAGACAAGCCAGTTTTGTAGCAATTGCAAAAAGAGATATACCAGCAAAACATTGGTATGCACTTAGTAGAAGTTTAACAGAACTAAATAAATATAAAGGATTAATTTCGTGGTCTGGAACAGCATTTGAATATTTAATGCCAAACATTAATATTCCAGGACCAGAGGGAAGTTTATTAAGTGAATCCATAAAATTTGCAATTATGAGCCAAAAACAATATAGTAAAAAATTAAATATTCCATGGGGAATTTCAGAAGCAGCATTTCACCTAAAAGATTTAAATAATAATTACCAATATAAAGCATTCGGAATCCCATGGTTAGGAATTAAAAGAGGATTAGCAGATGAAATTGTTGTATCTTCTTATGGAAGTATAATGGCATTAAGTGAGGATCCAAAAAATGTTATACAAAATCTTAAAGTCTTAGAAGAACAAGGAATGTTTGGACAATATGGATTTTATGAATCTATTGATTACACACCAAACAGACTCAGAAGAAATGAAAAAAATGCAATTGTAAAAACATATATGGCACATCATCAAGGATTAATTCTTTTATCAATTAATAACTTACTAAAAGAGCAAATTTTACAAAAAAGATTTATGAAAAATCCAGAAATAAAAGCAATAGATATTTTATTACAAGAAAAAATGCCTGAAAATATTATTATTACTAAAGAACACAAAGAAAAAGTAGAAAAGATGAAAACAATTGACTATGATGCATATTCTCAAAGAGAATATACAAAAATAAATGAAAAAATCAATCCAATCAATGTTATTTCTAATGAAAATTATACAGTTGTAATAGACCAAAAAGGAAAAGGATATAGCAAATATAAAAATATAATTATAAATCGATATAAAGAAACAGACGAAGAGGAACAAGGAATATTTTTTTATTTAAGAAACATAAAAACAAAGAAAATATGGACATCTTGCTATATGAATTATTTACCAAAACCTAATAAATATCATATAACATATACACCAGATCAAGACAAATTTACAAGAATGGATGACAATATAGAAACAACCACGAAAATAGCAGTTATGCCAAATAAACCTATAGAAATTAGACAAATTGAATTAAAAAATCATGGAATGACAGAAGAAACAATAGAGATTACAAGCTTCTTAGAACCTGTATTATCAACATTTGAACAAGATTATGCACACAAAGCATTTAACAATTTATTTTTAAATTATGAAATGGTAGATGATATTTTATTAATAAAACGTAATAAAAGAAACAAGGGAGAAAAAGAAACTTATTTAGCAATTAATTTATATACTGAAAACGAGACTATAGGAGAGCTAGAATATGAAATAGATAAAGAAAAATTTATAGGAAGAGGAAATCTATTATTACCCAAAACAATTCAAAAAGGTTTACCTATGGGACGAAGAATAGGAATCACAACAGATCCAATTGTTGCAATGAGAAGAACAATTAACATTTTACCAGAAAAAACAATAAAGTTGAATTTAATTTTAGCAGTTGCAGAAGAAAAAGAAGAAGCATTAAAAATGATTTATGAAAATCAAAATAGCGAAAAAATAGAAAGAAATATGGATCTAGCCAAAGCAAAAGTAGAAGCGGAAAATATGTATTTAGGAATAAAAGGAAAAGAAATAGAAACCTATCAAAAAATGTTATCATATTTAATTTATCAAAATCCTTTAAAAACCTTAAAAAACACTGAGAATAAAGTAGAAAAGGCACCAACTTCAGAACTATGGAAATATGGAATATCTGGTGATATACCAATGCTAGTAATTAAAATAAAAGAAGTAAATGATATAGATATAGTAAAAGAAGCTATAAAAGCACATGAATATTTTCGTATAAAAAACATACCAGTTGACTTAATTATAATTAATGAAGAAAAGAAAAACTATGAAAATTATGTACAAGAGGAAATTCAAAATGCAATATTAGATAAAAACGTAACTTATTTGCAAAATCAAAAAGGCGGTATTTTCATATTAAATCACATTGATAAAAACAGTCAAAATATTATAGAGTATAGGGCAAATTTACTAATAGACAGTAGTTTAGGAGAAATTGATAGACAATTAAAAGATCAAGAAGAAGAATATTTAGACAAAATAAAAAGAACAGCAAAGCAAAATGAAAAAACAGATAATATAGAATCAGAAGTAAATAGACAAGCACTAGATGATAAAAACTTAAAATATTATAACGAATATGGCGGATTTACTAATGATGGAAAAGAATATGTAATACGTACTAACAAAGATGAAAGACTTCCAACAGTATGGAGTAATGTATTAGCCAATGAAAAATTTGGAACAGTAGTAACAGAAACAATGGGAGGTTACACTTGGTATCAAAATAGTAGATTAAACAGATTAACAGCTTGGAATAACAATCAAGTTACAGATGTTCCTTCAGAAATTATTTATTTGAAAGATCTAAAAAATCAAAAAACATGGTCTTTAGGATTAAATCCAATGCCAGATGATAATGATTATTATATAACATATGGATTTGGATATTGTAAATATCAGCATACTTGTGATGGAATTGTACAAAAATTAGAAATGTATGTTCCAAGAAAAGATTCAATAAAAGTACAAATATTACATCTAGAAAATTTGCAAACACAAAGAAAAGAATTAAAATTAATTTACTATGTAAAAACAGTATTAGATGAAGATGAAATAAAATCAAATGGACATCTACAAATAGAATATAAATCAAATAGTAATCTTATAACAATAGAAAATAAAATTGATAAAGAAAATAAAACAATTCTTTATTTATCTTCTAGTGAAAAAATACAATCTTATACTGGAAATAAAAGAGATTTCATAGGAATAGGAACAATCTCTAATCCTGAAGCATTAGAAGAATTAGAGCTAGACAGACAAAATTCATTAGGAAAAGAAAATATTGTAGCAATAGAAATAAAAATAACATTGGAAGCATTAGAAAATAAAGACATTGTGTTAGTATTAGGAGCAGACCAAAATATACTTGCTTGTCAAGATAAAGCTTATGAATATACAAACGTAAATAATGCAATTACCGAATATGAAAAAGAAAAGAAATACTGGCAAAATAAGATAGAAACGTTACAAGTTGCGACCCCACTAGAATCTACCAATATTATTTTAAATGGATGGTTATTATATCAAACACTATGTTCTAGAATCTATGCTAGAAGCGGATATTATCAATCAGGAGGAGCATATGGGTTTAGAGATCAATTACAAGACTGTATTTGCCTAAAATATATAGATATTGAATTAGTAAAAAATCAGATAATAAAGCATAGTAAGCATCAATTTATAGAAGGAGATGTTGAGCATTGGTGGCATGAAGAAACATCAAGAGGAATTCGTACAAGATTTTCAGATGATTTATTATGGTTACCATATATGGTGTCAGAATATATAGAATTTACAGGAGATAATACAATTTTAGAAGAAGAAACAACATATCTTCAAGGAGAAGTTTTACCAGAGGGAGTGGATGAAAAATATGATTTATATCTTCCTTCAGAGAAAAAAGAAAGTATATATGAACACTGCAAAAAGGCAATAGAAAAAGCATTTTCATTAGGAGAAAATAGATTACCAAAAATCGGGTCTGGAGATTGGAATGATGGATTTAGTACAGTTGGAAACAAAGGAAAAGGGGAAAGCGTATGGCTAGGATTTTTTTTGTATACAGTTTTAAATCGTTTTATTCCAATTTGTGAAGCAAAAGAAGAAAAAGAAACAGTAGAAAAATATAGAGCTATGATGGAAACATTAAAAAGAGCACTAAATACTGCTGGATGGGACGGAAGATGGTATAAGAGAGCTTTTATGGATAATGGCGATATATTAGGAAGTATTCAAAATGAAGAATGTCGTATTGATAGTATTGCACAAAGTTGGGCAACTATATCTGGAGCAGGAGATAACGATAAAAAATATATTTCAATAGAAAGTTTAGAAAATCATTTAGTAGATAAAGAAAATGGAATGATAAAACTATTAGATCCTCCTTTTGAAAAAAGTAAATTAGAGCCAGGATATATTAAAGCGTATTTACCGGGAACACGAGAAAATGGAGGTCAATACACACACTCAGCCATATGGGTAATAATAGCAGAAGCAATATTAGGATTTGGAGAAAAAGCAAATGAATTTTTTAGAATGATTAATCCAATAGAACATACTCGTACCAAAGAAGAAGCAAATAAATATAAAGTAGAACCATATGTAGTATCTGCAGATATTTATGGAATGGGAAATTTGACAGGAAGAGGTGGCTGGACATGGTATACAGGTTCAAGTAGCTGGTATTATGAAGCAGGAATAAAATATATTTTGGGATTAAGAATAGAAAAAGGAATATTAAAGTTACAACCATGCGTACCTTCTAACTGGCAAGAATATAGCATTCAATATAAATATGGAGAAAGTATTTATAATATTAAAGTAACAAATCCAAATAGGAAAAATACAGGCGTAGAGAAGTTTTGGGTTAATGGAGAAGAAGTAAAAGAAAAACGAATAAAACTTAATTCAAGTGGAGAAGTTTATCAAATAGTAGTCCAAATTTGAGAAAATTAATATAATATGTTATAATAATAATAGGCCCAAGGCAAATTTATTAGAAAGAGAAAAGAGGCAAATACCATGAAAAGAAAAAACACCAGGCAGAACATCAAGGCTTTTATGGAAGCCGTAACCGTAATTACGGTGATTCTCAGCATCATTGTCGGAAGCATTGCTATTATCCAGAGCACCCCTAAAGTAGTCAAAACCTTCGCAGAAATGGCAGTTATCCATGACAACATTGTCTTCGCACAGGAACACAATGACCATGAAGATGACGCTTATTGGCAGAACATCCGCGAGGAGAAATACTACAATTCGGACGATACCCTTGTTCGGACATTCAGCAGAAGCAATATCGTAGTTAAACTGGTATGGACATTGGGATCTATTCTGGCTATTCCCGCGATTATCATTATGTATGCATATGTTATTTATAACATCATCATGATGATTATCAAGAGCAATAGAAAAGCAAAAAACCGGCAAACCAAGCGTAACCGTCGTGGATAAAGCTTGGAAAGTCCCCTCTGAAAGGAGGGGCATTTTTTATTTTAAGATCAAAATATGTCTTCACAAAGTAAATAAAATGTGAAATTAGAATGAAATTATTGATTTTTATAAATACATCATATAAAATATTTTTAAAATAAGAAAATCCAAAGAAGAAGTTGGTGTATAATGAATTCAAAGAAAAATAAAAAGAATAATATATATAAATTTCAAAAAAATAAACAAAACAAAGAAAAAAAGATTATGACAGTTCCTCAGAGGCTAAAAAGAATTATGTTAATATTTTTTATAGCCTTATTTATACTAATAGGAAGATTAGGATGGCTTCAAATAGTACAAGGTGCAGAGTTAAAAGAAGCAATGTATTCACAACTAATAAAAAATCAAACTATTAGCCCTAAGAGAGGAACTATATATGATTCAACAGGAAAAGCATTAGCAATAAGTGCACAAGTAGATACAGTTACTATTAATCCAACAAGTATTGTTGTTATGAATAATAAAGAAGAAATAGATGAAGAAAAAACAAAAACTTTAAAAGAAAAAGTAGCAAAAGCATTTTCAGATATATTTGAACTAGACTATAAAGAAACATTAAAAAAAGTTTCAAGTAACGAAGAAATTGAAACAATTGTTAGAAAAGTAGAAAAAGACAAAATAGATAATCTAAAACAATGGATGAACGACAATGAAATTTATTCAGGAATCAATATTGATGAAGACAACAAAAGATATTATCCATATAATAACTTAGCATCTAACCTATTAGGATTTTGTGGAACAGACAATCAAGGCTTGGAAGGACTAGAGGCTCAATGGGATTCAATATTAACAGGAACACCTGGAAAAATTGTTAATTCACAAGACGCTCTTCAAGAGTTTATTCCAGATGAAAATCAAAAATATTATGAAGCAGAAAATGGAAATGATCTAACATTAACTTTAGATGCAAATATTCAAGGAATTGCAGAAAAGTATTTAAAACAAGCATGTGAAGAAAATAAATGTACAAATGGCGGAAATGTAATTATAATGAATCCAAATAATGGAGACGTTTTAGCAATGGCTACATATCCAGATTACAATTTAAATGATCCATTTACACCAACATATATTTCAGAAAAAGAATGGAAAAAAATGAATGAAGAAGACAGTATAGAATTACTACAAAGGAACTGGAACAATAGAGCAATTAATTCAACTTATGAGCCTGGATCAGTATTTAAAATTATCACAGCAGCTGCAGGTTTAGAAGAAGATATTGTAGAAACGGATAAAGAAGGAGATTTTTATTGTAATGGAGAAGAAAGATTGACAGATACTGTTATAGAATGTCATGATGGATCTCAACATGGATCACAAAGCTTAAGAGAAGCATTAATGAATTCATGTAACCCAGCATTTATGCAGTTAGGTAGAAAAATAGGAGCTTCTACTTTATATCGTTATTATAATGCTTTTGGATTTTTTGATACGACTAACTGTAATGGTGGAGGTGAAGAAACAGGAGTATTTTGGAAATTAGAAGATGTAGGAGAAGTAGAACTTGCAACAATGTCATTTGGACAGAGATTTAGAATTACTCCTTTACAAATGATTACAGCCGTTTCAGCTGTAGCAAATGATGGTGTATTAATGCAACCAAGAATTGTAAAAGAGGTAACAAATACAGATACAGGAGCTGTAACAACAATAGAACCAGTAGCAGTAAGACAAGTAATTTCAAAAGAAACATCAAGTAAATTATTAGATATGTTAACTACTGTTGTTGAAGACGGAACAGGAAAATACGCACAAGTAAAAGGATATTCAGTTGCAGGAAAAACAGGAACATCAGAACCAGATCCTTCAGATGAATCACGTACTTATGTTGTTTCATTTGCAGCTATCTCACCATCAGAAAGCCCAGAAGTAGTAGTATTAGTAACATTGTACGGACCAGAAGCACAAGGAGGAACACATAGCGGTAGTACACAAGCAGGACCAGTAGTAGGACAAATTTTAAAAGAAGTATTACCATACTTAGGTATTCCATCAGATACTAATGCATCAAGTGAAACAATAGAAACAACAAGCCTACCAAACGTAAAAAATAAAACAATTGCAGAAGCAGAAAAAATATTGGAAAGAGAAGGCTTTACATGTAAAATATATGGCGATTCAAGTGATATTGTAACTGATCAAATGCCAAAAGAAGGAACAGCATTAGTCAATGGAGCAATAGTATGTTTATATACAGAAGGAAATGACACTAGAGTATCACAAACTGTGCCAAGCCTAAAAAATATGACATATACAGAAGCAAAGTCAGCACTAAAGAAACAAAATTTGAATATAAAGGCATCAGGTTCAGGAATTGTTATTAGTCAAGATATTGCAGCAGAAACTTCGGTAGAAGAAGGAACTGTAATTAATGTAACATTACAAAAGGAAATTGTGGAATAAATAAGAATATAAAACAATAAAGGGGCATAAAATGGAAAGTGCATTAACAGAAACAAAATTCATCATGAAAAAATATGGAATAACAGCTAATAAAAATTTAGGGCAAAACTTTTTAATAAATGATGAAATAATTAATAAAATAGTAAATTCGGCAAATATAGAAAATGAAGATCTTATTATAGAAATAGGACCTGGATTAGGAACATTAACTAAAGAACTATTAGAAAAAGCTAGAAAGGTAATAGCAATAGAATTAGATGATAAAATGATTCAAATTTTACAAGATAGATTTTGCTTATATAAAAATTTCGAAGTTATACATGAAGATATATTAAAAGTAAACTTAAAAGAATTAATACAAAAAAACAAAGAAGAACTTAATATAAAAAATGTAAAAATTGTAGCAAATTTGCCATATTATATTACAACTCCAATTATTATGAAATTACTAGAAGACAAATTAGAAATTAGTACTATTACAGTAATGGTACAAAAGGAAGTAGCAGATAGAATTACAGCAATTCCAGGCGAAAAATATGCAGGAACAATTACATATAGTGTATATTATTATGCAAATCCTATACAACTTACTTTTGTACCAAAAGAAAACTTTATTCCATCACCAGAAGTAGATTCAGCAGTTATTCAATTACAAATAAGAAAAAGCCCAATTGTTGAAGTAAAAGATGAAGAATTATTTTTCAAAATAATAAAATCAAGTTTTATGCAAAGAAGAAAAACACTTTTAAATGGACTTAGTAACAGTGGAATGATAAAAAATAAAGAAGAAGGACAAAAAATTCTAGAAAGTTTGAATATACCAAATAATGAAAGAGGCGAAAATCTTTCTATAGAACAATTTGCTAAAATTGCAAATATAATAAGTAAATAAAACATATAAAATCCTCCAATGTTAAAAAATAACAAAAATTCTGCAAAAAGGCTTTCATTTATGAAAAAAATGTGATATAATACTTACTGGATATATTTTAATAGGAGGATTTTATGAACCAAATTTTGGTAGCAGAAAAATTATATGTTACACCAGAATTAAAAAGGAAAAAAAGAATATTTAAAATTGAATTCTTTTTATCCATTTTTTTAGTGTGCATTTTATCTTCATATTACATATATGCAGAATATGATAGAGACAGAAGTGAACAAGTTTCAAAAGAACTATTAGCAGAAGTACAAAAAACAACCATAAAACAAACACCAGAAAATGATGATGTTATGGTAATTATTTTAAATAATGATGAAAAACAAAAAGAAATAGAAAAGCCAAAAGAAGATAAACAAGAAGAACCAGAAGAGATTGACAATACATATGAAACTTCAGATGGAAATACATATTCAACAGAAGCGATTATTACAATACCAAAAATAGACATTAGTTATCCAGTTTTAGCTAAAAATTCAGAAGTATCAATTGATGACTTATTAGAAGTTTCAATTTGTAAATTCTTCGGAGGAGAGCCTAACGAAAAAGGAAATTATTCTGTAGTAGGACACAACTATAGAAATGGAAAAATGTTTGGAAGACTTTCTGAATTGGTAAATGGAGATATTGTTGAATTAGAAGATTTATCAGGAAGAACATTAAAATATGAAGTATATGATAAATATGTTGTATATCCAGAAGATACAAGTTGTACTAATACACGTACAAACAGAAAAGAATTAACATTAATTACTTGCACAAATTATGGTACACAAAGATTAGTTGTAAAATGTAAAGCAATATAAAATTAAAAGCAATAAAAACCCTACTTAGTTTATAAATTAAGTAGGGTTTTTTGTTCTAAAAATATCGATAAAACTGGACTTTTCAATGATTTTGTGGTATAATAAATATATAGGTGGTCTTAAAAAAGTAATAAATTTTGGAGGTAAATTTAAATGTTTAATGAAGAAATTTTTAACTTTAATATAGATAATATAAAAAATGATTTAGCAATAGAAGGAATGCAAATCACAGAACAAGATATAAATCTATATAGACAATTTGCAAATGAAGAAATGAATATGACACAACTAATTGAAACAATAAAGAATCAAATAAATTAACATAGGAGAAAATAATGAAAGAAGAATATGAAGTTCAAAAATCAATCTATTGTTATGAAGATTGTGATGTACTTAAAAATAAATTAAATATAAAAGATAAGAAAAAATTACAAGAGTATGAAGCTAAAATAACAGCAGCAAAATTATTAAGTTTAAGGCAAAAAGAGATTACAGGAAATTTTGATACAAAACATTTAGTTAGCATTCATACTTATTTGTTTGAAGATATTTATCCATTCGCAGGAAAATTTAGAAAAGAAAATATAGCAAAAGGTGCATTTAGATTTGCAGAGTGGGAATATATACCTAATGAGTTAGAAAAATTATTAACTAAATTAAAAAAATCAAATTATTTAAAAGGATATAGTAAATCAGAATTAGCACAAGCTTTAGCTTACTACATATCAGAGTTAAATGTTTTACATCCATTTCGTGAAGGAAATGGAAGATGTATACGAGAATTCATAAGACAATTAGCATTAAAAAATGGATATACATTAAATTTAAAAAAAGTACCACCAGAAGCAACTCTAGAAGCAAGTATAAAGTCGATTGTAGAAATAGATGATTTAACTAAAATAATGGAAGAATGTTTAGAAAAAAACAAAAAATAAGAAAATCTCTTATGAAAAGATCTTATAAAGTAAAACTACTTTATAAGATCTTTTTTATGTTATAGGAAATTTCTCCAAAGTTGATTTTTGAAATATAAAAAAATAAGGCATAACAAATATGCCTCAA
>CANRAY010000018.1 GCA_947628735.1 uncultured Clostridia bacterium | reverse complement strand
TTAGACTTTCTTCACTTTCCCCTAATATTTCATTTATATCCTTTCCACTATTTTCTGCTTCTGTTAGTAATCCTCCGATTTCCAAATATTGCATTTAAACTTATGGTGGATAATATAATTAATATAATTATTGTGACAATTAGGGCTATTAATGTTATTCCGTGGTGGTGATTTTACTTTTGGACTTCCGTCGCTGTCGTATTTTATTAATACTTTTCATTTGTTTTCTCCTTTCCTTTTGTGCTTTGTTTTTTAGAGCACAAAAAACAAGACAAATAACCTTAATCTACTTTTCTATTAATAGATAGGCTTTGTCCTGTTTTTTGTGTTCTACTATTATTTTTTCTTTCTTTAAACTGTAGCTCTCTCTCTCTCTCTCTCTCTCTCTACAGCTACAACGGTTTTATTCTTTTCCATTTTTTCTCCTTTTAAGGTTGATTTTGTATATTATAAATCTGTATTATCATTTGGGAAATATATAACAGTAAAAGTCAAATTTCTTCCTGGCATTGTTCCTGATACAGTTGGTATACTTGCTGTATATCCTGGTATTGTTGGTGATGGAACAGAATATCCATCTCCTATTGTTAGTATTTCAGTAAATTGACCTGCAGCCACGGTGGCATCTTCATACATATAATTAATTGTTAGTTTATATGGAATAGCGGTATATATGACATCAAATATAACATCTTCTCCTTGTATTGTTCCTGTTACTTCAGCTTTATTTACAGTGTATCCTGCTATAGCTTTTGATGCCACATTATATGGATCACCATCAAACAATGTCCTTATATATGTCGGTCCTGCAACTGCTCCTCCTATTTTAGCATACCAATAACGTACAGTTATTGTATATCGTTTTAAAATTGATACTGTAGCTGTATCTTCTTTATATATTTCACTTCCGTCAGGGCAACTTCCTGTAACATGTGCTTTATTAATTAATTCTTTATTGTTGTTTTCAAGATCTTTTTCTTGTACAGTATAATTGGCTGATAAAACTACTGTAGCTCCAGGTGCTATAGCCAATATTTCTGCTTGTCCCTGCTCATTTATTGTATATCCTTGTCCTGTTGTAATTTTTGCTCCTTCTAATTCATCTGTTACTATAACATCAGTTATTGTAGTATTTCCTGTATTTGTTATAGAAATTTTATAACTAATTACATCGCCTGTAGAATATGGTCCTTCGAATGCTTCTTTTTTTATTTCTAAATCGTTTTTCATATCTGTTGTTGGTATTTCTACTGGTGGTATTTTATGTCCTGATGGTACTGGTGGTACTGTTTCTGCTAATTCTGCTGTATTTTTTATTGTTCCTCCTAAATCTGCTTTTTGTACAGTGTATGTATAATCTATATATCCCGTTTGTCCTGCTTCCAAATATGTTTGATCTTTTGGATCTGTGAATTTTGTGAATGTATATTGCGTTTCTCCACTATTTGATATTACTGTATCTTCTATTCTAAATTTCTCTATTGTGACATTTCCTGTATTTATTATTGTTAATCGATACTTTATTTTTTCTCCTGCTTCATATCTTGTTCCATTTTTTGGTGTTGATATAATATTTTTCTTTATTGATATGTTTGGATTTTGATTCCATTCTGGTGCTTCTGTTGTTTTTGAATATATTACTGTTATTTCTAAATCTCTTGATGGCATTCCCATTGTTTCTACTATACTTTGGTCATTTGAATTAATTATAGAGTAGTTTGGAATATATCCATATACTTCAGGAGATTGTATTGAAAATTTTTCTCCTTCTACATATTGTGCTATATAATCATCTGCTAAAGTATTTCCATTTGCGTCTTGATAATGAATCGTTAGTATATATATACCTTCACCTGAATCTGCCATTGCATTTAAATATTCTTGTCTTGAACCACTTAAACTTTCTTCACTTTCCCCTAATATTTCATTTATATCTTTTCCACTATTTTCTGCTTCTGTTAGTAATCCTCCGATTTCCAAATATTGCATTTAAACTTATGGTAGATAATATAATTAATATAATTACTGTTACAATCAGGGCTATTAATGTAATTCCGTGGCGGTGATTTTGCTTTTGGACTTCCGTCGCTGTCGTATTTTATTAATACTTTTCATTTGTTTTCTCCTTCCTTATTATAATAAACTTCTTGTTATTTTTTAACATAAGTTTTTACTATATCATTTTATACTTTTTGTATAATTTTTGTAAATACTTTTTGTATTTTTTATTGATTTTCTTTTTCTGATGTTAGATAATATTTTTAGGTGATATAAATGACGAGTTTTGTTTTAAAAATTATTGCTATGTTTTCTATGTTTTGTGATCATTTTAGTGATGCTTCTATTGGATACATTAGTATTTTAAATTATATTGGTAGAATTGCTTTTCCTATTTTTGCATTTCAAATTTCAGAAGGATATTTACATACTAAAAATTTGAAAAAATATATTATTCGATTAATGATTTTCGCTTTAATTTCTGAAATTCCATTTTATTTATTTGTTGATAAATATTTATCTAATCCTGGTTTAAATGTTATGTGTACTTTATTATTAGGATTAGTTTGTATTGTTATTTATGATAGTTTTTCTAAATGGAAAAATGAAAAACTTTCATTTAAATTTTTAGGTTTAGAATTAAAACAATATATTGCATTATTTTTAGTTATTTGTATTGCTTTTTTGGGAGATTTAGTTTCTGTTGATTATGGTTTCTGGGGTATTATTGTTATTTTTACTTTTTACTTTTTCAGAGATAATAAATTAAAAATGCTTTTTAGTTTCATTATTTTGTGTTTTATCAAATATGGTATTACAATTTATACCCATGGTTTTTATTTACAATATGTTTTTCTTGGTTTATCTACTATGTTGTCTTCTGTTTTTATAGGATTATATAACGGAAAACAAGGACTTAAAGTAAAGTATCTGTTATATTTATTTTATCCTGTACATTTATTAGCATTATATTTTCTTTGTTAATACAAAAAATCTTGGAATATATTTTTCCAAGATTTTTTATTGTTTTATATTTTATTTTTTATTCCAATTTTCTTTGTTTGTTTGACGTTGCCTTGCTATTGCTAATGCATATTCTGGCACATCATCTGTTATTGTTGAACCTGCTGCTATAAATGTATTATCTCCTACTGTTACTGGTGCTACTAAATTTGTATTTGAACCAATAAATGAGTGATTTCCTATAATTGTTTTACTTTTATGTAATCCATCATAATTACATGTAATTGTTCCACATCCTATATTGCATTTTTCTCCAATTTCACAGTCTCCCATATATGATAAATGTGGTACTTTTGATCCTTCTCCTATAATTGCTTTTTTTATTTCTACAAAACTTCCAATTTTTACTTTATTAGCAAGTTTACATCCTTCTCTTATATATGAGTTTGGTCCTATTTCACAGTCTTCTCCTATTACTACTCCAGATTTAATTGTTGTATTTGGATGAATAACAGTATCCATACCTATTTCTACATCATCATAAATATAGGTATTGTTGATATCTTCAATCGTTACTCCATTTCTCATATGCTCTGTATTAATTCTCATTTGTAAAAATTTTGTTATCATTTGTAGTTCTACTCTGTCATTTACTCCTAACATCTCTGTATAGTCTTCTACTATAATTGAACCGGTTTTTAATCCTTTTTCATGCATAATTTTAATAACATCTGTTAGATAGTATTCTCCTTGTGCATTATCTGTTGTTAATTCTTTTAATGCTTTTAACAATTCTTCTATATCAAAGCAATACATTCCTGCATTTACTTCTTTAATATTTACTTGTTCTTCATTGCAGTCTTTATATTCTACAATTGCTGATACTTCTCCTTTTTCGTCATGAATAATTCTACCATATGCATTTGGTTTATCATAATAAATAGATAATATTGTTCCTACTTCTCCCCTTTTGTTGCTTTCTTCATATAGTCTCTTTAATGTTTCTGGTCTAATTATTGGATGATCTCCATTTAAGATTAATACTTTTCCTTTTTTACCTTCTAAATATTTAGTAGCTTGCATTACAGCGTGACCTGTTCCTAGCATTTCCTCTTGTATTGCATATTGTACTTCATCACCTAATACTTGCATAATTTCATCTTTCATATATCCTACTACTGCTACAATATTATTTATTCCTGCTTTTTTTGCATTTTCTACAGCTCTTTTTATAATTTCTTTTCCATAAATTTTTTGAACTAATTTAGATTTTTTTGATTTCATTCTTGTGCCTTTCCCTGCTGCTAACATAATTGCCATAACATCTTTTTCCATCTTGTGACACACCTTTCTTCTTTTTGTATATTTTATGCAATTTTTTATAAACCGTACTTATTTTAACATACCTAATTAAATTTAGCAAATTTTTTTGTAATTTTAGTCATAACTTCATTTTATTCTAATATACATTAATTAAAAGTTTCGTACAAACATTTTTTAAGGGGGTTAATAAACTCATGGATGAGAATTTAAAATTATATCAAGATATAGCAGATCGTACACAGGGTGATATTTATATTGGAGTTGTAGGACCTGTTCGTACTGGTAAATCTACATTTATTAAAAGATTTATGGATTTGATGGTTATTCCTAATATTGATAATGAATATAAAAAGGAACGTGCTCAAGATGAACTTCCTCAAAGTGCTAGCGGTAGGACTATTATGACGACTGAGCCTAAATTTATTCCTAATGAAGCTGTTGAAATTACAATTGGAGATCATTTAAAATTAAAAACTCGTTTAGTAGATTGTGTTGGATATTTAGTACATAATGCTATTGGTTATTTAGAAGATGACATGCCTCGTATGGTTAAAACTCCATGGTTTGATGAAGAAATTCCTTTTGAACAAGCTGCTGAAATCGGTACTAAAAAAGTTATTCAGGAACATTCTACTATTGGCATTTTAGTAACAACAGATGGCAGTATTACTGATATTCCTAGAGAAGATTATATTGATGCAGAAGAAAGAGTTGTTCGTGAATTAAAAGAATTAAATAAACCTTTTGTGATTGTTTTAAATTCAGATAATCCTTTTTCTGAGGATGTTCAAGAGTTGGCAAAGAAGTTAGAAGATAAATATCAAACTGCAGTTATTCCTACTGATTGTTCTAATTTAAATTTAGATGATATGAATACAATTTTTAGTAGAATTCTGTATGAATTTCCTATTGAAAGAATGAATATTAATTTTCCAAAATGGGTAGATAGTTTGCCTGATTCTCACTGGCTCAAAGAAGAATTATATTCAGAAATTAAATCAGCTTTTCAAGATGTGAGAATTTTAAGACAAATTGATAATGGCATTGTTAAATTACAAAACACTCAGATTATTACTACTACTATTGTAAATGAAATTAGACTTGGTGAAGGTAGTATTGATATTTCTATTCAATTAGTAGATGAATTGTTTTATAAGATATTAACTGAAATTTCTGGTATGGAAATTTCTAATGAAGGTGATTTATTCTCTACTATTACTAATTTAGCTAATGCTAAAAAGGAATATGATAAAGTTTCTTATGCTTTAGAGCAAGTAAAAGCTACTGGTTATGGAATTGTTACACCTTCTATGGAAGAATTGATTTTAGAAGAGCCCGAAATTGTAAAACAAGGATCTCGCTTTGGTGTTAAATTAAAAGCAAAAGCTCCTTCTATTCATTTAATAAAAGCAGAAATTGAGACTGAAGTTTCTCCTTTAGTTGGTAGTGAAAAACAATCTGAAGAATTGGTAAATTATTTGTTATCCGAATTTGAAAATGATCCTGAAAAGATTTGGGAATCAAATATTTTTGGCAAAAATTTACACGAATTAGTAAATGAAGGTTTACAAAACAAATTATCTAAAATGCCTGAGGACGCTAGAAGCAAATTACAAGAAACATTAGAGAGAATTGTCAATGAAGGTAGTGGTGGATTAATTTGTATTATTCTTTAATTTTATAACAAAATAAGTATTTAATAATAAAAACCCGTTACCATATTATAGTAACGGGTTTAAAAAGGCTTTGTAAATTACTTTGGAGAAACTAGCCCACCATTGTATGGCTTTGTTATATTCGTATGAGTATATGAAGTATATTTTGAACTCGTAGATTTTGACTCATTACTTATATATACTGTTTCCAGTTTTTTTACATTTCTTGCCTCTTTTATTTTTTTGGAGGTTGCACGTCTTTTCGTTGGAATATAAAACTTTGGATTTAAGATAATACTTCCAGAGCAATTTCTTCCTTCAAACTTAATTTTTGACTGAACATTTTTGATGAGACCATATTTACTATTTTGATAACCTCTGTTAAGTGTTATGACATATGGACCATGCCATTGCACTTCGCTATTAACAACAGTTGCCGATAACGAAAATTCTTTGCTTGCAATATAAACCTTTTTCGCATTGTTAAATATTCCTTCTGGCATAACAATTTCAACATCATACCTATTCTCATGCTGGGTAATGGTTACTTTGATTCCTGTTTTTTGGTCTATGCAGCACCGAACACAGTCTCTCATGCTAATCCTCCTTCTAACTAGTAATTAATAGTTAAAAATATTTCAAAATCAACTATTTGCTAATCCTATATATTTTATATCAAATTTACATAAATGTCAAATTCTACTCATAGATATAGTTTTTATTAAAAATGGAGCTTAGATATGTCTTCTATAATAATTTTTATAGAAAATATATTTAAGCTCCATTTTGTTTGATTTTAATCAGATTTTATTTAGATTTTATATGAATTAATTTTTCTGAATGATCTTTTACAGTGTCTTCCAAAGTTGAAATTTTTATTTCATGAACATCTGTTACTTCTTTTAGTTTTTCAATTTTTACTTCGTTTTTTTCTTGATTTTCTTGATGAACCATATATGCTTCAAAAAGTGCTGGGATTTTGTTAGTAACATAATCTTCTATTATAAGCATAGATCTGCTTAGAGATTGAACTGATTCTTTTAGTTTTTCTACTTCTATTTTTAGATTTTCTACTTCTACTTTTAAAATTTGTACTTCGTTTTTTAGATTTTTTACATCTTCTTTTAGTATTCTTACATCTTCTTTTAGCTCAGCTACATCTTGCTTTACTTCTTTCATTTCTTCTTTTAAGACTTTTACGTCTCCTTTTAGTTCGACTATATCTTGTTTTACTTCTTTCATGTCTTCTTTTAGTTCAGATACATCTTGTTTTACTTCTTTCATATCTTCTTTTAAAACTTTTACATCTGATTCTAATACATCTAATCTTCCATTTATTATTTTAAATTCTTTAACATTTTCTTCCATTTTTTTCACCTCCTTTTGATGAAAAAAATTATATCATTTATTTTTTTATAATTCAACACTAAAATACATTTTTTTACAATTTTTATTAACTTACCAAAGTACTATTTTAACTTATCTGGTGTTTCTTTTAAATCTGCTTTTCCTGCTCGTGTAATAGCATTGTATCCATATTTATTTTTTATCTTATCTATTACTTCATCTAGTTTTTCTTGTTTTTCTTTTTCTTTTGTATCAAAAATTGAAATTTGTGTTTCTTCCTTTGATGATAAATTATCTACTCTTACTCCAATTAATCTAATCGCTTCTCCATTATATAATTCTTTTAGTAGTTTTTTTGCTTCTTCATAAATTATTTTTGTGCTGTTAGTAGCTATATCTATTTTCTTTTGATGTGAAGATACTTTAAAATCTTTGGTTTTTAATTGTACGTTAATAACACTTGCATACAATTTGTGTTTTCTAAGTCTATATGTAGTTTGTTCTACTATACTTAATAGTACTTCCTGTAATTCTTCTAAATTTGATATATCATATGGTAGAGTTACTGAATTTCCAATACATTTTGGTTCTGGTTCAATGCTAATTACTTCTGAATTATCAATTCCATTTGCATATTCCCATATCATTTTTCCATATTTTCCAAATGCTTTTATTAATTCTTTTTCTTCTTTTTTAGCTAAATCTCCTATTGTTCTTATATGCATCTTTTCTAATTTTGGTAAACTTTTTCTTCCAACCATAAATAAGTCTGATACAGGTAATGTCCACATCTTTTCTTTTATTTGATTCTTATATAAAGTATGAATTTTGTCTGGCTTTTCAAAATCTGATGCCATTTTAGCTAATAATTTATTATTAGCTATTCCAATGTTTACTGTAAATCCAAATTCTTCTTTTACTCTCTTATTAATTTCTTTTGCAATTATTTCAGGTGTTCTTCCTGCTAAGTAATTTGTTAAATCCATAAAGCATTCATCAATAGAAAAACGTTCTATCTTATCTGTATATTCACATAATAAATTATATAGTGCATTTGAATATTTATAATAAACTGAAAAATTGCTTGAAAAAACTTGTAAATTTCTACATTTTTTTCGTGCAAAATAAATTGGTTCTCCTGTTTGAATTCCAAATTTCTTAGCAATTGGACTTTTGGCAAGTACTACTCCTTTTCTTTGTTTTTCATCTCCACCTATAATTGCTGGTATTGTTCTTATATCCAAAGTTTCTCCATTTTTTAGTCTTTCTACTGCTGTCCACGATAAAAATGCATTATTTACATCAACATGCATTATAATTCTTTCCAACTAATGTTACCTCCAATTTTATACTGGCTACTGTTTTGATATTTTGAATATGTCTTTATTATATAATATTCTTTTTCCTTTGTAAACATTTGTTTTTATACATAATTTTATTTTTTTGGGAAATTCTATCTATTAAATAAATATATTGAAGGATTTGTAAAGATATGAAAATTAAAGAATTTTTTAAAAGTATATTTTTTGTCGATCCTGCTTCTTCTTATGATTTTACATTAGGAGATGATTCTTTTAATAAATCCGATATTAAAGCTGAAGAAACAGAAAAGTCTTTTGAATCTGCAGGTGAAGAAAAAAAAGTATTTCCTAGTATAGATGTTAATTTAGAATATGTTCAAGTAAAGTATAACACTATGATTAATAGTGATATTGTTGTGCGTGAGTTTTTAGTTACAGCTCGTAATAAACAGTATCGTGCTTTTCTACTTTTTATTGATGGAATGGTAGATACAGATTTAATCAATAATTATGTTTTGAAACCTTTAATGTTAAAAAATCAAGCTAATTCATTTGAAGGTAATCAAAATCACGTTATATCTGAAGCAGTTACTAATAATATTACAGTTAGAAAAGTCAAAAAATTTGATATTGTTG
Source organism: uncultured Clostridia bacterium (assembly GCA_947628735.1). Lineage (GTDB taxonomy): Bacteria > Bacillota > Clostridia > TANB77 > CAG-508 > CALXVA01. Next base: position 14,561 of record CANRAY010000018.1, on the reverse strand, counting down.
AATATATTATGACCAACCTATTTCCTCAAAATGATGTTAAGCAGAAGTCTGATTTTAGTGATATATTCGCTGGTGTTAATTCGGGAAATTGTGCTCTTTTTATTGATACTTTAAATATTGCCTTTGATATTGATGTAAAAGGTTTTAAGCAAAGGAGTATTGATACTCCAAATAATGAAGTGGTAATTCGTGGACCTCAAGAAGCTTTTGTTGAGGCTATTAGGACAAATACATCTTTGATTCGTAGAATTGTTCATAGTGAAAATTTAATTATTGAAAATATTTCAATTGGTAAAATTAGTAAAACAAATTGTGCTGTTTGTTATATTTCCAATATTGCAAATAATGATTTAGTTGCAGAAGTAAAGTATCGTTTAAATAATTTAGGAGTAGATTCTTTACTTTCTTCTGGTCAATTAGAGCAATTAATAGAAGAAACTAATAAATATAGTGTTCCTCAGATTCTTGCAACAGAAAGACCTGATAAAGCTACTAAATATTTATTTGAAGGTAGAGTTATTGTACTTGTTAATGGTAATCCTTATTGTTTAATTATGCCAGCCACATTGATTGATTTTGTTTCTTCTCCAGAAGATACAAATCTAAAATTTCAATTTGCAAATTTTTTAAAAGGATTGCGATTAATTGCTTTATTTATTACCCTTCTTCTTCCTGGTATGTATATAGCTATTACAAATTTTCATCAAGAACTAATTCCTACTGAGCTTTTATTTTCTTTAATTGCTTCTAGGGAAAATGTTCCTTTTCCAATTATCTTTGAAATTTTAACTATGGAAATTTCTTTTGAGCTAATTCGCGAAGCTGGTCTTCGTGTTCCTTCTCCTCTTGGATCTACTATTGGAATTGTTGGAGCTTTAGTACTAGGTCAAGCAGCTGTTAGTGCTAGTATTGTTAGTCCTATTTTAATTATTATTGTAGCTATTACTGGTATTGCCTCCTTTGCTATTCCGGATTTTGCATTTGGTTTCCATATTCGTTTATATCGTTTTCTTTTTATTTTATTTGGATATGTTGCTGGTTTTTTAGGTATTGGAATTGGAGGTTTTGTATATCTTTGTATTTTATGTAATTTGAAATCATTTGGCGTACCATATTTAGTTCCATTTGCCCCTGTAACAAATTCTAATGGAGGAAATGGATATTATATTTCTCCTATTTGGAAACGTGAAAAAAGACCTGATTTTTTGAATACTAAAAGAGATAATTCTCAAAAACACATCAGTATGGAATGGAGATATAGAAAGGAGTAATTATGTCATCAGATACAAAAATTGGTAGTGTAGAATCGATATTTTTAATACTAACTGTTATGATCAATCATATTATCTTAAATTTACCTAAAAACATATTAGAAACTACTGGTTCCGCTTCTTTATTAAATATTATTTTTATAACTTTAGTTGCATTAGGTATTGTTTATTTGCTTTGTAAATTATTTAAACGATTTCCTGGGCTTGATATTATTGATGTTTCACATTTTCTTGGTGGAAAGCCATTAAAATATATTATTGGAATTTTATTTATCCTATACTTTTTAATTACTTCTAGTATTTTTTTAAGAAGTTTTTGTGAAAGTATAAAATTAATTTTTTTCCAAAGAACTCCTGTATTCTTTTTGCTTGTACTTTTCGTTATTGGAATTGTATATGTCAATAAATTAGGAAATAATTCTTTTATTCGTGCTAATACTTTAATTATGCCTATTGTTTTAATTAGCATTATTTTAATTTTTATTTTTAATTTGCAAAACTTTACACTTGAGAGAATGTTTCCTGTTTTTGGTAAAGGTATTCCTACTACTTTCTTTAGTGGTATTAGTAATTTATTTGCTTTTGCTGGAATTGCATTTTTATATTTTCTTCCACCTTCATTAACTCAACCTAATCAATATCGTACAGTTGCTTTTACCTCTGTTATTCTTTCTGGTATTTGGTTGCTTTTTAGTGTTGCTACTTTGCTATATATTTTTCCTTCTGTAGTGACAACTGATGAATCTTTACCATTATATTTTGCTTCACGTTATATCGAATTTGGACGTTTTTTTCAACGTCTAGATGCTATCTTTTTATTAATTTGGATTATTTCTATTACATCTTATTTAAGTATTATGATGTCTTTTTCGATTCATATTTTTAGAAAGATTACTGAATTTAAATATGTATATATTATAATTTATGGATTTGCTATTGCTTTGTTAGTTTTAAGTTTACTGCCACAAAATATGTCCCAAATTTATTTTTTAGAATATCCTGTGTACAAATATTATTCATTATTTATTGTTTTTATTGTTGGATTTACTATACTCATTCTTGCCAATTTAAAGCACCGAAAATTGAAAAAAGGAGATGCTATAATTGAGTAGATATTTAAAATTTATTATTTTCATGACTCTTATTATTATAATTGCTATTCCTTTTGTTGGGTCCTATAGTGTGCAAAGTGTTGATGATTTAGCATATTTAGTAGCTATAGGAATAGATATTGGAGATAAAAATAATATGAAGGTTACTTTTGAATTTACAAGACCTAATTACAGTGGTGAAGGTGCTGCTACTGAAGTTTCTCCTACTATTATTAATTCTGTTGAGGCTTCATCTATTGATTCTGCTATTACATTAATGAATACTCATATTAGTAAAGAAATTAATCTATCTCATTGCAAAGTAATTGTGTTCTCTGAAAAATTTGCTTCACAAGGAATATCTGAACAAATTTATAGCTTAATGAATAGGTCTCAAATTCGTCCTGATACTAACGTTATTGTAAGTAAGTGCCCTGCAGAAGATTTTATTGAAAACTCCCAACCTAGTTTAGAAAACTTAGTAGCGAAATATTATGATATTGCTCCTATTTCTAGTGATTATACTGGATATGTTCCTAATGCTACACTTGGTGATTTTTTTGATCGTCTTAATTGTGAAACCTGTCATCCTACTGCAATGCTCGGAAGTATTAATATAGATTCTCCTTCTACTTCTTCTAGTTCTATGGATTCTTCTTTTGCTTTCGAAAAGGATTCTCAAATTACAGCTGGTTCTTCTTCTATTGAAAGTACTAATGCTTCTGAAATGATTGGTACTGCTGTATTTTATTGGGATACATTTGTAGGTGAATTAAATGCACAAGAAACTTTATACCATCTATTGATTCGTGATGAAATTGAAAGCTGTAATATTACAATTCCAAGTTCTTATAATACTAATAAAGGATTAGATTTATTTTTGTATAATGAGAAAAAGCCTAAGATCGACATTCAAATTGTGAATGGAAGTCCTTTTGTTCATCTTACTCTAAACCTAGAAGGACGCATTTTATCTGTTGATTCGGATTCACAATATGATTCTGAAGAAAAATTGAATGAATTGTCTACTGCTGCTAGTAAACATATCAATGCTGCTGTAACCAATTATTTATATAAGACCTCTCGTGAATTAAAAACAGATATTGATGGTTTAGGAAAACATGCATTAACTTTATTTTTAACAGAACCTGATTTTGAATCTTATGATTGGCTTAGAAAATATAGAGATGCTACTTTTGATGTAAATGTTAATGTTAATGTTAAATCCGCATTTTTATTAGGTGGCGATTCATAAAAATAAAGGTAAAGTATTAATTTACTTTACCTTTATTTTTATGAATTTTCCTCATTTACACTACTTTCTTCTTTATTTTCTACTTTTGCAAAATCAATTTGTCTTAGGTTTTTATTTGCTTTGATCACTCTGATTTTAATATTATCTCCTACTTTATATGTTGTTTTGGTTTGCTCTCCTATTAGCATTTTTCTTTCTTCATCATAAATAAAATATTCATCTCCCAAATCTTCAAACTTAATTAATCCCTCTATAGTATTTGGTAATTCTACGAAAATTCCAAAAGAAGTAACACTTGAAATAATTCCATCATATTCATTTCCTATTTTGTCTTCCATATATTCTGCTGTTTTAATATCAATACTATCTCTTTCTACTTTTTGAGCTATTTTTTCTCTGTCTGATGATTGCTTTGCATATTTTTGTGCTTGTGCCTTATATTTTTCAATTTCTTCTGATGGTAGGTTATATCCGTTTTCTATGTATTTTGATATCATTCTATGTACAAACAGATCAGGATATCTTCTAATTGGTGATGTGAAGTGACAATAATATTTACTTGCTATTCCAAAATGTCCTAAGTTTTCTGCTTCATATCTAGCTACTTTTAATGTTCTTAATATTAAATTTGAAATAACTCTTTCCTCTGGTTTATCTTTTACTTTTTCAATTACTTCTTCAAAAGCTGTTGGATGTATAGTTTCTTTATTACATTTTATTCTATAACCTAAATTAAATAAAAACTTATTTAATTCAGATACTTTTTCTAAATCTGGTTCTTCATGAACACGATAAATAAAAGGAGCTTCTAACCAGAAATATTTTTCTGCTACTGTTTCATTTGCTGTTAACATGAATTGTTCAATAATTTCATTAGCAAAAGTTAATTCATATTTTGTTACATCTTTTGCATATCCATTTTCATCTAAAATCACTTTTGTTTCAGGAATATCTAAATTTAAACTTCCTGCTTTATTTCTTCTTTCTTTTAAAATTTGTGCTAGTTCTTCCATTAATTTAAAATGTTCTTTATATGGTAAATATTTTTTTACTATTTTTCTATCTTCTTCATTTTCTATCTCATTTAAGTTTTTATTATAATTATCTAATACTGTTTGAACCCCATGATAGCTCATTCTTTCTGTTACATTAATTACACTTTTACGTATATCTGATGATATAACTTGTCCATTTTTATTAATTTCCATAATTGCAGATATTGTTAATCTGTCTTGTTTTGCATTTAAACTACAAATGCCATTAGATAACTCTACTGGAAGCATAGGAATTACTCTATCTAGCATATATACACTTGTTCCTCTTATTATAGCTTCTTTATCTAAAAAGCTATTTTCTTTTACGTAATGGCTTACATCTGCAATGTGTACTCCCAAAATATATGTATCATTTTCTGTTTTCTTTACTTGAACAGCATCATCTAAATCTTTGGCATCTTCTCCATCTATTGTAAATATTTCTTCTCCTCGTAGATCTAATCTTTTCTTTAATTGCGTTTTACTTATTTGTTGATTAATACTCTTTGCTTCTTTTAAAACTGGTTCGGGAAATTCATATGGTAAATCATATTCACGAATAAGAGACATCATATCAATTCCTGCTTGATTGATGTTTCCTAAAACTTCTATTATTTCTCCTTCTGCCTTTCTGTTTTCTGTTGGCATTTTGGTTACTTTTACAACAACTTTTTGATTATTTTTGGCTTTATGAAAATCTTTTTTTGAAATAAAAATATCACTACTAATTACTTTTTTATTATCTGGTATAACAAATCCAAAGTTTTTACTATCTTTAAAAGTTCCTACTAAAGTATTATTTTGTATACTAAAATCATCTTTTTGATATTTTATTAATTGTATCTTCTCTGCTCTTTGTTCTTTTTTATGTGTATTTCTATTTCTATGTTTCATTGCCTTTGAATAATATCTTTCTTTCATTTACACTCCTAACATAAAAAGATGGAACAATTTGTTTGTTCATTGTTCCATCTAGTTTATAGTTTTTATTACATTACAAATAGTATAGAAAGAGCTATTGCTAAGATTACAAATAATACTCCTGAAATTATTGTATATCTTTTTAGCTTTCCTTCTTTTGTTCTTCCTTTATTTTGCTCATAAAAATTATTTGTTGAAGAACCTGTAATTGTTCCTGATGCTCCTCCTGAGTCCTTTGTTTGTATTGTAGCTAGTATGATAAGTGCTAAACAAACAATTGCATATATTATAATTAATATTGTCTTAACTATTTCCATTGAAATCCCTCTTTCTCTCATCTGATAACGTGTTCTATTGTATCATATATTTTATAAAAAAGCAAATACTTTTTTATAAATCTATTTTATTTCTTTATATTTTCTATATTGTATATAACTAATAATTCCTATTCCTAAAACTCCAGCAATTGCAATTACAATGATAATATTCATTCCAGCTTGTGGTATAGGATCTGGTGACTGTGTTCCTTGATTTCCACTTCCACCTGTGTTACCACCATTTCCATTACTATTACCATTATTTCCATTTCCACTATTTCCTGATATATTCCATTTAAAATTATCTGTTCCATAGAAATTTAGAGTTTTTCCTGTGCTACCTGCTTGTGCAATAGTAATTCCTTCTATTGGATAATATTTTCCGCTTTCATCATCAAATTGGGCATACATATAATAATAGCTACCTGCATCTAATGTTGGAAGTCCTAAATTTTCCGTTATTTCGTCATTTTGTACGTTTAATTTTTTATCAAATATACTTGAACTGCTTTGTGCATAATTTATTAATTCTTCAAAACCTTTTTCATAATCTTCTTTTATAGTTTTTAATAAGTTATTATCTGTGATTTTTCCTATTTTTATATTACACTTTCTATTTTCACTATATGATGGCATGTTAAATTCAATTTGTGTTTTATCTTTTTCTATAAAAGTGGAAGAAAATAATTCTGTATATTTTGCAATTTTTGCTCTATCTAATTCTTGATCTGCTACTCTATATGCTTGTTCTGTTTGTCCCTCTGCATTAATATATTCTTCTTTTATCCATAAATATATATTTCCATTTAATTCTGTATATTTTTCGAATGAACCTATTCTTATACTTGTATCATCATACTTATTTATTTGTATAAACTCTTCTTCTGAAGGTTCTGTTTGATCTCTTGTAATCGCATAATATAATTTATTATCTTGTGAGTCTGAAAAACTTATATTAGATATTTCAAGTGTTTGCATTATACATATTCTAGCTGTTGTTCCTGTATTTTTTATTTCAAAAAAGGCATTAGAAAAGTCAGAAAGATTATTTTCTTCTTCTCTTGTTGATATAATATTAATTTCGCATATAGCTTCTGCTTCCTCTCCTTTTGCTGTAATAACAGCATATCCTTCTGAAATACCTGTTACCATTCCAGTATCACTTACCATTGCTACTTCTTCATTATCACTTGACCATCTGATTGTCGCATCTTTAGAAGATGATGCTATTAATTGAATTTCTTGGTTTACTTGTATTGTAGCCATTGTAATATCCATAAATATAACTTCTTGTTCTCCAAGATCAAAGTCTGGATCATTTATTTCATTTGTCGCCTTTACATAATTAAAATTAAATACTATCATTAAAATTACTATTATAATAAATATTTTTAATTTTAAATTTTTCATTTTTTTTCTCCTGTATTTATCTTTCTTTGTCTTTAATACGTAAATCCATAATTATTTTATATCAAGCTTTTTATTTTTTCAATACTTTTTTATATAAACTTTCATATATTAAAACCTTTTATTTCTTTATTATTTACATGTGATTTTTATATTTGTTTTTTTCTTATTTTTAATGTATAATGATTAGCAAATACTTATAAAGAGGTTTTTATGAGAACTATTATCGTAACTGAAAAATTTAATGACAAAAAACTAAGTTATTTTTTAATGAATTCTTTTTCTGGTTTAACTCAAAGTTTATTTTATAAAACATTACGTAAAAAAGATATTCGCATTAATAATGTTCGCATTAATAAAGATATTATACTTCATTCTGGTGATGAAATTAAAATTTATTTAATAGATGATTTATTATTTAAAACTTTTAAACCGGATATAGTTTATGAAGATAATAATATTTTGATTGTTAATAAACCTACTGATATGGAAACAACAGGTGAAAATTCTTTAACTCAAAATTTAAAGGATTTTTTTAATAACATAGATTCTACTGCTCAAAAATTTATAGAGCCTTGTCACCGTTTAGATCGTAATACAACTGGTCTTGTTTTGTTTGCTAAAAATGAAGATTCTTTGCAAATTATTTTAAATAAATTTAAAAATCATGAGATTGAAAAGCATTATCTAGCTACTGTGTATGGTATTCCTAAAGTTTTGCATCAAACATTAACTGCTTATCTCTTTAAAGATAGTAAAAAATCATTAGTATATATTTCTGATGAGCCTAAAACTGGATATGTTCAAATTATTACTTCTTATTCTGTTGTTAAAACATTTCCTGAAAAAAATTATTCTATATTAGATGTTTGTTTGCATACTGGTAAGACACATCAAATACGTGCTCACTTAGCTCATATTGGTCATCCTATTTTAGGTGATGGTAAATATGGAAATAATCAAATTAATAAACAATATGGTTATAAAACACAGCAACTTTGTAGTTATATATTACAATTTAATTTTAAAACAGATGCTGGAATTTTAAATTATTTAAATGGTAAAATGATAAAATTAAAAGATTAAAATAATACATCCCAAATATTAGAAATCTAACATTTGGGATGTATTTTATTTATTTCATTATTTAATTAATTCTTGGAATTCGTCTGCTGAGATTACTTCCTTTTTGATTAATGTTTGTGCTACTCTATCTAATTTATCTCTATTTTCGTGAATTAATTGTTGTGCTCTTATATAAGCATTATCCAATAATACTTTTACTTCTGCTCCTATTGCATCACCGAATTTTTCTCCTAGTAGTTGTAATTCATATGGATCTTGTTCTGTATTAATTGAAATTGGTCCTAATGTTTCACTCATTCCATATTTTGTTATCATATCTTTTGCAATATTTGTTGCTACTTCTATATCATTACTTGCGCCTGTTGAAATGTCATTTAATACAATTTTTTCAGCTGCCCTTCCACCTAGAAGTGCTACTAATTTCTCTTCCATTTCTGTTTTTGAAATATAGTATTTATCTTCGTTGGTTCTATACATTGTATAACCACCAGCAACACCTCTTGGAATAATAGATACTTCTTTTATATCTTTTTGAGTTTCTAATCTACTACTTACAATTGCATGTCCTGCTTCATGATATGCTGTTAATCTCTTATCTTTTTCAGATACTACTCTACTTTGTTTTTCTAATCCAACTGTTACTTTCTTTACAGCATCTTCTATATCTTTATTAGTAATTACATCATGATCATTAATTGTTGCAATGATAGCTGCTTCATTTAGAATATTTGCTAAATCAGCACCTGTAAATCCAGCTGTATCTTCTGCAATACTTCTTAAATCTACTTCTGAAGAGAATTTCTTTTCTTTTGCGTGAATATTTAATATTGCTTCTCTTCCTCTTAAATCTGGTAATGCAATTGTAATTCTTCTATCAAATCTTCCTGGACGAAGTAGTGCTTTATCTAGCATTTCTGGTCTGTTTGTTGCTGCTAATACAATAATTGTTTCTTCAGTATCAAATCCATCCATCTCTACTAATAATTGATTTAATGTTTGATTATTTTCTGTTTCTGCTCCACTTCCGCTTGTTCTTCTTGATCCAATTGCATCAATCTCATCTATGAAAATAATGCATGGTGAAATCTTTTTAGCTTTTTCAAATAATTTTCTTACTCTTGATGCTCCTAATCCAGCAAACATTTCTATAAACTCTGATCCACTCATTGAAATAAATGGTACATTTGCTTGTCCTGCTATTGCTTTTGCTATTAAAGTTTTTCCTGTACCTGGTTGTCCACATAGTAAAACTCCTCTTGGAATTTTAGCTCCCATTTCATAAAATCTTTTTGGATTTTTTAAGAAATCTACAATTTCCATCATTTCTTGTTTTTCTTCATCAAGTCCAGCTACATCATCAAATGTAATTTTTGAATTTGTTGTTTCACTATCGTATACTTTTCCCTTATCTCCTAGTCCTTGCATTTTGAACATTAAAATAATTAGTGCAAGTAATAGAAGTGTTGGAAGAATGCTAAATAAACCACTTCCTATTGTTTTTAAAAATCCTTCTGGATTTTGATTTAATTCAATAATATTTCCATTTAATGCTTTTTCTTGTATTAATTCTACAAAAGCTTGTGTACTTGGAATAATTGCTTGTTTTTCTTTTTCTACATCTTTTAATTTTACTTTAGCTGTTGTACTTCCTATTGTCATTTCTACTTTTTCTACAACACCATCATCTATCTGCTTTATTAATTCTGTATATGTTAATTTATTTTCTTCTGCATCTTTATTTGATATTATTAAAAATGCTGAAATAGCTATAATTGCAATTATTAATATTATTAAAAACGCAAATAAATATTTATTTTTCTTTTCTTTTTCCTTATCTTTTCTATTTTTTCGTTCAGGCATTGCTGTTTTCTCCTCTCACTTATTTATTAAATACCATTTTTTTCTGGCTCGTTTCCGATATTTATATCTGGTTTGCCATGTTTTTTATTTTTAGGCTTTTTTTCTTGTCCATCATTGTTTTGATCTTCTTGATTTTCTTCGTCTTTATCCTTTTGTTTTTCCTTTTTTTCCTCTTGTTTTTCTTTTTCCTTTTCTTTTTCTTCTTCTCTCTTTTGCTGTAATTCTGCTCTTATTTTTTCTTGTTCTTGAATAATTTTAGCAAGTTCTAGTTGTCGTTTTATCATTTCTGATTTTATCATTAATATTGCAGTAACAATATATATTGATATAACTGCTGTATACATAATATCAAAATATTTTATTGTAAATCCTGTAAAGAAGTTTACAATAAAGTAAACTAAATTTAAAATGATAGGTAATGTCATTGCATATGATGCAATATTGTATACAGCGCTATATTTTATTCTTACTTTTGCAATAATTGTAAAGATATATCCCATAGCTGAGAATAATAGTATATCAATTAGTACCGTTGATAAGTACATAATTAACATATATATACAAATAATAGTACTACTTGTTAGTAAGGCTGGAAGTATATTATTTATTGACAAATATTCTAAAATATCATCTTTATCTATGTTTCCTATTCCAAATTGTTCTGCTAAATCTTTATATAAATATTCTTGTGGCTGTGATATTAATTCATTTTGTATTAATATTCTGTCTTCTAAGACTAGTATGCCATTTTCCATAGATTTTATTTCTTCTAGTTTTTGTTCTTTATCTTCTTTGTTTAAGTTTGTATTAATGATTACTTGAATATTTAAATCGTCTATATATTCAATTTTTAATTCTTCTTCATGATTATTTGGTATAATTTTTAATGTATTATTTTCAAATGTAATTGTTTCAATATTGTATGTAATATATTTTCTTACATATTCAATCATGTTTGCAAATTTATATATATATAATCCTGTGACTATAACGCTAAAAATAAGCATCAATATTATAATATAGAGAATTGTTTTTCCTATTTTTTCTGTTGCTAATTTTTGATATCCTTCGAAGTCAGTAATACTTGTCTTTAACTTTTTCCAAAAAGTTAGTTTTTCCTCCACCTTTGTACTTCCTCCTACTATACTTTTTCTACTGTCATTCCTTCCTTTGTATCTTTAACAATATATCCTTTTTCTTTTAATTCATCTCTTATTTCATCTGATAATTGCCAATCTTTATTATTTCTTGCTTCTGCTCTTTTTTGCATTAATTTTATAATTTCTTCTGGTAATTCTATGTTGCTTTGTTCTTCTAAATATTTTGATGAATTAATTAAATCTAGTCCTAATACGTTGTCAAATTTTAGTAATAAATCTGCCCATTGTTTTGATTTCTTTTCATGACGAACTACTTCCCAAACAATTCCCATTGCTAATGGTAAATTTAAGTCATCATTAATTGCTTCGTGAAATCTATTTTCATATTCTTGTATTAATTTTTCGTCTATCGTTTCATTTCCGCTTTCTTGTTTTACAAATCCCTCTCTTAGTCTATTTAAAGCTTTTTGAGCAGATTCTGCTCCTTCAAAAGTAAAGTTTAATTGTGTTCTATAATGTGCTGTAAAGCAAAATAATTTATATGCTAATGGTTCAATTCCTTTTTCTTGTAGCTGAGAAATTGTATATATATTACCTAAGCTTTTAGACATTTTTCCGCCATCTACTTGTAAGAATTCTACATGCATCCAAAATTTAGCAGGAATTTTTCCACATGCTCCTTTACTTTGTGCTATTTCATTTTCATGATGTGTTGGAATATGGTCTACTCCACCTGTATGAATGTCAAATTGTTCTCCTAAATATTTTCTTCCCATTGCAGAACATTCAATATGCCATCCTGGATATGATAATCCCCAAGGGCTATCCCATTTCATAATATGATTTTCTGGTGCCTTAATCCATAATGCAAAATCATATGGATTTCTTTTTTCTGGATCCACATCTACTCTAGCTCCTGCAATTTGTTCATCAATATTGCGATTTGATAGCACTGGATATTTGTCAAGTTTTGATATATCAAAATATATTCCCTTACTTGTTTCATAAGCATATCCATTGTCTATAATTTCTTTTACAAATTGCAACATTTCTGGTATATGATCTGTTGCTTTTGCTATAATTTCAGGTTTTTCTATGTTTAATTTTGCCATATCTTTAAAAAATACTTCTGAATAGAAATTTGCAATTTCATATGGATTTTTATTTTCTTTTCTAGCTGCCTTTTCCATTTTGTCTTCACCTTCATCAGCATCTGATTCTAGGTGTCCTACATCTGTAATGTTCATTACATGTTTTAATTGATATCCATTATATTTAAGCATTCTTCTTAATGTATCCATAAAGATATATGCTCTAAAGTTTCCTATATGAGCATAGCTGTATACAGTTGGTCCGCATGAATATATGCGTACTTCATTTCCATTTAAGGGAATGAAGTTATCTTTTGTTTTTGTTAATGTATTATATAGTTTTACTTCCATATCAGTCTCCTTCTATAATTGTACCTTAAACGTCGTTAACGACTGGTGGTTCATCTTCTGTATTGTTTCCTCCTACTTCGTTTTCTCCACTTGTTCCTGGATCTTCGATTTCTCCTCCTCCAATTTCATTATCTACTGGTGGTTCTGGTGTATCTATTTCGTTTCCTTCTGGTGGTGTAGGTGAATCTTCCTCTATTTTATTTATTGTTAATGTAATAGTTGCTCCTTTATCTACTAACGTATCTTGTTGTAGACTCTGCTCTAATATAATTCCTTCTTCTTTGCTTGGATCACTTTCATATACTGTTAGTACATTAAATCCTGTTAATAGTTCCCTTGCTTGTTCTTCTGTTAGTCCAACAACACTTGGTACTTTTGATTTCATTGTTTCTGCTGTATGTTTTTTACATGTTTCTTTTATTTCTTTATATTTTTTATTATCTGTAGACCATGATGCATTTTGTTCTTTTTCTGGCATAACAGGATAAACTTTTTCTTCTGTTTCTGGGCAATATTCTGTAGCAAGTAATTTTGTTTCTTTACAAATTTTTACTGCTTCATGTCCTCCACATTCTCCCGGAACTGTTCCTGCAGCAAATATTTCTGTATAAGTATCTTTACACTTTTTAGTAGCTACTCTTCCTGTTTCTCCACATATTTTTGCATATACTATACCATCTGGCACTTCAAAATCTGCTGGTTCTAAATCTTCATGTATTTGATTCATAACTGAATCCCAAATTACTGAAGATGGATTGTCATAACCATCTACAGTTTCATAAATTGTTTCTGGGTCATCATATCCATACCAAGTTGCTGCTGAATAGTATGGTGTCATTCCACAAAGCCATCTATCTTTAAACTCAGATGTTGTTCCTGTTTTAGCTGCTGTTTCCATTCCTGAAACTTTACAGTTTGTAGCAGTGGCATGTAATCCATCAAATCCTTCTACTGGTGATTTTAATATATTGGTTGTAATATATGCTGTTTGTTCTGATACAACTCTTCTTGTTTCTTGTGTTGGTTCTAATATTGTTTCACCATTTGAATCTTCTAATTTTAAGTAAAATGTTGGTTCTATATATACGCCTCCATTAGCAAGTGTTCCATAAGCTGCTGCCATTTGTGTTGGAGATGCGCCATGTACTGTTCCTCCTAATGTCAAACTTAATGAGGCATCCTGTTCATCATAGTTTGTTAAACCAAATTCATTTAAATATCCTACTGCTGTATATGGTCCAACATTAGATAAAATTTTCATATTTACAATGTTTGATGAACATGTAATTCCTCCTCTTACTGAAATAATTCCTTGATATCCTGTAGAGTTTTCGTAATATTCTCCGCCAAAACTAGTATCAGAATCATCATACATTGTTGCTGCTGTTATAACACCTTCTTCTAGTCCTGGAGCGATTGCAGCTAACGGTTTCATCGATGAACCACCTTGTAAGTTATCACTTTGTGTAGCTCTATTTTGGCCTAATGGTGAACTATCTTCTCCTAAACCTCCTACACATCCTACTACATATCCTTTTCTATAATCAATTACTGTCATAGCTGATTGCGAATGTTTACCTTCTACTAATGCTTCTGTAATATATTTATCTTTCTTATATTCTTCCTCCATTATCTTTTGGATATCTGTATCTTGTGTTGTATATAATTTATATCCACTATTTCTAATTAAATCTCTAGCCGTGTCATAATTAATTCCTTTTTCTTTCGCATATTGATTTGTTACTTGATCTAATGCTGCTGCTGTATGGAAAGAAAT
>CANRAY010000017.1 GCA_947628735.1 uncultured Clostridia bacterium | reverse complement strand
TTTGTTTTTATTTTGGTAGCTTAATACTACCGCTTTATTGGTTTCTCAAAGTTTATTGTTTACTTTTCAATGTACTTAGTATTCCATAGAATAATGTGGAACGTTTTGTATTATACTACTAAAATATATGAATGTCAACACATTTTTTTATTTTTTCAAAAATATTTTTATTTACATTTTTTATTATGTAAATTTTATTATTTTTGTGCAAAATAATAAACTAGTATCGCTGTCTTTTTTATTATCTTTAGTCTCATCTTTTACTAATTTATAACTATGTTTTTCATATGTTATTTAGTACATTCTTATGATAACATAATGAATTGATAAAGTCAATACTTTTTTTGTAGAAATTTGTAGAAAATTTTGTTATATTTCTACAAGTATTACATCTTCTCCAATACACTTTATGTTTTTCCATTCAATTACGATTTCATTTCCTTTAGTAAACATTCCCATTATTTTATTATTTCCCGGTACAATAATAGATGTTATTGTTCCAGTGTTTAGATCTGCACATACGTCTTGCACAAATCCGAAGTCTTCTTCCGTCATTAATATTAATTACTTCTTTATGTTTAAAATCCATTCCTTTTTGTCCCATTTTCTTTTCCTTATTATATATTTAGATTTTATGGTTATATCTATAAACCTTTTTTATGTAATATATAAAAGATTTCCTTTTTAATATATATTCTTTTAATGAAAAAAGTTGCTAAAATATTGGCAACTTTTTTCTAATTCTATTCCTTAATTAAAATTCCATTCCTAGTTGTTGCAATGAGAAAATTAGATAACAAAAAAAACACATCTCTGTCTGGTAATAGAGATGTATTAAAAATATCTATTTATATATTCTCTTAATATGTTCAATTGCATTCTTTTCTAATCTTGATACCTGAGCTTGAGAAATGCCAATTTCATTTGCTACTTCTATTTGTGTTCTTCCTTCAAAAAATCTTTTTGATATTATCATTTTTTCTTTACTTTTTAATTTTTTCATTGCTTCTGCTATTGTAATTGTTTCTGCCCAATATTCATCACTGTTTTTTTTGTCTTTTATTTGATCTTGAATATAAATGTTTTCCAAGTCATTATTTCCTGCAGGTTCTTGTAAAGATATCGGACTTTGTACTGCATCTAAGCTAAGAACAATTTCTTCTTTTGTTATATTCATTTCTTTTGCTAATTCTTCTATTGTAGGTTCTCTATTATTTTCTTTAGTATATCTTTCTTTTTCTGAAAGTATTTTGTATGCTAAATCTCGAATTGATCTGCTTACTCTTATTGTGTTGTTATCTCTTAAATAACGTTTTACCTCTCCTATAATCATTGGTACAGCATAAGTTGAAAATTGGACATTTTGACTTAAATCAAAGTTGTCTATTGCTTTTATTAAACCTACACATCCAACTTGGAATAAGTCATCCGCATTTTCTCCTCTTGCATAAAATCTTTTAATTACGCTTAATACTAATCGTAAATTACCATTTATAAATTCTTCTCTTGCATCTTCATCTCCATTTTTTATTGCTTTTAATAGTTCTTCTTTTTTTTCACTTGATAATACCGGTAATTTGGATGTATTAACACCACATATTTCAACCTTGTTCATCAAGAAAAAAACCTCCTTTGAAAAGTACTTATATTTACAGTATTTCCAAAGTTAGGCAGCTCTATTCAAATTATTCTTGACATTTTTTTCTAGTTTCCGCGTTTTGCTCATAATATCTTTTTTCATTTTTCCAATAATTTTCTTTTCTAATCTTGAAATATAGCTTTGGGAAATTCCTAGCATATCAGCAACTTCTTTTTGTGTTTTTTCATTCCCGCTTATGAAGCCAAATCGTAATTCCATAATATTTCTTTCTCTATTAGTTAGTTTTTCAATTGATGCTCTTAATAGTGTTTTATCAACTTCATCTTCTATTCTTCTAGATGTAATATCGGAATCTGTTCCTAATATATCTGAAAGTAACAATTCATTTCCATCTCCATCTTGATTTAATGGTTCATCAATAGAAATCTCTCCTTTTATTTTGTTACTTCTCCTTAGATACATTAAAATTTCATTTTCAATACACCTGGAAGCATATGTTGCTAATTTTATTTTTTTGTCAGTATTGAAAGTATTAATTGCTTTCATTAATCCTATTGTACCAATTGAAATTAAGTCTTCTATTCCAACTCCTGTATTTTCGAATTTTTTTGCAATATATACTACCAGTCTTAAATTTCTTTCTACTAGACTTTGTCTTGCATCTTCATCTTTTTGATCTAACTTTTTTAGTAATTCCGCTTCTTCCTCATTGCTCAGTGGTGGCGGTAATGTTTGGCTTCCTCCTATATAATAAATTGGCATATTTTCTATTTCATCATTGCCAATATACTTTACATATATTGTATTAATGCTATCTTTTAACAGTTGTAAGATATTCATTTCTATCACTCCCTTCTAGCATATCTAAACCTATTAATGCTGAATAGCTGTTATTTTTTCCAATGCTTTGTGTATAGATGCACATAATAGCATTTTCTTTTTTTATATCTTCTATATCTGTCATAATTGTAATTTGGTCTACTTTAAATCCTAATAACATTCCATTTTGTTTTCCTATTGATTGAAATGGTATTATTCTAAATTTAGAACGATATGTTATTTCTTCTTCGTATTCCTCCCAATCACCTCCTATAATTTTTTCAATATTATTTAATATATTTCCTGGTATTACTCCATACAAGTTTTCTCTTTCTACAATAATGACAGGTGCTCCTGTTATTGGATCTCTTAGCATATTTCCTGTATCTAACATTGCTTTTAGTTCTATTTCTTTTTCTTCTATTTGTATTTTTACAAGATAGATCAATCCTTTTTTGCTCATTCTGTTTTTTACAATTTTAAATGCTATGTAAGTTATTACAAATCCTATGACTCCTCCTAGTAAAGCTATCTTTAATGGATATGATCCAATATATACTCCATTTATCATAAAAATATCTTCTGGCTTTAAGAAATATAATAGTGCGAAAGCGCATCCTCCAAAAGCAAATGATATTAAGTAAAATAATATTAGTTCTTTTAATAGTGCTTTTATATTTTTAGGAGTAAATGCAATATATATCATGCATAAAGATAATATTATTTTCATAATCATTGTAGAATAAATTTCTAAGATTTGCATATATGTTAAGATCGCATATATTCCACCTAATAAAGCTGATAAAGCTAATTTTAATTGTTTCATTTTCAGTTTTAAAATAAATCCAGTTGCAAATAAAATAATATAATTCATACATAGGTTTTCTAATAAAACAACATCTATATAAACAGTCATCTTTTTCCTCTTTATTTTTATTACGTTAATATTGTACAATGTTTTTTTATAAAAACTTGTCATTTCTTAGACACGAAAAAAAGAAATAATCTACTTTTTTAGATTATTTCTTTTTTCTTTCGGCATTATGTCTGATAATTATTTGTTTAGCCCTTTATTTTTTCTTAAAAAAGAAGGAATATCTATATTATCCGCAGAGTTCGGATTGTCTATTGGATTTGGAATTGAATTCTCTTTTTCTTGCCATATTTTGTCTACCATTTCTGATACTGGAATTTTTGATGACATTAATCCGTTTGGTTCTTTTTCAAATCCAGTTGCAATTACTGTGATAACAATGTCTTCATCTAAGCTTTCATCAATAACTGCACCAAAAATTATATTAGCTTCTGGATCTACACTACGTTGTACAAGTTCTGCTGCTGTATTAACTTCATGTAATCCTAGATTATTTCCACCTGTAATGTTAATAATAACGCCTCTTGCGCCCTCAATTGATGTTTCAAGTAATGGACTCTGTACAGCTTGTTTTGCTGCATCTTCTGCTCTATTTTCTCCTGATGCTCTACCTATACCCATATGTGCCATTCCTGTGTTTAACATAATAGTTTTTACATCAGCAAAGTCTAAGTTTACTAATCCTGGTATTGCAATTAAATCTGATATACCTTGAACACCTTGTCTTAATACATCATCTGCCATTTTGAAGGCTTCTACAATTGATGTTTTGCGATCAATTACTTGTAATAATTTATCATTTGGAATTACTACTAAAGTATCTACTTTACCTTTTAAGCTTTCTACACCACGTTCTGCTTGTGATAGTCTTTTCTTTCCTTCAAATGTAAATGGTTTTGTAACAACACCTATTGTTAAAATTCCCATTTCCTTTGCTGTTGCTGCAATGATTGGTGCTGCACCTGTACCTGTTCCGCCTCCCATACCAGCTGTAACAAATACCATATCTGCTCCTCTTAATGCTTCTGCAATTTCTGCTTTGCTTTCTTCTGCAGCTTGTGCTCCAATATCTGGATTAGCTCCTGCTCCTAATCCTCTTGTAATTTTTTCACCAATTTGAATTCTTGTTGCAGCTTTTGAAAGAAGTAATGCTTGTCTATCTGTGTTAACAGAAATAAATTCTACTCCTCTTATTCCTGAATCTACCATTCGATTTACGGCATTATTTCCTGCTCCACCAACACCAATTACTTTAATTGTGGCTGTACCATCCAACATTGTATTTTCCTCTGCGCTATCTACTAACATAATGCTTTTCCTCCTCCATATCTTTTTATCTTTTCCTTCTTATGTATTATGAATAGAAAAAGTCTTTTACTCTTTCTACTATATTTTTTAAAATATTTTCTTTTGCATTTGAATCTATACTGCTTGAAACTGTTTTTGCAAATGGTCTTGATGCAATATATCTTACTAATGCATATGCTGTTCTATATTCTGGTCTTACTGTACTAATTAATCTTCCTGTCGATATTTTCATAGGTATGTTTAAAATGATTTTTCCTGCAACATCACTTTTATTTATATTTGTGATTCCCTGTCCAGTTAGTATGACATTATTTATTCTTTGCTTTACTCCTTGAAGTGTAATATCTTTATTAACTAATGAAAATATCTCTTCTATTCTAGCTTCAATAATCTCTATTAGTTCAGAACTTTTAATAACTTTTTTGCTATCATCTTTACAAGTTGAAAGTAAAATTTCATTATCATTATCTATAAATGATCTAAGAGCTAACCCATATTGTTTTTTTAGTTTATCTGCTTCTTCTTCTGATATACCTAACACCCAAGATATATCATTTGTAATGTTATCTCCACCTAATGGAATTGTATTTGTATATGTAAATGATAAACCTTCAAACACTCCAATATCTGTATTTCCAGCTCCTATGTCTAATAACATAATGTTATCATTTAGTTCATTTCCATCTAATACAAGACATCTTTCAGCAAGAGTAATTGGTACTAATCCATCTATATCTATATCTACTTTTCTAAATATATTTGATAATTGTCTCATATACTCTTTTTCTGCTAAAATAACTTGTGCCTTTAGTGTAAAGTTGGTACTTAAACTTCCTATAGGATCTTGTACTGACTTTCCATTATCCAATACGAATTCATCTGTGACAATATCTATAATTTGTTTTCCTTCTGGAATATCAATATCTTTTACTTGAGTAATAGCATTAAAAACATCTTTTGATGATATTCCTGCATATTTATCCTTGGCTTCTTTTGTAATACTATTTTGTACAATTGTGATATATTTTCCAGGCACTGTAATATAGGTAGAGTTAATTGTTAATTCTGTTTCTGATTCAGCTTCT
This sequence comes from uncultured Clostridia bacterium, assembly GCA_947628735.1. Classification (GTDB taxonomy): domain Bacteria; phylum Bacillota; class Clostridia; order TANB77; family CAG-508; genus CALXVA01. The sequence goes on along the minus strand of CANRAY010000017.1, from coordinate 20,264 downwards.
TTTATTAGCTTTGATATTGCTGCTACAATTTCATCTTCGTCTATTATTTTGCCTTTTTTAATACCACTGCACTTGCAACTTGTTGTACATAGGACTTCAATTTGATTAAAATTATTGACTTCTCCAATAACTAAACTTACTTTTGAAGTACCAATGTCCATACCTACAATTATATCTCCTATAGCCAAAGTTCATTCCTCCAATTTTTTATGCTTTTAATTCTTACTTAGAATATTACAATTTGATAAAAAAGTCAATAGAATTTGTAATATTTTTGTAATATTTTTGTAACAATTCTGACATATTGTCTAATACTCTTTTTTATACTTCTTTTCCGGTCTTTTTCTTCAATTTTTGCCTTTTGTTTTTCTCTATATTTCCCAAATTTATCTAAATAATATCTTCTTATCATTGCTAAATTATTGAACATTCTTCCTACAAATACAACTATAGCAGCTAAATAAATATCAACATTCAATCTTTGTCCTAAATAAGTTAATAAAATTGACAAAATCGCATTTCCAAAAAATCCTGAAACAAATATTCTTAAATCAAAGTTCTTTTTTAATGTTGAAGCAATTCCTCCAAAAACAGAATCTAAAGCTGCTATGATAGCAATTGCTAGATATCCTGAATATGTATAAGGTATAATAGGTGCATTAATTCCTATTAAAGCTCCAATTATACATCCTAATACAATCGCAATAAAAATCATTTTATTCTTCTCCTTCCATTAAATGATTTGCTACTATTTCGCCATTATATTTTAGTATTTCAACCCTTTTTCTCATTTCATACTCGACAGAATAATTGTCACTTGTATATCTATCAATAAAGCCACTATTTTTCATATTTAGTACACTTGATAGATATGTTTGGTTTCCTATTGTTTTTACTATATATGGTGAAGCAATTCTTCTTCCATCAATATTTATATATTTATCGTCTATATCAACTATAGAGGTTGTCTGAATAATACGTATATCATTAATAGATATTGCTTCTGCTCCCGCATATCTTAATTCATTTACTAATTCTATTAAATCATTGGCACTTATTTTCTTTATATCATTATCTCTTAAAGTAACAACAATGCCTTCTCCAAATACGTCTGTTTTTCCTAATATAAGATTTGATTGTTGTAGTTCTTTATTAATTAGCTTTTCTGCATCGTCATCATTTCCTATTTTATCATTGTATTCATTTATTTTTTTCTCTGTATCCGCTAATTCAGATGCAACTGTATCATATTTTGTTTTCCACTCTGACAATGCTGTTCTTAATTCTGTTTCTCTCATACTTTCTAAGTCTGCAATATCTGTTTCTTCTACGGTTTTAAATTGCATAAACATAATACATATGAGTGTTGCACATGCAATGAATAAGACAATGGCAACTGCTAAATCATTCAATGTTATTTTTTTAAATTGATCTACTAATTTTTCTTTGAGTTTTTCCATTGCTAACTCCTTTCGAAATATTTTTATTTTGTTGATATTGTTTTAGCATACTCATAATTTATGACACCCTTATATTTTTCAATATAAATTCCATCTGCTTTTGTAACATTAGTTTTAACTCCATAATCATTCAAAGCTTCAACATATGACCCTGCTCTTGTTATTGATCCATATAAAAGTCCTTGTGAACCAATTGCTTTTATAATAAAAGGTGATCCGATCTTTTCTCCATTTACTTTGATTACCGTTCCTTCACAAGTAATAGAAGATGTGCTTACTATTCTTTGTCCATTTATTTCAATTGCTTCCGCTCCTGCATTATTTAATTCATTAACTAATCCTAATAAATCATAATAATGTACAAGAACACTGCTTGGATTAATAGTTGCAATAATAGATTCAGGATTTCCGTCTGCTACCTCTATTATAATTCCATCTCCTTGGACATCTGTTAATCCTAATATAATGTTATTTTGTTTCAATTGTTCCTGTTTTGCACTAGCTGCTGTATCATTTTGTGTTGCTATAGCTCTAACTTCTTCTAGTCTTTTTTGTCTTTCTTTTAAAATATCATATGTATTCTCGTACTTTTCTTTCCATTTTAATACTTGATCTCTTAACTCATTATCTGCCAATGTTCTAGATGCAGTCGAACTTGCTTCATTCATTGTTTTTAATTGAATACAAATTCCTATTGTTAAAATGAAACACATAATTCCTAAAGTAATTGCGATTTGGTTTTTTTTCACTTATTTTACCTCCTGCTTTTTATACCTTTTTTCTAAAATATGGCATGTTGTTTTCATCATTCAGATTCATATTTAGAAAAATTTCTCCCTCTGTATTTTTTTCTTCTTCTATGAATTCTGTAATTAATAACATTTTTGTACTAATATTAGATGCATCTCCAAAATGAACTGTTTTCTTTTTATCTTCCATCCTTATAAGATAATTTTCTTTATCTGTAATATCAATTGTTGTAATAAATTTAGCAAGAGCATTGCTGTGTGCTGATTCCATTATTTTTAATACATCATTTAATTTTTTTAAATCTTCTGTTACTAATCTATCTCCAGGATGAATTTCTTCTTGCTTTGTTTTTATTCCTTTAATAATTGGTAATATCTTTTTTTCTTCTGATATTTCTAAAATATATCCTTGATTATCTAAATAAGCATAAGCATTTGCAATTTGCAACATATAAGTTGCTTCTCTCTCTTCAACTACAACTTCTACAGTATCTGGCAATTTTCTATTGAGTTTTACTTTTTCGATATATGGATTTTCCTTTATATTTTTTTCTATTTCTCCAAAATTGTATTTAAACATGTTTTCTTCTACAGTTAATGTTGATAAACTAATAATTTCATTACTTGATAATTTTTTGTTTCCTGTTACAGTAATATTATTAATATTAAATACTGGTGATAGTAAAAAGCAAATTGCGCCACCTATTAATATTCCAATACAAGTTGTCCCACCTAATACTTTTAAAACAGCTCTTCTTTTTTTTCTTGCAATTTCTTGCTTGCGCGTTAATTTTTTTTGTTTCTCTTTCGGCTTTTGTTCTTTAGTTTTCTTTTTCTTTTGTTTTTCCTTCTTTTGTCTCTCTTTTTTTTCTTTCTTTTCTTCATTGTCATCTATTCTTTTCAAACCAATTACAATTTCTTCGTTAAAATCAAATTTCTCTTCTTTTGTACCTTTTAATTTACCATCTTTTAATATTTTTTTGTTTGCTTTTGGTTTGTTTTTTATATTATCATTAAAATCTTGGAAATTTTTTTCTTTTGACTTATTCGCCATTTCTTTTTACTCACCTTCTTCTATTTGAATCTTTGCTCCTAGTTTTTGCAATTTATTTTCTAATTTTTCATATCCTCTTAAAATATATTCTATATTAGTTACCTTTGTTGTTCCGTTTGCTACTAACCCAGCTGTTACTAATGCTGCTCCTCCTCGTAAGTCTGTGCTTTTTATGGTTGTTCCTGATAACTTTTTTGTTCCTTTTATTACTGCAGTCCTTCCTTCAATTGTTACTTTAGCTCCCATTTTTTTAATTTCTGGTATATATCGATATCTGTTTTCAAATATATTTTCAACTATAATTGAAGTTCCTTTAGCTGTTACTAACATTGTTGCAAATACAGATTGCATATCTGTTGGAAAACCTGGGTATGGCATTGTTTTTATATCTGTTGCTTTCAATCTTTTTGGTGCTTCTAAGTATATGCTATTTTTTTCTTGCTCTATTTTACAACCACATTCTTCTAACTTATTGATTATTGGACTTATGTGTTCAGTAATGATATTATTTAACTTTACTTTACCTCCTGTACTAGCTACCATGCAAAGTAAAGTTCCTGCTTCAATCCTATCTGGCATTACTGTATAACTAATGTCTTTTAATTTCTTTACTCCTGTAATTTCTATTACATTAGTACCTGCTCCCTTTATTTTTGCCCCCATTCTATTTAAACAGTTTGCTAGATCTATAATTTCTGGTTCCATAGCAGCATTAGAGATTCTTGTTTGACCCTCTGCATATACAGATGCTAACATAATATTTTCTGTTGCTCCCACACTTGGGAAATCTAAGTCTATATTTGCCCCTTGTATTTTATCACATTTACATATAATAAATCCAGACTCTTCTATAATATTTATGCCTAATTTTTTAAAACTATTTAGATGTAAATCAATTGGTCTTGCTCCAATGTCGCATCCGTCCAGGATATGAGAATCTTACTTCTTTAAATCTTCCTAATATTGCACCTGCTAAAATTACTGTAGAACGCATTTGATGCATTAGATGTTCTGGAATATTTTTTTTAGTAATGTTTTTACTATTAATTTTTATTTTATTATGACTTTTTTTTATTTTGCATCCTAAATATTTTAATATTTCAGATGTAATTTGAATATCATGAATATCTGGGACATTATATAAATTAGTAATTCCTGCATTTAATATACTTGCTGCCATAATTGGTAAAGAAGCATTTTTAGATCCAGATACCGATACTTCTCCTGATAATTTTCTGCCTCCTTCTATTATGTAACTAGACATTTTATTCACCCTTTCTATTTTGTTTTTGCTATATATTATGTCTTGTTTCCATAAAAGGTGAATATTGGTTATTCTACATGTTTACCATTTAATAACTAATTTGTCTATTTTTGAATGAATGTAATTTTCTAATTTTCCCATAAATTCTTCTGGTGGTATTTCTTTTTTTGCTACCATGTCTAATCCTTTTTCCCAACTTGCTGTTAGTTTTGGATTTAACATATCTGGTATTGTACGATTTATTACATCATAGATTGCTTCTCCTTTTTCAGTTGGAGTAATTATTTGTGTTTTTGTATTGATTGTAATATATCCTATCCTTTCTAATTTTTTTATAATTTCTGCTCTTGTTGCACTTGTTCCTATTCCAGCTCCTTTTATTTGTTCTCTTAATTCTTCTTCCTCTATTAATTTTCCCGCATTTTCCATTGCTAAAATAATTGATCCAGAATTGTATCTAGTTGGTGGAGCTGTTTCAGAAGTCTTAGTTTCAAAATTTATAATTTTTAGTTCTTGTCCTTTTTTTAATTTCTTCAAAATTTCTATATTGCTATTATTTTCAGTTTCGTCTGATTTTGCCGATTCATTTTCCACATCTTCCACATTTTTGCTTGTTTCCTTTTTTGTATCTTTTAGTACTTCTAAATATCCTAAATTGGTACAAACTTTTCCGCTTGTTCCAAATTGTTCTTCATCTACTTTTATTGTTGCAGAAATTTTTTGATACTCTGCTGGTGGATAGAAAATTGCCAAAAATCTTTTTACTATTACTTTATAAATTTGTTTCTGCAAATTTGTAAGTGCATCATAATTATCATATCCTTGGCCAGTTGGTATAATTGCATAGTGATCCGTAATTTTACTGTCATTTACGTATTTTGTTTTTGTTAAATCTGTTTTATATTTTTCATTTGACATTTTTCTTACATATTCTTGTACTTCTTCATCTTTATATCCTTTTGCTATACCATTTAAATTTTTTGTAATTACTTTTGCAATTGCTGTTGAAAGTACTCTTGCATCCGTTCTAGGATATGTAACTAACTTTTTTTCATATAAATTTTGAATAATCTCTAGTGTTTCATCTGGTTTAATCTTAAATCTTTTTGTACATTCATTTTGAATTTCAGCTAAGTTGAATAATAGTGGTGCATTTTCTTTTGTTTTGTTCTTTTTTATTTCACTGATTATTGCTTTTTTATTACTCATTGAAATAATAAACTGTTTTGCTTCATCTTCTTTTTTGAAACCAGATTCATTGTATAGTTTAGGTGATTCAAACATTACAGATTGCTCATTTACTTTCCACTCAGCCTTTAGTGAAGTATTATCATCACCAAATTCTCCAATTATTTTATAATATGGTGTTTTTACGAAATTTCTGATTTCTCTTTCTCTAGATACAATCATTCCTAAAACGCAAGTCATTACTCTTCCAACTGAAATTGATATTTTATCTTCTTTTAAATCCTTTGCCATTCTATGCCCATAGATAATTGACAGTAATCTTGAAAAATTAATACCTATTAAATAATCCTCTTTTGCACGTAAATAAGCAGAATTTGATAAACTATCATATTCTGCTAAATCTTTTGCTTCTGCTATACCTCTTTTTATTTCCTCCTCTGTCTGAGAATCAATCCATACTCTCTTTCTATATGGTTTCTTAATTCCAATTTGTTGCTCAACTAGTCTAAAAATGTATTCACCTTCACGTCCCGAGTCTGTTGCTACATATATAGAATCAACATCTTCCCTTGTCATTAAACTTTTGATAGTTTCATATTGTTTTTGTACACTTGGTATGATTTCATATTTATATTCTTTTGGAATAAAAGGAAGTGTATCTAATTTCCAAAATTTTAGATTTTCGTCATATTTTTCTGGATAAGACATTGTTACTAAATGTCCTACACACCATGTTACAATCCAGTTATCTGATTCTAAATATCCATCTTTTCTTGTTCCATTTATTTTTAATACTTTTGCAAACTCCATTGCTACAGAAGGTTTTTCTGTGATTAATATACTTTTTGCCATATTTTTATAACATCCTTTTATTCAAATAGTACAATATCCATTTCTGATGTTAAGTTTTTATTTCCATATGGATAAATTATATATAGTTGTTCATCTGGTCCTAACAAATATGTATTGCTTCCATCAACACTATAAATTTCATCTTCTAAATTTCTTGTATAAATTTCTCCATATCCCATGTCTTGAACTGCTTTTGCGGCATCATCTGCTTCTTTTACAACTCTTTGTATTTCTTGATTGACGTCTTCTTTATTTAATGCCTTATATGTAATTAAATCTGTTAAATCAACCTCTTCTTCTGTAATTAAATTATAATTATAAGTTTGTATCATAACTCTTTGCGCACTTGTTCCTTGTTTAAGTGTAGATCGAATAGCTACTGATAAAATATCTCCGTTTACATATCCTGTATAATCGATACTATAAATTGCTTTATTGCTTGTATCTTTATTGGCTAATACTTCTCTTGCTTTTGCTATAAAATTATTTTCTGTAATTTCATTAAATGAGTTAATAACTTTATTATTAATATTAAAAGCTGGAACTTTAATATTAATTTCATATGCATCTTCACGTTGTTGAATATCAAAAATAGTATATACAATTTCTTGTTCTGCATTAATTCTTTTTATTCCTGTTGTATCATAATTATTCAAATTAATTGTATTATTAAATAATTCATTAAATTCATTTTTTATTGTTTCTTGACTCTTTTGTACTACAACATTATTTCCATCTGTATTTGTAGCTGTATTCGCTACAGGTGTTCCACTTTCTACAAATTGTGCATAAATACCTGCAATAATAGCAAATACGCAAAATATTCCAATTAATATGTATAGTATTTTAGGATCTTTCATAATTACACGTCCTTATTTTTTATTTTTCTTATATCTGCTTATATATTGTAACATATTTTTTGATTTTTTCCATCCCTTTTTATAAAATTTATCAATATATGTATTTTGATAGATTCTTTTTTTTAAATTGATTATATGATAATACTTTATAGTTGACTATCCCTAGTTTTTGCGGTATTATATATAGTGTGTAATTATATAAATACATTTTAATTTACAAGAAGATAGGAGAGAGATTTTTTAATGTTATGTTCTCAATGTCATAAAAACAATGCTGTTGTTTTTATTAATAAACAAGATGAAAATGGAAAAACTTCTTTAGAAGGTTTATGTTATGATTGCGCTAAAAAGAAAGGAATTAATCCTCTTAATACTCTAATGAAACAAGCAAATCTTTCTGAAGATGATCTTAATAATATGACAAAGCAAATTGAATCAATGTTTAAAGATATGTCTGATAATGTAGAATTTTCTAATTTATCTGAAATAGAAAATTCTGATGTAGATGATACTGATGATGATAAACAAGGTATGCAATTTGGTGCTATTCCATTAGGTTCAATTTTTTCTAATATGTTTGGTACAAATCCTGATGGAGATATGAATGATACTTTAAATGAAGGATCTGCTGGTACTGAAAAGAAAAAAGTCAAAGTAGATAAAAAGTCAAAGAAAAGAAAAGCTTTAGATACTTTTGGAACAAATTTAACTCAAAAGGCTAGAAATAATGAATTAGATGCTGTTATTGGTAGAGATAAAGAAATTCAAAGAATTATTCAAATTTTAAATCGTCGTTCTAAAAATAACCCTTGTTTAATTGGTGAACCTGGTGTTGGTAAGACTGCTATTGCTCAAGGATTAGCTATAAAAATAGCACAGCAAAAAGTCCCTGCAAAACTTCTTAATAAAGAAGTATATTTACTAGATATGACTGCAATTATTGCTGGTACACAATTCAGAGGTCAATTTGAATCAAGAATGAAATCAATTATTGATGAATGCAAATCTTTTGGAAATATTATTCTAGTAATTGATGAGATTCATAATATTATAGGTGCTGGAGATGCTGAACATTCAATGAATGCTGCTAATATTTTAAAGCCTTCCCTTTCTAATGGTGAAATCCAATTAATTGGTACTACTACATTAAAGGAATATAGAAAATATATTGAAAAAGATAGTGCATTAGAAAGAAGATTTCAACCTGTACTTGTTGTAGAACCATCTATTACTGATTCTATAGGTATATTGGAAGGAATAAAAAAATATTATGAAGACTTTCATAAAGTAAAAATTTCAAATGATGTAATTCGTCAAACAGTTATTATGTCTGAAAAATATATACATGACCGCTTTTTACCAGACAAGGCAATTGATATATTGGATGAAGCATGTTCTCGTATTAATTTAAATAACAAAGAATTATATGAATTAGAAGTTTTAAAAAATGAACTTGCGAAAGTTCTAGAAGAAAAAGAAGAAGCAGCACAAGCAGATTCTACTGAAGATTATCAAAAAGCTGCAGAACTTAAAACTAAAGAATGTGCTTTAACAGAAAAAATAGAAAGTTTATCACAAAAGGTTAAACTTAAAAATTTAACTGTTCAAGATGTTGCTGAAGTTATAGAAAACTGGACTAAAATCCCTGTTAAGAAAATTACTGAGGCTGAAACTCAGAAACTTTTATCTTTAGAAGATAATTTGCATAAGAGAGTAATTGGTCAAAATTTTGCTATAGAAGCTGTAGCACGTGCTATTCGTAGAAACCGTGCTGGACTTAAAAGCACAAAAAGACCACCTTCATTTATTTTTGTTGGACCTACTGGTGTCGGAAAAACTGAACTTGCTAAAAGTTTAGCATATGAAATGTTTGGAAATGAAGATTCTATTATTCGTATAGATATGTCTGAATATATGGAAAGTCATTCTACCTCTAAATTAATTGGATCACCTCCTGGATATGTTGGATATGATGATGCCGGTCAGTTAACTGAAAAAGTAAAACGAAATCCATATTCTATTTTATTATTAGATGAAATAGAAAAAGCTCATCCAGATGTATTTAATATTTTACTTCAAGTTCTAGATGATGGTAGATTAACTGACGCTCAAGGAAATACTGTAAGTTTTGAAAATACAATTATTATTATGACTTCTAATGCTGGTTCAAATCTTAATAATAATTCTATTGGTTTTGGTGGATCTAGAGTTGATAATAATAAAATGCTAAATGCTCTAAAGGAAACTTTTAGACCAGAATTTTTAAATAGAGTAGATGAAATTGTTGTTTTTGAGCAATTAAATGAGGATCAATTAATGCAAATTATTGATTTGATGTTAGCAGATACTCAAAAAGCTTTGGATGATAAGAATATTACACTTAATGTGCAAGAAAATGCAAAAAGGTATTTACTTGCAAAAGGAACTGATATAAAATATGGAGCAAGACCTTTAAGAAGAGCAATTCAAAGATATATTGAAGATGAACTTTCTGATATGATTTTAAAATCAGAACTTCTTAATGGAAAAACTGTAACAGTATCATTAATTGATGATGCTCTACACTTTGATATTCAATAATTTTTTAATTTAAAATGGGGAAAGAGGAATTATTTATGATAAAATATGTACCAAATACTTTAACAATTATCCGTTTTATTTTGATACCAATTATTTTATATTTTATTTTTACAGAACATTATATTGCTGCTTTTATTATGCTAACAATATCAGGAATTACAGATATATTGGATGGTATTATTGCTAGAAAATTTGATTGTATTACTACTTTTGGAAAATTAATAGATCCTTTAGCAGATAAGGCTACTCAAATTTCAATTCTTGCAACTCTTACATTTAAAGAAATAATTCCTTTTTGGATGCTATTAGTTGTATTTTTAAAAGAATTTATTATGATAGCAGGAGCTTCATTCCTTTATGGAAAACAGCTAGTTGTATCTAGCAAGTGGTTTGGAAAATTAGCAACAGTTTTATTTTATGTTGCTATTGTATGTTCATTATTTATAACTTACTGGAATGGACAGCTAGTAGGACATCCTGAATATAGTTTACCAACTTTACCAGATTTTGCACAATATTTCTATTATTTAGCTTTAGCAGTTACTTTATTTTCTCTTGTTATGTACTTTAAAACATTTTATCAACAAGGTTATTTAAAAAAAGAAAACTTAAAAATTGATAATACTAAATAATATTTTAATTTAAAAATTTAAACTTAAAAGCGATATTGATTGTTATCTTTCAATATCGCTTTTTTATTATTCATAATCTTCTAAAAAATTATATAAATTTTTCCTTCCAATAATAGGTACACCTATTTTTAATTTTTCTACATCTTCTTCTGGAAGATACATCGTAGAAATTTCTGTATCTTCTTTTAATTTTTCTATCCCCTGTTCATTAATGTGGTATATCCCTATTAATCCATTATGTTCTCTTGCCACATAATGTTCATCACAATATCCATCAAACTCTTGATATAAAATAATTTCTGTTGGTGAATATTCTTGTATTTTCCACCCAGGAAATTGTTCTTTTACATCCTCTTCTGTCTTGTTAACTAATTCATTTGGAATCTCTTGTTCTTCTCGTACTAGATGATCACAATCTCTATAATATTTTTTTTGTATAATAATTGCATTTGGAGATACTGTATCTTGTTTTACTGAAGTTTCAATTATTTGATTTTCTATGTTATTTTGAATTTGTGCATTTTGATTTTGAGCTAATTCTTCTTTTGTTATTGTATTCATATGAGAAATTCCGCCTCTATTGTACGTATATATTCCTGCTATTACAGCAAAAATTAACCCTATTGCTATAGATATTATTATCCATTTCATTTTCATTATTAATCACCAATAGTAGTATGGAATTTTTTTTCAAAATTATTCCATTAAATAATAACTTCTGCAATTTTTGCTAATTCTTCCTTTTTTATTTTTCCTTCTCTTATAATATGTATTTTTTTATTTTCAACACGTACAATTGTTGATGTCATGTCTGATTGAATATTTCCAATGTCTAACATATAATCTGCTTTTTGTTCAAATTGTTTTACTATTTCTTCTGTATTTACACCTGTAGGCATTCCTGATAAATTTGCACTAGGAGCTACAATAGGAACTCCTGCTTCTTCTATTAATCGTCTTGTAATCATTCCACTAGTCATTCTTACACTAACTTCATCTTTTCCCGCTGTTACAATGTTTGATATATTACTTTGTTTCTTTAGAATAATGGTTAATGGCCCTGGCCAAAATGTTTCCATTAATTTTCTCTCTGTATCATTTATATCTTTTACAATGTTTTTTAACATATCTTGATTTGAAATTAAAACAATTAATGGTTTTTCTTCATTTCTTCCCTTTATTGTAAAAACTTTCTTACATGCTGTTTCGTCTAATGCATTAGTTCCTATTCCATATACTGTTTCAGTTGGAAATATTACTATATCTCCCTTTTTAATTTTTTCTGATACTATTTTTATTTTTTCAGTATCTATATTTTTTTCATCTATTTTAATTATTTTCATTTTTTCCTCTTCTATTATGGTAGCAAAGTGTTGTAAATTTCATATTTATCTTCTATAAAATTATAATCGAGTAACAATCAAAAGTACAAGTAAAAACATTGTATTAAATAAAGTAAACTTTATTAAGTATTTCCAAAATCCTTTTGGTTGGTGTTTTAAAAATTCTTTTAATGTAATTAAACTAGCTAATGATGATATTAATATTCCTAATGATCCTATATTTACTGATATTAATAATTCACTATAATTAGATGTAAACTTTGATAAAAATATAGCCGTTGGAACGTTGCTTATAAGTTGACAAGATAATATTCCCGCTAATAATGTATTTTTTACTACGAATTCTGATATAAAATCTTTGATTACTGTAATCCTTGCAATGTTACCAGAAAATATAAAAAACACAAAAAAAGTTGCTATTAATGCATAATCTACCTGCTTAAATCTTTTTTTATCAAAAATTAAAATAGTTATAATTACAATTGCTAAAGTAACTAAATATGGTATTATTCTAAAAATAGTAAGTATTACAAATACAAATAGTATAGAATATATATATAATATTTTTTTATTTATAATTATTTTAGAGTTTGTTCTTAATTTTAATGGTTCATTTTTTACAAATGCACAACAAATATATAAAAGTACTGCTACTGTAATTGATTGTAATAATAATATACTAAAAAATTCTGTTGTTTCTATATTATAGTAAGAATATAAATATAAATTTTGTGGATTACCATATGGGGTTATCATTCCTCCCATATTTGCTGCTATAGTTTGCATTATAAATGTAAAAGCCAAATATTTATCATTTTTTGTAGAATGTAAAACTATGTATGTTAATGGCAAAAAAGTTATTAATGACATATCATTTGCAACTATCATATCAAGAAAAAAAGTGCCAAATACTAATGCATATATTACAGACCTTCGTGTATGAAATAATCCTATCATCTTTCTAGATATTAATTCAAATATATTTACACTTTTTAATCCTGCAACAACAGCTAACATACAGAACAGACAAATTAATGTATTGTAATCAAAATAATTTATATATTCTTTATCTATTGGTATAAAAAAACATGTAATTATTGTTAGAATAATTGCAATAAATAATACCGTTTCACTACGTATAAAAGCAAATATTTTTTCTTTTGTATTCATCTATTTCCTCTTTTTTATAATTATATAAATATGTTAACATTACAAATTCTCCTTGTCAATGTATTTAAATAAGTAATATATTTGGTATTATGTTGGTCATTCTTACTTTTTATAATATTTTAAATTACATAATAAAAAATATATCATTTACAAAATTTAAATTTATTTAATTTATTCTACACATTTATTGATTTTAGTTATAATACCTTTTCTATTTACAACTATGCTTATTTCTCCGTCATTATCTGTTCTATAAATCTTTGAAGATAAAGCATTTAATCTATTTACTACTTCATCACTTGGATGTCCAAATTTGTTATTTTTTCCTACACCAATCAATGCTATTTTGGGTTTAATTGCTTTCAAAAATTCTTCTTTTGACGATGTTTTCGATCCATGATGTCCGCACCTTTAGTATGGTAGCATTCAAACTGTCGGCTTCATACTCTTGTAAAATTTCTTTTTCTGCAATTTCTTCTATATCTCCTGTGAATAATATTGAAAATTTATTATAGCATAATTTACAAACTATAGAATTGTTATTTAATATATTGTCATTAATTACTTTAGAGTTGTTTGGCCATAATATATTTAGATCTATATTTTTTTCAATTGATATTTTATTACCTTTATTTACAATTAATACATTTATCTTTTTTCTTACTATGATTTCTTTAAACTTTTGATAATTTTCACTACTTTCCATTTGTTTAGAAATTATAACATTCTTCACTTTTAATTTTTCTAATACTGTTAAAATACCACCTACATGATCTGTATCAAAATGTGAAATAATTACATAATCTAATGCTTTTATTCTTCTATCTAATAAATATGGAATTAGTATTTTCTCTCCTACATCATAACTTCCTGTTTCAGATCCTCCTCCATCTATTAAAATAGTTTTATTCTCTGGTGTTACTATTAAACATGAATCTCCTTGTCCCACATCAATAAAATAAATCTGCAATTTTCCTTGTGTTTCAAAACTAATAAAATTTATTAGAAAAATCAGTATTATTATAATATAAACTAATTTAGTTCTTATAAATTTTTTAAACTGCTGATAAATTTTTAACAAATATTGATTATGCCATGAAATAATGATTGCATAATAAAATATAATGCTCATTATATGTGGTGTTATTATTAGAATATTTGAAAATGGAAGTTTAGAACAAATTCCTGCTATCTGTGATAATATTGTCAAGAAAAAATTTAGAAATATAGCTAATATTGATGATAAATTTATTGAAATAAATGAAATGAATAAAGTTATAAATCCTATTATAATGATAATTCCCATTAGATTTGAAGCTAATATATTAGAAATCCAAAATGTTAAAGATATTGTATTAAACTGATATGCCATAATTGGTAAAATTGCAATATTAGCTGATATTGTGACTATCATTAAATTTATTATATATTTTACTATTCTATTGTTTATTTTAATTTTATGATATATCGTTTCAGATAATCGTTGATTTAAAAATACAATTCCAATTGTTCCCGCAAAAGATAACTGAAATCCAATATCTAAAATATAGTATGGATTAATTAATAAAATTACTATTGAAGCTAAGGACAAATTCTGATATATGTCTGATTTTCTATTAAGTAAATTAGCTATAAGTTCTAAAATTGTCATGATACTTGCTCTCATTACTGAGGGTGTAAAATTAGTTAGTGCCATAAAAAATATTAATAATGGTATTGTAATTATTTTATATGTTCTTTTTCCTACTTTTTTTAATATAAATATTAGTCCTAGTAAAATGTATGAAATATGAGCTCCTGAAACTGCTAACATGTGTGTTAAATTACTTTCTTTAAAATTTAATTCTATTTCTTCTGATAAATTAGTTCTATCTCCTATTAGAATTCCTATGCACAGTTCCGCCATATCTGGTGGTAGTATTTTTCTTATATTACCTTTTATTGTTCCTTGAACATTTCTAATTATTTTTTGAAAAATATTATCTGCATTATGTTTTAAAATTTCAATTTTTGTTGATGTAAAAACTGTTCCATATATTTTTTTACTTTTTAAATACTCTCTATAATTAAATCCTCCATAATTTCTTGCAACGTCAGGTGATTCATATTCTCCTATAACTATAATAAGATCCCCTTCTATTATTTCTTGTTCATTATTTTTATTATTTTTTTGATTAAGTATTAATTTTTTTCCGTTTATATTTAGTGTTTCCATTAATGTTTTTTATTTCTATTTCATATGTATTTGTATATTCTTTTTCTTGTTTTGGAGAAACAACAATTGCTTCTATTTTTAGCTCGTTTTGTTGTTCATTTTGTTTTGTAAGATCTTGATAAATCCCATCATAAAGAGCCATACTTCTTTCACAGTATAGCCCTATTAATATTCCTATAATATAAATAATAGAGGCAATACATAAAGGTCGTTTTTTCAAATTAACTCCTTTCTTTTTTGCCCCCGTTTATATTTTTATTCTAAATTACTCTTCTTGCTGCACAATATCTTGTATTGTAATATTCTCCTGGAAGTAAACTATCTATTTTTATGCAGTATCCTGTTCCTGATGAAGCATGAATAAATTCTCCATCTCCAATATAAATTCCACAATGACCAATTTCATCCATTGTTTCATAATCTAAGAAAAATACTAAATCTCCTGGTTGTAAATTATTTTTCAAGCTACTTGATGAGCTTTTGTCTGTGTTTATTACTTTTCCTAACTCAGCTTGATTTTGTGCTCCATGTGCCATGTCAATTCCAAATTTATCAAATACATACATTGTGAAACCAGAACAGTCAAATCCTGATGGACTTGCTCCTCCATATACATATGGTACTCCTAAAAATTGTTCAGCATATGAAACAATTTTCTCTCCTATTTTTTCTCCTTCTGATGTTGAAATTTTATCTATTGTTGATGTGTTTTGTAGTTCTTCTTCTGCAATATTTTCAGTAGCTCCCCTTATATTCTTTCCACCTCTTGAAGTTGTGCTTATTTTTTCATCTGATAATAATTCTTTTAATATATATGCTTCACCTACAGAAGTATTTACTTTATACCATTCTCCTTCTTCTCCTATTACAGTAATTTCTGTATTTAATTCTACTGTCATTAATACTTCAGATGATGTTGAAGCTTCTTTTCTAATATTTACATATGAATCATTTATATACATTGTTTTTTCTGTAAAATCATTTTTGTCTTCTGGTGTAGTTGATGTATCATTATCTGGTTCATCAGTTTTGTCATTATCTGGTTTGGTATTATTGTCTGGTTTAGTTGTTGTATTGTCTATTGTTATATTATCAGTTCTTACCCATGCTGATATTTGTTCTGTTGTAATGTATGACCATCCATTTATTTCTGTTATGATTGTAATTTTTGTTCCACTCTTTAATGTTTGTAATACAGTAGCATTAATTAGTGGTAAAATTCTTGCTTTATCATTCTTGTTCATTTTTCCTGTTGTTGTAGCAGATTGTTCTGTATTATTATCTGTATTAGTGTCTATATTATTGTCTGTATTGTCATTATTTTTATCTTGATTTGTGTCAGTATTAGTATCATCTTCTTTTGGATTATTGTCATCTTTAGGCTGTTCTTCTTCTACAATTTCTGCATAATCCTTTGATATATATCCTGTATAATCTTCATATTCTATTTGATACCATTCGTCATATTCATCTACTAATGTATATTCTTCTCCTTTTGATAATGTTGTGTATACATCTGAATCGCTAGAAGCTTTTTCTCTTAAGTTTAAATCATCTACTGTAACTCTAATAGTAGTTGCTTTTGAATTTGTTCCACATATAATAGTGAAAGCAAACATGAAACATAAAATTTGTACTATTTTTTTCCCTATTTTCATATCAAAAGTTCTCCTTTTTTTATTTCGGTTACAGTATATAATTTTTTTCCTAAAATGTCAATTTTTCCACTTATTTTTTGAAAAAAATAGTAGATGTTACAATTTATAACATCTACTATTTATATTGTTTATCTAAATATTATATATTTAAACTTATGCTAAGATTTCTGAAACAACTCCTGAACCTACTGTTCTTCCACCTTCACGAATAGCGAATCTTAATCCTTTTTCGATAGCGATTGGAGTGATAAGTTCGATTGTCATTGTTACGTTATCTCCTGGCATTACCATTTCTGTTCCGGCTGCTAATTCAATAACACCTGTAACGTCTGTTGTTCTGAAATAGAATTGTGGTCTATATCCATTGAAGAATGGTGTATGACGTCCACCCTCTTCTTTTGTTAGAACGTATACTTCTGCTTTGAATTTTGTATGTGGATGAATTGTTCCTGGTTTTGCTAAAACTTGTCCTCTTTCGATTTCTTCTCTTTGAATTCCTCTTAAAAGAACACCAATGTTATCTCCAGCTTCAGCTTGGTCTAGTAATTTTCTAAACATTTCTACACCAGTAACAACTGTTTTCTTAGATTCTTTTGCAAGACCTACGATTTCAACTTCGTCTTGTAATTTAACTGTTCCTCTTTCTACTCTACCTGTAGCAACAGTTCCTCTACCAGTAATTGTGAATACGTCTTCAACTGGCATTAAGAATGGTTGGTCTGTTGGTCTATCAGGTGTTGGGATGTATGAATCTACTGCATCCATTAATTCTTTAATTGGAGCATAAACTGGATCGTTAGGATCTGTTGAGTTGCTCTCTAATACTTTTAATGAAGATCCTTTTATAATTGGAATTTCGTCTCCTGGGAAATCATAGCTTGAAAGTAAGTCTCTAACTTCCATTTCAACTAATTCTAGTAATTCTGGATCATCAACCATATCGCATTTATTTAAGTAAACAACGATATATTTAACACCAACTTGTCTAGCAAGTAAGATATGCTCTCTTGTTTGAGGCATTGGTCCATCAGCTGCTGAAACTACTAATATAGCACCATCCATTTGTGCTGCACCAGTAATCATGTTCTTTACGTAGTCTGCGTGTCCTGGGCAGTCAACGTGTGCATAGTGTCTTTTATCTGTTTCGTATTCAACGTGAGCTGTGTTAATTGTAATTCCTCTCTCTTTTTCTTCTGGAGCACTATCAATTGAATCATATGCTGCATATTGTGCTTTACCTAATAATCCTAGGTATTTTGTAATAGCTGCAGTTGTTGTTGTTTTTCCATGGTCAACGTGTCCGATTGTACCAATGTTAACGTGTGGTTTTGTTCTTTCAAATTTAGCTTTAGCCATTTTTGAATCCTCCTTAATAATTTATATTTTTAAAAATTAAAATCTTTTTAACACTTGCATTTTATACTATTTTTACTAAAAATGCAAGGTATTTTATATTTTTTTATCAACTAGATTCATAATCTAGATTATTCTTCCTTCTTTGCTCTTGAAGCAACAATAGTATCTAATATAGATTTTGGTACTTCTTCGTAGTGAGAAGGTTCCATTGAGTATGTTCCTCTACCTTGTGTTTTAGAACGTAAGTCTGTTGCATATCCAAACATTTCTGATAATGGAATAAATGCTCTTATTACTTGGTTACCACTTTGGGCTTCCATTCCTTCCATTCTACCACGTCTTGAGTTTACATCTCCAATAACATCTCCCATATATTCTTCTGGAACTGTTATTTCAACTTTCATAATTGGTTCTAGTATAACAGATTTAGCTTGTTTACATCCTTCTTTGAATGCCATTGAACCTGCTATTTTGAATGCCATTTCTGAAGAGTCAACTTCATGGTAAGAACCATCTACTAAAGTAGCTTTGAAGTCGATAACTGGATATCCTGCAAGGACACCACTTTCGGCTGCTTCTCTAATTCCTTCTTCAATTGGTTTTATATATTCTTTTGGAACAACACCACCAACTATTTTACTTTCAAATTCAATACCTTTACCTGGTTCTAGTGGTTCCATTTCTAGCCATACGTGTCCATATTGTCCACGTCCACCTGATTGACGAATGAATTTTCCTTCTACTTTAACTTTATTTCTGATTGTTTCTTTGTAAGAAACTTGTGGTTTACCTACTGTACATTCAACTTTAAATTCTCTTTTTAATCTGTCTACGATGATATCTAGGTGAAGCTCACCCATACCAGCGATAACAGTTTGACCAGTTTCATGATTTGTATATGTTTTAAATGTTGGATCTTCTTCTGCTAATTTTGCTAAAGCAATACCCATTTTTTCACTATTTGCTTTATCTTTTGGCTCAATAGCGATATCAATAACTGGCTCTGGGAATTCCATTGACTCTAATATTACTGGATGGTTTGGATCACAAAGTGTATCACCTGTTGATACTTCTTTTAGACCAACTGCTGCAGCAATATCTCCTGCATAAACTTTGTCTATATCTTGTCTATGGTTTGAATGCATTAATAGAATTCTTCCCATTCTATCTTTTTTATCTTTATTTGCATTTAAAATTGTAGATCCTGCATCTAATGTTCCTGAATAAACTCTGAAGAAACAAAGTTTACCAACAAATGGGTCTGTTGCAATTTTGAATGCTAAAGCAGCAAAAGGTTCTGAATCAGATGTTTTTCTTTCTGTTTCTTCTCCATCTAATGTTACACCTTTAATATGAGGTATGTCTAATGGAGAAGGCATAAAGTCAACAACTGCATTTAATAATTCTTGAACACCTTTATTTTTATATGATGAACCACATACAACTGGAACGATTTTATTATTAATTGTTCCAATTCTAATTCCTTTTTTGATTTCTTCTTCAGATAGTTCTTCACCATCTAAATATTTCATCATTAATTCATCATCTTGTTCTGCTGCAGCTTCTATCATTTTTGCTCTATTTTCTTCTGCTTGTGCTTTTAGTTCTTCAGGAATATCTCCTTCTTCGATTATTTTTCCTAAATCATCTTTATGCACAAAAGCTCTCATTTTAATTAAATCAACAATTCCTTTGAAATTGTCTTCTGATCCAATAGGTAATTGAATTGGAATTGCATTTGCTTTTAATCTATTTCTTAATTGGTCAACGCAAAGCATAAAGTCAGCACCTGTAATATCCATTTTGTTTACATATACCATTCTTGGAACTTGATATTTATCAGCTTGTCTCCAAACTGTTTCTGTTTGTGGTTGAACTCCACC
>CANRAY010000016.1 GCA_947628735.1 uncultured Clostridia bacterium | reverse complement strand
TCTCTAAAATATGATAATGGTGCCATAAGTAAAGATTTTATTACCATTCCTCTTGCTTGTTTTTCTGTTCTTGTTGCAGTATCTTCTACCATAACTCTTCTAGCAATTTTAATAACTTCGTTTACAACATTTACAACCAATATTAAAATTAAAAATGGTATAACTTTAGAAAATGCTATTTCACTTTGTGTTAGAATGTCATCTGTTAACCATCCAATAGCTTTAGGTGTAATTTGTGTTAATCCTGCAGATACAATCATGATAAGTACAATTATTAGGAAAGATATTTTTTGCTTTTTAGTCAATATTTTATATAATTTTTTTAATACATTTTTTATTGATTCATTTTTTGTTTTTTTTCATAATTCACCTCTATTAACAAACTATATATATTGTATCATATATTTATTATTTAAAAAATTGTGATTGAAATAAATGTATATCACACCATACTTTCGTATGGTGCGACGATTTTACTTAATGGAGCGGGTAGCGAGAATCGAACTCGCGCTATCAGGTCGGAAGCATGACATTCTACCACTAAATTATACCCGCAATATTATTTATAGTATAACATAAATTTTATGATTTTGCACTGTTTTCATATTTAATATTATATTTTTTATCACTCCATCTATCACTCCATCTATCATTTCATAAATAACCTTAAATTGACTTTTTATGTAAAATAAGGTATAATAATTATTGATACTTTGGTATCATAAAATCAAGGTGCTGTAGCACCTAGAATCGAGGGGTTAAGACATGATCAAAACTTTCATTCTGTACAATCTGGCTGACAACACTTTTGCTGCTTGCCAGATTAGCCAAGGTTTCGATGCCCGGCATCTGCCCGTTGGTGTAGAACGGTACTTGGTTCACACCGAAGACACGTGGCCCATCGGTCAGCGGAACCACCTCTTGGCCAACGAGTCCTATGAGGAGTCCTGGCACTACATCGGCACGGAGTATACGATCGATCAGATCAAAGAAACGTTCCCTGCTGATACGCTCTTAGCGTTCGCTATGGAGCACCATGGCTGGAACAGAGTCGTTCGTACCGCTTCTGGTAATTACTATCCCTTGCGTGAGAACGATATCGTCCATCCTCCGATCGCCATTTCTTCCTCCAAGACGCTCCCGGCGCAGGAGACCCCCGAGAAGTAGTCCTTAAAAAAGGGGCAAAAACAGGTGAGAATCTCACCTGTTTATTTTTATTTAATTATTTGATTCATTTTTTTTATTAACTTTTTATGAATTGGTCTAATAAAATCTACCATAGTGTCATCAGTTGCTTGTTCTAAAGGAATCCACTTTACACCTTTGCTTTCCTCTTCTCTATACTTCAATTCTTTTGTATCATCAGCTTCAAGAAAATAAACAAAATCTAAATGAGTATGTGCAGAAACATATTTTCCTCTTTTTACATGTCCCTTAGTTGGTAATGCTTGAATTGAAAAAATATTAGGATCTATTACCTTAGCCTTTTGTGCGGTTTCCTCCTCGACTTCTCGAAGTGCAACAGATAATAAATTTTCTTCTCCATCTGCATGTCCTCCAGGATAGATCCAACCATCAAATATATTATGATACACCACTAACATTTTCGTTCTAGTTGGATTTACAACAAAAGCAGATGCAGTAAAATGTGCAAATTCACTATCTCTAGTTAGAATATTATCAAAGGTATCAATTGCCTTTAAAAAATATTTCTTATCTCTTTCCTCCTGCTCATCAAATGAATTATATTTTTCCAATTCTTTTTTTAAATTCATCACTTTATCCTCTACTTATTATTATATTTATTAATCTATTTCTTTCTAAAACATTCTTTGTGTTTCATAATACTTCAATTTTTTTTAAGTGTCAAGCAAATTAAAAACAATAATAAAAGGTAGATAACAGCCCAAAAGCTATTTTCTACCTTTTATAGTATCACCCAAATATTTTATTAAAGAAACGCTTTATAAAATTTGGTTGTTTATTTTTGACAGTTGAATTATTTCTCCTTGCTGGTTTTTCACCAACATCACACACAGTCAATCTTATACATTTTCTATCATCAGACATTTCCGAATAGATATTTTTCATCACCATATCGGTTATTTCACCATTCATCATCTTTCGCATAATGTATGCTTGATACAAATCCAACGGTTCTCTGTCTATACCACTTAAAACTTCCCTATCATTCCGATAAAAATAAAATTGATCTTTCACTTCCGTTTCTGATAATGTAAATGTTCCATCTGATACTGCTAAAAATTCATTTGCCATTTTTATTTTCCTCCTTCAATAATTATTGTGTTGCTAGTGTTTTTATGTTTAACTCCAAAAAGAGATTATTTAAATTAATTAGTTTATTTACTAAATTAAAATAAATTATACTATAAAACCTTATATATTTCAATAGTTTGAGCCATATCGCATAATAAAAAAATATCATTCTAAAAAGAATGATATTGATATTTATTATATAAAATTCAAAAAATATGTTTTTGGAGCAGGTAGCGGGAATCGAACCCGCATAGCCAGCTTGGAAGGCTGGAATTCTGCCATTGAACTACACCTGCATTATTTGGAACATTTATTATTATAAATGTTCCGCTCAAATTTGTCAATAGTTTTTTTAATTTTTATACACTTTTTACAATTTTCATTATGCACTTGTTGTTTCTGTCTTTTTAGTTGTTGTTTTTCTTTTTTCTTTAATAGATTTCTTTGTAACTTCACGATTATTGTTAATCATAATTTTAGGTGGTTCACCATTTGCTACAGTTTCTTTTGTAACAACACATTTCTCTATTTTAGGATTAGATGGAATTTCATACATAATATCCCTCATAATTTCTTCTATTATAGAGCGCAAACCTCTTGCACCTGTTTTTCTCTCAATCGCCTTATCAACAATAAGACCCAATGCATCATCTTCAAAATCAAGTTCTACATTATCCATTGCAAATAATTTCTTATACTGTTTTACTAATGCATTTTTTGGTTTTGTTACAATGTCTATCAATGCTTCTCTATCTAATTCTTCTAAAGTAGCAATAATAGGAAGTCTTCCTACAAATTCAGGAATCAAGCCAAATTTCAATAAATCTTGTGGCAATAATTGTTCAAATACTTTATATTTATCTATATCTTTATTACTCTCTATTGTTGCTCCAAAACCTATTGATTTTTTACCAATTCTATCCTTTACGATTTTTTCTAATCCTTCAAATGCACCACCACATATAAATAATATATTAGAAGTATCAATTTGAATAAACTCTTGATGAGGATGCTTTCTACCACCTTGTGGTGGAACAGACGCAACTGTTCCCTCTACTATTTTTAATAATGCTTGTTGTACACCTTCACCACTTACATCTCTTGTAATTGATGGATTCTCAGACTTTCTAGAAATTTTATCTATTTCATCAATATAAATAATTCCTCTTTCTGCTTTTTTTACGTCATAATCTGCAGCTTGTATCAATTTTAATAGAATATTTTCTACATCTTCCCCAACATATCCTGCTTCTGTAAGAGTAGTAGCATCTGCTATTGCAAATGGCACCTCTAAAATTTTAGCTAACGTCTGAGCTAAAAGCGTTTTTCCACATCCTGTTGGTCCTAATAATAATACATTACTCTTTTGAATTTCCACATCATCATCTTCATTATCGCTTTTGTTTTCACTATTAATACGTTTATAATGATTATATACTGCAACAGATAATGTTTTCTTTGCTTCTTCTTGACCAATTACATAAGTATCTAAAATTTCTTTTATTTCTGCTGGACTTGGAAGTTCTGCATCTTCATTTAATGTATAAGTTAATTCAGTATCTTCATATAAGTCATCTTCTATTATACTATAACATACTTTAACACACTCATTACAAATATAAACACCTGGTCCAGCAATGATTCTTTCGACACTCTCTTGTGATTTTCCACAAAAAGAACATCTAATATTTTTTTCTTTATTTGTTGACATTTTATTCTCCTTTAAACTCTACTTTTCCTCATATGTTTATTTTCTTTTATCCATAATTCCATCAATTAATCCATATTGTAATGCTTCTTCTGCTGTCATCCATTTATCTCTTTCTGTATCTCTTTCTATTGTTTCTATACTTTGACCTGTTTTATCACTTAATAATTTATTTAATTTTTCTCTTGTCTTAATCATATGGTCTGCTTGAATTTTAATTTCTGTAGTTTGACCAGCAATTCCATTTCCACCAATTAATGGTTGATGAATTAATATTTCTGCATTTGGAGTTGCAAATCTCTTACCCTTTTCACCATTTGCTAAAAGAACTGCTCCAAAACTAGCTGCTAATCCCACACAAATAGTAGAAACTGGGCATTTAATATAATTCATAGTATCTACAATTCCCATTCCATCTGTAATAGATCCTCCAGGGCTGTTGATATATAAACAAATTTCTTTATCAGGATCTTCTGATTCAAGGAATAATAATTGAGCAATTACTAGACTAGCTGTTGTTGCATTAACATCTTCTCCTAAAAATATAATTCTATCTTTTAATAATCTTGAAAAAATATCATAAGATCTTTCTCCCTTTGCTGTCTGTTCAATGACATATGGTACTAAACTATTCTTTTCCATAAACTTCCTCCCTTGTTTTAATTCCAAAAATACTTACTTAGAATTAATACTTATATAAAATTTTCTTATTAAAAAAGTTAGTGGCTATTTTGATTGACTATATAACTATTTTCAATTTCACCCCTAACTTTTCATTTTTATTTTATTTTTGCATTCTTTACAACAAAGTCTATTGCTTTTTCTGTTTTCATTCCTTCTACAAGATAATTTTTCAATTCTTCATTCTTTAATAGTTCGCTTTCTTCTTTATTGTATTCTTTTGCCATTTCTTTTATTTTCTCTGTAATTTCTTCTTCAGAAACTTCTAATTTTTCAGCTTTAACAATAGCTTCTAGGATTAATCTAGATTTTACAGATCTTTCAGCTTGTTCTTTTAATTCTTTTCTTACTTCAGCCTCAGTTTTTCCTAACATTTGGAAATATTGTTCTAAACGTAATCCTTGATATGATAATCTTGTTTCCATATCTTTTATCATATTATCAATTTCTAATTCTATCATACCATCTGGTATATCTAATTTTGTATTATCACATACTGTTTTTATTGCTTCTTCTTCTGTCTCATATTTTTCCTTATCTTTATTTTCTGTTTCTAATCTTTCTTTAATGCTTTTTTTCAATTCTTTTAATGTATCAAATTCACTAACATCTTTTGCAAATTCATCATCTATTTTTGGTAATTCTTTTTTCTTAATTTCATGTAATTTAATTTTAAATATAGCATCTTTTCCAGCCAAATCTTTTGAGAAATAATCCTCTGGGAATTTTACATTAATATCTTTTTCTTCATCTATTTTCATACCAATAATTTGCTCTTCAAAACCTGGTATGAATGTATTGCTTCCTATTTCTAATTCATGTCCTTCTGCTTTTCCTCCATCAAAAGGAACTCCATCTATAGAACCATCAAAATCAATAACTGTAATATCTCCATTTTCAACTGGTCTGTCATCAATAGATATTAATCTTGAATTTTTGTCTGCCATATGCTCAATTTCATGATCAACTGCTTCGTCAGATACATTATACTCTATTTTTTTAATTTCTATACCTTTATATTTACCTAATACTACTTCTGGCTTTGTTTGTACTATTGCTGTAAATATTAGTTCTTTTCCTTTTTCCATTTGTACGACATCAATATGAGGCTTACTAACAGCATCAACCTTTTTTTCTTTAATTCCTTCATCATAAACTTCTGGTGCTACTTCATTAAAAGCATCTTCATAGAAAATTTGTGATCCATATTGTCTTTCTACTAATTGCATTGGTGCTTTACCTTTTCTAAAACCTGGTATATTAAAATACTTTGCAGTTTTAGAATATACTTTTTTCATAGCATCCTCAAATTTTTCTGCTTCTACTGTAAATGTTAATTTTACCTCATTTTT
The DNA here is from genome assembly GCA_947628735.1 of uncultured Clostridia bacterium. Taxonomy (GTDB): domain Bacteria; phylum Bacillota; class Clostridia; order TANB77; family CAG-508; genus CALXVA01. The sequence goes on along the minus strand of CANRAY010000016.1, from coordinate 27,320 downwards.
GTTTTCTGTATTTTCTACTTTTACATCCATTTTATTCAATCCTTTCGCTTTTTGATATAATAAGCTTTTTTATTATATCACATTTTGTAAATATTGCAAGTACTAAATACTAACTAAATCAAAGTCTAAATAATCAGCACTGATTAAATGATAATTAATTCCATCTATCTTTCCAATAACAGCTTCATTATGTGAACTTCCATGAAGATGTCCATAGTAACATTCTTCAATATTGTATAGTTTCAGAGTTTTTATAAACTCATCCTCTTTCTGTTGAATACCATTTTTAGTAATTGGTGGATAATGAAAAAATACAATTCTTTCTTTATTTTCTCCGTATTTCTTTATAGCATCTTGAATAGAAATCTTTAATCTTTCATTCTCACGCTTTATCATCTTTTTATCTTCTTCTACGTCAGATATATTCCAACCTCTAGTTCCAATAATAACTTTATCATCAATACAATAACTATTATTATGTAAAAAATCTATCTTCTCAAAATGATTCTCTGCAATAAATTTTTTCATACTCGTAATAGTTGTCCACCAATAGTCATGATTTCCTTTTAACAAAATTTTGTAACCTGGTAATTCATTTAAAAAGCTAAAATCTGCAACAGTATCTTCCAAATGCATAGCCCATGAAAAATCACCAGCTAAAATAACATGATCATTGTCTTTTACTTTCTTTATCCAATTTTCTTTTATCTTTTCTGCATGATTTTCCCAATTACCTCCAAAAACATCCATTGGCTTATCTTGTGAAAAAGATAAATGTAAATCTGCAATTGCATAAATTGCCATATTCTTTCCTCTACTATTCTATTTTTAAATTTGGTACAGCATTTAATGTTAAATCTGCTCTTGAACCATCCATAAATCTATAATATCCTGCTGAAGCTATCATAGCTGCATTATCAGTACATAAAATTGGCTCCGGATAATAAACTTTATAACCTTTTTTCTCTAAATCAATAAAATTTTGACGAATATATGAATTAGCTGATACACCACCTGCTAATGCTATAGTCCTAGTATTAATCATTTCAGATGCTTTTAATGTATTTTCAATTAATATATCTGTCACATATTTTTCAAAACTAGCACATAAGTCCGCTTTATTAATCTCTGGATTTTTATGATGTAAATTAATAATAGCTGTTTTCACTCCACTAAAACTAAAATCTAACCCTTCAACATGTGTTTTAGGAAGTTCAATACACGCTTGTCCCTCTTTTGCTAATTTATCTACTTTTGGTCCTCCTGGATATCCCAATCCTATTACTCTAGCCACTTTATCAAAAGCCTCTCCAATAGCATCATCTCTTGTTTTTCCCAATATTTTAAAATGTGTATAATCTTGAATATGAACCAAATGTGTATGTCCACCCGAAATAATTAAGCATAAGAAAGGTGGCTTTAGTTCTTTATGTGTAATATAGTTTGCTGCAATATGTCCTTCAATATGATTCGTAGCAACTAATGGTTTCTGTATAGCATAACTCAATCCCTTTGCATATGAAACCCCTACTAATAGAGCTCCTACAAGTCCAGGTCCATATGTACATGCAATATGATCTATATCATTATACGTAACATTTGCTTCTTTCAATGCTTTTTCTGTAACATCTGAAATGGCCTCTACGTGATTTCTAGAAGCTATTTCAGGTACTACTCCGCCAAATCTTTCATGTATACTAATTTGTGAGTTAATAATATTAGATAAAACTTCTCTGCCATTTTTTACAATAGCAACAGAAGTTTCATCACAACTTGATTCAATTCCTAAAGTAATAATATCTTTCATAATCTCTCCTTATAATGTAATTAAATACTATAATATTCCAAAAGGAATTCCAATAATAGATATTAGAAAATTTGTAATAGTTTCTGTTATATATGGTACGAAATAGTCTGTAATACCAGTAATAAAAACAACAATAAAAATAATATAAAAAACATACTCATATTTTATAAACCAATTTCTCATTTGATATGGTAAAAAACCTTTTAGAATTTTTGATCCATCTAATGGTGGTAATGGAATTAAGTTAAATACTCCCAAAGCAATATTAATTGATATACATGCTTCAATTAATAATACAATAAGTGTTTGTGGATTTATCTCTCCTAGGAAATGTAACATTCCTACCGTTTCTGGTGAAAATTTAACTATAGCACAATAAATAATAGTAAAAATAATTGCTAAAATAAAGTTCATAATTGGTCCAGCAGCTGCAACAATTGCTTCAGCAACAGACATATTAATATTTCTGTTAAAGTTTCGTGGATCTATTTGTACAGGTTTTCCCCAACCAAATCCAGCAAATATAAGCATAATTGTTCCCATAAAATCCAAATGACTAAGTGGATTTAAACTAAGTCTCCCTTGATTTCTAGGAGTATCATCTCCCAATCTATCTGCTACAAATGCATGTGCAAACTCGTGAAAAGTAATAGCTATTAAAATTGCTGGTAACGATAATAATAACCCTAATAATGCTGTTTCATCCGTTAATAATCCTGATATTCTTGATAAAGCTAAAATAGCAATTATAACATAAAATATCCTTCTATCTATATACATAAAATTTCCTTTCTTTAAAAAAACTAATTTTATAATTCTTTTTCTGATAATTTTTGCTGTCTAAGACTTTCTTTTAACGTCAATTGAAATTCTTTTAATTTTTGTTTAGTAATAAGTATATCTGCATCTTGTAATATCATTGTTCTCACTTTATGGTAGACTCTTTTTCTAAAATCCGGTGGAATATTTTTAATTTCTTCTTGTACATCCTCCATATCTTTCTTTTTTTTATTTAAAACTTCCTTATAATAATCCTCATATTCTCCAATACGTTTTATATAATCACTTTCACTAAAAATGTCTTCATAATTAGATGCTCCTAATAAACTTTGTACCATATTTACAAACATTATATTATATCCATAATTAGCTTTTTCAAATGATATTTGTGATTTATGCTTTTCATAGAATTTTCTTGTTTCTTTTTCCACTAATCCTTCAGTATAAAAACTAGCCATCTCATTTTCTTTTCCTGTTGGAAGTTTCATAAAGTCCGGCTGTATAAAATAATGAAAACACTCATGTAATAAAATTGCTTTACACTTATTTATTACTTCTTCGTTTGTTTGAAAAGAACGTACATCTGGATAAAAGTGTATTTTTCCATCTTTTAATGCTCTTCCACCATGTGCTAGTGTATTATCATTAAAATGACTACGCCCTTGATTTACAATAACAACTTTATCACTTTGTAATAAATCATCCATGACTTTCTTCTTTGCATGGCTCATATACTGATAATAATCTTCTTTTATCAATATCAAAATTTCTTTTACTTTTTTATTTAATTCTAATTCAATATAAGCATGATCATACATATACTAAATTCCTTTTTATTAATGATCTGAAAGTGGTTTCATAGTTGGGAATAATAATACATCACGAATAGATGCTTCGTCTGTTAGAAGCATTACTAATCTATCAATTCCCATTCCCATTCCACCTGTAGGTGGCATACCATATTCTAGTGCTGTAACAAAGTCTGTATCCATCATATTAGCTTCGTCATCACCAGCTTCTCTTTGTTTTACTTGATCTAAAAATCTTTCATATTGATCTATTGGATCATTTAATTCTGAGAAAGCATTTGCATATTCTCTACCACCAATAAATAATTCAAATCTTTGTGTCATTCTTTCATCCTTTTCATCTTTCTTTGCAAGTGGTGAATTTTCAATAGGATATTCATATATAAAAGTTGGTTGTATTAATGTTTCTTCTACTTTTGCATCAAAGAATTGAGCAATAATATCGCCTCTAGAAGTTTTAATTGGATCGATTTCAATTCCTACTTCTTTTGCAGCTTTTTGTGCTTCTTCGTCTGTATGAATATTATGGAAATCTACTCCAGTTACTTCTTTAATAGCATCTATCATTGTTACTTTTCTCCATGATGGTGTCAAATCAATTTCTTGTCCTTGATATGTAATTTTAGTTGTTCCTAAAACTTTCAAAGCTGTCTTTGATACTAACTCTTCTGTTAAATCCATCATATCTTCTAAATTTGCATATGCTTGATATAATTCGATACTTGTAAATTCTGGATTATGTTTTAGATCCATTCCTTCATTTCTAAAGATTCTACCTATTTCATATACTCTATCAAATCCACCTACTATTAATCTTTTTAGATATAATTCTGTAGCAATTCTCAAATACATATCAATATCAAGAGTATTATGATGTGTAATAAATGGTCTTGCTGAAGCTCCTCCTGCAATAGTATTTAAGATTGGAGTTTCAACTTCCAAATATTTTTTTGAATCTAATATATTTCTAATTTCTTTAATAATTTCTGTTCTTTTAATAAAACTGTCCTTTACTTCAGGATTAACAATTAAGTCAACATATCTTTGTCTATATCTTAAATCTGTATCTTTTAGTCCATGATATTTTTCAGGTAATGGTCTTAATGATTTTGAAAGTAAAGTTAATTCCTTTGCATGAATTGAAATTTCACCAGTCTTTGTTTTAAATACAAAACCAGTAATTCCAATAATATCACCTATATCATCTTCTTTAAAATGTGTATAACTTTCTTCTCCTAAATCGTTAATACTTACATAACTTTGAATTTTGCCATCACAATCTTGAATATGAACAAAAGAAGCCTTTCCCATAATTCTTTTTGCCATAATTCTTCCTGCTACAGTAACATCTTTTCCTTCTAATTCTTCATAATTATCTATAATTTCTTTACTTGTATGAGTTCTATTAAATTTTGTAATTTTATATGGGTTTTTACCTTCTTGTTTTAGTTTTTCTAATTTTTCTCTTCTTACCTTCATTAATTGATTTAAATCTAATTCTTGTTCTTGAACATTTTCATTTTCTTGCATAGTATATTCCCCCTTTAATGCATTTTTATGCCATTTATGTCCATTATTATATACTATTTTGCCTATTTTGTAAACAAATTGGAAATAATTTGTAAATTATACAGCTTTTCTTAATTCTCTTGCATTTTGAAGAGCTACTTCTGTAATATCCCCGTTAGCAATTCTCGCAATTTCTTGTACAATTTCTTCTTCATTTAATCTTTGAATATTTGTTACTGTTTTTTCACCCTTTACCTTTTTACTAATAAAGTAATTATAATCTCCTTTAGCTGCAATTGATGCTAAATGAGTAACACATAAAATTTGATGATTTTGAGCAATAATTTTCATTTTTTCAGCTACTGCTTTTGCTGTTTTTCCACTAATTCCTGTGTCTATCTCATCAAAAACCAAAATTGGAACTTTATCTACATCTGCTAAAACAGTTTTAATAGCAAGCATAACTCTAGACATTTCTCCACCAGATGCAATTTTTATTAATTCTTTTTTATCTTCTCCTTTATTTGTACAAATATAAAACTCTACCTGATTCAAGCCATTTTTATTGTAATTTTTCTCCAAACTTTGTGATACATTTACATAAAACTTAGCTTGAGTCATCTCTAAATCTTGCAATTCTTTATTAATTCTTTCTGATAATTGAATAGCATAGTTTTGACGAATTTTATTCATTTGTTTACACAATTCATCCATTTGTCCTTCTAATATCTCTTTTTCTTTTTTTCTTTTAATATTAATTTCTTCCAAATTTTCTATATTATGTATTTCTTTTTCCAATTCATTTTTATATTCTAAGATTTCTTCTATACTATTGCCATACTTTCTTTTTAAAGAAAATATTTCATCTAATCTTTCTTCCACCTTATTTCTTTCTTCTTCATCAAAGCACGTTTCTTCTTGCATATTAGCAATATCTCTTGATAATTCCTGTACATCATAATAAATATTTTTTAAAATATTCAACTTTTCACTATATATATCACCATAGCATTCTATCTTTTCTAGACTTCTAATAGAATTAGAAATTCCATCAATTACACTATTATTAAGATTTTCATCAACACATTGCATATTTTCCTGTAACTTCTCAGCATTTTTCATTTTAGTATGTTTATCTTCTAATTCTGTTTCTTCATCTATTTTTAAATTAGCTCTATCAATTTCATTAAATTGATAATATAGTAAATCCAATTTTCTTTGTTTTTCTTTTTCATCTCCAAAATTTTGTTGAAGTTCGAGTTTAATCTGACAATATTGTGTATACAACAATTCATATTTTTCTTTAATTTCTTGTATAGTTTTTCCAATAAAACTATCTAGATAGCCAATATGTTTTGTAGCATCTAACAAATTATGGCTGTCCTGTTGTCCATGAATATCAATAATTTTTTCCATTATTTCTTTTAATTCATTAACAGTTACAAATCTACCATTTATTTTACATGTATTTCTACCATTTGCATAAATTTCCCTTGAAACAATAATATTACCATCTATTGATAAAGTATTATCTGGACAAAAAATACTAGCCTCAACTAAAGATGCATTTTCTCCCTTACGAATCATATCTTTTGAAAATCTTCCACCACATAAAATTCCTAGTGAACCAATAATTAATGTTTTCCCAGCACCTGTTTCACCAGTTAATACATTAAATCCTTCATTGAAATCAATAGATAAATCATCAATAATTCCTATATTTTTTATATGTAAAGTTGCTATCATAATATCCTCCTATGTTACGAATTGTTGTTCGTTTTATATTATAATATTCGAATTTTTGTTTGTCAATAGTATTTTTATAATTTATCTTTTATTCATCGGAGTTTTTTTATCCTATATATTGACTATTACAGCCATTTTATGGTATATTATTATAGTAAAATTTATTGGCCCCTTGGTCAAGCGGTTAAGACGCAGCCCTCTCAAGGCTGAATCATGGGTTCGATTCCCGTAGGGGTCACCAAGAAAAAAATAGCACTTTTTGTTTTTCAAAAAAGTGTTATTTTTTTATTTCATTTTTATTTAAACTTTTCCTTACTCTTTTCAAATCAAAACGATATATTGCAATCATTCCAGATAACATCTCAAATAAATTTCCAATCACAGATATGTAAGCTTGAACAGAAACATTATAATAAATCCATATAATAGCCGCTACTGTAACACCATAACGTATGATCTTATTATTCTTCTGCCATATCACATACGTATATAATAAAGATATCCCAATTGGAATAACATCTAACGGACTTTTATAAGTAAATATTCCTACTAAAATTATACTTATTACAAATATAGCCAACACCCAAAATGGAAGCTTTTCTTTTTCTTGATCTTCCATTTTATAAAAAACACTATAACGAATAACTGATATAATATTCATCATTCCTGCTGTTATAGCTCCAATAATTATATATTGTATTGCATAAAAAACGTTAGCTAATAACTGCAATTTTAAAATCTGCTTTTTATCATTTTTTTGTATACTATAAACCCAAAATAGTAAAGCAATCGTTCCAATCAAATTTGACACTATAATAATTGTTTCCAACTTTTTTCTCCTTTGTTTTATCTAACAATGCATAACTGTAATATTTCATTTAACCTTTCATCTTGTTTAGTTAAATACAAATATCCAATAAGAGCTTCAAATGCTGTTGAATACATATAATCCTGAACAGTAGCATTTTTAGGTAAATGATGATTTTCTGCATTCCTTCCTCTTTTAACAATTTCTATTTCTTGTTCTGTAAGATGATCCATTACTTTTTCCAAAATTTCCGCTTGAGCCTTTGCTTTAACATATTGAATTGATTCTATATGTAACTTATGTGGTTTTAATCGAGTTGTATTTATTAAATGCATACGAATAAATAATTCATAAACACTATCTCCAACATATGCCCATACTAATGGTGACATTTCATCTATTTCTGATCGTTCTTTTTTTCTTTCAATTAATTCTGTCAAATAAATACTTCCTTTCATAACAACATTCTTATTTTCTTTAAGCTAATTCTAAAGTAATTCTACCCATTTTACCGCTTCGATAATCTTCCAATAAAATCCTTGCTACTTTTTCTCTATCTATTCTTCCACCTGAAATAATAGCTCCTCTTTTCTTACCTATTAAGTCCATAATTTCTAATATTCTTTCATTTTCTTCTAATTCAGTATTTTCCATAATATTATGAATATTTTCTATATCTAGTTTATATCGTTCAGATAGTAACATTGGATATTCATTAATAAACATTTTTAGTAATTCATATCCTATTTCAATTGTTTCTAACACATCATCTTTAATAGTTCCAGTATATGCTAATTTCAAACCCACTTCTTGATTTTCAAACTTAGGCCATAAAACTCCTGGTGTATCTAATAATTCTATTCTTTCATTAATTCTAACCCATTGTTTTTTTCTAGTTACACCCGGCCTATTTCCTACTTCTGCAACATTTTTCTTTATAATACGATTAATAAAAGATGATTTACCAACATTAGGAATCCCTAAAATCATTACTCGAATAGATTTTCCTATTCTTCCTTTATTAGTAAATTTTTCTTTTCCTTCTTCATAAATTTGTTCTATTTTTTTAATTGCCTCTGATATTCCTTTTCCAGAATTAGAATCCACAAGTACAGCAGGTATTTGCATTTTTTCAAACTTTCTTACCCATTTTTGATTCTGTGATTCATCTGCTAAGTCACTTTTATTTAATACAATTAATCTCTTTTTTTCTTTTATAAATTGTCCAATATCTGGATTTTGACTAGAAACTGGTATTCTAGCATCTAAAATTTCAACAACTACATCAACTAATTTTAGATCTTCTAATATCTCTCTTTTCGTTTTAGCCATATGTCCAGGGTACCAGTTAATTGTCAAATTTTGTCGATTATCCATAATCATTCCTTCCTTACTATACTTTCCAATAATGTACAACATTCAATATAATAATATATTTCTTTATTTTGAATTGCTTATTACTATATTTTTAAATTCTTCTTTTTCTAATTCATTTGCCCAAAAATTATAATACATATATCCCATTAGACTTTTTGTTTCCTCAAGCAAATTTTGCTCATAAATTTTTTTATTATACTCATAGCAAAAGTAATAATCACTATCCATATTTTCTATTATTAATTTTAAAAATTGAACTGGTATTTTTTCAAGTAATGCATTATCTATATTTTCTAGACAGATATATAATTCCTTGCATGCCTTATTAAAATTATTTTTCATTTGTTTTTTCCTTTCTACTAAATAAATTAGTAAAGAAATCTTTTATACTTTGTAAGCCTTTTATAGAAGATTGTTTTGCAACAACTTCTACGTCTTGTTTTATAGCGACTTTTCTTTCTCTTTCTTTCATTTCTTGATAAGCTTTTTCTCTAGATCCATATCCATTTTCATTTATGTAATCGTTTACAGCACTCCAATACATCGTAGGACCATAATTTTTATATTTTTCATTTCTTTCTGGGTCAATACGTAAAATTACATCTCTTACATATTCCATATATTGTGCATCTATAACTCTTAATCCATCATCATTTTCATCTATTCTTTTATCTGTTCTTCCGACATTATATCCAATAGCATCAAACCAAAGAATTCCATTATCTCTTACTCTATTATACATTTCTTGTGCAATATCTTCGTCATTTTCGGTAAATATTTCTGGCACCCTTTCATATACAGTCATATAAGAATTATTATTATTAAAAAACATTTGAGATTCAGGTTGTAAAATACTTGGATCATTTAAAACTTTATAATATTTTCCTAGTTTTATTATCTTATCTCCAAATTCCAAAACTATATAAGATGATCCAGATAATCTTTTGCCAAATTGTAAAATGCTATAATCATTCTTTTGTCTGATTTCTTCTATCTTTTTTATTACTCCTTCTATATCCTCTTTATATATACTACCAATTATTTTTCTAACATATTCTCTTCTTTTTTCATCCAATGGCATTTCTATACCATTTTCTATTAAGATATTAAGTATTTCATCCTCATGTTCATGAAGATATCTTATTGTATCAACATCATCAGGTGAATTAGAACGTAATATTTCTTCCCAATTTTCACTATTTATATCTTGCAAATTTATCATTTTTTGATCTTCTCCTTTTACAACTACATTGAATGTATACTATATTAATAATATAGATTAAAATGACCGCTACATAGGACGGTCATTTTTATTTATAATGTTCTATAGTTATTTTTATCTGCTCTTTCATCCATTTGTCTATCATATTCTGCATTTTTATAAAACCAATCTGTTTTCTTATCTGTTGGATGTGCTTTTCTATTCTTATCTAATAATACATCAAATAATGCTATTAAAGGTAATACTAAGCCTACAAATTCAAAGAAAATCCCCATAACACTATTAGCTGATACTGATCCATTGCTTAACTCTGAAAGATGAGTAATAAATACTGGACCATAATATAAGAAATGTGCTGATAAATATATAATACTAGACCATAATTTTCTTTTAACAAAGAAACATATACAAATAAAAGTAATAAATAAAAGTGCAATTTCCATTTTTGGGTCTGATGGTACAAATAAAAAGTCCATTCCTAAAGTATACATTACAGTACCTGCTAATCTAAATCCCCAAAATAAAAAAGCAAACATTGTAATTAACCAACTCGAAAAATTTTTCATTTGTAAATTCCTCCTCATATTTCAACATACAATTATTTTACCATATTTTTTTGAAAATACAATACAAAAACTAAAGTTATTAAAAACTTTAGTTTTATTAAAAATTATTAAAATACACAAAGAAAAGTGACATTCTAAATTTGTAGAACATCACTTTTAATTTTATTCATCAACAAAGTTAAATTCATCTTTAAATTTTTCTTTAAAAATTTGAAATACTTTATTTAATACTTCTTCATCTTCAACACTAACATATGATTCTTCATCTTCTGAATCTGTATCTTCTAGTTTTAAAATTAGAACTTCTCCTGCATCATCTTCCTCTTCTGTTGGTAATAATACCACATACTCTTCTCCTTCATATTCAATTAAATCTAGAAATTCAAATTCAACCTCATTTCCATTTTCATCATTTAATGTAATAATATTATCCAATTCTTCTTCATTTTCCATATTTTCTGGTACATTATTATTTAAATCTTCACTCATTTGTTTTTTCTCCTCTCCTTTTTTATAATTTGTATTTTCACAATATTAATAACATTTTAATATATTGTTTCCACTTTATAAAAAGCTATACTAATTTTCATTTTTTATTTTATTCATATATGTTTCTAATATATACACCGCTGAAATTGTGTCTACAATATTTTTTTTATCATTCTTGTTAATATTTAGGTAATTCATTGTCTTATGAGCAGCAACCGTAGTAAGCCTTTCATCTACTGTTTCAATTTTTACATGATTAAATCTACATTTTAATTTATGTATAAATTTATTAGTAACTTCCACTCTTTGAGTACGTGAACCATTCATATTAATTGGCATTCCAATTACCATTGTATCTATATGATACAACTGTAATAATTCATCTATTCGTCTCAAGACAACTTTGTCATTACCATTATGGTGAATTGTTTCCAAGCCTTGAGCTGTTATTCCTAATTCATCAGTTATAGCAATGCCCACTCGACTATCTCCATAGTCTATACCTAATATTCTCATATTAATCATCTAATCCTATATAATTTTTAACCATTTTTTCAAGAAGTTCATCTCTTTCAACTTGTCTAATTAAATTTCTTGCATTATTATGACTCGTAATATAAGTAGGATCTCCTGATAAGATATATCCAACAATTTGATTAATTGGATTATATCCTTTTTCTTCCAAAGCTTTATATACTTCTTTTAGAATTTCTCTTGCCTTAATACTCTTGTCTCTTTCTACCTTAAAACTAACTGTTTCATCCATCATTGACATAAAGATTTCCTCCTTTTTATATATTATAAATAGTTAATATCACTTTCTTGCTTGTCTGCTTTATCTACATATTCCTCAAGTTTTCTCATAGCACCTTCTAATGCAGTACCTTTATAATATGTAGAAATTATAACATTTATCTTTGGTTTTGCAACTTTTTTGTCTCCATCATCTTCTTTTTCTTGATCTGATGATGGTACTTCAATTTCTTCTACTTGTCGCTTTATTTCTCCCATAAAATTTCCAACTGCTTGAATATCAATACCCGAAAAAACAATTGCAAATTTAGGTCCCATATAACGAACAAATACATATTCTTCAGATAAATTTTGTTTAACAACTTCTGCTACTTTTGTAATAATTTCATTTCCAATATTTCTACCAAATTCTTCATTAATATCTTCCAAATTTATAATTCTAAACAAACATATAGTTGAAGTTGTATATTTATCTATAATTTTCCTACCGTCAGCATATAAATACTCTTCTGATTTTAATGAACTAAATTTATCATCTCTAACAATATTTTCAATAATTGCTTGATTGTTAACAGTTCTAAGTACAGATACAATATTATTTCTAACAACTTCTAAAATAGTAGTATCTATATTATCAAATTCATGAGGTTTTTGTCCCTCTATAATCCAATATCCTATATATACATTTTCTACATATAATGGAAAAAACATTGCTGATTTTGCACGTCCAAATTCCATCTTTTGATATGGTAATCTTTCATTTTCATTTTCTACTGTTATATACTTAGGTGTTGCTGTTTGTATACTATCTTGAAATATTTCTTCTGATTGCAAACTTCTCAAATTTTCCCAATGTTTTTGTTCTACATTTGATGCTTTTATAGTATATTCTGCACCATCATAAACTACAATGGTAGAATATTTTATTTGATATCTTTCAATTAAGATTTCGTTGATTTTATTAAATTTTTCTGTAACTGATGTACATTCACTTATTGTATCCATAAAATCTTGTAATACATTTAAACCTGTAATTTTTTGATTTAAATTATTAAAACTTTCTATTTTTTTATAAATAGATATGTTATATACCATTAGTAATATAATAATAATTACTAATATAATAATAACTCCTATAATCAAAAGATATCACCTCTTTTTGTACTTTAATAACTACTTTTCATTCTATCTAGAGTTGCATTCATATTACTTGAAAATTCATTTGGATTATATCTTCCTGTTGAAGAATTATTAGATAATAATGGATAAACCATATTAGCTAATCTATCTAAACTCATAAGTAAATCTTTTGAATATCCATTTGTTGATATCTGACAATTTACTAAGCCTTCTAGATATCTAGAATAAGTTTGTTCTTCAAAAGGAATCATACAATATTTAATTGTATCTTTATTAAATAATTCTGTCATAAAAGACATGGCAGGATCATTGTAATAAGCCATTCCTCCAATAATCATTCTTTCTGTAACGCTTCTTACTCTTATTACTTTATTTAATACAATTCTTAATTTATCTGGATTTAATATATTTCTTGATTTCAAATCTCTTAGAAAAGCAGTAAGAGGTTGTATTGTCAATATATCATAACTTTGTACTAAATAAATTTCTTGTGCTGCACTAAAATATCCATAATCTGTATCAAAATCACAATCCATTAATACTAATGAATAATTCTGTGCTAAAGTTGATAAGATACTTTGATAATCATTAATATCTGTATTTCCATCTGGTAATGTAGTATATACTGTTAAAGTTCTACTTACTTGAATACCATCAATTATACCATTTTTCAATTTTGAAATACAATCATAAGATTTTTTTCTTAAGTCTTCTTCATTTTTTGTATATATATAATATGCATTTTTATTTTTTGTTAAATCTAGAATTGCAACATTAATTCCTCTCTTAGATAAGACATCTGCTAAATTATTTACTAAAAAAGATGTCCCATTTTTTGATGTTCCAACAAAAGCTACCACTTTTCTATCTTTTGATAATAAATTATTCAAATTAGTATTTGTGGTATATTGATTAGTGTTTTCAATACTTTGAGTTTCTGTTCCATATTTTTGTTGGTAACTACTATAACTTGGTGGAACATATGCACCACTGTTTTGAGTCTGCTCTGGCATTTGCATTGGTGCTTGTTGCATTGTATCTGGCATAAAATCATTATATTGATCATTTGAATTATTTGATTCTTCAAATCCAGGTAATATTATTCCTCCAGTTTGTTCATTATCATTAGCTGCATTTGTAAATGAAGTGTCATTTGAATTTACATTATTTTCTTCATCAGCCAATCCAAACAAATTAACATCTTCAGATGTTTCCTCAACAGTTTCTTCAACTCCTGGCATCATATAATTATTTTCATCCATTACATTATCTGCTACCTGAGGTTGAGTAACTTTCTTTGGTCTTCCTCTTTTTCTTTTTGCAGGTTCACCTGCCACCATATTATTTTCAGAATCAGTGATTCCTAAATTTACCTCTTCAAAACCTGGTAAAATATTACTGTCATCTGCTACATTAGCTTGAACTTTCTTTGGTCTTCCTCTCTTTTTCTTTGCAGGTTCATCAATTCCTGCTGCTGATTGTAACATATCAATCATTGCCTCTATTGACTCTGATTGTTCATTTTCTTTAAAATCTTGGCTAAGTGATGTATGTTGTTGTGGTGCATTTTGCATTGGTTGTGTTACACTAGGCTCAGGCTGAGTTTGATATTGTTGGTATGATTGTTGCTGTGTCTGTTGTGGCATTTGTCTTACCTGTTGTGGCTGTGATTGTTGTTGCTGTTGCTGTTGTTGTGTTTGCATTTGTGCTTGCTGTGGTTGAACTGTATTATTATTCTTTTTAACATTAGACACATTTAATGAAGATGGAATAATAACAGGCTTTGTTAAATTTGATTTACCAATATTTCTTTCTAAAATTTCTCTTTTTGGTGTTTCTGTTTTAGTTCCTTCTTTTTGAGCATAATAATCATTATTTGGTCTATATTTTTCTTGAGGTCTTCTACCTGTTACTGAAACACTAGGTGTAACTGTTCCAAATGTAATTAGCTCTTGATATTTCTGAGAACCAGACTCTAAAACAGCCTTTACATTTAAAGGTAAAAATTTGCATATAACTCTTAATTGTGCATCTGTGTATTGAGCTGCAATACTATCAAAACTTTCAATATATTTTTCTTCATTTTTTCCAAGTCTTTTATAGTGATTCAAGATGTTTTGGATTTCTATTTCACTAACATCTCCCTCACTTTCAGCTTTATATTCAACATTATCCGAATCAATTTTATAATATACTTTTGCTTCTTTTTTACTTCTAGGTTTATTCATTAATGCACATACATTTGTAATACTTCTGTCTTGTCCCAATAAAGCACTGTATATTCCAATTCCAAATAATTTAACAAGTAAATTTTCGGATTTTGTTCTTCTATCAGCACAAATCAAAATGATAGGAATATCTTTTCCATCATTTGAAGTTGCTTCATCACTAATATTATCTAGTTTTTCAAATATAAATTTATCAATTACTTCATAATTGTTATTAGCAAATGGCTCTAAATCCTCACTTATAACAATACGATCATAACTTTTGTCTTTCTGTAATTCTTTAATAATTGCATTAAAATAATATACATTTCTACTTGAAATAATTTCTCTGTATTCTTGTTGATATTTCTTTATAATAGATTCTGAAATATTTTCATTACTAACAGCGAATAATACTTTCATCCGTTAACCCCTCCAGCCTTTTACAACTATTGCAAAAACCAATGGTAATACTTGACAAATTACCATAACTGTTATAATACCAATCATAGCTCCAAAGCCTTTATCTCTAACGTCTAATTTTCTGATACCAATAATATATCTATAAATACCACTAATCGCAACTCCTACAAAACCAAATGGTATACTATAAATTCGTATAATATTCAAAATATATGCAACAAATCCATATGTTTCATTTCCATATTCTTGTTGATAATCCTGTATTGTTTCAAGTTGCTTATCCTTTATTTTTAATAAATTAAGTGTAGAATCATTTTGTATTTGAGCTTCCTCATTGGTTGCATAAATTGTAGCAGTTATTCCAAATAAACACATCATTAACATTAATATTACTAGTATTTTTTTTGTCATGGTTAGTTCATTTCCCCCTTTATATCTTTTATTATTTTGCCAAGTAGAAGTTAACCCAATTTGAATATACTTTATCGCCATTTTCTTTCCATGTAAACATTGGCATCTCACTTGGATTATCATCCTTATAATAATTTTTTGGTATATCTATTGCTAGTCCTTTTGAAAGATCTCTCTTATATTCTTTATCTAATGTATCAACTGCATATTCTAAGTGCCCTGTTATAAATATTTGTTTTTTTGCTGGGTTCTCTATCATAAACACTCCTGCTTCATCTGAATCTGAAATAATATTAAGTTCAGAATGTTTTTCAATGTCTTCTTTTCTAACTGTTGTATGTCTTGAATGTGGTGCTTTAAATCCATCTTGAAGTTCATTTAACAATTTAGAATCTTTCTGTAAAATATGATGTTCAAATATTCCAAATTTTTTCTTATCAATTAACTCTTTGTCAATTCCATAATGATAATATAAACCAGCTTGTGCTCCCCAACATATGTATAATGTTGATTTTGCATGTTCTTTTGACCATTCCATTATTTTAGTTAATTCATTCCAGTAAATAACATCTTCAAAATTCATTTGTTCTACAGGTGCCCCTGTAATAATTAAACCATCAAATGTCTTTTCTTTAATTTCTTCAAATGTAGAATAAAATCTTTTTATATGTTCTGGATTTGTATTCTTTCCTACATAAGATATAACATTAAAAAAAGTAACTTTTATGCTCTTTCCTGATGTTGCTAACTTTCTTAATAATTGTAATTCTGTGTCTTCTTTTAAAGGCATCAAATTTAATATAGCAATTTGTATTAAATTATTATTATTTCCTTCTTCTAATCCTTCTAGGATCTGTATTTTTTCCTCTCTCAAAATTTTATTTACAGGCAATCCCTGTTTTGTTATAATTGGCATTTTTATCACCATTGATTAAAATATACCAAAAATATATAATTATATATTTTTACCTAAATATTGTATCATTTGTTGTGTAATAAATCAAGACTTTTCAACCTATTATTTTCCTTTTTATTTCCAGTTTCAAAAAAGCTTACCATTTCTGGTAAGCCTTTTCATTTTATTATTCTTTCATTTCTTTTGCTAGCTTTTTAATCGCCTTGGTTTCAATCCTAGATACATAAGATCTGCTAATTCCCATCATTTCAGCTATTTGATTCTGTGTTTTAGGTTTAGTACCATTTAATCCAAAACGTAATTCTATAATAGTTTTTTCTCTTGTTTTTAATATTTCCTGCATTTTTTTATACAATCTTTTCATTTTAAATTTTAAATCAACTTCTTCTTCTATACTTTTTTCATTATTTTCTAATACTTCTTGTAAAGTGACAGTATTGTCATCTTTATCTTTTCCAATTGGATCATCTAAATATACTTCTGCATTCAATTTCTTAGTTGCTCTTAAATGCATTAAAATTTCATTATCAATACATCTAGAAACATATGTAGCTAATCTTACTCCTTTAGACGCTTCAAAACTACTAATTCCTTTAATAAGACCAATTGTGCCAATAGATATCAAATCATCTTGCTCTACATTTGTTGTTGTATATTTTTTGCAAATATGAGCAACTAATCTTAAGTTACGTTCTATTAAAATATTTCTTGCTTCTTCATCTCCCTCAGCCATTCTCTCTAAACATTCTTTTTCTTCAGCAGATGATAAGGGCTCTGGAAACAAACTATTATTTGAAATATATCCTACTAAAAATACTGCTGATTTTAAAAATTGTAAAAAGCCAATTCCACTACTAAGTGCTAATAACATAAAGGCACCTCCACATTTTCTATACCTAAATTATATGTATTGAAAATCGAAAAGTGCCTGACTATAAAAGATTATTTTTTATACCTTATTCTTTTAGTAAGGTATTTTTTTCATATTTGCGAATACAAATGAAATCAAAGCTATAATTATTTCACATAGATAGGAGAAAAATTTTGAAATTTTTAACAGATATTATAAAAGGAATTTTTATTGGAGCGGGTGCGATTTTGCCTGGTATCAGCAGTGGTGTATTTTGTGTTATTTTTGGAATCTATGACAAATTAATAGAAAATGTACTTGGAATTTTCAAACATTTTAGAAAAAGTGTAAGATATTTAACTCCAATTATCATTGGTGGAGTAATTGGAATTGTTATATTTGGAAATATTCTAAACTCTTTGCTTACTCGTTATCCAATTCCAATGAAATATCTATTTATTGGCTTAATTCTAGGAAGTATTCCTGTTCTAATTAAAAAAGTTAATTCTAATAGAGGTTTTCGATTACACTATTTTTTATTTACTTTCTTTGCATTTAGTATTGGAATACTGATGGTACTTTTAGAAAATTATTTATCATCACACATTATTAGCAACTCCATCATTAATAGTTCTACTTTTTCATTAACATCAATTTTATTTTTAATAATTGCCGGGTTCTTTATGTCCATTGGAATTGTAGTACCAGGAGTTAGTAGTACTGTTATTTTAATGTGTTTTGGAATATATAATATTTATTTATCAGCAATATCTACTATGAATTTAATAATATTAATTCCACTTGGAATTGGAGTATTAATAGGAAGTTTAATATTTTTAAAAATGATCAATTATCTTCTTAATAATTTTTACATGGAAACTTTTTATGCTATTATTGGTTTTTCTTTAGGCTCAGTATTAGTATTATATGAGCCACTTCCTTTTAACATCATAGGATTTTGTTCTATTTGTATTTTAATAGCAGGATTCTATATTGCTAATTTCTTTGAATCTAAGGAATAGCAAAAGCCTTAAAGATATTTTCTCATTATCTTTAAGGCTTTTATCTTTATTTTTTTCTTCTTAAAATCCATCCCGCTTCACATGTTATTGGAATCTTCATTTTAATACTTTGTCCTGCTTTTCCTGGATTAACACAATCTACTAATTCGTCTGTGTCTGTATCCCACAATTCTTCTATTTTAAATACATAAGGTTCTATATTACCCGGAATTAAAATTTCCATAGTATCTCCAACTTTTAATTTATTACGAATTTCAATAATCGATTTACCTTGAACAGTATCTAAAACTTTTCCGCCAAATTCATAATCTGGATTATATTGCTTTCCATCATATTCTTGAAAATCTTTATTATTTCTATCGTTAAAATAGAATGTTGTAAGTCCCCTTGTTTTAGTTTTTTCTAATTCCTTCATATATTTACTAGCATCATATTTTTCTGGATGCTCCATACAATCATCAATTGCATTTCTATATGCATTAACAACACTTGCTAAATAATATTCTGTTTTTAATCTTCCTTCTATTTTTAAACTATCTATTCCCATTTCTATAATTTCTGGTAATTCATTAATTAAGCACAAGTCCTTTGAAGAAAAAATATAAGTTCCTTTTTCATCATGTTCTACTGGCATTAAATTTCCTGGTTTATTATGTTCTTCTACATATACATTATATTCCCATCTGCAACTTTGTGCACAATCTCCTAAATTTGCACTCCTTGAGGCTAAGAAATCACTTAAAAAACATCTTCCTGAATATCCAAAACAAATCGCACCATGAATAAATATTTCCACTTCTAATCCATCTGCTTTATTTTGCATAATTTCTCTTATCTGTTCTTTATTCATTTCTCTTCCAAGAATAACTCTTTTAGCTCCATTTTTATACCAAAAGTTTGCAGAATGATAACTAACTGTATTTGCTTGTGTACTAATATGAATATCAATATCTGGTGCATATTCTTTTAAAATATCAATTACTCCACCATCTGATGCAATAATACCATCTACTTTAATTTCATTTAACATTTGTGCTTGTTTTTTTATTTCTTCGTAATATTCATCCCAAGCATATATATTAATTGCTGCATATACTTTTTTCCCTATACTATGTGCATATTCAATTGTTCTAGATAAATCATCATCATTTACTTCTGCTCTACTCCTTAAAGATAATGAACCTGTTCCGCAATAAACCGCATCTGCCCCATAAAGAAATGCTGTTTTCGCTTTTTCAAAAGATCCTGCTGGTGCTAATAATTCTGGTTTTTTCATTTTTTAATTCCTTAAACTTTATATTTAGGTTTTTATAAACCTATAAACTTTTTACCTTAACATTTTACTCTATTTTCCATAATAATGCAAATCTTAGCATTAGTTTTTCACACTTTTCTAACTATTTGTTGATAATTTATGAATAAAAATTTCCATTTCTGGATAAAATATCCATAACTCATATAAGGGAGATAATAAATGGAAAATCCATCTACATTAATAGAAAAATTTACCTCTTTCATAAAAATACATAAACGACTTTCACGATTACAACGTTATTTTTTATATTTTCTTATTTTTGCCTTTTTAGGTTGGATTATAGAAAGTTTTTACAGTATTTTGCTATTAGGTCATTTTACCAAAAGAGGTTTTCTCTATGGACCTATTTGTCCTATTTATGGCTGTGGCGCCATTATTTTAATTATTTTCTTTAATCAATATAAAAATAAAAACTTCAAACTCTTTATTTATGCCACATTTATCTTTTCTATTTTTGAATATCTGGTTAGCTATGGAATGGACGCCTTATTTTCAGCTAAATGGTGGGATTATACCAATGAATTTTTAAATTTAAATGGTAGAATTAGTATTTTTTATTCTATAGTATGGGGCATCTTTGCTATTCTATTTGTTAATACTATTTACCCATATTTCAAGAAAAAATTAAACAAATTACTTTCTAAAATCCCATACACAATACAAATATTTTTTATTCATATTACTACTTCTCTATTTTTCATTGATAGCATATTATCGTTTGCTAAAAATTTATAACTTTCATAAATAAATAGACATCATTTCGTAACTATGAAAAGATGTCTATTTTATTTACAATAATTGTATTATTTTTGTTTTGTTATTCTCTTATACACAATAATTTCAAGTAATATTCCAATAACAACTATCACTAATATTATTGGAATTAAATTATCTTCTCCTGTTTGTGGTAATATTTCAGGTAACTGCATATCAGTATCTTCTATCTTACCATTACTTGGTTTACTCTCACTTGGCTTATTCTCAACTGGTTTGTCCTCAATTGGCTTATCATCAACTGGCTTATCCTCAACCGGTTTGTCCTCAACTGGCTTGTCCTCAACCGGTTTATCCTCAACTGGTTTGTCCTCAATTGGCTTATCATCAACTGGCTTATCCTCAACCGGTTTGTCCTCACTTGGTGCCTTTTCCTCTAATGTTAAATCCATATAAGCTATTTCCAAGTTGTCAAAAATTTTATCACCTTTTTGATAAGTAAATGTTTTTGTTCCTACAAAATTTCCACTTTCCACTTTCAATTCATATTGTTTTCCATATTCCAATCCATAAAATACAATAACATTTCTATCATTTTCATTATCGTAACCATATATTGGTTGAGTTCCATTACCACTAATTTGTGCTTTATCTATCTTTACACTTTTTCCATTTATATATGGAAATACTTGTAGTTCGTACCTATCTTCAATTTTTACATCAGTATCTCTTTCTATTAAGTCTAATAAAGGTTTATAGTAATGATAAGAAATTCCTAAATTTTTATAATTATATTTTCCCTTAATAGCATTTAATGTACTAATACATTGTTCTAATCCATCATTATAAAAAGTATCTTCTTCTCCAACTGTTCCAAAGTCTGGATTTTGAACTTCTGCTATAGATACTATTCTTATATTATGTTTTTTAGCTATTTCTACTTCTTGATCTAAATTCTCCATAATTGTTTCTTTAAAGTAATTCATAAATGCAATATGGTCATAATTATAGTTCATTAATTCTTCCAACACTTCTTCTGACAATTTATCTAGCCATACTGGAAGAGCCATAGAATATTCTAATCCAAGGCTATTAGCATAATCACAACTTTTTTTAGTGTTTTCAGTAAATGTCTTAAATAATTCTATCTGTCTAGCTGTGTCTGAGCTTTGATATTCATCTGTTAAATAAAATTCCACATCCAAGCTAACACCTTTTAGCTTATAGTCCAAAATTTTATTTAATTCATTTGCATCATTAATAACATCAATTACATTATTCATGTCGCCTTCTGTTAGCCAATCTCTAGCTCCCTCTAATAAAAATACATCTAACTTATATTGTTCTGCAAACTCCATAATTTCTTTTAATCTATCTATTTGAGCATCATTTGCAGGTCTTTGAATATATAATGTATTTACCTTTAAACATTCTATTTCATCTTTTAATTTAGATAAATTAAAGTCATCAATATCCCAGCAATATAATGAAACAATATTTGTATCATCTGAAGGATCAGTTGGTACAGGGGTTGTTTCTAACAATTTTCCAAACTCTACTGCTAAATTTTCTCCAAAATACTGATTTCCTTTAATAGATAAGTGAACATTATCTTCAAGTACATTTTGATCTGCATTTCCATCATAATGAAGATCTCCCATATTTCCTGTTCCTGTAATATACCCTTCAGTTCCTACTGTTATTTTTTCTCCTTTTTCGTTATATGTATCACCTGTTAACAAATCTATAAATGGTACTTTTTTCTGTAAAGCTTGCTCTCTTAATTCATCATTAATTTCTATTGCACCACCTGGAACACTAGCACTTGGATAATATACTCCAATTGTAATTAATTTTGCGTTTGTATTATTTTTTATATAATCAATACACTTTTCAGACTCTTTAACTACTTGACTTGCATTATATCCGTGCCAAAAATCATTTGGTCCCGCTTCTAAAACTATTATATCTGGATTAAATTTCTCTATTAATCTTACTAATCTATCATAATATGCATAGTTTTTACCATCACAGTCAGCTAAATATCCTGTACCACCAACTCCATTATTAATACATTCTAAGTTTAAAATATTTGATATAACATTTGGCCAAGAATAATAAGTTGGTAAATCAGCTCCTCTTGTAATACTAGAACCTATAAACAAAGTCTTTGGATTGCTTACTCTTGTAATTGCCTTTATTTCATCGTTTTCATAATATCTAACACCATTAAAAACACAATCTGTTAATTCTACTCTTATTTTTCTTTCTTTCTTTTCACCAAAAGTTATTTTATACCATACACCTTTAAAATTATCAGTTGAACTTCCTGTTTCGTCTAAAGTTTGCTCTATTCCTGCACGATCAGTAATTTCATATCCATTTCCTTCATCTACTAATATTCTAAATGATGTACAAGTGTTAACAAAAAATTCTTTACAATTTATTACAAATTCAACACCATACAACTGTGGCCATTCATTTTCAGCAGAATATATATTATTACGTCCTAAAATTGAATCTCTCCAAGAAATTGGTTCAAGTACAGAATTATATGATTTATATATTGGATTAACAGTATTTTTATCAATTCTAGGATTACAAAATACTGTTGTATTTTCTAAGTTGTTCTCATCTTGTACCTTCGTAATTGTTGGTGGATTTTTCATAATCTTTTCATTATATTCTAATAAATCATTACTTTGGCTATTATTTTCACCCTTTATACTTATTTCTCCACAAACATACCAATTTTCTGCTGTTTTTCCTTCACTTCCTAATAAATATGTTGGATTTTCATCTTGATCATTTTTATACAATCCTACTGCTAATTTATAATTTCCTGTATTTATATTATCAAATAAAACAGATACTTTTTCCGTTGTTAATATTCCTGGTTCCCAATTTTTAGGATCTATTCCTGTTTTATATTTTTTTACTAATTTGTTATTTTGATCTAAAAGTCCAATATATACACTACAATTCTCACATATTGGTGTAATTCCATCATTTTTAAATGAAAAAGACATTTCTGTTGGAATATTTGTATTTATATTTTTATGATAAGATACTTCTTTTAATCTAAAATAATATCCTATTTTATTTGCTAACTGTCTACAATATTCTTCATTTCCGTCTGCATACCAATCTTTATCTAGCTCTATATATGATGGTTTAGCCATTTCCATAGCTTTTTCTAATTGGCTATTAAAATAATCTTTTCCGCCTTTTTCTTCATATTTGCTATATTTACTAGCATATTCAAATACTAAAGGCACCTTTCCATAAGTTTTAGAGCATGTTTCTAGACCATTTTCATATGTAATAATTCCATCTCTTCTTAAAGAAACTCCTTCATCAATTAATTCTTCATAAACAGTATTAAATTTGTCTTCTCCCCAAGGAATAACTAAAAGAGTATCTGGAAAAGCTTTTATATATGGATTAATATATTTTTCTCTTAAAAATTCAGGTTGTATTCTATTTTTCCAACTATAATTTTCATCTATATTTCCGTTTTCATCTAAAACATCTAATCCAAATAAATGTTGTTCTCCAAAGTTTCCATATGATCTAATATCAATAAAAGCAATATCTGGATTTCCATTATACTTCTTTCCTAATGCTTCTACGAATTTATCTAAATACGCTAAAAAAGTTTCATCTTCCCAATCCGGAATATATTGACCTATTTTAGATTTATTAAATTTAGCACCTGCATCAAAAACGAACTTTGGTGTTACATAAGGTTCGTCTTCTGCAGACACATTCGCACACATAACACCAAAAGCAAATTTTTTATTATATTTTATGCAATCTTCAATTCCTTCATCAATTAAAGTAAGATCAAAAACTCCATCTTCTTTTTGTAATTCAGACCAATTATATCTTGTATAAATAACTTGAGATATATCTAACATATCTTGTGAAACCCAGTTGAAAAAGTGTTCATGTTCATCATCATAAGTTAATCTGCTAGCATAATATACAAATCCTTTACCTGGATTTAATAAAACATCATTATTATCTTGTATAGTATTTGTTACAATTTCATCCTCTTCATTAGATATAGCTATAATAACATTACTTGAAAATATTAATATAATCACTATTAACAATAATATTGTTATAATTTTATTACACACCTTTATTTTTCTCACCTTTTTCTTCTAATATTACCTTAATTTTACAACTTATATTTTATCATTTTTGTATTTTTATGTCAACGGATTTATGTTTACTTTTTCTTTGCTATTGCTAGTCCATCCCCTACTTCTAAGATTTCAACTTCAAGTTCAGGATTATTCTGTAACTCTTGCAAAAATTCACGCAAATTTCTAACAGCCGTACGTTGCTTGTGCTTATTGTAATCACTCATAACATATCCTTTATATAAAACATTATCTGCAATAATCATTCCATCAGATTTTAACATGCGTAATGCTTCTTTCAAGAAAAAAGGATATTTTCCCTTTGCAGCATCAATAAATACAACATCATATTGTTCATTTATAGTAGGTAAAATTTCTACTGCATCTCCATAAAAAATATTAATTTTGTCTTCTACTTCTGCCCTTTTTATATTATCTCTTGCCTGTAATACTCTATCTTCTTCTCTCTCAATTGTATCTATTCTTCCTTCATCAGTTAAGTACTTAGAAAAGCAAATTGCAGAATATCCAACAGCTGTACCAATTTCCAATATCTTAGAAGGTTGCTTTTTTTCTAATAATTTATCTATAACTCCCAAAGTATCATCCATAATAATAGGAATTTTATCTTCCAATGCTTTTTGTTTAATTTTTTTAAGTTCTATTTCATTCATTTTATTCTATCCTTTTCCTTTATTAGAAAATCCACGAGACTACAAGTCCCGCGGATTTTGATATATATCTTCTATTGTACACGTCTTGCTTCTCTTTCACGTGTTTTATTATCTAATATTTTCTTTCTTAAACGAATATTTTTAGGTGTTATTTCTACTAATTCATCATCTTGTATAAACTCAATTGCTTTCTCCAAAGATAATTGAATTGGTGGTACTAAACGAAGTGCTTCATCAGAACCAGATGCTCTTGTATTAGTTAAATGTTTCTCTTTACATACATTGATAGATATATCTTCATTTCTTGAATTTATACCAACAATCATTCCTTCATATACTTCTACACCAGCACCAATAAATAGTTCTCCTCTTTCTTGAGCATTATATAACCCATAAGTAATTGATGTTCCTTGTTCAAAAGCAACTAGCACTCCTCTTGTTCTTGCTTGAATTTCCCCTTTATATGGTTCATAGCAATCAAAAATACTATTCATAACTCCTTCGCCTTTTGTATCTGTTAAAAATTCAGTTCTATAACCAATTAAGCCTCTTGCTGGAATCTTAAATTCTACCTTAGTGTGTCCTGCCTCTGCTGGTTCCATATTTACCATTTCAGCTTTTCTTCTACCCAATTTTTCAATAACGTTTCCAATACAATCATCTGGTACATTAACAACTAGTCTTTCAATTGGTTCACATTTTACTCCATCAATTTCCTTAAAAATAACTTTTGGACGAGATACTAAAAGTTCAAATCCTTCTCTTCTCATAGTTTCAATTAATACAGATAAATGTAACTCTCCACGTCCACAAACTTCAAAACTATCTGCTGAATCTGTTTCTTTTACTCTTAAACTTACATTTCTTTCAAGTTCTTTAAATAATCTATCTCTAATATGTCTTGATGTAACAAATTGTCCTTCTTTTCCTGCAAATGGTCCATTATTAACACTAAATGTCATAGAAACTGTTGGTTCATCAATATCTACGAAATCTATTTTTTCTGGATTATTAGGATCACAAATTGTATCACCAATATTAATATCTGTAATTCCAGAAATACAAACAATATCACCTGCTGAAACTGATTCTACTTCTGTTCTTTTTAATCCCATATAAGTAAATAACTTTGCTATTTTGCCTTGTTCTGTTTTATCTTTTTTACATACAGCTACTGACATACCAGAATTGATAGTTCCTCTTTCAATTCTACCAACAGCAATTCTTCCAAGATAATCATCATAATCAATGTTAGATACTAGCATTTGCATTGTTCCATCCATATCACAAGCTGGAGGTTCTATATTTTTAATAATTGTATCAAAAATACAATTTACATTATCGCTTTCATCTTCTAAATTCATTTTAGCAATTCCATTTTTAGCTGAAGCATATACAACTGGAAAATCTAATTGTTCATCATTTGCATTAAGCTCGATAAATAACTCTAAAACTTGATCAACAACTTTTAGAGGATTTGCTCCTGGTCTATCAATTTTATTGATAATAACAATTGGTTTTAAATTTAATGCTAATGATTTCTTTAATACTTCCCTTGTTTGAGGCATTGGTCCTTCAAATGCATCTACCAAAAGTAAAACTCCATCAACCATTTTTAAAACACGCTCTAC
>CANRAY010000015.1 GCA_947628735.1 uncultured Clostridia bacterium | reverse complement strand
TACTTGTTAGTGCCAAAATAATCAAGATAACTATTGTCACTACTAAAGCTATTAACGTTATTCCGTTTTTGGCTTTTGTTTTTTATTAATCGCATATTTATTCCTCCTATTTTAGTTCTTTATTGTGTCAAGCTTAATCATCTATATATAAATTTATTTTCAAACAGACTACGCTGCTTCTGCATTATGTTCCTGTACAACATCAACTATTACTTGCACAAATGCCTTATATCCTTCATATTCTTCTTGTATTTCAATTACTTTATGTCCATCTTGATTACTAACTTCTATCTCTTTTGCTAATATATTTTCATCTTTTATTTGTATAGAATCACAGAATGGTAATGTTGTTTCTCCTGCTTTAAGAGGAGTATTATAAAATAGTACTGTTCTTTCTGGAGTTTTACTGCCAGGGTTAGTATCTTCTACCCATACATCAGTATTAATTAAATTTAATTGAATTAATGATGGATCTTTTGATGTATCTTTTTCCTGGTTTCCATCATCATATATCCAATATTTATATATTGTAACTCTAATGTATGTATTTATAGTTCCTGAATTTAATATTCGTAATTCCTCTTTATATTGTTTTCCTGGCTTAAATTCTTCTCCTTGTAGTAAATTTTCAAATAATATTCCCTCTGTTTTTTCATTCCAAGTACCATCTCCTGCCGAACTATAATTTCTATATGCCACATTGTTTCCATTCTCTACTAATGTAACTCCTATATCTCCAGGAGTTAAGTTTCCTGCTTTTTGTGCTTCATAAATTTCTAAATCAGATATTAATTGTTTTTGATATAGTACTACAAAACTAATTAGAGTTACTAATATCAATAAGATAATAATTAATTTCTTTTTCATACTTTTCTCCTTTTACTCAATAATTGAATATTTTGTATCCCAATTTGCATATGGTTCTCCTGATGCATTATATTTTATTGGTGTTGCTTCTTGTACTACAATAACATCAAATTCATTTTTTTCATTTGGTTCTTTTACTGTTACTAATAATTCTGATGAACTTTCTCCTGGGTTTAATGGTTTTTGGTAGTAATAATATCCATCATCCTTGTATTCCCAATTATCTCCTGAATATGTTACATATTCTGATGTATATATTTTGGCTCTTACATATGCACCTTTCTCATTTTTATCTACTTTTACTACTATTTTTTTCTGTAAATTTTCTGTTCCTTCACTTAAAATTGATTTTCCCATCCTTTTTGGAAAAATAATTGCTCCTTTTGCTTCTGCATAAGTAGTAAGATATGCATATACACTAGTTCCCATTGCTAAAATGCTGATTAGTATTATGCAAATTATTGCACTTCTTTTTAATTTTACCTTTTTTTCTTCTTGCATTTTTATTTTCCTCCTTTTTTATTATTAATTTTAGTGACAAAAATGACAGGCTATTTAAAAGTCTGTCATTTTATATGTAAAATAAAAGGCATTATCGTCCTTTACTTCTTCTATAGAATTGTACGTGTGTGTGTGTGTGTGTACTCTTTCAATGCTTTCAAGCTTTATCATTTGTGTTCTCCTTTTATTTTCTTGCCTTTACTATAACAATATTTTTTATCCTTGTCAATAGTTTATTTATATATTTCATTTACAATGATAAAGTTGATATTGTTTCAGAGTAGTTTGGGCTATTAATTATACTTGTACCTGCTACTATAATGTCACATCCTGCTTGTTTTAATTCTTCTACGTTTTCTTTGTTTATTCCTCCATCTGCTTCTATGTCTAATTCTAAATCATTTTGATAAATATATTCTTTTATTTTTTTTATTTTTTCTATTGTTTCTGGAATTAGTTTTTGACCTCCTTCTCCTGGTTCTACAGTCATAATTAATACTAAATGAACATATGGGAGAAATTTTAGTATTTTTTCTATGTCTGTGTTTGGTTTTATACTAATTCCTACTCTAATATTTTTTTCTTTAATTTGTTGTATCCATTGTTTTAATTCATCTTCATTTTTTGCTGCTTCATAGTGAAATGTAATTATGTTAGGTTTATACATTGAATATTCTTCTATAAAATTTGATACGTCCTCTACCATGAGATGAACGTCTAATGGTAGATTTGTAATATTGTTTAAATATCCGCAATATTCTAGCATTAAGTCATTTGTATTTTTCATTACAAATTTTCCGTCCATAACATCTATATGAAAATAGTCTGTTTTAGCTGTTTCTAAATCATAAAATGTTCTAATGGCTTTTTCTTTTTCTACTGATAATACCGATGTTGAAATTTCTACCATTTTTTCTCCTCCCTTTGTTTCATCTCTTGATATATTTTACAATATCTGTCATATCTCTCTTTTGATATTTTTCCTTCTTCTATCGCTTGTTTTATTCCACATTGTGTTTCTTTTATATGGCTACATCCTATAAATTGACATTTTTCTAAATATGGTACAAATTCTATAAAGTAGTGGCATAAGTCTATTGATTCTATTTCTTCTAATTCAAATGTTGAAAAGCCTGGTGTATCTGCTATATATGATTCTTTATCTAAACAATATAGTCTTACTTGGGTTGTTGTGTTTTTACCTCTTTTATTTTTCTTACTGATGATTCCTTCTTCTGTAATATCTTTTCCAAATATTCCATTTATTAATGTTGATTTTCCTACTCCTGAATTGCCTGAGAAGGCTGTAATTTCGTTTTTTAATATTGATTTTAATTTTTCTATTTGTATTCCTTCTTTAGCATTTGTTTTAATAACAGTATAGCCAATCTTTGTATAAATTTCTTCTAATCTTTGAATTTCATTCTCATCTTCTAAGTCTATTTTATTAAGACAAATTATAGGTTTAATGTGCATATATTCTGCATATACTAATTGCTTATCTAAAAGTTCTAAATCTGGTTTTGGTAGTTTCATTGATACAACAAATATTATTTGTGTCAAATTTGCCATTTTAGGTCTTTTAATATAATTTGTTCTTTCTTCTATCTGATTAATAACTCCATCTTTCTTTTCTTCATCTATTATATCAATTTCTACTTTATCTCCTGTTACTGGAGTTATATCATTATTTTTAAATTTTCCTCTAGCATTACAGTTATATATTTTTCCATTTTCTAATTCTACATGATATAAATTAGATATATTACTAATTACAATTCCTCTTGGCAATTTTCTTTTCTCCTCTTTTTTATCCATTTAACTGCTTTAATCTATATTTAATACTGGTTTTGAAGAGTTTAAGTTTAATGTTTCTTGTGCTTTTCTTACTCCATTAATAAATACTTTAATTGTTATTGTTCCTTTTCCTGATACTGGAATACTGATGTTTTCTGTATCTTTTCTATGTGTTTGACTATATACTATATCTTCTGATCCTTCTGAAGTTACTCTAATTTCTACGTCTACTGTTGGATTAATTTCGTTTCCTTCTTCGTCTGTTTCAATAACTCCACCTGTTAGAGATTTTAAATTTACGTTTACTGTTCCTTCTTTTATTTGCTCTATTTTATTTACAGTTAAAATTACTTCACTGCCATCATCTTTCATAACGCCTGTATCTATGCTTTGTTTTAAAACAACACCATCATCTTTAGTTGTATCTTCTTCATATACAACTGTAACTTCAAATCCTATTCCACTTAATTTTTTCATAGCGTCGGCTTCTTTTTCTCCAATAACATATTCCATTGCTATTTGTTTGATACCTGTGCTAACATATATTTTTACTGGATCTTCTGCATTAATTTCTTCATTTTCTTGTGGATCTTGTTTAATAACATATCCTACTTGTACTTCATCATCAGCTTGTTTGATAACTTCTACTTTTAATTCTTGTTCTTTTAATAAGTTTTCTGCTTCATCTTGTGATAATCCCTTTAATTTTGGAACTTTTTTAACATTTTTTCCTTTACTTACTACTATTTGAATCGTATATCCTTCTTTTACAGTATAGCCTTCCATATAAACTGGATCTTGTGAGATAATTTCTCCTGCTTTTTTGTCTTTACTAAATTCTTCTTTTATTTCTAAAGTCACACCAGATTCTGCTGCTAGCTGTTCTGCTGCTGTTCTTTCCAATCCTACAAAATTTGGAAGTTCTACATCTTTTGTTCTGTTGTTTAATAATCCTGTTGTTATAAAATATCCTGTTATTGGAATGATAATTATTATTGCTATAATAATTGCTATTTTTACTCCTGGATGTTCTTTAAAGAATTTTTTCTTTTTAGATTTTTCTTTTGATTTTGAATCACTTGATATGCTTTCTGTTTTTATTTCTTCATTTTCTAATGTTGGTACTACTTGAGTATATCCATTTTCATTTGATGTCATTTTTACAAAATTTCCTTCTGGATTTTTTAATGCCATACTAAAGTCCTTCAACATTTCTGTTGCTGATTGATATCTTAAATTTATATCTTTTTCCATAGCTTTTAAAATAATTTTATTAACTGCATATGGAATAGATGGATTTAATTTTATTGGTTCCACTGGTTTTTCTTGCATATGTTTTAATGCTATAGATACTGGTGTATCTGCATCAAATGGAACTCTTCCTGTTAACATTTCATAAAGTACTACACCTAATGAGTATAAGTCTGATTTTGCATCTGTATATCCACCTCTTGCATGTTCTGGTGAAAAATAATGTACTGATCCAATTGTTGTTCCAAATGCTGTAATTGTTGAATTCGATACTGCTTTTGCTATTCCAAAATCTGTTACTTTTGCAATTCCGTCTTCTGTAATAATAATATTATGTGGTTTTATATCTCTATGGATAATATTATTTTTGTGTGCTGTTTCTAGTGCTGATGCTATTTGAATTGCTATATTTAATGACCATTTCCAAGGTAATACTCCATCTTCATCTATAATTTGTTTTAATGTTTTTCCTTGAATCAATTCCATAACAATATAGTATATATTGTCTTCATTTCCTACATCAAATATTGATACTATATTTGGATGTGTTAAGCTTGCTGCAGATTGTGCTTCTATATTAAATCTTTTAATAAATTCTTCATCTGTTGTAAATTCATCTCTTAGAATTTTGATGGCTACAAATCTTTTTAATACCATATCTTTTGCTTTATATACAGTTGCCATTCCGCCATTTCCAATTTTACTGATTACTTCATATCTATTTCCTATGATTTTACCTTCTAAATCCATAAAATTTTCTCTCCCCTACATTATAATTACGACTGTAATATTGTCTAATCCGCCTGCTTCATTTGCTTTTTCTATTAATATATCTGGTGCTTTTTCTGGTCCGCTTGTAACAATTTCAAATAATTCATTTTCTTTTACCATATTTGTTAGTCCATCTGAGCACATAATAAATATGTCACCTGGTTCGAAATTTCTTACACGTAAGTCTGGTTCAATATAGATTGTACAGCCTAATGCTTTTGTTAGCATATTCTTTTTTGGATGAGTATTTGCTTCTTCTCTTGTTATTTTTCCATCCTCTACTAATTGTTGCACATAGCTATGATCTTTGGTTAATTTTCTCATAACCCCTTTTCGAATTCTATATATTCTACTATCTCCAATATGTCCAGTATATGCCTTATTATTATATATTAAGAAAACTTCCAAAGTAGTACCCATTCCTTCTAAATCTTGTCGTTCTTTCGATTTTTCATATACTACCATATTAGCATATTGAATGGCATTTTTTAATAATTCTAATATTTCATTTTTTTGTTTTTCAATTTTATCAAAATTGTCTTGGATATATTTTTTTACTGCTTCTGTTGCTAATTTACTTGCAATTTCTCCTCCTTTATATCCTCCCATTCCATCTGCTAATATACACAGTTCTACTTTTTCTTGTGGAGATGAAGTATAATAATAATCTTGATTAATTTCTCTTGCTTTGCCAATATCTGTTTTAGCAAAAATCATATTATTCCTCCTGATCTTTTAAATTTTTTCTCCTTAGCTGTCCACATGCAGCATCAATATCTGAACCTAGCTCTCGCCTTATTGTTGCAACTATACCGTTTTCATTTAAATAGTCTCTAAATTTTATAATATTTTCATTTGTGCTTTTTATATATTTACCATTTTCAATTTTATTGATTGGTATTAAATTTACATGACAAAGCATACCTTTTAGTAATTTTACTAATGCTTTTGCATCTTCTAAGTTATCATTATTATCTTTTGCCAACGCATATTCAAAAGATATTCTTTTATTTGTTTTTGCAATATAGTCTTTACATGCTTGCATTAATTGTTCTAAATTATACATATTATTTACTGGCATCATACTACTTCTTTTTTGATCATTTGTAGCATGAAGTGAAATTGATAATGTGCATTGTAAATCTTCATTTGCAAAATCATATATTTTTGGAACTAGTCCACTTGTTGAAACACTAATATGTCTAGCTCCTATGTTAAGACCTTTTTGATTATTAATTATACGTATTGCTTTCATAACATTATCATAATTATCAAAAGGTTCTCCTATTCCCATGAATACAATATTTGATATATTTTCTTGAATGTCTTGCTCTACTGCTAATATTTGTTCAACTATTTCTCCTGCTTCTAGATTTCTTCCAAATTTTATTCCTGTTGATGCACAAAATTTGCATCCCATTTTGCATCCAATTTGTGAAGATACACAGATTGTTTTTCCATGATGATATTCCATTAGAACAGTTTCTATTGCATTTCCATCTAATACGTCAAATAGATATTTTTCTGTTCCATCTGAAGATTCTTGTTTTCTTATAATCTTAAAATTACACATTGTGTATTTTTCTTTTAGCTTATTTCTTAATTCAATAGATAAGTTTGTCATTTCATCAAAGTCTTTTACTTTATCTACATATATCCATTTAAAGATTTGTTCTGCTCTATACTTTTTTTCTCCTAATCCTTCAATTTCATCTTTTAGTTCTTCTAAGTTAAAGTTTTTTATATTTTTCATAATCAATCTTTCTTTTTTTATTTTTTTACGTTATATCACAATTCTACCCATTTTTCAATAAATTGTCATATAGTTTATGACAAATCGTTTTGGTAATCTTTTCTGTTACCCTTTCTTTGTCTTTTAATGGATTAAATTCCACTATATCCAATGATTTTATATATTTTTTGTTTTGTATAATTACATCTACTAATTCATAAGCTTCTTCTAAATTAATACCATCAGTTGCAGGAATGGATACTCCTGGTGCAATTTCTGGATCAATTAAATCAATATCATAACTCACATGTATTCCGTTCGTTCCATTAGTTGCTATTTCAAATGCTTTTCTACAAATTTCTTGTGCACCTTCTCTTTTTATATCTTCTGTAGTAAATACTGTTATTCCACTTTTCTTTATATTTTCTTTTTCCAATGGATCTAGGTCTCTTGCTCCTACAATTACTGTATTTTGACATGGATAATAGTTTCCATTATGAAAAATATTTAGTTTATTTTCTTCATAGTGTGTAATTACTGCTAATGGAAGTCCATGAAGGTTTCCTGACATTGTAGTTTCAAATGTGTTAAAATCCCCATGTGAATCTAGCCATATTATTCCCATATTATTGTATTGACTTATTGAAGCTAAAGCAGATGCTATTGCAATAGAATGATCTCCTCCTATTGTCATTGGGAAGTTACCTTTTTGTATTACTTCTTGTACTTTTTGGTATAAACGTGTATTAAATTCGTTTACTCCTTCCAAATTTTTTTCTTTATTTTCAGGTTCTAATTGTTTTTGATATTGTTTTGCTTTTATGGTTTCAATATTTTTTACACCCATATCTTTTGTAATTAATTCAGGTCCTAAATCTGCTCCATATACATGTACTCCTAAATCGCAACATGCATTTATGATTGTTATGTCTTTCATTTCTTTTCTTCCTTTTTCTCTCCTTTGTCCTTTTTTTCTGATTTAAATTTCTGATAAAATTCTTTTAAACGAGCTTCATATGCTGTTGTTACTTCTTCTTCTAATGCTAATTTAGGATTTTCTATTCCTAGCATTTGCATTATTTTTTTAGTAAATAAAGGATTTAAAATTAATATTGGTCCAATTACATATGTTGCAATAAAATTGTTCTTTTTTATTCCTTCATAGTTTGTGTTTTCATTCATTCCCATTCCTAATTCTAATTCCATAAAATAGTTATCTTCTATATCACCATATGCTTTTGTAAATTGACTTTTAAATCCAACTATTTCAATATCTTCATATTTTCCAATAATATTACTATTTTGACGATGCATCATATCTCTTTTGGCACGAATATGAAAAATACCTAAGCCATCTATTTTGCTTCCATCTTCGTTTTTTATGCTATCTCCTAGTATTTCCATTGCATTTCCAGTAAATAAAAATACAGTTCCATTATCAATTAATTCTTCTATTTTTTCTTTATATGGTTTTAATTTCTGAATAATGATTTCTTGTCCTCTTTCTGAGCATGGACCAAGATAAATAAAATCTATTTTTTCATTTACAAAAGCTGGTGTTTGATTTATTTCAGTTTCAATAACTTCTGCATCGGGAATACATTTATGCAAATATGTAATATTGCTATTATCTCCAAATAGGTTTCCGTAATTCTGGATATAAAACTTCTATTTTCATTTTGATTTTTTCTCCTTTATCATTTCTTTGATTTTATTTTTAATTCTCTCAGTTTCTTCTAATGAATATAGGTCATGTAAAATAACAACTTTATCTATTCCTTCCAAATTTGCTTTTGCTGTAGCTTCTACCTCATTTTTTGCATATTCGATTTTTTCTTTTGGCACATCTGCCAATCTCATTCTTACTATAGTATCTAGATATCTAGGTCCTGCAATAATTACTTGCTTTATACTTTCATCATTTAAAAATTCAAAATCTGTATCATATTGCCATGCAATATTTTCCGTTCCTTTTGCATCTTCATGTAAATCATCTATTAAAACAATAGCTATTTTGTTTCCATCTGTTGTTTTTGCATATTCAAAAGCTCTTGAACATGCAATTGGATTCATTCCTTTAGCTAAGTGTGTTATTATTTTAACTCCTTCATATTCATCTTCGCTATATCTTGTTTCTACTACTTTTAATTTTTTTAGTCCATTATTTATTTGCTCTTGTGTTAGTCCTATTTGCTTTAATACCACAATTACTGCAAGAATATTATATAAATTTATAATATTTGTATTTGGAGTATAATATTGTTCTTTAGTACCATCTTTTAATGTAATTGTCATATTCTTTTCTTTTATATCAATTTTACTAGCTCTGTAATCTGCTTCTGGTGTTCCAAAATTGCAGTTTGGACAATGAGCTTTTCCTATGTGATGGTAACGATAATATTCATATTCTAATTTTGTATTACATTTTGGACATACTATAATATCTCTTACAATATTGTTACTTTTAGTTGTATCTGTTTCTAATCTATCTATTCCAAAGTATATTTTTTCATTGTCTGGTGCAATGTTAGAACATATTAAATCATCGGCATTTACAATCAATTTTGTTTCTTTGGGAATATATTTAGTAAGCACTCCTGCGATAAATTCTGTATGTGCATTTCTCATTAAAGAATCTCGGAATAAATTTGTACAAATAAGATAAGTTGGAGTTAAATACGGAAATACTTTACTAGCACTTCTTTCATCTATTTCTAATACAGCTATATCTTTTTTAGGCTTACCCGTTAATGTTGCTCCTGCAATTAATGTTGTTGCAATTCCAGAATCAATATTAGATCCATATTTATTATCTATAAATTGATAATTATTTTCTTTTAAAATATCTTCTATCATATTACATACTGTTGTTTTTCCATTTGTTCCTGTTACTCCTATAATAGTTTTATATTTATCAATCATATCTATAAAATTTGGACATAAACTTAAAGCAAATTTTCCTGGAAAATATGTTGCGTTTCTTCTTAATAATTTTAAAAGAATACTCCCTGCTTTTGCGCCCCAAAGTGCTATATAGAACTTTAATGTTTTTTTACTCATCTTTTTATCTCCCTTTATTCAATTTTCCCTCTTATTTTATCGTTATTTTTCACATTTATCAAGTATTCTGTGGAAAAAGAATATAATAAATGTAAAAAGATAGTATAAATTATATACTATCTTTATTAGTTGCTATTTTAATACTTCATATAATATTTTTTCAATATTAGATATTCTTTTTTCAAATACTTGGTTTGTCATATCCTGTATTTCCATAAATTCAATAATTTTTGCAAATTTTTTCATATTTACTTTATGTTTTTCTTCTATAGATTTGCTTTGATTATTTTGTTCTTTTTTTATTTCATTTACTACTTCATTTATTTCTGTTAATAATTGTTCGAATTCTTTATTTACATTCGACATTTTATCACCTCTTTAAAATAAATGTTGTATCTATTTTATCATTATTTTCTTAACAAATCAATAATTTATCGAAAATTTGTTTTATATTATTTTTCCTCCACCTATCATAATATCGTCATCTGTATAAAATACAACTGACTGTCCTGGTGTAATTGCTCTTTGTGGCTTTTCAAATTCTACTTTTACTTCATTATTTTTTGTTTGAGATACTGTCGCTTTTGATGCTTCTGCTCTATATCTCACTTTTGCATACACTGATATTGGTTTTTCTAAATTAATATCTATCAACCAGTTTAATTCATTAGCATATAACGTATTTTTATATAATTCTTTTTCTGTTCCTACAATTACTTTATTTTCATTTATATCTAGTTTGATAACATATAATGGTTCTTTATATGCTATTCCTAAACCTTTTCTTTGTCCTATTGTATAGTGTATTAGTCCTTTATGTGTTCCCAATACTGTTCCATCTGCTAGGCAAATTTTTCCTTCCTTTGGTGCTTTTTTCATTCTTTTTTCTAGAAAGTGAATATAGTTATTATCTGGTATAAAGCATACTTCTTGACTGTCTGGTTTTTGTGCAACTAATAATCCATTTTCTTCTGCTATTTTTCTAATTTCTGCTTTTTCTTTAACATTTTCTAATGGAAAAATAAGTTTAGATAATACTTCTTTTGGTATTCTGTATAAAAAGTAAGTTTGATCTTTTTTCTTTTCGTTTGATTTTTTTATTACATATTGTCCATATTTTTCTGAATATTCTACTTTAGCATAGTGTCCAGTTGAAATATAATCACAATTTAATTCTATAGCTTTTTTATAGAATGCTCCAAATTTTAAATATTGATTACATTCAATGCATGGGTTTGGTGTTTTAGCACATTCATAGCATCTTGTAAAGTCTTGTATTACTCTTTTTTCAAATTCTTCTTGGCAGTCAATAGTATAGTGTGGTATTCCTATTTTATCACACACTCTTTTTGCATCATAAACTGCTGAAAAGGAACAACATCCTCCTTCAACTTCTGGGTTTTCTTTATCTTCCCATAGTCTCATTGTTGCTCCTATTACTTCATATCCTGATTGCTTTAATAGGAGAGCTGATACAGAGCTATCAACTCCCCCACTCATTCCTAGCAAAACTCTTTTAGTCTGTGGTTTTGATTCATTTATTATTTCTTCATTTTTCATTATTTATCTTCTTTTCTTATTTGTATATGAACATCTTTTAGTTGTTCTTCTGTTACTGTATTTGGTGCTCTCATAAGCAAATCTCTTGCTTTTTTATTTTTTGGAAATGCGATTACTTCTCTAATATTTTGTGAATCGGCTATTAACATTACCATTCTGTCCAATCCTGGTGCTGCACCTGCATGTGGTGGTGTTCCATATTGGAATGCATTATATAATGCTCCAAATCTGTTTTCTACCTCTTCTTCCTTATATCCTGCAATTTCAAATGCTTTTACCATTAATTCTGGATCATGATTTCTTACTGCTCCTGATGCCATTTCATATCCATTACATACTAAATCATATTGATATGCTACAATGTCTAATGGATCTTTTGTCATTAATGCTTCCATTCCTCCTTGTGGCATTGAGAATGGGTTATGATTAAAGTCTATTTTTCCTTCATCTGATAATTCATACATTGGGAAATCAACTATAAAGCAGAATTTGTATATATTTTTTTCAATTAAGTCTAATCTTTTTCCTAATTCAATTCTAATTTGACCTGCTACTTTTTGTACTGGTTCTAATTTATCATCTGCCATAAAGAATACTGAAGAATTTGGTTCCATTCCATAATTTTCTTCTAATTCTTTTTGCATTGATTCTGTAATAAACTTTGAAATTCCTCCTGATACAACTTTTTCATTATCGTATTTTATCCATGCTAATCCATTTGCTCCTACTTCTTCTTTAGCAAAATCTGTCATGTTATCAAAGAATTTTCTTCCTTGTTCTGCTCCTTTTGGAACAACAATTGCTTTTACTATTTTTCCTTTAAAAGCATTAAATTCACTATCTGTGAACAATGTACTAACATCTTGGATTATTAATGGGTTTCTTAAATCTGGTTTATCTATTCCGTATTTTTCCATTGCTTCTTTATATGGAATTCTAATAAAAGGTCCTTTTTCTACTTTCCAATTAGTATGTTCTTCAAATGTTGATGGTATTACTTCTTCTATTACTTTAAATACGTCTTCTTGTTCTGCAAAACTCATTTCAAAGTCTAATTGATAAAATTCTCCTGGTGCTCTATCTGCTCTAGGATCTTCATCTCTAAAGCAAGGTGCAATTTGATAATATTTATCAAACCCTGATACCATTAACAATTGTTTAAATTGTTGTGGTGCTTGTGGAAGTGCATAAAATTCACCTGGGTGTAATCTACTAGGTACTAAATAATCTCTTGCTCCTTCTGGTGAAGAATTTGCAAGAATTGGAGTTTGAATTTCAGTAAAGCCTAATTCATCCATTTTTCTTCTTAATGTCTTCATAATTGCTGAACGAAGTAGAATATTTTTATGTATTTTGTCATTTCTTAAATCTAAAAATCTATATTCTAGTCTTAGATCTTCTCTAACTTCTCCTGCTTTTTCAGAATTAATTTCAAAAGGTAATACATTTTTGCATTTTCCTAATACTTTAATTTCTTCTGCTTCTATTTCTATTTCGCCTGTTGGAATCTTTGTATTTTTGCTACTTCTTTCTAAGACTTTTCCAGTAACGCTTATGACACATTCTGTTACTAAATCTGCTGATTGTTTTTTCATTTCTTCATTATCAGCTATTACTATTTGTGTAATTCCAAATTGATCTCTTAAATCAATAAATTGCATTGCTCCTAAATTTCTTATTTTTTGTATCCAACCAGCTATTGTTACAGTTTGTCCTATATTACTTTTATTTAATTCTCCACAATTATGCGTTCTATACATATTTATTTCTCCTTTTATCGCTCTGTTCCAGATGGTCTTTCCCCTTCTGTATTTTCGCGTACTATTTCTTTTATTTTTTCTTTGATATCCTTAGTTATTTTTTCTGTCATATCAATAATAAATGTTTGTATATTTCCTTGATATGAATCTGTTTGAATTGTAGTATACTTAGATGCTAATTTTTTCATATAATCTTCTTCTATTGTTAAGTACTCATTTAATTTAGATAAAACTTTTCTATTAACTAGTCTTCCTTCTTTTCCCTTCCTTTTAATACTAATCTCTGGTGATGTCATTAAATTATATGCTAGTGGTCTATATTTTTGGAAAAATTTTGTGTGGAATAATTGTTTTAGATAAATATTATCTGCCATCGGAATACTTTTATCTCCAACTGCTATATCTAGCCATGGTATTCTATCTAACATTCCTCTATCATAGATGATAATTCTTGGTTTTGAATTACTTGTATCTGCACTGATATTTTTCATTATCTCCATGAACATCCATATATTATATTCTTCCGTATCTTTATCTTGTATTGGATTATATTCTGCTGTTTCTTGTTTTGCCTCACATGTAATTCCATTTTCATTGAATAATTTTTCTATACATTTTAATAATGTAGTTTTTCCACTTTTAGGTGTTCCTATTAATTCTATAAATATTGGTTTATCTATCTTTGATAATTTTTGTCTAATTTCTTCTATATTTTCTTTTATTTTTTCTTGCTGTCTATTTATATGTGCTAATATATTTTCCATTTTTAGTACCTCTAAAATAGTTTTTGTAATACTTGTTTATATCTATCAAATAATTGATATTTTTGGTTAGTATTAGCTATTACAGCATCATACATATTTGTATAATACCATTTTTGTTCTTCTTTTGGTTTATTAAAACTATCCCAGACTTTTTCTCCTTGCTCTCTATATAGTTCATATAAACATTCTAGATTGCTAATTTTGTCTGCACATTCTACCAATTTTCCTTCGATACTTGCATTTTTTATTACATCTATTGCTTCTTGTTTTCTTTGTTTCCATTCTAATTGTTTGTTTTCTGATACTTCTTGCACAATATTTCTTATTTCTATTCCAAATTCTTTTTCTATATCTTCTATTGTATATTTGGTATCTTCTACCACATCATGTAAAATTCCAGCTATAACGCAATTGGTATTTGCTCCTGATCTTTGTAATATCATTCCAACTGTAAAAGGATGGAAAATCATATCTACGTTATTATCTGTTTTTCTTTTCTGACCATTATGTGCCCTAGTTGCAAAATAAATGGCATAATCTATTAAATCCATATTGCCTTTTTCCATTTGCTTTTCTCCTTGTTATATTTATTATTTTTCGTGGTTTATTTTATCACATTCAATAG
Organism: uncultured Clostridia bacterium; assembly: GCA_947628735.1. Taxonomy (GTDB): domain Bacteria; phylum Bacillota; class Clostridia; order TANB77; family CAG-508; genus CALXVA01. The sequence goes on along the minus strand of CANRAY010000015.1, from coordinate 20,004 downwards.
CAAGATACAATAGATTTTAACTGCTATTTTTCCATAATAATTGTTACTGGTCCATCATTTAATAGGCTTACTTTCATATCTGCTCCAAAAATTCCTTTTTCTACATGAATATCATTTTTCTCACATTCATTACAGAAATATTCGTATAATGGCTCTGCTATTTCTGGTCTTGCTGCATTAATGAAAGATGGTCTGTTTCCTTGTGTACAATCAGCATATAAAGTAAATTGTGATATAATTAAAAGCTCTCCTCCTACATCTTTTAATGCTAAATTCATTTTTTCGTTTTCATCTTCAAATACACGTAAGTTACATAGCTTTTTTACTAAGTAATCCGCTTCTTGCTTTGTGTCTTCATGAGCTACTCCTAATAATACTAGAAAACCTTTTTCAATTTTTCCTACTACTTTTCCTTCTACTTCTACCTTTGCATTTTTTACTCTTTGGACTACTAGTTTCATCTTTTTTTCTCCTTTACTATCTATTTTCCTATCTTTCTTCTTACATATTCGTAAATTATTATTCCAGTTGCTACTGAAGCATTTAGACTTTCTGTTTTTCCTAGCATTGGTATTTTTATTTTTTTATCTGCTAATTCTTGTATTTTCTTTGATACTCCATTTGCTTCATTTCCTATTACAATAACTTTATTTTTATATTCTATATTATATATGCTATTTTCGGTATCCAAAGAAGTGGTTACGATTTCGAAATTCTTTTTTTGCATTTCTTCTAATTTTTCTTTCAAGCTTTCTACTTCAATAACATTTACTCTAAAAATTGCTCCCATTGTAGATCTTACTACTTTTGGATTGTAACAGTCTGCACTATTTTTAGAAATGATAATTTGTGATAGTCCACTACTATCTATTGTTCTTAAAATAGTTCCCAAATTTCCTGGGTCTTGGATGTCATCTAGTGCAATGATAATATCTTCTTGATAATTAATTTGGTTTTCTTTGTTATTTTTTTCAATTACTGCTAAAATTCCTTGTGGAGTTTTTACATCTGTTAAAATTTGAAATACTTTCTCTGTAACATAAATGCATTCATATGTTGCAATTTTATATTTTAGTTCTTGTGAAATTGTTCCATCATTAATGCATTCTTCACATACAATAATTTGTTTTATTTTTGCTTTTTCTTCTATTGCTTCTTCCACTAGCTTTATTCCTTCTACAATAAAACTATTTTCTAAGTCTCGGTATTTCTTTTCTTTTAACTTCTTTATGTTTTTTATAATTTCATTATCTTTACTTGAAATGACTTGCACTTTTTCTTATCCTTTCTATTTACTTTTATTTTTTATATGATATAATATAAATATATAAAAAGATGAGATACCACTTTGAAATTGTGGTTGCCATCGGATTTTTGGTTTTTATTCCACATCTCAATGACCGTAGAGGTGTGGAATACTTTATTTACTTAATAATGTAATAATATTTCTATCATTACACATCACCTCCTCATCTTTTGTTTGATTTGGTGATAGCAACCACAGTTCCTCTATATATCTCATCTATTTTAATAGTATAAATGAGATTTTTTTATGCGTCAATATGAGATATGAATTTTTGTTTTGTTTCGTATTACAAATTTCGACATTTATATTTTAATACTATGTAAAAATTCTTTTATTTCTTTTATTAATTGTTCATCTGTTTCATGCTTTATTCTTAATGTAATGTATGGTTCTATTCCAGATGAAAATTTTATTTTAAGTTCATATTTTTTTATTAATTTATCTATTATTTCTGGATTGTATTTACTTTTATCTAAATAGAATACAACTGATTCCATTTTTTCTGATATTTTAATAACATTGGCTTCTTTTGCTAATTCTTTTATTCTTGCAATTTCAATTAGATTTTCTAATTCTTTTGGCATAACTCCATAACGATCTATTATTTCATCAATTACATTTTGTATATCTTCTTCTGTTCTACATAATGCAATATTTTGATAAATCTCTATCTTTTGACTATTTCCTTCAATGTATTCATCAGGAATGTAGCTCGAAATATTTATATCTATTTGTACTTCTTTTTCTTCTTCTACTATTATTCCTTTTGTTTCTTTTACAACTTCATCTAATAACTTACAATATGTATCATAACCTACTTGTTCCATATGGCCATGTTGCATTTCTCCTAGTAAGCTTCCTGCTCCTCTTATTTCTAGATCTCTCATTGCTATTTTAAAGCCTGAGCCAAATTCTGTAAATTCTTTTATTGCTTTTAACCTTTTGTCTGCTATTTCAGTTAATAGTTTGTCTCTTCTATACATAATAAATGCATATGCTTGTTTATCGCTTCTACCAACTCTTCCTCTAATTTGATATAGCTGTGCTAGACCTAATTTATCTGCATTTTCTACTATAATTGTATTTGCATTTGGGATGTCTATTCCTGATTCTAGTATTGTTGTACATACTAATACATTAATTTCTTTATTAATAAATTCTTCCATTATGCTTTCTAGTTGTCTTCCGCTCATTTTGCCATGAGCAAATTCAACTTTTGCCTCAGGTACAAGCTCTTGAATATGCATTGCTTTTCTTTCAATGCCTTCTACATTATTGTATAGATAAAAGATTTGTCCTCCTCTTTCTATTTCTCTTGTTATAGCTTCTCTTACCATTTCTTCATCATATTCTACTACATATGTTTGAACAGGTCTTCTATTATGTGGAGGTTCATATATAACAGACATATCTCTTACTCCAACAATTGACATATGTAATGTTCTTGGGATTGGCGTTGCTGTCATAGTTAATACATCTACACTATTTTTTAGTTGCTTTATTTTTTCTTTATCTTTTACTCCAAAACGATGCTCTTCATCAATGATCAGTAATCCTAAATCTTTAAATTGTACATCATTACTTAATATTCTATGTGTTCCAATAACAACATCTACTTCTCCTAATTTTAGCTTTTTTACGGTTTCTTCTTGTTCTTTTTTAGTTCTAAAACGATTTAACAATTCCACTTTTATAGCAAAATCTGACATTCTTTTTTTGAATTCTTCGTATTGTTGATTTGCAAGTACTGTTGTCGGTACTAAATAAGCAACTTGTTTTTGATCCATTACTGCTTTAAATGCTGCACGAATAGCTACCTCTGTTTTTCCATATCCTACATCTCCACATAGTAATCTATCCATTGGTTTTTCTTGTTCCATATCCTTTTTTACTTCTTCAATACATCTTAATTGATCTTCAGTTTCTTGATATGGAAAGTTTTCTTCAAACTGTTTTTGCCATTCTGTATCTTTTGAAAAGGCAAATCCTTTTATTTGCTGTCTTTTTGCATATAGCTCTATTAGGTCTTTTGCAATTACCCTTAAATTATTTTTAACTTTTGCTTTTGTGTTTTCCCATTCTTTACTTCCTAAACGGCTAAGTTTTGGAGCAGTATCTTCTCCTCCTCCAATATATTTTCTAACATTGTCTAAGCTATTTGTAGGTACATATAGCATATCATCATTTTTGTATTTTATTTTTATATAATCTTTTGTAACATTATCTGCCGTAATTGTATTTACTCCTATAAACTGTCCAATTCCATGTGATCTGTGGACAACATAGTCTCCTTGTTTTAGATCTGCAAATACAATTTTTTCTGCTTGTTTGAAGGTATTGCTTGCTTTTTTCTTTTTTATTTCTTGCTCAAAAGCATCTATTAAACTAACTACAATTATTTTTAAATCATAACTTTCAAATCCTACGGAAGTTGCACTTTGCTTACTGTTTTTATTATGATAAATTATACAGTTTGATGTTGTTTTTGTATCTTTTTCATCTTTTATAAGTGTATATTCAATTTCTTTTTCTTTTAAAAGCTGTGTTAATTTTTCTATATTTTTTTCATTACCTGGAAGTAATATAATTTCTTTTTTCTCTTTAATCCATTTCTTTATATCTGTTGTTAATAAATCTAATTCACTTTTGTAAATATTGACTTCTCTTGTGTTAAATTCATATTTGTTTTTATTACTATAACTTGCATTTGTATTTATATAAATAGTTTGGTGATCTGTTTCTAATTCTAACTTATTTTCACTAATATTTTGAATTGCTTCTGGTATAAATCTTTCTTTTTCTGTTAATGATTTAATTAAGTTATTATTATCAATTACTATATTTTCTCTTCTTTGCCCTATTTTATTCATTTCGTCAAAAAATACTAGGCAGTCTTTTGGTATATACTGTAGAAAGGTTTCTTGCTTTGGATAAAATTCATTAAAGTATTTATCTATTCTACTAATATACTCTCCATTTTTTATTTTTTCTATATCAGATTGTATATTACGTTTTTGTTCGTCTGATAATTCTTTTTCGTTTTCTAAATATTTTTCTTCTATTCGATTACAAATTTCTTCTATATTATATTCATAAAGTGGAATTACACCTTCTTCTAGATTTTCATCTAGAACACTTTCATCAGTTTCAATTGTTTTTTCAATAATATATTCGTGTGCTGGATAGATAACAATGTTATTTAACATTTCATTTGATCTTTGTGAGGCTATTTGAAATGTTCTAATTGAATCTACTTCATCTCCCCAAAATTCAATTCTTATTCCTTGCTTGTCAGATAATCCAATATCAACAATTCCACCTCTGATGCTAAATTGTCCTTGTGCTTCTACTAATTCATTTCTTTCATATCCCAGTTGTACTAAAATATTTTTTAATGTTTTTAAATCTTGTTTCTCAGATTGTTTATTATTTGGTGTTTCAAACCCTTTTCCTACTTGAAATGAAACAATATTTTTATATATTACATCTTTTTCTGGCATATTTTGCATTAATGCTTCTATAGTTGTAATAATAATATTAGCTTTCTTTTGCACGATTTGATTTAATGCTTCTATTCTTTCAAATGGTAGATCTTTGCTTTGTGATACATAATCATATGATGATATTTCCTTTTTTGGAAAATATACAATGTTAGTTTCTTTATTATCTGTTAAAAAATATTCTAAATCTTTTTTTAGTTTTTTAGCTTGTATTTCATTATATGTTACAATGAAAATTGTTTTTTTTCTACTTGTGGCTGTTCCTGCTATGATATAACTTTTAGCCACGTCAGATAAGCCCGATATGTTTATCGGGCTTTGTTTATTTTTTATATCTTCTAAATATTGTTTGAATTTTTCATTTTCTTTTAGTTTGTTAATAAGAAAATTCATGTTTTGTTTGCCTTTCAGCTTATTTTTTACTGTTATATTATACATCAATTTCCTGTTTTATGCAATAAAAAGTTAGTTTTATGGTTTATTATACATTTATAAAAAAGAGCCGGTGTACTTTATCCGGCTCCGGTATTCTAATTTACAGCGACATCTCCTTCATCTCTTTGAACTTTTTCCGCGTTGCAATTCCTCCACGCAAATGCCTCTCGGCCTTGTTCTGCTGAGCTACTTTGCGTACCTCTTGATACAGCATAATGCTATGTTGCGGCAGTCTTTCAGTTAAATCTTTGTGTACAGTCGATTTGGAATAGCCGAATTTTTCGGCAGTCTGACGGACAGTTGCTTTATTGGCGACAACATATTCCGCTAACCGCTCTACGCGGTCTTCAATCATCTTTCGATGATCATACATTTAGAATACCTCCTATTCAATTTTTCCCATTTTTCATGGGTTGCATTATTTATTTTATCTCTTTTTTTATTTATTGTCAACTTTTTCTGTTTGCTCTTCTAGTACAGAAGTACAGTGTGGGCATCTTGTTGCTTCATATTTTATTTCTGAATAGCAATAAGGACATATTTTGGTTACAGGTTTTACTTCTTCTTCCTTTGCTTCTTCTGTTTTCTTTTTCTTTCTTAATTTTCCTTTTTTATCTAGCTTTGTTGCTGCTAGTTCTCCTAATTCTTTTATTTTATTTAGTTTGTTAAGATATTTAACAACTAAAAAGATTGAAAAAGCAATAATTAAGAAATTAACAATTGTTGTAATAAAGTTTCCATATTTAATTGATGCATCTCCAATAGTTAGTACCATATCAGAAAAGTCTACTTTTCCTGTTAGAATTGAAATTGCTGGCATAATCATGTCTTGTACAAGTGAGTTTACAATTTGTTGGAATGCACCTCCTATTACAACACCAATTGCTAGATCCATGATATTTCCCTTCATGGCAAATTCTTTAAATTCTTTTAACATATATAACAGCCTCCATTTTTATTTTTCTGCTATATATCTTAATCGCTTTGTCGTATTTTGTCAACTAAATTCCCATAATGTTATATCCGTTGTCTGCGTAAATTACTTGTCCTGTAATACTTTCAGACATTGAGCTTAATAAAAATGTTGCTACATCTCCTACCTGTTTTGTTGTTACATTTCTATGTAATGGTGCTTTTTCTTCTATTACAGTTAAAATTGAACTAAAATCCTTGATACCTTTAGCTGATAATGTTTTGATTGGTCCTGCTGAAATTGCATTAACTCGTAATCCTTCTTTTCCTAGATTTTCAGCTAAATATCTTACGCTAGCTTCTAGTGCTGCCTTTGCTACTCCCATAACATTGTATCCATCTAACACTTTTGTTGAACCGTGATATGTTAATGTTACTAAACTTGCACCTTCATTTAACATGTCTAATTCTTTTGCCATTCTTGCTACTAATACAAATGAATAACTGCTTACATCTACTGCATGGCTATATCCTTCTTTACTTGTGAAAATAAAGTCATTGTGTAAATCTTCTGTATTTGCATGTGCTATAGCGTGTACAATTCCATCTACTTTTCCATTTTCTTCTTTTATTTTTGTAAATACTTCTTTTACTAAATCATCTTCTGAAGCTCCATCTAATACATAAGATTTGCTTCCTTTGAACTCTGCGGTTAATTCTTCTATTTTTTCTTTATTTTCTTCTCCCATATATGTAAATATTAATTGTGCTCCATTATCATAAGCAGATTTTGCTATTCCAAATGCAATACTCCATTTGTTTCTAATTCCCATAATTAATATTTTCTTTCCTTGTAATAACATATTTTCTCTCCATTTCTTTATTGTTCTTTTACCAAAGGAATATATTCTCCCATATTTCTAAATTTTTGATAGCGTTGTTCTATCATGTCTTCTACTGGCATTTCTTTTAATTCCTTTGTTATATTTTTAATTTCTTTTTTTAAATCTTTTGCTACTTTTTCAAAGCTTTCTTCTTTATCTCCCTTTGGCTCTTTTATTATTTTATCAATTACTTTTAAATCATACAAGTCATTTGCAGTTAATTTCATTTTTTCAGCTGCTTCTTTTGCTCTAGATGAGTCTTTCCATAAAATACTTGCATACCCTTCTGGTGATAATATAGAATAAATAGCATTTTCTAACATTAATACTTTATTTCCTACTCCTAATGCTAATGCTCCTCCACTTGATCCTTCTCCAATAACAATAGAAATAATTGGTACTTTTAGACTGGCCATTTTTAACATTGAACTTGCTATTGCCTCTCCTTGTCCTCTTTCTTCTGCACCTATTCCTGGATAAGCTCCTTTTGTATCTATAAATGTAATTACTGGTCTTTTAAATTTTTCAGCTTGATTCATGAATCTAATAGCTTTTCGATAACTTTCTGGATTTGGCATTCCAAAGTTTCTTTCAATATTTTCTTTTGTTGTTCTTCCTTTTTGCTCTGCAATTACTGTATAATTTTGTTTTCCTATATTGGCTAAACCACAAACAATCGCTTTATCATCCTTAAAATTTCTATCTCCATGTAATTCTATAAAATCATCAAAAATTTCTTTTATGTAGTCTAATGATGTTTTTCTGTATGGTGATCTTGCAATTTCTACTTTTTCCCATGCATTCATATTTTTCCCTTCTTTGCCTTAAAATGACATTTGAATTAATTTATGTAATGTTTCTTTTAAATCTCTTCTATCTACAATTTTATCTATAAATCCGTGTTCTAGTAAAAATTCTGCTGTTTGAAATCCCTCTGGTAATTTTTCTCCTATTGTTTGTTCTATAACTCTTTGACCTGCAAATCCTATCATTGCTCCTGGTTCTGCTAATACAATATCGGCAATACTTGCAAAAGAAGCAGTTACACCTCCATATGTTGGATCTGTAAGTACTGATATATATAATCCTCCTGCTTCATTTAGTTTTGATAGTGCTGCTGTTGTTTTTGCCATTTGCATTAAAGAGATAATTCCTTCTTGCATTCTTGCTCCTCCTGACGTACAGAAGATTATAAGAGGTAATTTTTGTTTAATAGCTTGTTCAATCGAATAAGTAATTTTTTCTCCTACTACAACTCCCATGCTTCCCATTAAAAATCCGCTATCCATAATGCAAATAACTACTTTTTCTCCTAAAATTTCTCCAGTACCACAGGCTACTGCTTCTTGAATTCCTGTTTTTTCTCTTAGTGATTTTAATTTTTTAGGATAATCTTCTAATTCAAGAGGATTACTTGTTTCTATGTCTAAATCAAATCGTTTGTAAGTGCCTTCATCAATTATGCTTTCTAGTCTTTTATTAATATGCATTCTAAAATATGCCCCACAATTAGGACATATTCCTTCATTACTTCTTACTGTTTCTTTATATATAATTTCTTTACACTTATCGCATTTTACCCATTTTCCTACAGGTATATCTACTTTGTTTGTAATCTGTTTTGCAGATGGTTCTCTTTTTTTAATTTTATCTACAATCATAAGCTATTCCTCTTTTTTTAATATTTCTTTTTCTATGAAAGAAGTATCAAAATCCCCTCTAATAAAATGTGGATTTTTGATAATCTTAAATAAAAAGTCAATATTAGTATCTACTCCTTCTATTACAGTTTCTTCTAATGCTCTTTTCATTTTGCTAATTGCATCATTTCTGTTATTTCCATGAGCAATTATTTTTACTATCATTGAATCATAAGTTGGTGGAATTGTATAGCCTTCATATACAGCTGTGTCAATTCTAATTCCATTTCCTCCTGGTAAGTTTAATCCTGTAATTGTTCCTGGGCAAGGCATAAAGTTTTTAGATGGATTTTCTGCATTAATTCTACATTCAATACAGTTTCCTCTAAATTCAATATCCTTTTGTTTATATTTTAATTTTTCTCCTGCTGCAATTTTTATTTGTTCTTTTACAATATCTATTCCAGTTCTTTCTTCTGTAATTGGATGTTCTACTTGTATTCTTGTATTCATTTCCATAAAGTAAAAATTCTTATTTTTATCTACTAAAAATTCTACTGTTCCACAACTTGTATATCCTGCTGTTTTAGCTACTTTTATTGCTGTTTCTCCCATCTTACTTCTTAATTTTTCATCTATTGCTGTTGATGGTGTTTCTTCAATAATTTTTTGATGTCTTCTTTGTACAGTACAATCTCTTTCTCCTAGATGAATAACATTTCCATACTCATCTGCTAATATTTGTACTTCAACATGTCTTGGATTTTCAATAAATTTTTCAATATAGATTTCATCATCATTAAATGATACTTTTGCTTCTTGTTTTACTATATTATAGTTTATTTCTAATTCTTTTGGATTATTAGCAATACGAATTCCTTTTCCTCCGCCACCTGCTGCTGCTTTTAACATAACTGGATAGCCAATTTTTTCTGCTATATTTAAAGCATCTTTTAATCCTTTAATACTACCTTCTGATCCTGGAATAACTGGTACTCCTGCTGATTTCATTAACTCTTTTGCATTTGATTTATTTCCCATTAATTCAATTACTTTGTATGAAGGTCCAATAAATTTAATATTTGATTCTTCACATATTTGAGCAAATTGACTATTTTCTGATAAAAATCCAAAGCCTGGATGTATACTGTCTGCACCTGTAATATTTGCTGCCTCAATGATATTTTTAAAGTTTAAATAGCTTTTTCCAGATGCTGCTGGTCCAATGCATATTGCTTCGTCTGCTAGTCTTGTATGCATAGCATCTTTATCCATTTCTGAGTATACTGCTACTGTTTTTATATTCATTTCTTTACATGCTCTTATAATTCGAACTGCTATTTCTCCTCTATTAGCAATTAAAATTTTATTCATCTTGTAACTTCCCTTTCTCTTATTGATTGTATTATCTAATTTTAATTATACAACTGCAAATGTTAATTCTCCTTTTGCTGCAATTTTTCCATCTACTGTTGCTACTGCTTCTCCTACTCCTATTGGTCCTTTTCTTTTAATGATTTTTACTTCTAGTTTTAATTTATCACCTGGTACTACCATTTTTTTGAATTTCATTTTATCAATTCCGCCAAATAAAGCATTTTTTCCTTTATTTTCTTCCATGCTAAGAATTGCTATTGCTCCTGCTTGTGCTAAACTTTCTGTAATTAATACTCCTGGCATAATTGGATTTCCTGGAAAATGTCCTTTGAAATACCATTCTTCTGCATTTACATATTTATATGCTATAGCACTTTCTCCTGGAGTATATTCTTCTACTTCGTCTATCATTAAAAATGGCTCTCTTTGAGGAATAATTTTTTTTATTTCTTCTTTATTTAACATTTCTTCTCACCCTTTATCCAATACGAAATAGTGGTTTACCATACTCTACCATTTCTCCGTCTTTCACTAAAATTTCTTTAATTTCTCCTTCAAATTCAGATTCAATTTCATTCATTAATTTCATAGCTTCTATAATGCAAAGAATATCACCTTTTTTTACAGTTTTTCCTACTTCTACAAAAGGTTCACTTTCTGGAGATGGCTTTGCATAAAAAGTTCCTACCATTGGAGATTTTACAATATTTCCAGTTTCATCTTCTTCATGAGTATCTTCTATTTTTGTTTTTATTGTTTCTTCATTCTCTTCTGTTTTAACAATTTTTACAATTTCTTTTTCTTCTTTTCTCATGCTAATTTTAGTTCCATCTGGGAAATCTATTTCTATTGAAGTTAACTTCGAATTACCCATATCGTCCATTAGCTGTTTAATCTTTTCATACTCCATTTTTATCTCTCCTATCCTTCATATTTTTTTAATATGATACTTGCATTGTGTCCACCAAATCCTAATGAATTTGACATTACTATTTTTAGTTCTTTTTTTCTTGGTTCATTTGGTACAATATCTAAGTCACATTCTTCATCTTTTTCTTTATAATTAATTGTTGGTGGTATTAATCCATTTTCAATTGCTTTTACACAAATAATAGCTTCTACTGCTCCAGCTCCTCCTAATAAGTGTCCTGTATTTCCTTTAGTAGAGCTTACTGCTACTGTTTTACTTGCTTCTCCTAATGCATTTTTTATTGCCATTGTCTCTGTTGAATCATTTAGATGTGTTGATGTTCCATGTGCATTAATATAGTTTATGTCTTTTGGTTCTATATGAGCATCTTCTATTGCTCGTTTCATTGCTCTTGCTCCACCTTCTCCATCTGGTGCTGGTGAAGTAATATGATAAGCGTCTGATGTTGCTCCATATCCAATTACTTCAGCATAAATTTTTGCTCCTCTTTTTTTAGCATGTTCTAAATCTTCTAGTACTACAACTCCTGCTCCTTCTCCCATAACGAAGCCATTTCTTTCTTTATCAAATGGAATACTTGCTCTATTTTTGTCTGTTGAATTTGATAATGCTTTCATATTTTCAAATCCTGCTATTCCCATTCCACAGATAGCTCCTTCTGATCCTCCTGCTAAAATTGCATCTTCTGATCCATATTTAATTGTTCTATATGCTTCTCCTATTGCATTAGTTGAAGATGCACATGCTGTTACTATAGAAATTGATTCTCCTTTTAATCCTAAATCAATTGCTACATTTCCTGCTGGCATATTTGCAATTGACATTGGAATAAACATTGGAGATACTCTTCCATGACCTTTTTCCCAATAATTTCTTGCTTGTTCTTCTATTGTAATTAAACCTGCTATTCCAGAGCTAATGAATATTCCTACTCTTTCTAAATCTGTATTTTCACTTGTGATCCCACTATCTTTTAAAGCTTCTCTTGCTGCTACCATAGCTAATTGAGAAGATCTATCTAATCTTTTAGCTTGTTTTGGTTCAAAATGTTGTAATGGATCATAATTTTTTACTTCTGCTGCTAAGCTTGTTTTATAATCAGAGCAATCAAATTGTGTAATTTTATCTACACCACAAACTTTATTCTCTATTCCTTTCCATGTTTCTTCTACATCATTTCCTATTGGTGTAATTGCTCCTAGTCCTGTAATAACAACTCTTCTTTCCATCTTTATACTAACTCCTTCTTACATTAGCATTCCGCCATCTACGTTAATTACCTGTCCTGTAATATAACTACTGTCTTCTGATGCTAAAAATTTTACTACTTTTGCTACATCTTCTGATTTTCCCATTCTTTTTAATGGAATGCTTTTTGCTATTTCTTCTTTAATTTCGTCTTTTAAAACATCAGTCATACTTGTTTCAATAAATCCTGGTGCAACTGCATTTACTAATATATTTCTTGAAGCAAGTTCTTTTGCTAAGCTTTTTGTAAATCCAATTATTCCTGCTTTTGAAGCTGCATAATTAGTTTGACCTGCATTTCCTGCTATTCCAACTACAGAAGAAATGTTAATAATTCTTCCTGTACGTGCTTTCATCATATATGGTACAACATTTTTAGTAACATTAAATGTTCCCACTAAATTTACATTTAGTACTTGTTCAAAATCTTCTTTTTTCATTCTCATTAGTAAAGTATCTTTTGTAATTCCTGCATTGTTAACTAAAACATCAATTGTTCCAAAATATTCAATTACTTTTTTTACTAATCTTTCGCAGTCATCATAATTTGAAACATCTCCTTGAACCGCTAGACATTTTACATTTTTTTCTTCTATTTCTTTTTTGGCTGTTTCTAATTCTTCATTTTCTGTTCTATAATTAATTGCTATATCATATTCCTCTTGTGCTAAAGTTAATGCTATTTGTTTTCCAATTCCTCTTGTTGCACCTGTAATTAAAGCAACTTTACTCATTGTTTTTCTTCCTTTCTATTTTAGATTTGTTATTTTAATATAGAAAGTGCATTGTTTAATGTTTCTATATCATTAATATTTAAAATTTTAAGTTCTTTATCTGTTTCCATTCTCTTTACAAAGCCTGATAATGTTTTTCCTGGTCCTATTTCTACAAATGTATCAATTCCCATATCTAACATTGTTTGCAAAGTTTTTGTAAATCTTACTGGACTTATAATGTGTTTTGCTAATATGTCTTTTATATCATCATTTTCTGTATATGGTGTTCCATCTATATTTTTTATTACTTTTGATTTAAATGGCATAATCTTTATTTTTTCTAATTCTTTTCTTAATGCTTGTGATGCTTCTGTTAATTTTTCTGTGTGAAATGGACCTGATGTTTTTAATATTCTTACTTTTTTTGCTCCCATTTCTTTAGCAATATTTTCTGTTTCTTCTACTCCTTCTTTATCTCCTGAAATAACAATTTGGCCTGGGCAATTAAAATTTACTGGAACAGCAAATCCGTTTTTCACTTGTTGACATATTTTTTCAACTTGTTCTTCTGTCATTCCTAAGATGGCTGCCATCATCCATTCACCTTTTGGTGCTAGATTTTGCATATATTCTCCACGTTTTTGTACTAGTTTTACTCCTTCTTCAAATGAAATAGCTCCACTTGTAATTAATGCAGAATATTCTCCTAAACTTAATCCTGCACTTACTTGTTCATGTATACCATGTTGTTTTAGTATTTCTGTAATAGCTAGACTCATTGTTAATATACAAATTTGTGTATTCTTAGTCTGATTTAATTCTTCTTCTGTTTCATCAAAAGTAATTTTAGCAATATCCATTCCTGTTATTTCTTTTACTTTTTGATATGTATTTCTTACTGTTTCATATTCTTCATATAAATCTTTTCCCATTCCTATTGTTTGTGAGCCTTGCCCTGGAAATAAAAATCCTATTTTCATGTTTATCCTATCCTTTTTATTATTTTTTCTTCAAATTTATTACAAAATTTACTTATTATCTTTTCATTATCTACAATAATTCCAAATTCTTTTTTTATAGAAGATGCTATATCTTGTAGATCTTGAGGAAATGTTTCTTGATTAGTATTTATTCCAATTCCAACTACAATATCTTTTACTATATCACCATTTAGTTTTGTTTCTGTTAATATTCCTCCTATTTTTTTACCTTGAAATATGATGTCATTTGGATGTTTTATTTGGAGTGTAATATTATAACTTTCTTGAAATACTTCTACTATTGTTTCTGCAATTTCTATGGTAATGCCTTCTATTTTTTTTATGTTACAATTTGCTTTAATGTAAAAGGAAAATGCAATATTTTTATCTTTGCCTGTATACCATGATCTTCCATGCGTGCCTTTTCCTTGTAATTGTGTTTCTGTGATTACTAATAAGCCATTTTCTGCATTTTTTTCTATTCTTCTCCATACTTCTAATTGTGTGGAATCTATCTTTTGATAATGAATTACATTTTTTCCTAAGAATTTTGTATTTATATCTGGTAATTGCATAATTTTCCTCTTTTTATTCTGCTAATGCCTCACTTTTTTCGCAGTTCATAATAGCTTCTATATTCTTTTCTCTTTTTATTTTATTGGTAGTTGTTTTAATTAATGGTGTTTCTGTTAAAATCATTCCTCTTATTGCTTTATATGCTGGCATTGTTTTATTAATTTCCTTTATTTTTCCTTTTATTGCATCATATATTTCTTGTTCTGTTTCTACTTTATATGCATTTTTTACAATTTCTTTGTCATATACTACTTTTGCATATATTTTGATGTCTTCTTTATTATTAGAAACTTGTTTTCCATAAATTAATGATTCATTAACTCCTTCTATTCTATTAATTAGTTTTTCAATTTCTTCTGGGAATATATTTTTTCCATTTTTTAATACGATAACGCTTTTCTTTCTTCCACAAATAAATATATATCCATCCTTATCTATTGTAGCTAGGTCTCCTGTATAAAACCAACCATCTATTAATGCTTCTTGTGTCGCTTTTTTATTTTCATAATATTCAAGCATAATATTTAGACCCTTTACTACTAACTCTCCCATTCCATCTTCATCACAGTCTACTACTTTTGCTTTAACACTTGGAACCGTTTTTCCTATGGAGCCTACACGATAATTTTGTTTTGTTCCAATTGCAATAACTGGAGAAGTTTCAGTTAATCCATATCCTTGTACTAGATTGATTCCAAAGTTTCTATATCTTTGTTCTATTCCTGCATCAAGACTTGCAGCTCCACTAATTAATAGTTTTACATGTCCGCCTAGCATATTATGTATTTCCTTAAATACTTTCTTTTTTTCTTCCATACTAGCATCTTTATATTTTTCTTCTTTTTCTATAAGTTCTTGCAATTTACCTTCTTTTTCATATTCTTTTATTATTGTTTTAAACAAGCTTTCATAAATTGCTGGTACAGATGCCATAACAGATACTTTATATTCATTCATATTTTCTTTAATATGTCGCATTCCATCGCAAAAAACTGTTGTTGCCCCTTTGTATAGAGAAAATAAAAATCCTACAGTACATTCAAACACATGATGAATTGGTAAAAATGACAAAAATACATCACTTGAGTCAACATCTAATACAGAAGCAATATCCATTAAGTTTGAACATAAATTTCTATGACATAGTGCTACTACTTTTGCATCTGATGTTGTTCCAGAAGTAAATAACATGATATTCATTGCTTCTGGATCTATTTTAGCATTAATAAATTCTTTGTTTCCTTCTTTTATTAGTTTTTTACCTGTTTCAATTAATTCTTTTTGTGAATATATTCCATTTTTATGTATATCTAAATCCATTGATATTAAATGTTTTAATTTTCCTATACCTTTATATTTAATATTTTCTAATGTTTTTTCATATTTTTCAGTATAAAAAATTGCTTCTACTTGTGAGCGTTCAATTAGTTTACTTAATTCATTTTCTGGCAAAGATTTGTCTAATGGAACTACTATCCCTGTTCCACATGCAATTGCTAAATATGCAATTTCCCATTCATATCTATTTTCCCCAATAACTGCTATTCTTTTTCCTTTTAATCCCATATTGATTAATGCTGTTCCTAGGTCATCTATCATTTCTCGCACTTCTTTGTGCGTTATTTTTTTATATTTTCCATTTTCTATTCTAATTTTATATGCTGTATTATTTGAATATTGTTCTCCAGATTTTCTTAACATATCTTTCAAGTCTTTTATTTTTGTATACTCATAAATTCCTTTGTTCATGTCTACCTCCACATCTTTTATTATATATCATACTTTCATAAAAAAATCATTAAACTGCACGGTCAGTTTAATGGTTTTATTTAGCTAAAATATATAATTTCATTATTAGGGAAGTATTTTTTAAATAATTCTTTCAAATAATCTTCCGCTTCTCGTCTTATTTCTTGTTTATAGGTATATTTTCCTTTTCCTCTACCTGTCATTTTTTCTTGATCATATAGATTAATTGCATTGGGAAATGCTTCTTCATTAATTTTTCTATGAATATAGCTATATGTCATTAAAATTACTTCAAAGAACACATCTTGTTTTACTTTTTCACTTAATTCTTTTTGTAGTGTTATAAATAATTCTTCATATTTTTCTTTCCAGTTTTCTATTAAAACAACTGGTGCAATTAGAATTCCAACTTTGTATCCTGCTTCTTTTAACTTATTTATTGCTATGATTCTATTTTTTAAAGACGAGGTTCCTAGTTCTATTCTTTGAATTATTTCTTCAGGATTCATACTGACTCGAATAATAACTCTACCATTATGATTTAGTGGTAGTAAGTCATCTACCATATCAAATTTAGTTGGAAAGGTAATATATCCTTTATTATTTTTTGCAAAGTTTTCAATTGTCCATATTAAATTTCCTGTAATAGTATTTTCTAAAATCAGATCACTATTACTTCCAATTTCAAATGTTAATTCTTGTTCACTTTTATTTGCTTCTTTTATAATTTTATCTAACATTTCTTCTCGGTTTACAAAAAGCCTTAAATAAGCACATTTATTATAATTGCATACTAAATAGCAATATAGACACATTGCTGTACAGCCAGATGAAGTATATGGTACTAAATAATCTGATATTTTATGATTTGGTACAAATTTATGTGTTTTTCGTATTCCTATAATTAAATTCTGTTTCATATTAGGAAATTCTTTATTCTGTTTTGTACGCATTTCTTCTATATTATTATGGTTTTCTATTATATATTCTGGTATTCCCTGTGTTTCATATTTTTCTAGTAATTCTTTTCCTAAAGGATATTCTTTTGCTTTTTCTTCATAATAAATTGCTTTGGGTATAAATTCCTTCATTTTTATTTTGAAAACATTTCTATAAAATGATTTTATAAAAACTTCCTTTCAAATCTTCTTTCTGTTATTCATTTGTTATTTATTTTTTCCTCACTTTGAATAATTATGCATGTGTTTTCATATTCTTTAGCAAAAGGAGTGTTTCTATGAAATTTTGGTTTATATCTTTAAGAAGAAATATTTTGCCTTTTCTTTTTGTTTTATTAATTATTTGTATGCTTATTTTTTCTAAAACAAATTTAATTGCTGCTAAAGATGGTCTTACTTTATGGGCAAATAATGTAGTTCCATCTCTTTTTCCTTTTTTCGTTATGACAGAATTGTTATCTCATACTAATTTAATTTATTATGTAGGACGACTCTTTGATAAACTTATGAGACCGTTGTTTCGTGTTCCAGGTGAATGTGCTTTTGCTTTTATTTTAGGCCTTATAAGTGGATATCCAACTGGTGGGAGAATTGTAGCAAGTTTACGTGAGCAAGGTATTTGTACAAAGGATGAGGGTGATCGAATGCTTGCATTTACAAATAATTCTGGTCCTTTATTTATCATTAGTTTTGTAGGTATTTCTCTTTTTGGTGATACAAAAACAGGAATTCTATTGTTATGCACTCACATTTTAGCTAGTATTACTGTTGGTATTATTTTGAGTAGGTTATTTGCAGCTAAACATGAAAAATTGCCTAGCTTATCCACAAATTATGTGAATTCTTCTAATTCTAGTGTTTCTCTTAAAAATTTAGGAAGTATTTTAGGTCATAGTATTCAAAATGCTACTTCTACTATTTTATTAATCGGTGGCTTTGTTGTTATGTTTTCTGTTTTTCTCTCTATCCTAAATCAATGTCATATATTAGATTTCTTTAGTCAATTCTTTTATTTTATATTACGTTTATTTGGTTTTTCTGGAGATTTTGCAAAACCTATTCTTTCAGGTATGATTGAATTAACAAATGGTGTTAATATGGTTTCTAATATTCCAATGAAAGCAATTTCTCAAAATGTTATTCTATGTGCATTTTTACTTGGTTTTGGTGGTATTTCTGTTTTGTTTCAAGTGTATAGTATGATTTCTAAAACAGATTTATCTATGAGAAAATATATTATAGGTAAATTATTGCAAGGAGTACTAGCTGCTTTTTATACCTTTTTAGCTTTACAATGTATTCCTTTTTTGAATTTGGATATTCAGCCTGTTTTTGTTCCTATTGCTGATACTGTTGTTTATCCTATTCAATTTTTTGGTTTAAATCCTTATATCTGTTTACCATTTATTTTATTATTAATTATTTTTATTGTTTTTTCTCACTCTGATAAAAAAACTAAACATTATCAAGCTCGAAAAATGAAAAGTTAAAATTTTTGCATATATTTTTCTTTTTAGAATATTTATATAAAAAATAATTTAACTGGAGGTTTTTATGGATAGAAATACAGATGGAAATATGAACAATTTTTATAGTTTTCCACCACCTTATTATGGATATGAAACAGGTTTTGATCCTTTTATGACAGATAATACAGTTTTTAATCCTATGATGCAATATGAGCAAGCTTATATGTATTATCGCTATATGACTCAACAATTAGAATATAAAATAAAATGTAAAGAATATGATAAGATGTGTAATACGTCTTCTAGAAATGATTCTGGTCGTTCTGATAGAAGAGATTCTTAGGTAAAAATAATTAAAGCTCACTTCTATAATTGGTAAAAATATTCAAACTTTTGTTTGCTTTTTAGTTTATAATATGTTATACTATAGATGATGAGGTGAGATTATGAATGATGAAATCCATAACAATTTTAAACAAACTGAAAAATTATTAAATAGTATTAACTCTATTGATACAATTCAATTTTCTGAATGGATTAAAGAAAAATCAAATTTACGATATAATGGATTATTACCTAAATTTCCAATATATAATAATTTTATTTACTGGTGTAATTTAGGAATAAATATTGGAAGTGAACAAAATAAATTAAGACCTGTTATAATATTGAGAACTTCAAAAAACTCTCCTATATGCACAATTCTTCCATTAACAACTAAAAGATTACATGATGGTTTTTGGTTTCATATTGATTTAGAAGAAATTGATTCAACTGTTTTAATTGAACAGCTGAGAGTTGTTAGTAAAATAAGAATTTCAGTTCCTTATAGAAAAAAGGGAAATTTAGTTACTATTTCAAAAAATGACTGGATTAAAATTAACTCACAACTTGAAAATTTATATAAATTACGACCACTAAAGAATGAATAAAATTTTGAATTTTTCTTGACTTTCTGTTATTAAATGATTTATAATTAAATTAATAAAACATTAGTGTCCGTTCTGAAAAGAACGTAATCATTATAATCCGATAGCTTAAAAGGCTATCGTTTTTTTATTACATATAATTTTAACTTTTTCATATAATATTATTACATTAGTGTCCATAGCATTTATGCTATGTTTGTCATTAGTATAAGGAGAAAATCTGAAATATTGGTTTTCTCCTTTATTTTATGATCTATTTACAATTTTTCTATGATTTTGACTGATAGTACAAAATTTATGTGAATGATGTGTTATATAATAAAAAAGCGGAATAAATTCCGCCCATAAAGAGCCTGATTAAATTTAGGCTCTTATATTTTATTTTTACATAAA
>CANRAY010000014.1 GCA_947628735.1 uncultured Clostridia bacterium | reverse complement strand
TATGATCATGTAGTTTTAGAACAGTCTGCTGAGAAAATAGTAGATACTGCTAAAAAGACAGGAGCAAAAGTTTCAGGTCCTATTCCATTACCAACACAAAAGGAAATTATAACAATTTTACGTTCTCCACATAAAGACAAAGATTCAAGAGAACAATTTGAAATGAGAACACATAAAAGAGTTATTGATATTCTTTATCCAACACAAAAAACTGTTGATAGCTTAATGAAAATTGATTTACCAGCAGGTGTAGATATAGAAATCAAGTTGTAATAGCGGGGCTAACAACCTCAGCACCAATGCTGGTATAACATTTGAAAATAGATGAAATTTAAAATATCAGCCAATAGGAGGAAAAAATGAAAAAAGGATTAATCGGTAGAAAAGTTGGAATGACTCAAATCTTTGATGAAGCAGGAAAAGTTATTCCAGTAACAGTTATCGAAGCTGGACCTTGTGTAGTTGCACAAGTTAAAACAGAAGAAACAGATGGTTATAACGCAATCCAATTAGGATTTGGAGATGTAAAAGAAAAGAAAGTTAATAAACCAGAAAAAGGACATTTTACAAAAGTAAATGTTACACCTAAGAAATATTTAAGAGAATTTAGATTAGATTCAGTAGAAGAAGTAAAAGTTGGAGATGAATTAAAAGCTGACGTTTTCACTACTGGAGAAAAAGTAGATATACAAGGAACTTCAAAAGGTAAAGGATTCCAAGGTGTTATTAAACGTCATGGACAAACAAGAGGACCTATGGGACATGGTTCTATGTATCATAGAAGACCAGGTTCAATGGGATCAACTTCAACACCAGGTAGAGTTTACAAAGGTAAAAGATTACCAGGACATATGGGAGTTCAAACAATTACAATTTTAAATCTAGAAGTTGTAAGAGTAGATTTAGATAAAAATGTATTATTAGTAAGAGGTAGTGTACCAGGACCTAAAGGTGCAATACTAAAAATAAAATCAAGTGTTAAATCAAAATAGAAAGGGAGGAGAAACGAAATGCCTAAAATAGACGTATATGATATAGAAGGTAAAAAAGTTGATACAGTTAACTTAAAAGAAGAAGTTTTTGGTATTGAACCAAATGAAGCTATTGTACATAGCGTTTTAGTTAACTTTTTAGCTAATCAAAGACAAGGTACACAAAGCACTAAAACAAGAGCAGAAGTTCGTGGTGGTGGAAGAAAACCTTGGAAACAAAAAGGAACAGGTAGAGCAAGACAAGGAAGTATCAGAGCTCCACAATGGATTAAAGGTGGTATTGCATTAGGACCAAAACCTCGTTCATATAAGTATCAAGTTAATAAGAAAGAGAAAAGATTAGCAATTAGATCTTGCTTAAGTTCAAAAGTATTAGAAAAAGAATTAGTAGTTGTTAATAGCTTACCATTAAAAGAAATTAAAACAAAGGAAATGGCAAAAGCATTAACAAATTTAAAAGTAGAAGGAAAAACATTAATCCTTTTACCTGAGAAAAATGAAACAGTACAAAAATCAGCAAGAAATATTGAAGGAGTTAAAACAACTCTTGTAAATACAATTAATGTATATGATTTATTAAACTATAAAAACCTTGTTGTTACATTAGATGCTGTTAAAAAATTAGAGGAGGTGTACGCATAATGGTTGCAGAAGATGTTATTATTGCTCCAGTTGTTACTGAAAAAAGCAGTGACGGAATTCAAGATGGAAAGTACACTTTTGAAGTAAACAAAAAGGCAACAAAGATTGATATTAAAAATGCTGTTGAAAAACTTTTTGAAGTAAAAGTATTAAATGTTAATACTGTAACAGTAAAAGGAAAAGAAAAGAGAGTTGGAAGAAATGTAGGAAAAACTTCTGACTGGAAGAAAGCAATTGTTACTATTGATACAAACGCTTCTGAAAAAACTTATTTAGCAAAAGGTGGCAAGGAAACAAAAGTAACAAAGAAGTACAAAGATTCAATTGATGAATTTATGGGTGCTTAATTATTAAAATAAAAAATATCTAGTTTAAAAACTAGGAAAATAAAATTTAAAGGAGAGAATAAAACAATGGGAATGAAACATTTTAAAGCATATACTCCATCAAGAAGAAATATGACAGTTTCTACTTATGAAGAAGTAACAAAAAAGACTCCTGAAAAGTCATTATTAGCAACAAAAAAGAAAAATTCAGGAAGAAATAGTTATGGTAGAATTACTGTAAGACATCAAGGTGGGGGAAATAGACAAAAATATAGAATAGTAGATTTTAAAAGAAATAAAGTAGATATGACAGCTACTGTAATGGGTATTGAATATGACCCAAATAGAAGTGCAAATATTGCATTAATTCAATATGAAGATGGTGAAAAAGCATATATCTTAGCACCAGTTGGATTAAAAGATGGTGATAAAGTAATATCTAGTGATAAAGCTGATATTAAACCAGGAAACTGTATGAGAATTGAAAACATACCAGTAGGTACAATGATTCATAATATAGAATTAAATCCAGGACAAGGTGCAAAATTAGTTAGAGCAGCAGGACAAGAAGCACAATTAATGGCTAAGGAAGGAAAATATGCACACGTAAGACTTCCATCAGGAGAAATGAGATTAGTTATGGCAATTTGTAAAGCAACAATCGGAACTGTTGGAAATCAAGATCATGAAAATGTTAAATTAGGAAAAGCTGGAAGAACAAGACACTTAGGAGTTAGACCAACTGTTAGAGGTTCTGTAATGAACCCAGTAGATCACCCTCATGGTGGTGGTGAAGGTAGAGCTCCAGTAGGACACGCAGGACCATTAACTCCTTGGGGTAAACCAGCATTAGGATATAAGACAAGAGCAAAGAATAAGAATACAAATAAATTTATAGTAAAAAGAAGGAAATAAGGAGGGAAACTAAATGTCAAGATC
This sequence comes from uncultured Clostridia bacterium, assembly GCA_947628735.1. Lineage (GTDB taxonomy): Bacteria > Bacillota > Clostridia > TANB77 > CAG-508 > CALXVA01. The sequence continues at coordinate 33,831 of CANRAY010000014.1, read as the reverse complement.
AACTAAAAAGGGACCATATGTTGCACCTGAATTATTAAAGAGAATCGAAGCTATGAACGAGAGTGGAAAGAAAGAAGTACTTAAGACATGGTCAAGAGCTTCTACAATTTATCCACAAATGGTTGGTCATACAATCGCTGTTCATGATGGTAGAAAACATGTGCCTGTATATATTTCAGAAGAAATGATAGGACATAAATTAGGTGAGTTTGCACCTACAAGAACATTTAAAGGACACTCAGGAGATAAGACAACAACTACAAAATAGAAGTAGTATCGTTTAAAAAAGAGCAAGGAGGAAAGAAATGGAAGAGATAATACCAAGAGCAGAGGCAACCCTTAAATATGCTAGAATTTCAAGTAGAAAAGTAAAAATTGTAGCAGATTTGATTAAAGGGAAAAGAGTAGATGAAGCATTAGCAATCGTAAAGTATACTCCAAAAGCTTCATCAGAAGTAATCGAGAAATTATTAAAATCAGCTATTGCAAATGCTGAAAATAATCATAATATGACTCATGAAAAATTATATGTCGCTGAAATATATGCTAACCAAGGTCCAACATTAAAAAGAATTAGACCTGCAGCAAAAGGAAGTGCTGTTAGAATTAGAAAAAGAACAAGTCATATTACAATAGTATTAAAAGAAAGAGATTAATAGAGGAGAAAGAAAGGAGGACATTTACAAAATGGGACAAAAAATGGATCCACATGGATTAAGAGTAGGTATTATTAAAGATTGGAATTCAAAATGGTATGCTGATTCAAAAGATTTTGGTGATTACCTAGTAGAAGATCATAAGATTCGTGTGTATGTTAAGAAAAAATTGTACTTAGCAGGAATTTCTAAAATCGAGATTGAAAGAACTGCTAAATTTGTAAAAGTAAATGTTTATACAGCAAAACCTGGTATCGTTATAGGTAAAGGTGGAAATTTAGCTGAAACTTTAAAAGCTGAATTAGAAAAAATGATTAATAAAGAAGTTAACTTAAATATTGTTGAGGTTAAGAATATTGATACAGATGCTCAACTAGTTGCAGAAAATATAGCTGGACAATTAGAGAAGAGGGTTTCTTTTAGAAGAGCTATGAAACAATGTATGCAAAAAACTATGAAATCAGGTGCTTTAGGAATTAAAACTGCAGTATCTGGAAGATTAGGTGGAGCAGATATGGCTAGAACTGAATTTTATAAAGAAGGTACAATACCTCTTCAAACTTTAAGAGCTGATATTGATTATGGATTTGCAGAAGCAGATACAACATATGGAAAAATCGGTGTAAAAGTTTGGATCTATAAAGGAGAGGTTCTTCCAACTAAGAAAAAAGTAGTGGAAGGAGGAGAAAAATAATGCCATTAATACCAAAAAGAACAAAATATAGAAAACAACAAAAAGGTAGAAATAGAGGTAGAGCTACAAGAGGAAATAGAATTACAGACGGAGAATATGGATTACAAGCTCTTGAAGCTGGACAAATTACATCAAACCAAATCGAAGCTGCCCGTGTTGCTATGACACGTTATATTAAAAGAGGTGGTCAAGTTTGGATCAAAATATTCCCAGATAAGCCAATTACAAGAAAACCTATTGGTACTCGTATGGGTAAAGGTAAAGGTGCTGTTGAATTCTGGGTTGCAAATGTAAAACCAGACAGAATCATGTTTGAAATTGCAGGAGTTACAGAAGATATCGCAAGAGAAGCTTTAAGATTAGCTGCAAATAAACTATCTGTTAAGTGTAAATTTGTAAAGAAGGAAACTGAAATAGGTGGTGAATTAGATGAAGATAAATAAGATTAAAGAAATGTCTTCACCAGATTTAGAGAAAGAATTAGGAGAATTAAAATCTGAACTATTCAAATTAAGATTTAGCCTAGCAACACATGGTCTAGATAATCCTATGAAAATAAAAGAAGTGAAGAAAGATATTGCAAGAATACAAACTGTATTAACAGAAAGAAAGATGGCAGAGAATAAATAGGAAGGAGAAAAATTATGGAGGAAAGAAATCTTCGTAAAACTATGATAGGCGTTGTTTCTTCAAATAAAATGGATAAAACAGTTGTTGTATCTGTTCAAACAAGTGAGAAACATAAAACTTATGGAAAAATTCAGAAAAGAACATATAAGTTGAAAGCTCATGATGAAGAAAATGCTTGTCAAATCGGTGATAAAGTAAAAGTAATGGAAACAAGACCTCTATCAAGAGATAAAAGATGGAGAGTTGTTGAAATACTAGAAAAGGCAGAAATCAAATAATTTAAAGGAGGAAATATTATCATGGTACAACAACAAACAATTTTAAAAGTTGCTGATAATACTGGTGCTAAAGAGATTATGTGTATCAGATGTCTAGGTGGTTCTTATAGAAAATACGCTAGAATTGGTGATATCATAGTTGCTTCTGTTAAAACAGCTACACCAGGTGGCGTTGTAAAAAAAGGTGATGTTGTAAAAGCTGTAGTAGTAAGAACAAAGAAACCTACTAGAAGAGCAGATGGTTCTTATGTAAGATTTGATGAAAATGCAGCTGTTATTATAAGAGAAGATGGAACACCAAGAGGAACTCGTATATTTGGACCTGTTGCAAGAGAATTAAGAGAAAAAGATTATATGAAAATTCTTTCACTTGCCCCAGAAGTTCTTTAAGCCGTTAGCGATAATGTCTAGTAGACATTAGAGCGTTACGGATTAAAGATGCGAAGACTTAAAATTTGTAAGCGAAGGTAGCTTTAAGGCTAGATGAGCTTATACAAATTGTTAGTTGTAGCTTCTTTAAGCTATACAAGTAGTTGCATCTAATAAAAAAGAGTTCAAAATCTAAGATCAAAGAGGTGAAAATAATAAATGAGAATCAAAAAAGGTGATACAGTTAAAGTTTTATCAGGAAATGATAAAGGAAAAACAGGTGAAGTACTAGAAATAATACCAAAAACAGAAAAAATTATTGTTAAAGGTGTTAATGTTAGAAAAAAACACATTAAAGCTAGAAAACAAGGTGATGAAAGCGGTATTATATCAGTAGAATGTGCTATACATAGTAGCAAAGTAAATGTTGTATGTCCAAAATGCAATAAAGCAACAAAAGTTGGATATAAAGTAGAAAAAGATGAAAAAGTACGTGTTTGTAAGAAATGCGGAGCAAAATTGAAGTAATAGAAGGAAGGAGGTCTATTTAGACTTATGGAAATATTAAGAGAGCAATATGAAAAAGAAGTTAAGTCAGCGTTAATGAAAAAATTTAACTATAAATCAGTAATGGAAATTCCAAAACTAGAAAAAATAGTTATTAATATAGGTTTAGGAGATACAAAAGACAATCCTAAATCATTAGAAAATGCTATTAATGATTTGACTTTGATAACTGGTCAAAAGCCAATTATTACAAAGGCTAAGAAAGCAATAGCAGCCTTCAAAATAAGAGAAGGAATCAACATGGGATGTAAAGTTACTTTAAGAAAAGATAAAATGTATGATTTTGCATACAAATTATTTAATGTAGCACTTCCAAGAGTTAGAGATTTTAGAGGAGTTTCAACAAATTCGTTTGATGGTAGAGGAAATTATTCAATGGGAATAAAAGAACAATTAATTTTCCCAGAAATCGAATATGATAAAATTGATAAAATTAGAGGTATGGATATCATATTTGTAACAACTGCTAAGACAGACGAAGAGGCTAAAGAATTGTTATCTCTATTAGGAATGCCATTTAAAAACTAATTAAATGAAAGGAGAAAAAAATGGCTAAAAAATCTTTAAAAGTAAAACAACAAAGAACACAAAAATATCAAACAAGAGAATATAATAGATGCAAAATTTGTGGAAGACCACATGCTTATATTAGAAAATTTGGAGTTTGCCGTGTATGCTTTAGAGAATTAGCTCATAAGGGAGAAATCCCAGGAGTTAAAAAAGCTAGCTGGTAAATCTTAAAAGGAGGGAAAAATTTTGAATATAACTGATCCAATAGCAGATATGCTAACAAGAATTAGAAATGCAAATAGTTCAAAACATAAAACAGTAGATGTACCTGCTTCAAATATGAAGAAAGCTATTGCCGATATTCTATTTAAAGAAGGATATATCTCATCATTTGAAGAAATAGATGATTCTCATCAAGGAATTATAAGAATCACTTTAAAATATGATGAAAAAGGTGCAAGAGTTATTGATGGATTAAAGAGAATTAGTAAACCAGGACTAAGAGTTTATGCATCAAAAGATGAATTACCACAAGTTTTAAATGGTTTAGGAATTGCACTTATTTCAACATCAAAAGGAATTAAAACAGATAAAGAAGCAAGAGCAGAAGGCCTAGGAGGAGAAGTTCTAGCTTACGTATGGTAGAAAAGGAGGGAAAACCAAGATGTCAAGAATAGGAAATAAACCTATTAATGTACCACAAGGTGTAGAAGTTAAAGTTGAAGGACATCATATTACAGTAAAAGGTCCAAAGGGTACACTAGAAAAAGACTTACATAAAAATATGGAAGTTACTCTAGAAAACAATGTTATTACTGTAAAAAGACCAGATGACGAACCAGAAAATAGAAGTTTACATGGTTTAACAAGAACATTAATTAATAACATGATTGAAGGTGTTGTTAATGAGTATAAAAGAGATCTAGAAATCAATGGTGTTGGTTATAGAGCTCAAAAGAAAGGTAACAAATTAGTAATGAGCTTAGGTTACTCACATCCAGTAGAAATGGATCCACCAGCAGGTATTACTTTTGATGTTCCAGATGCTAACCACATTACAGTAAGAGGAATTGATAAAGAATTAGTTGGTCAAACAGCAGCTGTTGTAAGAACAAAGAGACCACCAGAAGTATATAGAGGTAAAGGTATTAAATATGCTGAAGAGCATATTAGACGTAAAGAGGGTAAAGCTGGTAAAAAATAAACTGTAATAGTTAAAAAGTATATAAATAAGTAATTGTAATTGAAGTAAATCAGGGCTGTTACTCTGATTAGAAAGGAGAAAGAAATGATTACAAAGACAGATAGAAAAGCTGAAAGAAATAGAAGACATTTAAGAGTACGTAGAAAAGTTTCAGGAACAGCAGAATGTCCTAGACTTTGTGTATATAGAAGCAATAGTAATTTATATGTACAACTTGTTGATGATGTAGCTGGAAAAACTCTAGCACAAGCTTCAACATTGGACAAAGAAGTAAAAACAAAGCATGCAAATAAAGAAGCTGCTAAAGAAGTAGGAGCTTTAATAGCAAAAAGAGCAGGCGAAAAGAAGATAAAATCAGTTGTTTTTGATAGAGGCGGATATATTTATCATGGTGTTGTTCAAGAATTAGCTGATGCCGCAAGAGAAGGCGGATTAGATTTCTAATAGCTATGCAAAACGAAATTGTTTAAGATAAGGAGGAAAAGAAAAGTGCAATCAGAAAATACATCTGAATTAAAAGAAAAAGTTGTAGCAATTAACAGAGTTGCAAAAGTTGTAAAAGGTGGAAGAACTTTTAGATTTAGTGCTGTTGTTGTTGTTGGCGATGAAAATGGTCATGTTGGTGTAGGAAATGGTAAAGCAGCTGAAGTTCCAGATGCTATTAAAAAAGCAATAGAAGAAGCTAAGAAAAACTTAGTAGAAGTTGCTATTGTTGGAACAACTATACCTCATGAATATGTTGGTAAATTTGGTAGTGCTAATGTTTTATTAAAACCAGCTGAAGAAGGTACTGGAGTTATTGCAGGTGGTAGTGTAAGACCTGTTCTAGAACTTGCTGGATACAAAGATATTAGAACAAAAGTTATCGGAACAAACAATCCAAGAAACGTAGTTTATGCTACAATTGAAGGATTAAAAGCAATGAAAACAGTAGAACAAATTGCTAAAAAAAGAGGAAAAAGAGTAGACGAAATTTTATAATTTAAGGAGGTGTAACTCAAAATGAAATTAAACGAATTAAAACCAGCACAAAAAGCCACAAAAAGAACAAGAGTTGGACGTGGTATTGGTTCAGGTTTAGGAAAAACTTCTGGAAAAGGTCATAAAGGACAAAAAGCAAGATCTGGTGGAGGAGTTAGACGTGGATTCGAAGGTGGTCAAACACCATTATATAGAAGATTACCAAAAAGAGGATTTACAAATATCAATACTAGAAATTATACAGAAGTAACTTTAACAATGCTTAATAAATCAACAGTCGAAGAAGTTACAGCAGAAACTTTAATAAAAGATAGAATTATCAGTAAAGCAAATGACGGAATAGTTATCCTTGCAACTGGTAAATTAGATAAAAAATTAACAGTTAAAGCTGTAAGATTTACTAAAGCTGCTAAAGAAAAAATAGAAGCTTTAGGAGGAAAGGCAGAGGTGATTTAGTTGTTTAAAACAATAAAAAACGCACTAAAAACCCCAGACGTTAGAAAGAAGATATTATATACATTATTATTAATTGTTATCTTTAGATTTGGATGTTGGATAACAGTTCCAGGAGTAGATACATTTACATTAGCTGAATATATGCAAACTTCAAATAACGGAATGGCTGGTCTTATTGATATGATTTCAGGAGGAGCTTTTTCAAGATTTTCAATTTTTGCTATGTCAATAAGCCCATATATTACGGCATCAATCGTAATACAATTATTAGCAATGGTTATACCTGCTTTAGAACGATTAACTAAAGAGGGTGGCGAAGAAGGTAGAAGAAAAATTAATAAATATACAAAACTTCTAACCATAGTATTAGCCTTAATTGAAGGAATTGGATTATACTTGTCATATAGATCTACAGGTATATTTATGGATACAGGATTTTTAACAGGATTTACAGTTGTCATTTCATTGATGGCTGGAACAGCATTACTTATGTGGTTAGGTGATGAAATTACTAACAAAGGAATTGGAAATGGAATTTCTATGATTATCTTTGTTGGTATCATTGCAGGATTACCAGGAGTTTTAGGTACTATTTGGAATTTACTAAGTGGTGCTGCAGGAACTACTTTTACAGTAGGATTATTAATGACTTTAGGAATTATTATAGGAGCTATTATTTTAGTAACAGGTGTTGTATTTGTACAACAAGCTGAAAGAAAAGTTCCTGTACAATATTCAAAGAGAGTTGCAGGAAGAAAAATGGTAGGAGCACAAAATACACATATTCCATTAAAACTTGCTATGGCAGGTGTAATGCCTATTATATTTGCTTCATCATTTATGACATTCCCAGCAATGATTATTCAAATGTTTGCACCTAATATTGCAACTGAAACTGGATTTTGGTCAGTAATATATAAATTCTCAATAGCTACTTCTACAACAACATTGGGTGCAGAGCAATTGCCTATTGGATATTCAATAGCAAATGCAATTGTTTATATTTTGTTAATTGTTGGATTTACATTCTTCTATACATATGCTACATTTAATCCAGCAGAAGTTTCAAATAATATTAAAAAGAATGGTGGATTTATACCAGGAATCAGAGCTGGTAAGCCAACAACAGATTATTTATCATCAATTATTGGAAAATTAACTTGGTTTGGTGGATTATTCTTAGCAATTATTGCTATTCTTCCAATGCTAGTTAGATTTATACCAGGTGTAGACTTGGCATTCGGTGGTACATCAATTTTGATTGTTGTAGGTGTTGCTCTAGAAATGGTACAACAATTAGAATCACAACTTGTTATGAGACATTATAAAGGCTTTTTAGAATAAGATAAAATCATCAGAGGATAAATAGCAATAGCATTTGCTATTTGCCTCTGATTGTAACTTATATGATTGTTTCTTTTTAATAATAAAATGTATAGAGGTGAAATGGTTTATGTATATAGTAATGCTAGGAGCACCAGGTAGTGGTAAAGGCACGATTGGAAAAATATTATCTCAAGATATGAATTTAAAACATTTATCAACAGGGGATATTTTTCGTGATCAAATGAGTAGACAAACAGAACTTGGTAAAAAAGCGGAAGAATATATCAAACAAGGATTATTAGTTCCAGATGATGTTACAATGGGAATGATAAAGGATCGTTTATCACAAAAAGATGTAGAAGAAGGAGCTATTTTAGATGGCTTTGCAAGAACTGTAGTTCAAGCAAAAGCTTTGTCAGAATTTTTGACAGAAACAAGACCAAATCAAAAACAAGTTACAATCGAATTGAATGTACCAGATGAAGTAATAATTGAAAGACTTTCTGGTAGATTAACATGTTCTAACAAAGAGTGTGGAGCAATTTACAATTTAAAAACAAGACCTCCAAAAGAGGAGGGTATTTGTGATATTTGTGGCAGTAAACTTTCAAAAAGAGATGATGATAATGAAGAAACCGTAAGAAAAAGATTGGTTGTATATCATCAGAATTCACAAGAATTATTAGATTTTTATGAAAATCATAATATGCTATATTCAATTTGTCCAACTGATTTGGATGAAGCTGTTAGCAATATAAAGCAATACTTAAAAGGAAGTAATTAAATTGGTAACAATAAAATCAAAAAAAGAAATTGAATTGATGAGGGAAGCTTGTAAGATTACAGGTTTAGTATATAAAGAAATAGAAAAAGTAATTAAACCCGGTATGTCTACTTTGGAATTAGATCACTTTGCTGAAAAAGTGATTAAGGAAAATGGAGGAATACCAGCACAAAAAGGATATCCTAGTGGAATGAGAGGTGTTCCTGATTTTCCAGCTACATTATGTGTATCAATAAATGATGAAGTTATTCATGGAATTCCATCAGCACATAAAATTATTCAAGATGGTGATTTAGTTAGTGTAGATTTAGTTGTTTTAAAAAATGGATTTAATGGTGATGCTGCAAGAACTTTTATAGTAGGAAATGCTTCTGAAAATGCAAGAAAGTTAGTAGAAATTACAAAACAAGCTTTTTTTGAAGGAATTAAATATGCAGTGCCAGGAAATCGAATTGGTGATATTTCTCATGCTATAGGAGAATTTGTTGAAAATAAAGGATATAGTGTGGTAAGAGAATTTCAAGGACATGGGATAGGAAGAGAAATGCATGAAGATCCAGGAATTCCAAACTATGGAAAGCCAGGTAAAGGAATCAGATTAGAACCTGGAATGACATTAGCTATTGAACCAATGGTAATTGAAGGAAATAATGATATTTATCAGGATGATGACGGATGGACAATTTTAACAGATGATGGAAGTTTGTCAGCACATTATGAAAATACAATTTTAATTACAGAAAAAGAGCCGGAAATATTGACATTAGTTTGATTTTATAGTATACTATTAAAGATATTGTTTTAGAATAGAGAAATTGTCTATATGGAGGATAATATGTCAAAAGAGGATGTTATAGAAGTTGAGGGAACAGTTGTTGAGACTTTACCAAATACAAATTTTAAAGTAGAACTAGAAAATGGACATCAAATATTAGCTCATATCTCTGGAAAGTTAAGAATGAATTATATTAAAATTCTTCCAGGAGATAAGGTAAAAGTTGAACTGTCACCTTATGATCTTACTCGTGGCAGAATTACCTGGAGAGCAAAGTAAAAAATTAACCCAAATATATATAAATACAAGTAAGAGGTGAAAAAAATGAAAGTAAGACCATCAGTAAAGAAAATGTGTGAAAAATGTAAAGTAATAAAAAGAAAAGGTGTCATTAGAGTAATTTGCGAAAATCCTAAACATAAGCAAAGACAAGGATAGTTTTTAATTGGTAATAACACAAATCTAAGATTAGCGGCTGTAACTTTATATATGATTGATAGGTCATATATAAGGTTATATATCAGGTTTGTGTTTTATATATTGTTTGAAAATGTTATTTAAAGATCGGAATTATTCCGATGCATTTCACCTTTAGTAACTGGACAAACAAACAAATTTAGTAAAAAAGAAAATTAAGTGGAGGTGCAAGGAAAATTATGGCTCGTATAGCAGGCGTAGATTTACCTAGAGAAAAAAGAGTTGAGGCTGGTTTAACATACATTTATGGTATTGGTTTAACAAGCTCACAAAAAATATTAAAGGAAGCTAAAGTAAGTCCAGATGTTAGAGTAAAAGATTTAACAGATGACCAAGTACAAGCAATTAGAAAAGCTATGGAAGGTTATAAAGTAGAAGGTGACTTACGTAGAGAAGTTGCTTTAAATATTAAAAGATTAACTGAAATTGGATGCTACAGAGGAATTAGACACAGAAAAGGACTTCCTGTAAGAGGACAAAGAACAAAGACAAATGCTCGTACAAGAAAAGGTCCAAGAAAATTAGTAAGCAAGAGCAAAGCAGCAAAATAATAAATAAAAGTAATAAGATGAAGATACAGAGTTGAAATTCAAAAAGGAGGAAAATAGAAAAATGGCTACAAAGAATGTAACAAAAAAAGTAACTAGAAGAAGAGACAGAAAAAACATTGAAAAAGGAATGGCTCATATTCATTCTAGTTTTAATAATACAATCGTTACAATTAGCGACACACAAGGTAATGTTTTATCTTGGGCAAGTGCTGGAGAATTAGGTTTCAAAGGTTCAAGAAAAAGCACACCATTTGCAGCTGGTGAAGCAGCTGAAACAGCAGCTAAAGCAGCTATGGAACATGGATTAAAAACAGTAGAAGTATATGTAAAAGGTCCAGGTTCAGGACGTGAAGCAGCTATTAGGTCATTACAATCAGCAGGATTAGAAATTAGTAGTATTAAGGATGTTACTCCAATACCACATAATGGTTGTAGACCACCAAAAAGAAGAAGAGTATAATTAAGGAAGGTGAAATTTTAAAATGGCAAGATATAAAGACGAACAATGCCGTATTTGTCGTAGAGAAGGACAAAAATTGTTCTTAAAAGGTTCAAGATGTTACACAGATAAATGCAGTATTTCAAGAAGAAACTATGCTCCAGGACAAAATGGACAAAAAAAGAAAAAGCTTTCTGAGTATGGAACACAGTTAAGAGAAAAACAAAAAACAAAAGCATTTTATGGTGTAGGTGAAAAACAATTTAGAAAATACTTTGATATGGCTTCTAAAACAAGAGGAAAAACTGGTGAAGTTTTACTTCAAATATTAGAAAGTAGATTAGATAATGTTGTATATAGATTAGGATATGGAAGTTCAAGAGCACAAGCAAGAATGCTTATTACACATGGAGCTTTTGAAGTTAATGGACAAAAAGTTGATATCCCATCATATTTAGTAAAAGCAGGAGATATTGTTAGCGTAAGAGAAATCAGAAAAGATAATGGAGCAATTAAAGTAAACGTTGAAGCAAATGGAGCAAGACCTGTTCCAGAATGGCTAGAAAAAGATGCTAAAAAATTAAGTGGAAAAGTTATAAGACTAGCAGAAAGAGCAGATGTTGATTTACCAGTAGAAGAGCACTTAATCGTAGAGCTTTACTCAAAATAATCGGCTAAGAAGTGATATGTTTCTAAATTTAGGAGGATAAAAATGATAGAATTTGAAAAACCAAATATTAAATGCTTAGAAATTGGCAAGGATAGTAACTACGCAAAATTTGTTTGTGAACCATTAGAAAGAGGATATGGTATAACAATTGGAAATTCTCTAAGAAGAATATTACTATCATCACTTCCTGGAAGTGCTATTACAAGCATAAAAATAGAAGGAGTTCTACATGAATTTTCTACAATCAAAGATGTCGTAGAGGATGTTCCAGAAATAGTTGTTAATTTAAAAAGTGTTAGATTAAAACTAGATAAAAATGAAGAAAAAATGTTAAGAATAGATTTTAAAGGACCAGGAGAAGTAAAAGCAGGAGATATTATTACTGATGGAACAGTGGAAATATTGAATCCAGATTTACATATTGCAACTGTAAGTGAAGGTGGAAATTTAAAAATGGAACTTACAGCAGAGATGGGAAGAGGTTATAATACCGCAGAGAAAAATAAAAAGCCAGAACAAGCTTTAGGAGTACTTCCAATAGATTCTATTTTTACACCAGTAAAAAAAGTAAATTATGCGGTAGAAAACACTAGAGTTGGTCAAAGAGTAGATTACGATAGATTAACTATAGAAGTTTGGACAGATGGAAGTTTAAAACCATATGAAGCTTTAAGCTTAGCAGCTAAAGTTATGACAGGACATCTAGAATTATTTATTGATTTATCAGAAACTGCTAAAAATACACAAGTTATGGTTGAAAAAGAAGAAACAAAGAAAGAAAAAGTTTTAGAAATGTCAATTGAGGACTTAGAACTATCAGTAAGATCATTCAATTGCTTAAAAAGAGCTGGTATTTCAACTGTAGAAGATTTAACAAATAAAACAATAGCAGATATGATGAAAGTAAGAAATCTAGGAAAGAAATCTTTAGATGAAGTAACTAATAAGTTGCACTTATTAGGTTTGGATTTTATAAGAGATGAAGATTAGTAAAATAAGGAGGGAAATACAGTGGCAACAAATAGAAAGTTAGGCAGAACATCAGATATTAGATTAGCAATGCTAAAAACACAAGCTACAGATTTAATATTACACGGAAAAATTGAAACAACAGAAGCTAGAGCAAAAGAAACTAAAGCAATAGTTGATAGTATTATTGCACTTGCCATTAAAGAAAAAGATAATTTTGAATTAGTAGATGTTAAAGTATCTAAAGCAAAATTAGATGGTAGTGGTAATAAAGCAACAGAGCTTGTAAAAAGCAAAAACGGTAAAGAATATCTAAGAGTAGTAAAAGAAGTAACTACTGAAAAAAGACAAAAAGATATGCCTTCAAGATTAAATGCAAGAAGAAAAATTATGACACAATTAAATAAAGTAAAAGATAGTGAAGGAAAAAATATAGATTTAGTTGCAAAATTATTTGAAGATATTGCTCCAAAATATGCAGGAAATAGAGTAGGAGGATATACACGTATCCTAAAACTTGGACAAAGAAGAGGAGACGGAGCTGAAACTGTTATATTAGAATTAGTTTAATAAGATAAAAAAATAAGAGATCATAATCTCTTATTTTTTTATGTAAATTTATTAAATCTATATTAATGTCATTAGGTGTACGATATTTGTTAAAATAGCGTCTAAAATTAAGTAAACACCAATAACTAATGTAGTAGCAACAATAGCAACAGCTAACATTGGAGAAGGTGAAGGTTTAGATTCTCTTCTCTTTCTTTTTTCTTCTTTCTTAGCAGCTTTGATAGCTTTTTTGTCTTTAGTAGTTTTAGTAGCTTTTGCAGTTTTTGTACTTGTAGCTTTTTTAGTAGAAGTATTTTCTTCAGTTTCTTCCATAAAATTTCCTCCTTTGTTAAATATAATTTTGTCAATAATAGTATATGAAAAGTAAAGAGAAAAGTCAAGAAAAAAGTCAAGAAAAAAATGTACATATTTAAATAGAATATGATATAATGACAAAAACAAAAAAATTAAGGTATGTCCCTAAGGTGACAAAATTGGCACAAAAAGGAACGTCCCCAAAGTGACAAAAGGAGAAAAAATGGGAGAGTTTGTTCATTTACATATACATAGTGAATTTAGTTTATTAGATGGTGCAAATCGAATTAAAGATTTACCAGTTAGAGCAAAAGAACTTGGTATGGATGCAATGGCAATTACTGATCATGGTGCTATGTTTGGTGTAATTGATTTTTATAAAGCTTGTAAGGCAAATGGAATTAAACCCATTATTGGTTGTGAAGTCTATGTAGCACCTAGAAGTAGATTTGATAAAGATCCTAATTTAGATACTAAATATAATCATTTAATTTTATTGGCAAAGAATAATGATGGTTATAAAAATCTTTCTAAATTAGTGTCTTTAAGTTATGTTGATGGTTTTTATTACAAACCTCGTATAGATAAAGAAATTTTGGAACAATATCATGAAAATTTGATTTGTTGTAGTGCTTGTTTGGCGGGAGAAGTAAATCAAGCAATTTTAAAAAATGATATGGAAGAGGCAGAGAAAATTGCTTTATGGTATAAAGGTATTTTTGGGAAGGATTATTATTTAGAAGTACAAAATAATGGCGTAAAAGAACAAGTTTTAGTAAATCAAAAATTAGTAGAGCTATCTAGAAAATTAGATATTCCATTGGTTGCAACAAATGATGCTCATTATTTAAAAAGAGAAGATGCTTATAATCATGAAGTTTTGCTTTGTATTCAAACAGGAAAGCGTATGACTGATGAGGATAGAATGCGTTTTGAAACAGATGAATTATATGTAAAATCTTCTGAAGAAATGAAAGAATATTTTAAAAATATACCTGAGGCAGTTGAAAACACAGTAAAAATAGCAGAAGAATGTAACGTAGAATTTGAATTTGGACATACAATATTACCAAATTATGATGTACCAGAAGAATTTGAAACACATTTTGATTATTTGAAAAAATTAACAGATGATGGAATTATAAAAAGATATGGAGAAAATCCATCACAAGAAATTATAGATAGAAAAGAATACGAGCTAAGTGTTATTAACAAAATGGGATATGTCGATTACTTTTTGATTGTATGGGATTATATTAATTATGCAAAATTAAATGGAATTCCAGTAGGACCAGGTCGTGGATCTGGTGCTGGCTCTATTGTGGCATATAGTATAGGAATTACTGATATTGATCCAATTCATTATAACTTAATTTTTGAAAGATTTTTAAATCCAGAAAGAATTAGTATGCCTGATTTTGACGTTGATTTTTGTTATGAGAGAAGACAAGAAGTTATTGATTATGTTGGTAGAAAATATGGAGCAGATCATGTATCACAGATTATTACTTTTGGAACAATGTCTGCTAGAATGGTTATTCGTGATGTAGGAAGAGCATTAGATTTACCATATGCAGAGGCAGATAAATTAGCTAAAATGATACCAAATGAAATTCATATTACAATAAAAAAAGCAATGGAACAAAACAAAGAATTAGAACAATTATATGAAACAGATTCTGAAATAAAAAAATTGCTTGATATTGCTATGGCCTTAGAAGGAATGCCAAGACAGGCCTCAACACATGCTTGTGGAATTGTTATTACTAAAGAGCCAGTAGATACTTATGTACCTTTATATGTAAGAGATGGTACTATTTCTACTCAATTTATTATGACTACATTGGAAGAACTAGGACTTTTAAAAATGGACTTTTTAGGATTAAGAACTCTAACTGTTATACAAGATACAAAGGATCTAGTAAAACAAAATCAAGGAATAGATGTACAATTTGATGAAAACATGAATGATGCAAAGGTATATAAACAATGGCAAGATGGAAGTTCTGTTGGAATTTTTCAATTTGAAAGCCAAGGAATGACGAATTTTATGAAGGAATTAAAGCCAGATTGTTTGGAGGATATTATTGCAGGTGTTTCACTTTATCGTCCTGGACCAATGGATCAAATTCCAAGATATATTGCGAATAAAAAAGATCCAGAGCATGCTGTATATACACATCCTAGTTTAAAACCTATTTTAAATGTAACATATGGTTGTATGGTATATCAAGAGCAAGTTATGCAAATTGTAAGAGATTTAGCAGGATATTCACTAGGAAGAGCAGATTTAGTAAGACGTGCTATGGGAAAGAAAAAATTAGACGTTATGGCAAAAGAAAGAGAAATATTTATAAATGGACAAGTGGATGAAAATGGCAATGTAGTTGTTCCAGGCTGTGTTAGAAATGGAATTGATGCAGAATCAGCTAATAAGATATTTGATGAAATGGCAGAATTTGCAAAATATGCTTTTAATAAATCACATGCTGCAGCTTATGCTGTGTTATCATATCAAACAGCTTATTTGAAAACATATTACCCTGCAGAATTTATGGCAGCAATGTTAAATAGTTTTTTGGGAAATTTAGATAAAATTCCAGGATATATTGATGAATGTAAAAATTTAAATGTAGAAATATTAAAGCCTGATATCAATAAGAGTTATACGAGATTCACGGTAGACGGAAACAAAATACGTTTTGGATTAGGTAGTATTAAAAATGTAGGAACTTCAGCTGTTGATGAGATAGTTAAAGAAAGAGAAAAAAATGGAGAGTACAAAGACTTCGGAGATTTTTGTGAAAGAATTAAGGAAGCATCTGTTAATAAAAAATGTGTAGAAAGTTTAATTAAAGCTGGAGCATTTGAAGGATTTGAACAAACTAGAAGTACTCTTATGGAATCTTATGAAGATATTATAGATAGTATAGCAGATACAAATAAAAAAAGTTTTGATGGACAAGTTACGATGTTTGATTTAGGCGGTATGGATGAAAAGCATGAAAACGATATGAAAGAGTTAAAATATACTTATACAGTTGTACCAGAGTATTCAGAAAAAGAATTGTTGTCTATGGAAAAAGAGATGTTAGGGTTGTATATATCAGGACATCCTTTAGAAAAATTAAGAGATCAAATAGAAAAGCAGACAAATATTAATTCTCTTCAGATGAGAGAACTTGGTGAAAGTATTGCTGAGTCTGATGAAGAAAAATTACAGATGTTAGAAACAGATACAATTCAAAAAGTAATGCAATTTAAAGATGAGCAAAATGTAAAATTTGCAGGAATTATTTCAAATATAAAGAAAAAATATACAAAGAATAATACACTTATGGCGTTTGTTACAATTGAAGATCTATATGGTTCTGGTGAAGTAATTGTATTTGAAAGTTGTTATCAAGCTTGTTCTAGCATTTTGATGGTTGATAATATTGTTTTAGTAGAAGGAAGATTAAGTATTCGTGAGGATGAATCAGCTACAATTGTAGCGCGAGAAATCAAAGAGTTCGGACCTCAAAAGAAAAAAGTGCTTAGTGTTGATGTTACAGAACTAAATGATGAGATGAAGGAAAAATTAAGAGGAATGATTAAATTTTTTACAGGTGAAATGAATAATATTCAACTTCAAATTATTAATGGTCAAAAAAAGGATATGGCAGGTGGAATATATACAACACCAGATATCATTTCAGAATTTAAAGAATTGATTGGCGAGGAACGTGTAAAATTAGAAGAAATATAGAGTAGGAGAGAAAATGTATGGGAATATTACATTATGCAAGAGTTGCAAATTATGGAAGATTTTATAATGATCTAAAGGAAATTTCAAAAACAAATCACAAACCAGCTTGGTTTATGTTTATGGATGCTGGAGTGTGTGCATTACGTTATACATCAGGCTTACAAGATTATTTAAATTATCGTTTTTATGAGAAAAAACATAAGGAAAGAAAAGAATATGTTTCAACAGGAGATGAATATAAAGTATATAAGAAATTAGCAAGTATTGAATATTCTGACTTTTTTTCAAATAAATTAAACTTCCATAAAAATTTTGCTAAATATGCTAAAAGAGAATATTTTAACCCAGAAGATAGTTATGAGGATTTTGAAAAGTTCTTAGAAAAACATCCAACATTTATTAAAAAGCCAATTTTCGGCTTAGGTGGTGGAGATGTAGAAAAGCTTAGTGTAGATCAAATAAAAGATAAAAAAGAATTTTATGAAAAATTGAAAGAAAATAAAGAATTTGTGGAAGAGCTTATCATTCAAGATGAGAGATGGGGAAAATTAAGTCCAAATAGTACAAATACTATTAGAGTTATGACTGTGGCAGTTAATGGACAGTCAAGGATTATGTTTACAGCAGCTAGGATAGGAAGCGGAAAAAGTATTACAGATAATTTTCATCAAGGAGGACAAGGGGTACTAATTGATATGGAAACTGGAAAATTTGTCGGTAATGGAATTGATAAAAAATTAAATGAATCTGAATGTAGTGTATCAGGAGTAAAATTTGATGGGTATCAAGTTCCTTATTGGGAAGAAATTAAGCAAATGACAAAAGAAGCGGCACTTGTTAATGATAAAGTAAATTTAATTGGTTGGGATGTTACAATTAGTAAGGATAAAGGACCACTAATTATTGAAAGTAATAGAGGTCCTGGATGGGACTTACCACAAGTATTATTAAAAAAAGGCGGTAAATATTTATTAGATGAAGCAGTAAAAGAAGTAGAAGCAGGACGATTAAATGTTTGATAAGGAGCAACCTAAAAAATCGAATGAAATTATTGACATAAATGTAAATTTATGATAAAATAATTGTCTGTAAGCCGCCTGAGTCGGGTAACTAAATGCCATTATATGGCTACCTTGTATTTTATGCTTAGCGAGTATACAAAATAGAGGAGGTGTACTTAAATGTACGCAATCATAGAAAGCTGTGGAAGACAGTATAAAGTATCAGAAGGAGATGTTGTTTTCTTCGAAAAATTAGATGTTGAAGAAGGTAAGAAAGTTACATTTGATAATGTAGTTTTAGTATCAGATGACAAAAAAGTAGAAGTAGGAGCTCCTTATGTAAAAGGTGTAAAGGTTGAAGGAAAAGTTTTAGCACATGGAAAAGGTAAAAAAGTACTTGTTTATAAATATAAAGCTAAAAAGAACTATAGAAGAACACAAGGACATAGACAACCATATACTAAGGTAGAAATTTCAAAAATTAAGACAGCAGCAGAAAAAGCTGAAAAAGTTGAAAAAGCAGAAGTAAAAGAACCAGCAGAAAAAAAGACAACAGCTACAAAAACAACAACAGCTAAAGCAGAAACAAAAAAATAGAAATATTGTATAAATAAATGCAATGTAAGGTGAAACCTTAAAAATAAATGAATTGACGAATGAAGGGAGTGAGATAGCATGGCTCATAAGAAAGGTCAAGGTAGTGTAAAGAACGGTAGAGATAGTGAATCAAAACGTTTAGGTTTAAAGAGAGCAGATGGACAAATTGTTCCAGCTGGAAATATTTTAGTAAGACAAAGAGGAACTAAATTTCATCCAGGAACAAATGTAGGTATCGGAAGTGATGATACTTTATATGCTAAAGTAACTGGAAAAGTTAAATTTGAAAGATTAGGAAGAGACAAAAAACAAGTTAGTGTGTATCCCGTAGAGGAAACTGCTACAAAATAAGAAAAATGATTTTATAAAATAAAAGACTCAGATTGCAATTTTGTAATTGTAATTTGAGTTTTTTGTATGTTAAAAATCAATTAAATCTTCCATTGAATATAAACCATTTTTTTTATGTATAATGAATCTTGCTGCACGAACAGCACCTTCTGCATATATTGTTTTAGAATAAGCAGTATGTTTAATTTCAATACTTTCAAAATCACCAAGAAACAGAACTGAATGTTCACCTATTAAATTTCCACCACGAACAGATGAAAAGCCAATATCACCTTTGTTACGTTTTTTCTTATTTTGAAAACGATCAAAAGTATAATTATATTTGTTTTCTATAGTAGATTGAATAGCATCAGCAAGCATTAAAGCTGTACCGACTTGGAGCATCTACTTTGTTACGATGGTGTTTTTCTATAATTTCAATATCTGTGTCGGAAAGAAAAGGAGAAATTGTTGTTAATATTTTGGACATTAAGTGGATTACATAAGACATATTAGATGTTTTGAAAATAGGAATTGCTTCTGAATATTCTAATATTTTTTTATTTTCTTCTTGAGAAAAGCCAGTAGTAGCAATAACGATTGGAATTAAATTTTGAATAGCATAATCTAAAATAGAAAGAGTTCCTTCAACTGTAGAAAAATCAATAATAACATCTGGCTTTAAATTTTCAGAACAGCAAGAAGAACACATTTGTGTATTCTTATCAAATTGATATAGGACTTTCATATCAGAAAGTCCATTAATATAATCAATTAAAACTCTACCCATACTTCCATTAGAGCCATTTACTAAAACATTTATCATATACAACCTCACCAATGAAAAGATATGGTATTATTCTATGCTATTGAGATAAAAGTATGAGTTAATTCTTAATCTTTTTTGAACGAAAACGTACAAAACGTATATATTTATAAGATTCATAAATGGCACTATATTTATCTGTTAAAGTAATAATATATGATTCAGCATATCTTGGAAAAACAATTGTTAGTGGCCACATATGTTTTACAATTATATCTTTTTGCTTGTCATTTAAATCAAAGATTTTTGAAGCATTTCGTAGAGCAATTTTAGGATGAGAAAAAGCATGAAGTCCATGAAATTCTTCATCTCTATGTTTTTGACGCCAATCATATAAAAATAGATCATGAAGCATAGCAGCACGTGCAGCAGAAACGTAATCTAAGTTTAATTTTTTACAAAGATAATATGTAAAATAAGCTACATAGACACAATGTTGATAACAAGATACATCACAATGTTGTCTATATTGTTTCATTTCTTGAACTGTCTCATTCAAAGCAATATCACGAATAATATGGTAAAATTCTAATTTACTAATAGACTTTTCTTTTTTAGTTTGAACAGATAATTCTTTTTTTGGTGCTTGTGTTAATGCCATATATAAAACTCCTAAATTTCTACAAAATAAACTCTTATAATATGTATTATACCATAATATTCAATAACAGTGAATAACTATTCTTAAAAAAGTAGAATGCTAGATTAAAGAAGAAAAATGTTTCATTGCTAAATCAACTTTTTCTTTTCCTTTTTCAGAAAGTTCAACTAAAGGAAGTCTGAGAATTCCTGGGTGAAATCCTGCACATTGCATAGCATATTTAATAGGGATAGGATTGACTTCACAAAATAAAGCTTTAATAAGTTTGAGTGATGATA
This sequence comes from uncultured Clostridia bacterium, assembly GCA_947628735.1. Classification (GTDB taxonomy): domain Bacteria; phylum Bacillota; class Clostridia; order TANB77; family CAG-508; genus CALXVA01. Next base: position 13,250 of record CANRAY010000014.1, on the reverse strand, counting down.
ATTGTGCATTTAAAGCTTGTTTTAAATCGCCACTAAAATAGTCATAAACCATTTTGTGAACAAATTTTGGATAAAGATTTGATAATACAGAAATAACCCCTAATCCTCCAAGAGATAGAATAGGAATTGTTTGATCATCATTACCAGAGTAAATTGTTAAATTGTCTTTACATAGATTCGCGATTTCAGCTATTTGAGAAATATTGCCACTTGCTTCTTTAATAGCTACTATATTAGAGACTTTTGATAATTCTAAACAAGTTGCTGGCTCAATGTTTATTCCTGTACGACTAGGAACATTGTATAGAATAATCGGCAATTTGGTATTTTGTGCAATCTGAGAATAATGAGAAACTAATCCAGCTTGAGTTGTTTTATTATAATAAGGAGTTACGATAAGTAAGCCATTAGCTCCAACTTGTTCAGCATATTTACTGAGCTCAATTACTGATTTTGTATTGTTTCCACCAGTTCCTGCAATAATAGGAACACGATTATTAGCTACTTGAACTGCAAATTTAATTACCTGTTTTTTTTCTTCTGTACTCATTGTAGACGATTCTCCTGTTGTGCCACAAATTATAATAGCATCGATTCCCCCAAAAATCTGAAAATCAATTAATTTACGAAGTTCTTCAAAATCAACTCCATCTTCATTAAATGGTGTAATTAAAGCTGTGCCACAACCTTTAAAAATAACATTTTTCATATTTACCTCCTATAATGCATTATATGAAATGACACTATAACTATGTGTTGAAAAAATGTGGAAAATATGCTAGAATGTGTGTGGCAAAAGGAGGAAAAAATGTTAGAATTAAAAAATATTTCTTTTTCAAGAGAAAAAAAACAAATATTAAAAGATATTAATTTAAATATAGATGATAAAAAACTTATTGTTATTACAGGACCAAATGGTTCTGGAAAATCAACTTTGGCTAAGATTATTATGGGAATTATGCAACCAGATTCAGGTACAATTTTGTTTGATGGTAAGGATATTACTAATATGAATATTACTCAAAGGGCAAAAATGGGGATTGGATTTGCTTTTCAACAGCCAGTTAAATTTAAAGGGCTAACAGTAAAAGATTTGATTGAAATTTCATCAGGAAATCAAATGAAAATTTGTGATGCTTGTGATGTATTAGCAGATGTTGGATTATGTGCACAGGAATATATTAATAGAGAAGTTAATTCAGAATTATCTGGTGGAGAATTAAAGAGAATAGAAATAGCAATGCTTGCTGCTAAAAAATCAAAGTTAACAATTTTTGATGAACCAGAAGCAGGTATTGATTTGTGGAGTTTTAATAATTTGATTAGTGTTTTTGAAAAAATGCACAAAGAAATTCAAGGTTCTATTGTTATTATTTCACATCAAGAAAGAATTTTAAATATTGCAGATGAAATTATTTTATTATCAAATGGAAAGATTTCAGATCATGGAAGTAGAGAAAAAATATTACCTCAAATATTAAATAAAGGAAAGGCTTGTCATAAATTAGAAGCTAATATTACTCCTGAAAATTGTGATAAAGGAGGTAAAGATAATGGATAAAATAGAAAAAGACTTATTAAAGAAAATTGCTGATATTGAAGAAACTCCTATGGGAGCATATAATATTCGTGAAAATGGAAAAGGAATAAGTAGAAATACAACTGCTAATATAGATATTGTTACAAAACAAGATAAACCGGGAATTGATATTATTGTAAAAGCAAATACTAAAAATGAAAGTGTTCATATACCAGTTATTTTAACGCAAGGTGGATTTAATGATGTGGTATATAATGACTTTTATATTGGAGAGAATGCAGATATTGTTATTGTAGCAGGTTGTGGTATTCATAATAATAGTTGCGAAACAGCAGAACATGATGGAATTCATAGTTTTCATTTAGAAAAAGGAGCTAGAGTAAAATATATTGAAAAACATTATGGAGAAGGAGAAGGCAGTGGCGATAAGATTTTGAATCCACAAACGATTGTAAATTTGCAAGATGGTGCTTATATGGAAATGGAAACTGTGCAAATAGAGGGTGTTACTTCAACTGTAAGAGAAACAAAAGCAGAATTAGGAAAAGATTCAAGTTTAGTTATTTCAGAAAGAATTATGACAAGTGGAAAACAAACTGCAAAAACTATATTTGAGGTAGCATTAAATGGAGAAAATTCTAGTGTACATGTAGCTTCAAGATCTGTTGCTAAAAATGAATCATCACAGGAATTTATTTCAAAAGTAGATGGAAATACAAAATGTTTTGGACATGTAGAATGTGATGCAATTATTATGGATAACGCAAAAGTGTTATCTGATCCAAAAATTGTTGCAAATCATATTGATGCAAGTTTAATTCATGAAGCAGCCATAGGCAAAATTGCAGGTGAGCAATTAATTAAGTTAATGACTTTAGGATTAACAGAAAAGGAAGCGGAAGAACAAATTATTAGTGGCTTTTTAAAATAAATATAATATAAAATACACCTAAAATTATAGTTTTTTTCTAACATTTAGGTGTATTTTTTGTTTAATTTGAATGTTGGTAACACATTTTTTCAACAATTTGTACTGCATTACTAGCAGCGCCTTTACGAATATTATCAGCAACTACCCATAAGTTTATTCCACTAATAACACTTTCATCTCTACGAATACGACCAACAAAAACATAATCATAACCAGAAGCTTTAGTTGCAATAGGATAGATATTATTTTGAATATCATCTTGTAAAATTATGCCAGGTGCGTTTCGTAAAACTTCTTTTAATTCTCTCATATGAAAACTATTTTCAAATTCAACATTAATAGATTCACTATGAGAATTAAAAACAGGAACACGAACTGTTGTAGCGGTTATTCGTAAATTAGGATGTTTTAAGATTTTTCTTGTTTCATTTATCATTTTTTCTTCTTCTTTGGTATACCCATTTTCTAAGAAAATATCAATGTGTGGTAAGCAATTTGAAAATATTGGATAAGGAAATTTTTTTAAAGAATAATTTTCTTGTGCATTGAAGTTAGGTTTATTTGTAATTTCATTACAGTTACTAAAATCACTTTTATTTATTATATGATTTTTAATTCCATTTTCTAAATCAATAACTCCATTTCTTCCAGCACCAGATACAGCTTGATATGTAGAATATACGATTCGTTTAATTTGATATTTTTCATCTAATGGTTTTAATGCAACAACTGCTTGTATTGTAGAGCAATTAGGATTAGCAATAATGCCATGATGATTTTGTATTTCTTCAGGATTTACTTCAGGAACAACTAAAGGCACGTTAGGATCCATACGAAAAGCACTGCTATTATCTACAACGATACAACCCTTAGAAGCAGCAATTGGAGAATATTTTTTTGAAGTTTCTCCACCAGCAGAAAAAATAGCAAAATCAAAACCCTCATCAAAAGAGTGTTCATTTAATTCATTTATAATATATTCTGTATTCATAAAATGAATTTTCTGACCAGCTGATTTTTTTGAAGCAAATAATACATATTTTGAAATAGGTAATTGCTTTTCTTCCAATACTTTTAAAACAGTTCTACCAACTAATCCAGTAGCCCCAACTATGGCTAATTTATATTTTTTCACATATATCAACTCCTTAAAGTTAATATATGAAAAGGTATAAAGAATAGTTCCAGATATAAAATTTTTAAAGTATTTAAATATAATGATTTTGTAATATAAATGTAATGTAATTGTTATTGAATAGGGTAAATTTATAACATATAATGAAAGAAATAATTGTGTCTAAAAACAAAAGAAAGGGGAAGTTTATGGAGAAAATGCGAAAAGTAGATAGCTGTGAGAGAAAAAGAAAGGAAGAGAAATACTTTAAACCACGAAAAGAACGGAATAACATTAATAGCTTTAGTAGTTACAATAGTTATTTTGATTATCTTAGCAGTAATAAGTATTAATGCAGTATTTGGAGAAAATGGTTTACTAGCAAGTGCAGAAAGAGGAAGTATAGAGCATACCCATGCAATGGTGTGGGAAGCCATGGAAATGGAGTACTCAAATTATTGGATAGATAAAGTAATGCTAGGAGGAAATTTAATTACATATTTACAAGGAGCAGATAAAGAAATAATAGGACAAGAATTACAAGGAACAGGATATGTAATAAATATAGATAAACTATTAGGAACAAGAATGTCATTAGGAAATGGAACAGATGGAGAGAATGATGTATATAAACTAGAAGAAGTAATAAGTGGAACAAAATATAGTGTAAAATACTATGGTCCAAGTGGAAATAGAGAGTTAGGAATATTAGGAGATAGTATAAGTAGTTTAATAGAAAGTGACAATCCAAATTTTGAAATAGAGAAAAAAGCAACATCAACTCCACCAAATGGAGAATATTATACAGTAGGAGATACTATAGAATATACAATTACAGCAAAGAATACAGGGGATGTTACAATAAAAGATATAAAAATAACAGACACATTAACGGCAGGAAGTGGAACATATAAACCCGGAAGTGATAAATTAGTATTATTAAAAGAAAAAAGTAGTGAAAAAGTAGGAGTAGGAGATGGCTATTGGACGATAAGTTCATTAGATTCGCAAGAAACAGCAACTATCATTTACACATATACAGTGCAACAAAAAGATATAGAAGCAGGAAAGATAATAGTAAATGTAATAACACAATTAACAGGAGAACCACAGCCAACAGTGCCAAGAGGACATAGGATACCAAAAGAAGAAGTACCAACAGTACCAGAAGAAGAACAAAAACCACAAAGTAATAGAACATTTATTATATGTAAAGTAGATGCGAATGGTATGCCTTTAAAAGGGGCAGTTATAGAAATATATACAGATAAGTCATGTAGTGAAGAAAGTTTTTATGAAACTATAGATTTACGCGAATCAGCTGAGTATGACCATTCTGATAATATTCCGCCAGCAGGTAAATACTATATTAAAGAAACAGTTACACCAGATGGATATACACCAATAGATTTATTAGAAATGGAAATAACAAATGAGCAATTTCAAGAATGGACTATTGTAAATTATACGGGAATTGAGTTGCCTGAAAGTTCAATACCTCAATTAAAGATATGGACAGATGCAAATAAATGGAATGTGAGGTTAACTGATAGAGGATTGTCTTATTATAATGATATTATAAATTTTGGTCAACCAACAACATTGCATGTATATAGATTAGGTTCAGTAGATGATAGTGGTAATATAACATATTCTGATTCAATTAGTAATATAAGTGATTTACCAACTAAAGTTGGAGAAAGATGGTTTGGACATGGAAAAGAATCAATAGTTTATCAACATGATTTGATTGAAATGATTTTAATGAATACAGCAGGAGAACCTGAAGAGGGATCTGATATGCCAGAAACATCTGGAGAATTATTAGGATTAGAATTATATTTAGATATAAATTTGAATGGATATACAGAAACTACTACTGTATATTCTGAAAATGAATTGGAAGAACAAACTAATTTATTTATAGTTGCTTGTGATAATATTGTTACAGATAAGTATGAATATGTACATATGCCAATACTTATAAAAGTGGAAAAAGGAAAAACTAGTTTTTGGGGGATAGGAGAAGAACAGTTAATTCGAAAAAGTGCAATAGAAATTGTAAGTAATATGCAAGATTATGTTCAAGAATTAGGCCCTATGACAGTGTGCTATGAAATAATTGCAACGAGTAATAATGAAGTTTTGTATGATAGAATAGAGAGTACAATAATTTTTGAAAATGGTGTACAAACAATTTATGTTGAAGAGATACCTGTTGCAGATAAAATAATAGTTAAACCTAAATATATAACACCATCATATGAAATACAAGGCGGTATGGAAGAAATCGATGTTACTAATTCGAAAAATGTTCAATTTGATTTAAGACGCTCTAAATATTCAATGACCGGAAGTAGTACAGAAAACTCATATGTATTTAATGGATCAGCTTGGTATTGGCAAAATGGAGAAGGATGATAATAAATAATATATAAAGGAGGAAAATAGAATATGAGGAACAAAAGAAATATAAAAATATATGTTGTTGTTATAACCATATTGCTAAGTGTAATCTTGTTAAAATGTCAAGTAATTGCTAAAAATAATACTGATTCATTAACACTATCTGATTTTGAAGAAATTGGTGTTATACCTCATGAAATTGTAAATGCAAATGTTAAAACTATTACAATAGAAAATACAGGTAACAAAGAATGTTATGTAAGAGTAAGTATTATTAAACCTGATAATGTAACCGTAACTGGCAGTGGAGAAGGATGGATAGATGGAAAGGATGGATATTGGTACTATCAAAGTTTGTTTGAACCAGGTGCGTCAACTGGCGCGTTAAATATTACATTGAGTTTGCCAATGTCAACAGAGGAAAATCCAATTGAAGAAGGTTGGGTTGTTAATATTATTACAGCAGCTGAAGCAACATTAGTATTAGATGATGGAAACGGAAATATTGGGCCAAGTTATAAAGGATGGCAAATAGAAATATAAATGCAAAGGAGAAAAATATGAAAAGAGAAAAGCGGAATAACATTAATAGCTTTAGTAGTGACAATAGTAATCTTAATTATCTTAGCAGTAATAAGTATTAATGCTGTATTTGGAGAAGATGGTTTACTAGCAAGTGCAGAAAGAGGAAGTATAGAGCATACCCATGCAATGGTATGGGAAGCAATGGAAATGGAGTACTCAAATTACTGGATAGATAAAGTAATGTTAGGAGGAAATTTAATTACATATTTGCAAGGAGAAGATAAAGGGATAATAGGAAAAGAATTACAAGGTGCAGGATATGTAATAAATGTAGAGAAACTATTAGGAACAAGAATGTCATTAGGAAATGGAACAGATGGAACCAATGACGTATATAAGCTAGAACCATTACCAATAGAAGAAGCTAATATTACTAAGGTAGCATCAACAGAGAAAAGCATAAAATTAGCAGAAGAAAGTACAAAAATCAAAAAAGAATACAGAGTAAAATATTATGGACCAAGTGGAGATAGGGTATTAGGAATATTAGGAGATAATATTATCAATTTAACGGGAAGCGATAATCCACAAGATCCTCAGGGACCAGAATATCTACAAGAAAAAACAAAATTTATTATATGTAATTTAGATCAAGATGGTATGCCTTTAATAGGAACAGTGATAGATATTTATACGGATGAATCATGTAGTGAAGATAGTTTTTATGAAACTATAGATTTTAGAGAAAATGCTATTTATGATCATTCAGATGATATTCCACCAGTAGGTAAATATTATATTAAAGGGAATGTTACACCAGATGGATATAACCAAATAGTTATGTTAGAAGTGGAAATAACAGATGAATTATATCAAAGATGGGATATCATAAATAATCAAGGAGAAACATTACCTGAATGGCCAGGAGTTCTATTAAGGATATGGACAGATGCAAATGAATGGAATATAGGATTAGGCGGTGAGGACGCTGGTTATTATGATGATATTATAAATTATGGTAGTTCAACGACTATGCATATATATAGATTTGCTTCTGTAGATAATAGTGGCAATATAACTTATACAGATGCAATCAGTGGTATAAGAGGTTTACCAACTAAGTATTCAGATTTTTATGCGAAGTATTTCAAAAATTTCTATACTCAAGAAGAGTTTGTTGGTTATATTTGCGAAGAAAGTGGAGTAGAAAATTTAAATGATGTGGGTCTTGAATCATACTTAGATATAAATTTAGAAAAAAATAAAGAACTTACTACAGTTAAGGTTCCTCGTGGAAAAGAACTAAAAGGGAAAATTGATTTATTTATAATTTCTTGTGATAATATACTTACACAAAAGTATGAATATAATTTAGATTCAACAATAATATATGTAGAAAACGAAAAGATAAATATGAGTTCGATGTCAGCAGAGCAATCGATTAGATCAGGAAGATTAGAAATTGAAACAGAAGTATTAGATTATGCTTCAGATAAACCTTCTACTATTGTGTATGAAGTTGAGGCAGAAAAAGATGGATATATTGTTTATGCTAATGTAGTTCGTCAAATAGTTAACAATTCTGGTAAGCAGACTGTAGTATTAGAAAATATTCCTTCATCTACAACAGTTACAGTAAAGCAGATCTACTCAGGAACATTAACCAGATGCATTAGTGATTATATACAACAATCTAATTGGGATTATCTAGATGAAGGACCTATTTGCAACGTTTCATTTAAAAATAGTTATATAAAATCTCAAATTAAAGGTGGTAGTATACAAAATAACTTTGAATATCTTGAAGCTGATGGCATATGGCAATGGAATAAAGAAAATGAGGTAAATGATAATGATGTATTAAGTTTACAAGAGGAATTTTATGACTGGACAAAGCATGTATTAATCGAGAGTAATGAAAATAATGAACCTATGTATATAAGAGCAATAGCGTTTTGTCCAAGCAATATAGAATTAGTATATAGTGGTGAAATGTGGACGCAAGGAGATGAAGGTTATTATTATTATTCTGACGTTCTGGGAAGTGGTGAAGCAACAACGGAATTGAATATTCAAATTTGGAATGTACCGGTGGAATATGTAATGGAAGGAGAACAATTCAACGTTATAGTTGTATATGAAGCAGTTCCTGTATTATATACTGAAGAGGGTGAGGCATATGCTGATTGGACAGTTTATGATCGTGATTATGACGAAAATATAGAATATTAATAGCAAGCAAATAAGTGAATAAAAAATAAAGGGGTAACACCTCTTTATTTTTTTGTAATATAAATGTAATATAATTGTTGTTGAATAGGGTAAATTTATAACATATAATAAAGAAAATAATTGTATTTAAAAACAAAAGAAGGGGAAAATTTATGAAAAAACACGAAACACAGATAGCTGTAAGAGAGAGAGAGAGAGAGAGAGAGAGCTACTCTTTAAACCGCAGAAAGAACGGAATAACATTAATAGCTCTAGTAGTGACAATAGTAATCTTAATTATTTTATCAGTAATAAGTATTAATGCAGTATTTGGAGAAGACGGCTTAATAGCAAATGCAGAAAGAGCAGGAATAGAACATACTCATGCAACAGTGTGGGAAGCTATGGAGATGGAGTATTCAAATTATTGGATTGACAAAACAATGGTAGGCGGAAACTTAATTACATATTTACAAGAAGAAGATAAAGACATAATTGGAAAAGAACTAAAGGGTGCAGGATATGTAATTAACACAGAAAAATTATTAGGAACAAGAATGCCAATAGGAAATGGAACAGATGGAACAAATGATGTATATAAACTAGAACCATTATCGGTAGGTGAAACTAATATTGCTAAGGTAGCTTCAACAGAGAAAAATATAAAATTAGCAGAGAAAATTATAAAAAGCGAAAGTAGATATCAGGTAAAATATTATGGCCCAAGTGGAGATAGAGTATTAGGAATATTAGGAGATAATATAAGTAGTTTAATAGAAAGTGATAATCCAAATTTTGAAATAGAGAAAAAAGCAACATCAACTCCACCAAATGGAAAAGAATATTATACAGTAGGAGATACTATAGAATATACTATTATAGCAACTAATACAGGGGATGTTACAATAAAAGATATACAAATAACAGATACATTAACAGCAGGAAGTGGAACATATAAACCAGGAGATGAACATTTAGTATTATCTGCAGGAAACAGTGAAAAAATAGGAGCAAAAGATGGTTATTGGACAATAAGTTCATTAGATTCGCAGAAAACAGAAACTATAATTTACACATATACAGTGCAACAAAAAGATATAGAAGAAGGAAAGATAGTAAATAATGTAATAACAGAATTAAAAGGAGAACCACAACCAACAGTACCAAAAGGGCATATAATACCAGAAGTAGAAGTGCCAACAGTACCCGAAGAACCACAGGTAAAAAGGACAATCCATATAGAAAAAGTTGATGAAAAAGGCAAATTATTACCAGGAGCAGTTATAGAAATATATAAAGATAGGTCATGTAGTCCAGAAAGTTTTTGCAAAACTATAGATTTAAAAGAAACGGGTTCTTATGATTGGACAGAAGATATTCCACAAGCAGGTATATATTATATTAAAGAAAGCGTTATACCAGCTGGATATAACCCAATAGAAATACTAGAAATGGAAATAACAGACGAACCATATCAAGAATGGACTATTATAAATTTTGCAGGAATGGAGTTGCCTGAAAGTTCAGGTGGGGTGCTTGAATTATGGACAGATTCAAAAATATGGAAAGTAGGAATAACAAGCTTATTTGCTGAAGATGTTGCAAATTTTGGACAGCCTACAACACTACATATATATAGATTAGGATCAGTAGATGATAGTGGTAGTATAACTTATTCAGATTCAATTAGTGATATAAGTGATTTACCAACAGAATTTTCAGAAGTTGAAGGAAATTGGTTCGAGTTGGGTAAGAGTTCTTATGGTTATCAAAAGGAGTTTTTAAATTATCTTTGCGGAGAAATGGCAGTAGAAAGCGTAAATGATTTAGGCCTTGAATCATACTTAGATATAAACTTAGAAAATTATAAAAAAATCAATATGTCTAATAATATATATGCTGAAGAAGAATTAAGAGGAAAAACTGATCTATTTGTGGTTTCGTGTGATAACATAGTTACAAAGGAGTTTGAATATTCATTTGCACCAATGATAATAGAAGTAGAAAAAGGTAATATTAATCTTTATTTATTGCTAACAGGACGAGAAACGCGAAAGGGAAGAGTGGAGATCGAAACAGAAGTATTAAATTATGATTATAATTTGGGATATCCTTCTAATATCATATATAAGGTGGAAGCAATGAGTGAGGGAAATCTTGTATATTCTGATGTAATTACTCAATTTGTTACTTATCCAGGTAATAAAACTGTAATGTTAGACAATATTCCTTCAGGTACAACGGTTACAGTTTCACAGATTTATTCAGGAGCATCAAGTAAATGTACTAGTCAAAAAATACAACAACCTAGTTGGGACTATTTCTCAGAAGAAGAACCTACTTGTAAAGTTTCATTTACCAATCAATATGAAGCATCTTCCAAATTAGGGTATGGAATATTAAATAGGTTCTACTATTGGGATAAAAGGTGGGACTTGGATAAAATAACTGGAGAGGAAGAAATAGAAGAAGGTTCTCTAGATGATAAGGATATAGCTATGATAGCAATGGATGAAGAATTTTTAAATGTAATGATAGAAGAAGAGTTTTCTAGTTGGATAAAGACTATAGCAATTACAAATAGTGCAGATTCCGAAGAAGATTGTTATATTAGAGCAAGGGCTTTTAGTGGTTTTGATGATAGATTACAATATGATTATGATGGTGAATCTTGGGAGAAAAAAGATGATGGATGGTGGTATTATAATCAACCAATACAACCAGGAGCTGCTTCAACAGTGTTAAGCATAGATCTTAATGAGTTAGCAAATGAATATAAACGAGGAATAGAATTTGAAGAAGGTTCTCAATTTAATGTAGCAGTTGTGTTTGAAGCAATACCTATTAACGGTTCATGGTAACTATTATAAATTTAAAAAAGTTTAATATTAATAAAAAGTAAAATGAAAAACTGGTAAATATTTAAAAGATATTTATCAGTTTTTTATGTGAAAATGTAATGTAAATGTAATATAATTGTTGTTGAAGTATATAAAAAGATAATATATAATAAAAATAATTATATTTAAACAAAAGAAGGGGAAAAATTATGAAAAAAGAAAAGCGGAATAACTTTAATAGCATTAGTTGTAACAATAGTGATATTAATTATCTTAGCAGTAATAAGTATTAATGCAGTGTTTGGAGAAGATGGCCTAATAGCAAGTGCAGAAAGAGCAGGAATAGAACATACCCATGCAATGGTATGGGAAGCAATGGAGATGGAGTATTCAAATTACTGGATAGATAAAGTAATGCTAGGCGGAGACTTAATTACATATTTGCAAGGAGAAGATAAAGAAATAATAGGACAAGAATTATATGGTGCAGGCTATGTAATAAATGTAGAGAAACTATTAGGAAATAGAATGTCATTAGGAAATGGAACAGATGGAGAAAATGATGTATATAAACTAGAACCATTATCAGTAGGTGAAACTAATATTGCTAAGGTAGCTTCAACAGAGAAAAGTATAAAATTAGCAGAAGAAAGTACAAAAAGTGAAAGTAGATATCAGGTAAAATATTATGGCCCAAGTGGAGATCGAGTATTAGGAATATTAGGAGATAATATAAGTAGTTTAATAGAAAGCGATAATCCAAATTTTGAAATAGAGAAAAAAGCAACATCAAATCCACCAAATGGAAGAAAATATTATACAGTAGGAGATACTATCGAATATACTATTATAGCAACTAATACAGGGGATGTTACAATAAAAGATATACAAATAACAGATACATTAACAGCAGGAAGTGGAACATATAAACCAGGAGATGAACATTTAGTATTATCTGCAGGAAACAGTGAAAAAATAGGAGCAAAAGATGGTTATTGGACAATAAGTTCATTAGATTCGCAGAAAACAGAAACTATAATTTACACATATACAGTGCAACAAAAAGATATAGAAGAAGGAAAGATAGTAAATAATGTAATAACAGAATTAAAAGGAGAACCACAACCAACGGTACCTAAAGGACATATAGTACCAGAAGTAGAAGTACCAACAGTACCAGAAGAACCACAGGAAGATAAGAATTTTTATATATATAAAATTGATGAAGAAGGTAAATTATTACCAGGAGCAGTTATAGAAATATATACAGATGAAGCATGTAGCCATTTATATGAACGAGTAGATTTACAAGAAACTGGATTTTGTGATCATTCATATGATATTCCACCAGTAGGTACATACTATGTAAAGGAAGTGGTTGTACCTTCTGGGTATAATAAAATTAGTGATATATTAAAGTTTAAAATAACAGAAGAGAAAGAACAAGAATGGGTCATTGTAAATTTCACAGGAGAAGAGCTTCCTGAAACTTCAGGTGGATTGCTTGAAATATGGACAAATTCAAAAGGATGGAAAGTAGGACTGGTTGATAAATTATCAGAAACAGAAGTCTTTAAAGACGTTAGAGAATCTGGACAACCTACAACAATGCATATATATAGATTAGGGTCAGTGGATGATAGTGATAATATAACTTATTCAGAATCAATTAGAGATATTAGT
>CANRAY010000013.1 GCA_947628735.1 uncultured Clostridia bacterium | reverse complement strand
TGAGGCTCTGCTTATAACATAGCCTTTTAGGCGTTATAAGTAAAATACCCCCGGCTAAGCCGGGGGATTTTTATTATGAAAATGTAATATAATTGTTGTTGAAATATATAAAAAGATAAAATATAATATATAGTGAAAATGATTATATTTAAACAAAAGAGGAGGAAATATGAATAAAAAACGGAATAACCTTAATTGCTTTAGTAGTAACTATAGTGATATTAATAATCTTAGCAGTAATAAGTATTAATTCAGTATTTGGAGAAGATGGTTTAATAGCAAGTGCAGAAAGAGGAGGCATAGAGCATACTCATGCAATGGTGTGGGAAGCCATAGAAATGGAGTATTCAAATTACTGGATAGATAAAGTAATGCTAGGTGGAGACTTAATTACATATTTGCAAGGAGAAGATAAAGGAATAATAGGAAAAGAATTACAAGGAGCAGGATATGTAATAAATGTAGAAAAACTATTAGGAAATAGAATGTCATTAGGAAATGGAACAGATGGAACAAATGATGTATATAAGTTAGAACCATTGCAAACAGAAGAAGCAAATATTGCTAAGGTAGCTTCAACAGAAGAAAATGTAAAATTAGCTGAAGGCAGTACAAGAAGTGAAAGTGAATATCAAGTAAAATATTATGGCCCAAGTGGAGATAGAGTATTAGGAATATTAGGAGATAATATAAGTAGTTTAATAGAAGATGATAATCCAAACTTTGAAATAACAAAGAAAGCAGTATCAACTCCAAAAAATGAAAAGTATTATACAGTAGGAGAGCAAATAAAATATGTAATTATGGCAAAGAATAAGGGAAATGTTCCAATAAAGGACATACATATAGTAGATGAATTAACAGCAGGAAGTGGAACATATAAACCGGGAGATGAACATTTGGTATTATCCGAAGAAAATAGCGGAAAAGTAAAAGCAGGAGAGGAATATTGGATAATTGATTCATTAGAGGCAGGAGAAAGTGAGACAATAACTTATACATATGAGGTACAACAAGGAGATATAGAAGAGGGAAAGATAATAGTAAATGTAATAACAGATTTAACAGGTGTACCACAACCAACAGTACCAAAAGGACATAAAGTGCCACCCGTAGAAATACCAGTAGAGCCACAACCAACACCTCCACCACCAGGACCTCAAACAGAGTATACAAGTTTGAGTGTAACAAAAGTTTGGAATGATGTTGGAAATGAAGATAAAAGGCCTGAAAGTGTACAAGTACAGTTATTTTGTAATGGAAGTGAATATAATTCACCAGTAGTTTTATCTGAAAGTAACGGTTGGAGTTATACATGGAATTATTTAGTTAAGGATTGTGAATATACAGTTGATGAAGTTACTCCAAATGGTTATACTGCAACAGTAACTAGTAGTGAAAATGGGTATACAATAACAAATACATATTTTGAATCATACACGCCACCACCACCAGGACCACCAGAAACACCACCAGAGGAAACGCCACCACCAGACACTCCAGATAAAACTTAATTAACAGTTACGAAGGAACTTTCGGTTAATGGGGAGCTATGGTCAGCTGAAAATTCCACTTTTTATGTAGCTTTATATACAGATAAAGAATGCACTATGAGAGTATCAGATCTTCAAGAACTAGTATTTAGAAATGCATCAGCCTCATCAACAACATTTTATGACTTGGAAAAACATATTATGTAGCAGAAGTGGATAAAGGAGGAAATGTTTTGAATAATACAGTATCTTTTAGAAATGAATTTTTGTCGGTGCCAGAAGATGATTATTAAAATGATCAATCTTCGAAATGGGTAATTGAAAACTCATTTTAAATAAAAACTTATATTTATAAAATACTTGAAAAATAATGAAAAGTAAATTTGCAGAAAGCTGACGGTATTTATATAGTAAAGCCGTCAGTTTTTTGTTGACTTTATGCTATTGAAGTTATAAAATAATAAAATAGAAATATATTATAAAAAAGAATATTGGAGGAATATATGAAAATATTACTAGATGCTATGGGTGGAGATAATGCCCCAGATGCGAATATTAAAGGAGCAGTGAAAGCCATCGAGCAAGTTAAGGCAGATGTAATCCTCATTGGTAATAAAGAAATTATTTTACAAAGGATAAAGGAATTGTATGGAAAGAATGACATATCTGAGATTTCTCCAAGATTAAGCATTCATCATACAACAGAAACAATTGAAATGGAAGATATTCCAACACAAGCTATTAAGCATAAAAAAGATTCTTCTATGGTAGTAGGTTTTAATATGTTAAAACAAGGTGAAGGTGATGTCTTTATTTCTGCTGGAAACTCAGGAGCATTGCTTACAGGTGCTACTCTTTTAATTGGAAGAATTAAAGGAATTGATAGACCAGCACTAGCTGGAATCTTACCATCATATAAAAGTCAATTATTATTAATGGATTGTGGATCTAATACAAATTGTAAACCAATTAATTTATTGCAATTTGCACAAATGGCAAGTATATATATTCGTAATACTTTTGGAAAAGAAAATCCTACAGTTGGATTATTAAATATTGGTACAGAAGAAACAAAAGGAAATGAACTGACCAAGGAGTCATATTTTTTATTAAAAGAAAAATCAAAGGAATTAAATATTAATTTCGTTGGAAATGTAGAGGGTAGAGATGCCTTTTCAGGCGATTTAGATATACTAGTAACAGATGGATTTACTGGCAATGTATTTCTAAAAGCAGTTGAAGGATTAGGCAAATTTGTAAAGAGAAATTTAACGGAAAGTTTAAAGAAAAATTTTCTTTCAACAATTGCTGCAATTCCTAGTTTACCTGCAATTTCTAGATTTAAGAAAACTATGGATTACAAAGAATATGGAGGAGCACTATTTTTAGGAGTAAAGAAACCAGTTGTAAAAGCTCATGGAAGTAGTGATGAAAAATTATTTGAATTTACAATTAAACAAGCTGAAACTTTCGTTGAGAACAAGGCTGTTGATAAGATGATAGAAGAATTTGAAGGTAGTAATGAAAATTAATTTCTAAAAAATCTTGACAATTAAAATAATATGTATTATTGTTTAGATTAAGCAAAAGCATAAGCAAATTTTAAGGAGGTGAACTTATATAATGAGTTCAGAAGAAGTTTTTGATAAAGTAAAAGAAATTATTGTAGAGCAATTAGGTGTAGCTGAAACATCTGTTACAATGGAGGCATCTTTTATAGATGATTTAGGAGCTGATTCTTTAGATATAGTTGAACTAATTATGGCTATTGAAGAAGCATTTAAATTAGAGATTCCTGATGCTGATGCAGAAAAAGTAGTTACAGTTGGTGATGTTGTTGATTATATCAAGGAAAATATCGCATAACTAATAAGAAATATACAAATGAAAGGTTTATAGGAAAAACCTTTCTTTTTTTTTGAAAATGATGTATAATGGGATTGTTATATTTGCAAGGAGGAAAGCTATGGACTTATCAAAACTGGAAGAAAATATAGGCTATACCTTTTCTAATAAAGAATTACTAAAGAAAGCGTTAACGCATACATCATATGCTTATGAAAAGCATATTGAAAGTAATGAAAAATTAGAATTTTTGGGAGATAGTATTTTAGAATTTATTTCGAGTAAATATATTTATCTTCATTATCCAAAGTTAAAAGAAGGAGAAATGACTAAAGTTAGAGCAGAAGTGGTATGTGAAGGAAGTTTATACCAAGTGGCTAAAAAGCATAATTTTAGTGATTTCTTGTATATTGGAAGAAGTGAATATGTATGTCATGGAAATCAAAAACCTGCTATTTTAGCTGATAGTGTTGAAGCTGTAATTGCTGCTATGTATTTTGATGGAGGTCTTGAGGTTGCAGAAAAATTTATTATAGAAAATTTAAAAGATGCCATTGAAATATCTAGTAGAAATGTTGGAATGAAGGACTATAAAACTGTATTACAAGAAAAATTGCAAGAAAATGGAGAGGTTAATATTTGTTATATGGTTATTCGAACAACAGGTCCAGATCATGATAAAACTTTTACAGTAAAGGTGGAATGTAATGGTGTGGAACTTGCAATAGGTGAAGGTAAAACTAAAAAACATGCAGAGATGGATGCAGCTAAAAAGGCTTTGGAGAATATTGAAAAATAAAGTTGTGTGGAGGTGAGAACATGAAAAAGGAATATATTATTCCTATATTTGTTCCACATTTAGGTTGTCCAAATCAATGTAGCTTTTGTAATCAGAGAAAGATTAGTGGACAAACTAAAATGGTAACAGCACAGGATGTTAAAGAAACCATAGATTATTATTTAAAGCATTTTAGAGATAATAATAAGTATGTTGAAGTTGCTTTTTTTGGAGGCAGTTTTACTGCTATTGAAAGGGAAAAACAAATAGAATTACTTGAAGCAGTTCAACCATATATTAAAAATAAAAAAGTTAATAGCATTCGTGTTTCTACAAGACCAGATGCTATAGATAAGGATATTTTAAAGTACTTAAAAAAATATCATGTAAAAACTATCGAATTAGGTGTCCAATCTATGAATAATTATATATTACGTAGATGTAAGCGTGGACATACTGTGGAAGATGTGGAAAGAGCTTCGAAATTAATCCGTTGGAATGGATTTATTTTGGGTCATCAAATGATGGTTGGTCTTCCTGAAAGTACAAAACAGGATGATATTAATACTGCTAAAGATTTAATCAAGTTAAAACCTAAAATTGTTAGAATTTATCCAGTTTTAGTAATAAAAGAAACAGAATTGGCAGAAGAATGTGAAAAAGGAGAGTATACTCCATTAACAATTAATCAAGCTGTTGAAAGATGTAAAGCGATTGTGGCATTATTTCAAAAGCATAAGATTGATATTATTCGTATAGGACTTCAAAATACAGATGAAATTTCAGATCCTAAGAATAAGGCAAGTCAAGTTATTGCTGGACCATTCCATCCAGCATTCCGTCAATTAGTAGAATCTAGCTTGTGGTATGATAGTATTGCTAATGAAATTAAAAAAGTAAATGCAAAAGTTAGACAAGTTAAGATTATAGCTAACGAAGAAAATATAAATGAAATTATTGGTCACAAAAAAGAGAATGTATTGAAATTAAAAGAAACATATGATGTAGATGTTTTTGTAGAAGCAGATGAAAAAATCAAAAAGGGAAAATTTAAAATAGAAGTGCTAGAAGTTTACGAGTAATGTTTATTATTTTATTTGTATAAAACTCTATCAATAGGAGATAATCCTAATGATAGAGTTTTTTGTTACATATAAAATTACATTAATGGAAGGAAAATTTATGAAATTAGAAACGAAAAGGCGATTTTTAATTATAAAAAAATGGATAGTAGAAATAATTTCTATTGCTGTGGGATGTGCAATTATGGCTGTTGGCACTTCGCTTTTTTTACTTCCTAATCAGTTATCTTCGGGTGGTTTTTCAGGAATTGCAACAATTATTTATTATTTGTTTCATTTTCCTTTGGGTACAACAATTTTAATTCTTAATATTCCATTGTTTATTCTTACTTTTATTCGTGTTGGAAAAGGAGTGGCAATAAAAGGAATAATTGGTACTGTTTTGCTATCAGTTTTTATTGATATTTTTGACATGTTTGATGTATTAACAAATGATCCTTTTTTAGCGTGTATTTATGGAGGAATTTGTATTGGACTTGGGACTGCTATTGTGTTAAAAGCGAATGCTTCTACAGGAGGAACAGATTTATTATCTTATATTATTCGATCGTATGTTCCAACATTTCGTACTAGTAATTTAATTATGATAATTGATGCAATTATTGTATTTTTAAATGTTATTGTTTTTAAGGAAATTGAAATTGGTTTATATTCAGCTATTGCAATTTTTTTGATGGGAAAGTTGATAGATATTGTTTTTGAAGGTGTTAATTTTACAAAGAGCATGTTCATTGTTTCGAATCGTTATAAAGAGATTGCTAAAGAAGTAGGTGATAAATTAAAAAGAGGTAGTACAGCTATTTATGCTAAAGGAACATATACAAGAGAAAAGAAAATGATGCTTTGGTGTGTGGGTTCTAGAAATGAAGTGGTTCGTATTAAAGAGATCGCAATGCAAATTGATCCACAGGCATTTATCGTAATTTCAAATGCACGTGAAGCGTGGGGAAAAGGATTTAAAAGGTAATTATTAACTGCTAATTTTTGTAGAAAAAAACGTATTTTTGTGATACACTATAATCAGTAAAAATGAGGTATGTGTATATGAAAGAACAAGAATATGTATTAAAAAATGCTACATCTTTTGAACCACGTCATATATTTGAATGTGGGCAATGTTTTCGTTGGAATGAGGATCAAGATGGTAGTTACACGGGTGTAGTAAAAAATGGTGTAATTAATGTAAGAAAAGAAAATGATGATATTATTTTCAAAGGAGTATGTGAAGAAAATCTGCAAGACATTTGTATTTCATATTTTGATTTGAATAGAGATTATGAAAAAATTAAGGAAGAACTATCAAGTGTAGATATATATTTAAAACAAAGCATTTTGTATGGTAAAGGAATTCGTATTTTGAATCAAGATTTATGGGAAACAATTATTTCATTTATTATTTCTGCTAATAATAATATTCCAAGAATAAAAGGAATTATTGAACGAATTTCAAAAGCTTATGGAAATGAAATAAAATGGAATGGAAAGTCATATTATACTTTTCCAACAGTTGATCAGCTTTCAAGAGCAAGTGTAGAAGATTTAAGAGCATTAGGATTGGGATTTAGAGATAGATATTTAGTTGAAACTACTAGAAAAGTGAAATCAGGAGAATTTTCTTTAGAAGATTTGCAGAAAGAAAATACAGTTAATGCTAGGAAAAAATTGTTAGAGTTATCTGGTATAGGACCTAAAGTTGCAGATTGTATTTTATTATTTTCTACATTAAAACGTTTTGATGTTTTTCCAATTGATGTATGGGTTAGAAGAGTTATGAATGAACTATATATAAAAAATGAAGATGAGACTAAAGTTCAGAAAAAGGAAATTGAAAGACTAGCTAGAGAAAAATATGGTGATTTAGAGGGAATGGCACAACAATATCTATTCTATTGGAAAAGGGATACAGCATAAAGATTAATATGAGGAGAAAAAAATGAGTTTTAGAATTGTATATGGAAGATCTGGAACTGGAAAAAGTACATATGTATTTCAAGAGGTTGCTCAAAAGATAAAAGAAAAGAGAAAAGAAATTGAATCTTTTCAAAAGATTTATATTATTACTCCTGAGCAATTTTCTTTTACTGCAGAAAAAAAGTTGTTAGAAGTAGTAAAAGAAGGGGCAGTTATTGATGCTGAAGTACTTACATTTGGTCGTATGGCATATCGTGTGTTAAATGAAGTTAGAAGAGCTAAAGTTAACACTTTATCTTCTAGTGGAAAATCCATGCTTATTTATCATTTATTAACTGAAAAAAAGAAGAGTTTAAAGTTTATTGGAAAGTCTTCAGATAATGTTGATATGGTTGCAACACAGATTACAGAGTTTAAAAAACATGGAATTACACCAGATAAATTGAAACAAGTACAACAAAATTCTCAGGATAAGTATTTAGAATCAAAATTAAATGATATGACACAAATTTTTGATGCATATTGTAAGGAAATTGAACAAAATTATATTGATGAAAATGATATTTTAACGATTTTAGCAAACGAACTAGAAAATGTATCAGATTTTAAAAATTGCTTAATTTATGTTGATGAATTTGTAGGTTTTACTAAACAGGAATATGATATTTTACGAATATTATTACGCAATAATATGGTAACAGTTACAGTTTGTACAGATCATATTGATATATCTGAAAATCCAGATACAGATCTTTTTTATCCAAATAAACAAACTTTAAATAAGATATTGGATATAGCAAAAGAAGAAAATATAAAAATTGAACAACCTATTTTCTTAGAAAATGCATATCGTTTTAAGCAGAAGGAATTAAAACATTTGGAACAAAATATTTATGGAACTTTTTATTATAAATATACAGATCAAATATCGAATATAGAATTGTTTTTAGCAAAAAATCAATATACAGAAATAGAACGAGTAGGAGAAAAAATTGTTCAGTTAGTAATGAATGAAGGATATCATTATAATGATATTGCTGTTATTACAAAAAATGCAGAAGAGTATGCCAGTCTATGTAGATCAATTTTTAGTAAATATGAAATTCCTGTTTTTATAGATGAAAAAAAGGACTTAACACAAAATGTTTTGGTACGCTATTTGTTAGCTATATTAAATATATTTTCTAAAAATTGGACGTATGAGGCTGTGTTTGAATATATAAAAACAGGCTTTTTGCCAGTAGAAGATATGGATATTCATCTGTTTGAAAATTATTCTTTACGTTGGGGGATGAGAGGAAAAAAGTGGTATGATGAGGAATGGAATTTCTATGATGAAACAGATGAAGAAAAAGAAAAAATTTTACATATAAAAGAACTAATTATCCCAAAACTTTTATCACTAAAATCTAATTTTACAGGTAAAAAGACAGTTAAACAAATTACTGAGGTCTTATATTCATTTTTAATAGATGAAGAAATTCCAAAGAAATTGGAAGAAAAAATACAAGAATTAAATGAAATTGGACAATTAGAAAGAGCAAAAGAATATGAGACTAGTTGGAAGATTGTTATGGATCTTTTAAATGAGATGGTTCTGGTACTTGGAGATAAGGAATTTAGTTTTGAAAAATATGCTGAAGTATTGAAAATGGGATTAGGAAGTAGTGGATTAGGTAAAATACCAGGAACACAAGATCAAGTTATTGTGGGAGATGTGGATCGTTCAAGAAGTCATAAGGTAAAAGCTGTATTTATTATTGGACTAAATGATGGTGTTTTTCCAACGGTGAATAAAGATGAAGGATTTTTTAGTGACAGTGATAGAGAAAAGTTAAAACAAGATGGAGCAGAACTAGCAAAAGGAACTTTAGAGAAATTATATGATGAAAACTTTAATATTTATAAGGCTTTTTCAACAGCAGAGGAGAAGATTTATTTATCATATGTTTCATCAAATTTGGAAGGTAATGCCTTACGACCATCAATGCTAATAAATCGTATAAAAAAGATTTTTCCTACTCTTATAGAACAGAGTGATGTAATTCAAAAACATAGTGATATTTATACAATGGAAACCGCTTTTGAAGAGTTGTTAACTAAATTAAGAAATCGTATTGACGAAGGAAATTTTGGAGAAAAACCTGAAGATGGATTTTTGTGGGTAGAAGTATATGAATATTATATGAAAGATGAAAAATGGAGAGTGCGACTAGAAAATAGCTTGCGCGCTTTGCAATATACTAATCAACCAGAAAAAGTTACACCAGATAATATTCAAAAATTATATGGAAATACATTATCAACGAGTGTTTCAAAATTAGAAAGATATCAATCATGTCCATTTTCTTATTATTTGCAATATGGTCTTAAATTATCAGATAAAAGTGAATTTAAAATAGAAATGGTAGACACAGGAACTTTTATGCATAATATTATTGATGAGTTTTTTGAAGTAATAGAAAATAGAGGAATTAAAGTTAAAGAAATCATGGATGAGGAAATAGACAAAATTGTTGACGAAATTGTAAGTGAGGCATTACAGCTTAAAAAGAATTATATTTTTACTAGTATACCAAAGTACAGAGTACTAGCAAATCGTTTAATTCGTGTAGTTAAAAAGTCAATGAAATATATTGTAGATAGCTTGAAGTATAGTGATTTTGAAGTATTAGGGCATGAAATGGAATTCAAGCAGGGAAAAGAGTACCCACCAATTCAATTTACATTAGATGATGGAAGAAAAGTAGAACTTACAGGAAAAATAGATAGAATTGATGTTGCTAAAGCTGAAGATGGTAATTATATACGTATTATAGATTATAAATCATCAGTAAAAGATATAAATTTGAATGAGGTAGTGGCAGGACTACAATTACAATTATTAACTTATTTAGATGCTGTATGTGAAAATGATAAATTCTTACCGGCAGGAGTATTATACTTTAATTTAATTGATCCAATTATAAAAGCTGATTCTTATGTCGAAAATGAAAAATTAGAAGAAGAAATTCGTAAACAATTTAAAATGAAAGGCTTAGTTTTAGCGGATGTAAATATTATAAAGAAAATGGATAATAAGTTAGAAAGTGGATATTCAAATATAATTCCTGCTAGTATTGATAAAGAAGGAAATGTAAATGCAAGGTCAAGTGCAGTGACAAGAGAGCAATTTGAAAGTTTACAAAAATATATTAAAAATACAATTAAGAAAATTAGTAAGGAAATTTTTTCTGGAAATATTGAGGTTAAGCCATATTATAAGGCGAATGGTGGTAAAACGCCTTGTGAATATTGCAAATATAAAACAATTTGTAATTTTAATAATGGAATTTGTAAAAGTGAATATTATTATATAGGAAATGAAAAGAAGGAAGAAGTCCTAGATAAAATAAAGGAGAAAGTATGAAGGATTTAACAAACGAAGTGATTGTTCACAAGGATGTAAATGGAGTTCAATATATTCAGTTTAAGAAGTTACTAGAATATACAGAAATACAGCATTGTTTTACATTAAAACATCAGGGACTAAACTTTAAAAAATATGATGATGAAAATTCACCTTTGGAATTAAGTTATGAAAAAATTAGTGAAGTATTTAATTGGAATCCAAATCAAATTGTGAAACCTCATCAAACACATACAGATAGAGTTGAAGTTGTATATGATTCTGAAAAAATTTGGAATGAAGTTGATGGTTTAATTACAAATCAAAAGAATTTAGTATTGTGTACTACAGAAGCGGATTGTACAGGGTTAATATTTTATGATCCAGTTTGTAAAGTGATAGGAAATGTTCATTCTGGATGGAGGGGAACACTTCAGAGAATTGGACAAAAGGCTGTTAAAAAAATGATAAATGAGTATCATTCTGATCCAAAAAATATTATTTGCTGTATTTGTCCTCATATTCGCAAATGTCATTTTGAAGTAGAAGATGATGTAAAAGAATTATTTGAAAAGGAGTTTTCTGCTGATATTGAAATAGAACAATTTATTACAGTAGGCAAATCTATTGATAAGGATGGAGTAAAAGTACAGAAATATTTTATAGATACAACATTATTAAATAAGATGATGTTACAAAAAGAAGGTTTAAGAGAAGAAAATATTATTGATTCTGGTATGTGCACGGTATGTGAATCAGATCAATTTCATTCTTATAGAGTAGATGGAGCTTTATCTGGCAGAAATGCTACTATGATTGAAATTAAAGAATAAAATAAAAACAAGATTCTAATATAAATAGAATCTTGTTTTTGCATTAATTTGTAGATTTATAGTAAATACTAAAGCCATTCCAGTTTTCTTTTTCAAAATGTTCTTGTTCTAGTTTTTCTTTTAAAGCATCAGCAGCTTTTTGTCTAAATGCGTTTTTATCTTCTATAACATATATAGTATCAGAATTTATTTCATCATAATACATGAAAGAATATCTACCAAAACCTAAAACTTCAAAATAATTATATCCTAATTCAGCTAATTGCGAAGTTGAAGCAAAATCATAAGGAGAAGTTTTTTCTGCTAATAGTACATAAATGTATTGTTGAATGGCATCTGATTCGATATGTACTTTTTTATCCTGATATTCATTTTTACTATCAATATAATTTACTAATGAAATTAAGTCATTGTTAAATGCAATACTATTTTGTGAGTTAAACATTGAGCAGTAATAATACATAAATAATCCAAAGTGAATAATAAGAATAATAACAATTGTAATGAAAAGGATATTAGATTTTTGCATTATTTTTATTAAACTTAGTGCTGCAAAGAATATATATGGTATTAGTAAAGCTTGTAATTTGTGTAATTGTAAGTTATTTATCAATAATAGGCATATAAAAACGGCAGTAAATTGTAAGAAAAGTATACTTGTAATGCTTAGTTCTTTATTTTTTATATCTGATATAAATTGCTTTATTGCGATCCATAAACCATATAAAATAAATGGAATTAATAATAAATAAGTTGGATCGAATAGTGTAGATGTTGTTTCAGAATTATTACCAATTAATATACGAAGAAGGCTGTTAGAATTATTTAAGTTTAAATTATAGAATATGTTAGAAAAAGAAAATTCTTGTGTTCGATAAGTGAATAAGCGTGGAAAACTTATAAATCCTAAGTCAGTGGTTTCATATCCTAGCATATTAATTAACTGAACCATTAATAACGGTAGTCCTAAAAGAAAAATAGGAATAAACATTATTAAAACATTTTTTATTGTTATCTTTTTTATATACAATAAATAGATAATTACTACAAATAAAATAGCAGGGAGCATCATATACGATAAAGCATAAGTGTAGAATGTAAGTCCACACACAATTCCTGTTATAATATAATGCCAAGGCTTAGAACTATATAATAGTGAAAATATATCAAAAGCAATGAAACTGCTTAAAAGATTACAATCCAAAGCCCATCTAGATTGCATTATATGCCAAGGATAAATGCTAAGTAAAAAGGTAAATAGTAGTGCTAATTTAGTTCCTCCTAGTTTTTTAACAATGAAATAGGAGGCAAGAATAGCTAACATACTAAGAATAAGTGATGGTAATCTTATTACAAATAAATTAAATCCAAATATTTTAATGAATATTGCTAATATATAAATGTATAAAGCACTTTGACCGCCACTAAAATTGATAAAATAGACTGGAAAATGATTTAGGTAACGATCTACTCCATATTCAGAGATGCTGTAAGCATCATATGCTAATCCAGCTTCATCTTCATGCATTCCTGCTGGTAATTCTGTAATTCCAATAAATCTAGAAAGAAAAGCAATTAGCAATATTATAACTAGTATTGGAATGTGATATTTTTCAATTTTTTCTAACATAAAATTACTCCATATATTTTTTATCAAAATTGATTATAAATAAAGTTATTTTGATAGTCAATGAAAATTGTAAAAAGAATTATAAGTAATTGAAAAATATGAGGGAATTTAGTAAAATATTAATATAAAGAATAAGGAGTTAAGCAAATGTTTGAAAAATTAAAAAAAGGAGATACCATTGGTGTTATTGCCCCATCATCTCCAATAGAAAAAGATGATTTAGAAATAATTAATCAGTCTGTATTGTTAATGGAAAGCGCAGGATTTCATATTAAATTTGGAAAGAATGTTTTTAATAATACATTAGGATATAGCTGTACACCACAAGAAAAGGCAGAAGATATTAATGAAATGTTTGCAAATAAAGAAGTAAAAGTTATTTTTTGTGTGAGTGGAGGTTTTAATTCTAATAGTACATTTGAATATTTAGATTATGATTTAATAAAATCAAATCCAAAACCATTATGCGGTTTTAGTGATAGTACTTCATTAGAAAATGTAATATATGCAAAGACTGGAATAATTACTTTTAACGGAGCAACTTTTAAAGCATTAACAAATTGGGAAACAGAATATGGATATAAAGCAGTAATGGATAGATTTGTAGAAGGAAGTTTAACTTTAGGAATGACTGATGATAAATTTAATGTAATAAAATCCGGAAAAGCTGAGGGAAAATTAGTTGGTGGAAATTTAAGTTTAACAAGTGAAATGTGTTGTGGCAACTATAGTATTGATTTTACAGATAAAATTTTATTTATAGAAGAGTTATGTTTAGAAACGCCACCAGAATTAGTATCAAATTATTTATACCATATGAAGCAAAATAATGTATTTCAAAAAGTAAAGGGAATTTGGGTTGGAAATTATGATGGAAGTGTTGCTTTAGAAAAAATTTTATTAGATGTTTTGGGAAAGGATTATGATTTTCCAATAATTAAGTCAAATAATTTTGGTCATACTGACAGAAAAATTGTAATACCTGTTGGAGGAAAAGCAAGAATAGATACGCAAAAAGCACAACCAATTGAATTAATTGAAAAAATTATGGACTAAAGCGAAAAAATGTTCGAAAAACAATTGACATCTAAGAGGTAAAATTGTATAATTTTGGAAGAAAATAAGGAGAGCAGAATGTGAAAAAAACACATCTCTGCCTGGCAGTTAGAGATGTGTTTTTACTTTAAATAAATTAACTGGCAAACCACTTTTTGTGGTTCCTTATTTTCTCTTAATATTATATAATATTAAAAAAATAATGTCAATTATAATTTTGGAAGAAAATAAGGTGTAGAGTATGTATGATAATTGGGAAGAATTAGAGGATAGTATTCAAAATTGTAATAAATGTAAATTATGTAAAAACCGCATTAATATTGTATTTGGAGTAGGAAATAGAAAAGCAGATATTATGATGATAGGAGAAGGTCCTGGAGCAGATGAAGATAAGCAAGGTATTCCTTTTGTTGGAAAAGCAGGACAATTAATGAATAAAGCTTTTGATGGCTTAGGAATTGATAGAGGAAAAATATATATTGCTAATATTGTAAAATGTAGACCACCAGCTAACAGAGTTCCAGAAGAAGATGAGGCAGAAGCTTGTTTAGATTATTTAAGAAATCAAGTTATCTTAGTAAAACCTAAAATCATTGTACTATTAGGTAGTACTGCTTTGAAAAATATTTTGGGAAAAGAATATGGGATTACAGCTACACGAGGAAATTGGATAGAAAGAAAAGGGATTTGGTATATGCCTACATGGCATCCTGCGGCATTGCTTCGTGACGAAACAAAGAAAATTGAGTTTTGGAAAGACTTAAAACAAGTTGTAATCAAGTATGATGAAATGAAAAATAATGATTAAATTCGAATAAGAAAAAGAGGTACTTGAAATGTTAGAAAAAGAACGTGTTAAAGAGTATGTAGATTATTGCTTAAATTGTAAGGTAAAACCTTGTAGTGAAAAGGGTTGTCCACTATCTAATGATATACCAACTTTTATTCAAGCTGTAAAAGAAGGAGATATAAAGAAAGCATATCAAATTTTATTAAATACAACAATGCTTGGAGCTGTGTGTGGCAGAATTTGTCCTCATGAAAAGCAATGTCAGGGTAGTTGCGTAAGGGGAATAAAAGGTGATCCTGTAAATATAGGGGAGCTTGAAGCTTATGTATTTGATGTTGCATTGAAAAATGGATATTATAAAGAAATTATAAAAACTGATGAATTAAAAGGAAAAAAGATTGCGGTAATAGGAAGTGGACCTGCGAGTTTGAATTGTAGTGCTTTTTTAGCGCGAGTAGGGGCTAATGTTACTATTTATGAAAAAATGGAAGATTTAGGTGGAATTTTAAGATACGGTATTCCAGATTTTCGTCTTCCAAAAACAATTTTAGATGATACAATTCAGCAAATTTTGAGTTTAGGAATTAAAGTAAAAACAAATTTAAAATTAAGAAGTAATATTGAATTAGAAACTTTATGTAATGAATATGATGTCGTATTTCTTGGAATTGGAGCTAATATACCAGGAAAAATGAATATACTGGGTGAAGAATTAAATGGGGTATATGGTGGCAATTCTTTATTAGAAAATGGAAATCACCCTGATTATACTGGAAAAAAAGTTGCAGTTATAGGTGGAGGAAATGTAGCAATGGACTGTGCTAGAACAATTAAGCGTTTAGGTGCAGATGAAGTTAATATTATTTATAGAAGAGCAGAAAAGCAAATGCCTGCAGAAAAGAAAGAAATAGAAGAGGCTAAGAAAGAAGGAATTAATTTCTTATTTCAAAATAATATTGTTCAAATTATAGGAAGTGAAAAAGTAGAGAAAATAGAATGTATAAAGACAGAGCTTGTAAAGAAAGAGGGAGAGGACAGAGAAGTTCCTGTAGATATAGAAAATAGCAATTACTTTATTGATATTGATTATGTTGTTATGGCTGTTGGATCAAATCCTGACAGAGAAGTTGTAGATAAACTGGGATTAGAATTAAATCAAAATGGCTATATTAAAGTAGATGAGAATTATAAAACTTCTCATCCAAAAGTATATGCAGGAGGGGACTTAATTGGACAAAAGGCAACAGTTGCATGGGCTGCTTATTCTGGAAGAGAGGCTGCAAAGGCTATAATTCAAAATTTAAAGTAAGTGAAAAGATGAAATAATTTAAAATACTTGAAAGGCTTGAAAAATAGAATTTAAATAAGCTATAATTATAGCAAATATATTGAAAGGAGAACATAAGATGAAGTTGAATGTAAGGGAAAAGCGGCATAACTTTAATTGCGTTAGTAGTAACAATAGTTGTTTTAATTATTTTGGCATTAATTAGTATTAGTATAATATTTGGAGAAAATGGATTAATTTTTAGGGCGGAAAGTTCAAGAGCTTTTCAAGCAAATGCAGAGGCACAAGATGAAGAACTAGTAAATTCAGCTTCGGAATATATTGATAGTATTATAAAAAGTGATAATCCAAATTTTGAGATAGAAAAGACTGTAGATAATAAGCCGGGAGAAGGACGTGACTATTATATTGAAGGAGAAGAAATTTTATACAAAATAAGAGTAAAAAATACAGGAGATGTTACAATTAAAAATATTGAAATATCTGATGAATTAGTAACTAATAGTGGAACATATTATCCTGGGAATCAAGAAATTGATTTAAAGGAAGAAAATGTTGGTGGAAAAAGCATTGTAGTAGAAGATGAAAAGTTTAAAATAGAGAGTATGGAACCAGATGAAGTGCTAGAGTTTCATTATGGATATACTATACAACCAGATGACTTAGGAGGAACAATAAAAAATAGTATTACAAACTTAGTTGGAGTACCACAACCAACATTACCAAGAGGACATAAAGTGCCACAGGTAGAAATTACACCATCTAAAGTAATATATATGCCAATAAATAAAGTATGGGAAGATGGAAATAATTTTGATTGTATTAGACCAAATCAAGTGACAGTATATTTATTGTGTAACAATGAAATAGCAGAAACAGCAATTTTGTCAGCTACTAATGATTGGCATTATTCATTTGGACCTCTTTCTGAGACAAATTCAGATACAGGAGAAAAGTATGAATATGAAATTCAAGAAGAACCTGTTCCAGGATATACTTCAAGAATAGAAGGAGAAAATTTAATTAATACTCATGAATTTGGTTCAGGATCTACAGAAGTGTCAGGTTTGAAAATATGGACTGATCAATCAAATGCAAGGGGATTAAGACCAGCCTCTATTCAAATTAATTTATATCAAAATGGGATTTTAATGCCTAATGTAGAGCCAACTTGGGAGTATTCGGGAGATGTCTGGACATTTAAATTCTCAAATGTACCTCGTTTTGATAGCAAAGGTAATGAATATGTTTATACAGTTAGAGAGAGTACACTTGATGATTATACAACTACTTATGATGATACTAACATGAATATAACAAATACAATAATTCCTAGAAAAATTAAAATAGAAGGACATAAAATATGGAACGATGATGATAATGCTGCTGGTTTACGACCAACATCTATTACAGTAAGATTACTAAGAGATAATATAATTATAATGGAAAAAATAGTAACGGCAGATGATGGTTGGGCATATAGTTTTACAGATCTTCCAGAAACAGATCCAGATACAGGACGTTTATATGTATATACTATAGGTGAAAAAATGGTTGAAGGTTATTATGCACGTAACGAAGGATATAACTTAATTAATAATCTCCTTCCTACACCTCCTACTGGTGGACCTGTTGTTCCTTAATATTTAAAGTGTAGAAAGTAAATTAAATAAAATAATAAAAAACTAAGTATTTTTTGAATACTTAGTTTTTTTATATGTAAAAATTTTAATTTAATTCTACATTGTAACCCAATAGAGCTTTTATTTTTCTGAAGAACTTTGCTATAGGAGAGTTACTTACTACTGCTACAGCTGTGCTATTTAGTATCTTCTCATATTTTTCATCTAAATTCATCATTTTAGTAATGTAGTAATCATTAAATGTAAAGTAAGTATCTGTAATTCCTATATAGTTTTTATAATTGTATAAACGTAATCTATAAGCATCAATATCAGCTGTTGTGGTGATTTTAGTAAATTGATTATCAAAATAAGATGTATAGATTAAGTTTTGGGTTTTAAAGTATAATTTTTTTAAGTTTTCTTTACAATTTAATATTTTTTGAGATGTTTTTTGTGCTTTAGATCCTTCACAATTATCACTTACTAATATTTGATTTAGTTTAATAATTTTTTCTTCTATATTCATAATTTTATCTAAATAATGTTGAACAGTTTTTAAAGCATCTAATCCACAAGCATTTGCAAAATTTTCTTTAAATATGTCATTGCCATATAATGTACTGTCAACAAGAGCATCTTCACCGGCAATATATGCCATTTGCTTTACTAAATTACAAAGGATAGGATAATAGTTAGGACTTGTTGTTGGAAAAGATATTCCATAATATTTTACAAGTTCTTCTTTTTGTTTAAGAGCTTTTGAAGCCATTAGTTGTACAGCACCTTCATTAAGTGCTAAACCTAAAATTTGTATCTCTCCGTATTCACAAAGTCCAAGTCTGACAAGATTGCCTTTTTTATCTTTAATTTCTTGTAGGTAATGGATAAATTCATGAACTGCTGATTTTTCTAGTTCTTCTATGGAAACTCCTGCTTTGAAATAAATAGATGAGTTTTTATAGAAGTAATTTGCTTCTGCATATCCTTCAGGCATTTTAGCAATATACATAGGAATTCTAGATAATGCTATAAATAGATTTTGAAATATAAAGTTTTGTTCTGGAAATGCATTACATATTTTTTCAGCTACACTGTGAGCAATTGTATTAATACTTAGAGTATCTAGTGTACCAACTACTTCAATTCCATCTTTTCTTAGTTCTTTTTCAATACTCATGATTGTTTTCTCCTTAGTAAATCATCTGTTTCATATTATACAACAAAATCACTAAAAGTAATGTTACGTTCATATGACTTTTTTATTACAATTATGTTACGAAAATTGTTGAAAAATGCGAAATTTATTTTATAACAATATTATAAATTTTGTTTTTAACATATATTTCTTTTACAATTTCTTTTCCTTCTAATTGTTTTTGAACAGATTCGTTTTGGTGAACAATTGATTTTACATCTTCTTCTGATGAATTTAAAACAATTGGAATTGTAGCTTTTACTTTTCCATTTATTTGAATTGGTATTTCAATTTCATCATCAATTGTTTTTGCTTCATCATATTTAGGCCATGGAGTTTCAGCAATTGTTGTATTAGATAATTTGCTATACAATTCTTCTGTCATATGTGGAGCAAATGGGTTTAATAATTGTAGTAATGTTTTAAATTCTGCAGTGTTTATTTGTTTTTCTTTATAAAATTCATTTACCATACTCATGAAAGTACTAACAGCAGTATTAAATTTCATTTCTTCAATGTCATTTGATACTTTTTTAATTGCTTTATGCATCATTTTTTCAAATTTAGGAGAGTATGAATCTCCTTCTGTTAGCATATCTTGAAGATTCCATACACGGTCTAAGAATTTTCCACATCCACGGATACTTTCCATAGACCATGGAGCGGTTTGATCAAATGGTCCCATAAACATTTCATATACACGGAATGTGTCTGCACCAAATTCTTCTACGATATCATCTGGGTTGATAACATTTCCTTTAGATTTAGACATTTTCTCTCCGTTTGTTCCTAAAATCATACCATGTGAAGTACGTTTATGATATGGCTCTTTTGTTGGAACAACGCCGATGTCATATAAGAATTTATGCCAGAATCTTGAATATAGTAAATGTAGTGTTGTATGCTCCATACCACCATTATACCAATCAACAGGTGACCAGTATTCTAATGCTTCTTTTGAAGCAAGTGCATCTTTGTTATGTGCATCCATGTAACGTAAATAATACCATGAAGAACCAGCCCATTGAGGCATTGTATCAGTTTCTCTACGTGCAGGTCCACCACAATGAGGACATGTTGTATTAATCCAACTTTCTAATTTTGCAAGAGGAGATTCTCCATTTTCACTAGGCTCATAATCTTCAATATCAGGTAGAACAAGAGGTAAACTTTCTTCTGGAAGTGGTACCCATCCGCATTTTTCACAATATACCATAGGAATTGGTTCTCCCCAGTAACGTTGTCTTGAAAATACCCAATCACGTAATTTATAATTTACTTTCTTTTTTCCGATTCCTCTTGTTTCAAGAAAGTCTATTATTTTTGCTTTAGCATCTGTTACAGATAATCCGTCTAAGAAATCTGAGTTTACTAAGAAACCATCTTCAACATCTGTGAATGCTTCTTTTGAAAGATCACAAGGAACATCATTAGAGATAGGACTTACTACTTGAACAATTGGAAGATTAAATTTTGTAGCAAATTCATAATCACGGTCATCATGAGCAGGAACAGCCATAATAGCACCTGTTCCATATGTAATTAAAACATAGTCTGATACCCAAATTGGTATTTTTTCACCATTTACAGGATTAATTGCTTTTAAACCTTTAATTTCTACACCAGTTTTTTCTTTATTTAATTCAGAACGTTCAAAATCTGATTTTAAAGCAGCTTGTTCTTTGTAATTTTGAACTTCTGATAAGTTTGTAATTTTGTTAGCGTATTTTTCAATGAAAGGATGTTCAGGAGCAACTACCATATAAGTAGCTCCAAATAGAGTATCTGGTCTTGTGGTATATACTTCTAGAAAATCATCTGTACCATCTAACGCAAATTTTACTTCTGCACCTTCACTTCTACCAATCCAATTTCTTTGTTGTGCTTTAATTTTATCAAGATAATCGACATCATCTAAATCGTCAATTAATCTTTGTGCATATTGAGTAATTTTTAACATCCATTGACTTTTTTCTTTTTGAACAACAGGGCTACCACATCTTTCGCAAACACCATTAACAACTTCTTCGTTTGCAAGACCTACCTTACAACCAGTACAGAAGTTGATTGGCATAGTTGCTTTATATGCTAAACCATGTTTGTATAATTGAAGAAAGATCCATTGAGTCCATTTATAATATTCTGGATCTGTTGTGTTAATTTCTCTTGACCAATCAAATGAAAAGCCTAGGGCTTTTAATTGATTTCTAAAGTGATCAATATTTTTTTCAGTTGTAATTTTAGGGTGAATATGATTTTTTATTGCATAATTTTCAGCTGGAAGTCCAAAAGCATCAAATCCAATTGGATATAAAACATTATATCCTTGCATTCTTTTCTTCCTAGCTATAATGTCTAGAGCTGTATAGCTCCTAGGATGTCCTACATGAAGTCCTTGTCCAGATGGGTAAGGAAATTCAATTAGACCATACCATTTCTTTTTTGAACTATTTTCTTCTGCATTAAAAGTACCTTCTTGA
Organism: uncultured Clostridia bacterium; assembly: GCA_947628735.1. Taxonomy (GTDB): domain Bacteria; phylum Bacillota; class Clostridia; order TANB77; family CAG-508; genus CALXVA01. The sequence goes on along the minus strand of CANRAY010000013.1, from coordinate 19,822 downwards.
TACCATTTTTCTTGCCATTTTTTTTCTACGGATTTAAAATCGTATGACATAAAATCATCCTTTCTTTTTTGTAAGCATTAATGGTTATATTATATAACAAAAAGACTAGAAAAAAAAGGCATTTTAAAAATTTTGACGTTATTTTTTTTATATGGTATAATTTCATACAACAAAAGAAGATAAAAGGAGATACAAATGAATAGTATAAAAAGGTGGGAGCAGGAGGAAAAGTATAAAGAATTTCACAAAGAAAACTTTGAAAAAGTTGATAAATTTTCAAAAAGATTAGAAAAGGTATGCAAATATTTATTTCGCATGATTTTTATTATAGATTTGATTTTAATTGCAGGTATTTTTATTGATTTAGCTGTTGCTAGTATTAATATTCAACAGAACGGTGGTATTTTTCAAATGTAATGAATATTTGAATTGATAAATGGATAACATATGAAAAAAGATTAAAATAAACGAGGGAGGAAGAAAAATGGCGAGAGAATTGACAGAAGAAGAAAAAGTAGAAATACAAAATATGATTAACGATTTAGTAGAAAAAGCAAAAAAGGCATCAGAAGAGTATTTAAAATTAGATCAGGCTCAAATTGATGATATTATAAAGGCAATGTCTATGGCTGGTTTGGAACATCATATGGAACTAGCCAAAATGGCTGTTGAAGAAACTGGTAGGGGAATCTACGAGGATAAAATTACAAAGAATATGTTTGCAACAGAGTATATTTATCATAGTATAAAATATGATAAAACTGTTGGTGTAATAGAAGATAATGAGGAAGAAGGATATGAAGAAATAGCAGAACCAGTTGGAATTATAGCAGGTGTAACACCAGTTACTAATCCAACTTCTACTACTATGTTTAAATCTATAATAGCTGCTAAAACGAGAAATGTTATTATTTTTGGATTTCATCCATCTGCTCAAAAATGTAGTGTTGCAGCAGCAAATTATTTGAGAGAAGCTGCTGTAAAAGCAGGTGCACCTGAAGATTGTATTTTGTGGATTGATAAACCATCAGTTGAAGCTACTCGTGCTTTAATGAATCATCCAGATGTTAATTTAATTTTAGCAACAGGTGGAACAGGTATGGTGAAATCTGCTTATTCTTGTGGAAAACCTGCTTTGGGAGTAGGACCGGGTAATGTTCCTTGTTATATAGATAAAACAGCTAAATTAAAAACTTCTGTTAATGATTTAGTTCTTTCAAAATCTTTTGATAATGGCATGATATGTGCATCAGAGCAGTCTGTTATTGTAGATCGTGAAATAAAGGATGAGTTTGAGAGATTGATGAAAGAAGCAGGATGTTATTTTTTATCAGCTGATCAAACTAACAAATTAAGAGGCAGTATGTTTGTTGAAGCAAATGGTGGAGCATTAAATGCAGATATTGTTGGAAAGAGTCCATATAATATTGCAAAAATGGCAGGAATTGATGTCCCAGAAGATACAAAAGTTTTAGTATTGCAAGAAAATGGAGTGGGAATAGAATATCCTTTTTCAAAGGAGAAATTAAGCCCTGTTTTAGCATATTATGTTGTAGATAGTTCAGAAGAAGGAATTGATTTAGCAGAAAAATTAATTGAATTTGGTGGATTAGGTCATTCTGCTGTTATTCATTCTGAAGATAGAGATACAATTCAAAGATTTTCAGAAAAAGTAAAGGTAGGAAGAATTATTGTAAATTCTCCTTCTACACATGGAGCAATAGGGGATATTTATAATACTAATATGCCATCACTTACATTGGGATGTGGAACTTTTGGAGGAAACTCAACTACAGCAAATGTTTCAAGTGTTAATTTAATTAATATTAAAAGAGTTGCTAAGAGAAGAGTTAATATGCAATGGTTTAAAGTTCCGGAAAAAATTTATTTTGAAGCAGGTTCAATTGGATATTTAGAAAAAATGCCTGATATTACAAGAGCCTTTATTGTAACAGATGAGTCTATGGTAAAATTGGGATATGTAGATAAAGTATTGTATCATCTAAGAAAAAGACATGGATATGTGCATTCTGAAATTTTTGCAGATGTTGAATCAGATCCAGCTTTTGAAACAATTAATAATGGTGTAAAGATAATGAATGAATTTCATCCTGATGTTATTATTGCAATAGGAGGGGGGAGTCCAATTGATGCAGCAAAAGGAATGTGGTTATTTTATGAGCATCCAGAGGCAGATGTTGAAGGTTTGAAATTAAAGTTTATGGATATTCGTAAACGTACGTATAAGTTTCCTGTTTTAGGGAAAAAGGCTAAATTAGTAGCAATTCCTACAACTTCAGGAACGGGTTCAGAAGTTACATCTTTTGCTGTTATTACAGATAAAAAGACAAATAAGAAATATCCATTAGCAGATTATGAATTAACTCCAGATGTTGCAATTGTTGATCCAGAACTAGTATTAAGTTTACCACAAAAGATTACAGCAGATACAGGAATGGATGTTTTAACACATGCAATTGAAGCATATGTATCTAATATGGCATCAGATTTTACAGATGGATTGGCAGAAAAAGCAGTTGAATTGGTATTTAAAAATATTAGAGAAGCATATAATCATGGAGATGATAGAGTTGCAAGAGAGCATATGCATAATGCAAGTACTATTGCAGGAATGGCATTTACTAATGCATTTTTAGGTGTAAATCATTCTCTTGCTCATAAATTAGGAGCAGAATTCCATATGGCACATGGTAGAATTAATGCTATTTTACTTCCATATGTAATTCGATATAATAGTCAAAAGCCATCAAAATTTGTGTCTTTCCCTAAATATGAATATTTTATAGCAGATCAGAAGTATGCTGATTTATCAAGGAGAATGAATTTCCCTGCTTATACTAATGAAGAAGGTGTATGGTCACTTATTCGTGAAATTCAAAAATTGAATGCAGATTTAGGAATTGAAAGATGTTTCAAAGATGCAGGAATTGATGAACAGGAATTTATGAGTAAAGTAGATTTATTAGCAGATAGAGCTTTTGAGGATCAATGTACAACTGCAAATCCAAGATTACCTTTAGTTAGTGAGTTAAAGCAAATCTTAATAGACAGCTATTATGGAAACGAGATTAGTTGACATAAGAACAACAAGATAGTATAATAAGTGAAGTGGCATATGCTACAATATTATACAAAGGAGATATTATATGACATTGCGGGAAAAGTTGGAGTTCCTACAACGGCAAGGTTGGACAATAGACGATTTGATACAATTGGCAAGATCACTGGAAACAATTGTTGATCAGATCCCAATGGAAGCTCCTAAAGAACAGACCCAAGAGCAATTAAGCATTACTCCAGTAGAACTAGTTAAGGGAGATGGGGTAGATAGAAAACTTAGGTATAAGATTCAGGTAACCTTATTAAGATTAGGTGTTAGCAGTTCTTCGAAAGGATATCGTTATTTGACAGATGCAATTGAGTGGTACATGCAGACTGAGAGAGAAATAATATTAAGTCAATATGTCGATTGGTTAGCAGCAAAATATAACGATTTTAGTAGGAATGTTATCAAAGTATTGGAAAATACAATTAAAGCTGCTTATCGGAAAACTCCAGTGATGTTGCAAAAGATTTTTGGCGATAAGGTAGAACAAAATCTTAAAATTTTAAGTGTGGATGAATTTATTATCGGGTTGGCCAAATATATAAAAACAATGTAACTTTTTCAAAATTGAATATCTCTTAAATGAGCGTTATACCATTGGTAGACGCTCATATTTTATGCCTAAATGAGGCCTTAAAGTAAATTGACACTAATTTTTAAAAATGATATAATGATAAAACGATGTATCTTTTCATCCAAATTTTAGCGAAGAGAGGTGAATAACAATGGATGATAAGGAAGTGTTTAGTAGGGTAGAAGAATTTCGGAAGGTAATGAAGTGGTCAGAAGAAGATCTTGAGTTGTTTTTGGTAGAATTGAAAAAGTGGTCTCGTCAAAGAGAATATGAGAAAATAGCAAAGGAGCGTAGTATTAGTCAAAGAACAGGTACAATTTTGGAAAAAATGGGATGTCCTAATCATTTGAGGGGATTTGCCCATCTACAAGCAGGGATTAGATATGTTATGGATAATCCTGATGCGTCAGAAAGCCAGATTTATGAACATTTGATAGACAAATTTCATTCCACGCCTATTAGGATGAGAGCGACTATTGACAATGCCATAGCAAAGATTTTTGAGGCTAATACGCCTACATTGCAGGAACTTTTAAGGTTACCCAATTATGGATATGACACCCATGAACATTTAATTAAGTCTATTGTAAATTACCTTGATGAGATAGAAGATCTGTAATTAGATTATCTATTTTGACAGTATAAAAATTATGTACTGAAAAAAACAGTCCTTGAGTAAAACTGAGGACTGTTTTTTGTTTTGTTATTTATATGTCTAATTTTATATGGACATCTTTTAGCTGTTCTCTTGTTACATTACCTGGTGCGCCCATCATCAAATCTTCGGCTTTACTATTCATAGGGAATGCAATTACTTCGCGTATTGTTTCTGAATTTGTTAATAACATTAACATTCTATCAATACCAGGAGCAATTCCTGCATGAGGAGGAGCTCCATATTGAAATGCATTAAATAAAGCAGAAAATCTTTTTTCAATATCTTCTTTAGTATAACCGGCAATTTCAAATGCTTTTATCATAATTTCAGTATCATGATTTCTTACAGCACCTGATGAAAGTTCTATTCCATTACATACAATATCATATTGATATGCTAATATGTCTAATGGTTTTTGAGATGATAATGCTTCCAAGCCACCTTGAGGCATTGAAAATGGATTATGACAAAATGTAATATTTCCGTGTTCATCTAATTCATACATTGGAAAATCAATAATCCAACAGAATTGAAAAACATTTTCATCAATTAAATTTAATCGCTTTCCAAGTTCTGTACGAATTTGTCCTGCAAGCATAGTTGCTTTTTCTTGATTATCTGCGATAAAGAAAATAGTATCATCTTTTTCTAGTTGTGCTAAATCTTTTAATTCTTGTTTTAAATTATCTGGAATAAATTTATCAATAGGACCTTTGTAACTTAAATCTTCTTGAACTTCTAAATAGCCAAGTCCTTTCATACCAATGGACATAGCATATTCTAACATTTTTTCATGAAATCCTTTTGACATATGACCAGATACTTTTATGGCTCTTACTGTTGTATTCATAAAAGGCTTAAAAGTACATTTATTGAAAAAGTCTGATAAATCAATAATAATTAATGGATTTCTTAAGTCGGGTTTGTCACTTCCATACTTTAGCATAGCTTCTTTATATGAAATTCGTGGAAATGGATATTTAGCTACTTTTTTATCTGAAAATTTAGTAAATGTATTATATATAACAGGTTCCATTACTTGAAATACATCTTCTTGAGTAGCATAAGACATTTCCATATCTAGTTGATAAAATTCTCCTGGAGCACGATCTGCTCTGGCATCTTCATCACGGAAACAAGGAGCAATTTGAAAATATTTGTCAATTCCAGATACCATTAATAATTGTTTGAATTGTTGTGGCGCTTGTGGTAGGGCATAAAATTTTCCAGGATGAAGTCTACTAGGAACGAGGTAATCTCTAGCTCCTTCTGGTGACGAACTAGTAAGGATAGGGGTTTGTACTTCTAAAAAGCCTTGTTCTACCATTTGTGTTCTTAAATATTGTAATACTTTAGCTCTTAAAATTAAATTTTGTTGTAATTTCTGAGAGCGTAAATCTAGGAAACGATATTGTAATCTTAAATCCTCACGTACTTCTTGATTTGAATTTACCTTAAAAGGAAGCATTTTTGTTCTTTTGCCTAATACAGTAATTTCTTTAATTACAACTTCTACTTCACCAGTTTCTATATTGGCATTATATGTTTCGGGATCACGTTTACGAACAGTTCCATCTATGCATACACTAGACTCAATAGGAATTCTAGAGGCAAAATCAACTACATCTTCTTTTCCGGCAGTAACTACTTGAGTAATTCCATACATATCTCTTAAATCAAGGAAAACTAATCCTCCAAAGTCACGGATAGTTTCTACAAAACCGCAAATTTTAACTTCTTTTCCAACATCTTTTAACCTTAATTCATTACAAGTGTGTGTTCTATATTTATTCATATTATCTCTCCTTTTACAAAATCATCCTATATGTAGTATAGGATGATTTATGATATAATTATTTCTTTTAAAAATTTATTTAGAATTCGCAGTTTTTAGGAGTTCTTGCAAAAGGTAGAACATCACGAATATTTGCCATACCTGTGATATACATGATTAATCTTTCAAAACCAAGTCCAAAACCTGCATGTGGTACGCTACCATATCTTCTTAAATCTAGATACCACCAATAATCTTCTTCATTTAAACCAAATTTTTTAATTTTTTCTTGTAAAACTTCTAAATCATCTTCTCTTTGACTACCACCAATTATTTCTCCAATTCCAGGTGCTAATAGGTCAGCAGCAGCAACAGTTTTGCCATCAGGATTTTGTTTCATATAGAAAGCTTTTATTTCAGAAGGATAATCTGTTACAAAAACAGGTCTTTTATATACTTTTTCTGATAAAAATCTTTCATGTTCTGTTTGTAAATCTGTTCCCCACTCAACTGGAAATTGGAATTCATTATTATGTTCTTTTAAAATTTCTACTGCTTCTGTATAAGTAACTCTTGCAAAATCAGAATGAATAATGTTATTTAATCTTTCTAATAATGTTGTATCAATAAAGCTATTAAAGAAATTCATTTCATCAGGGCAGTTTTCTAATACATATGAAATTACATACTTTAACATATCTTCTGCAACATCCATATATGTTGTTAGATCTGCAAAACACATTTCTGGTTCAATCATCCAAAATTCAGATGCATGTTTTACAGTATTTGAATTTTCAGCACGGAAAGTTGGTCCGAATGTATATACATTACGAAAAGCGAAAGCAAAAGTTTCTACATCTAATTGACCACTAACAGTTAAGTGAGCAGGTCTTCCAAAGAAATCTTTTGAATAATCTACTTTTCCATCTTCTGTTCTTGGAATATTTTCATAATCTAAGGTAGATACGTTGAACATTTCACCAGCACCTTCACAATCGCTACTTGTAATAAGTGGTGTGTGAACATATACAAATCCATTTTCTTGTAAGTATTTATGAATTGCATAAGATAAAACACTACGTACTCTAAATACTGCATTAAATGTATTTGTTCTAGGTCTTAAGTGAGCTACTGTACGTAAATATTCGAATGTATGTCTTTTCTTTTGAAGAGGGTAATTACTATCTGCTAAGTTTATAATATTTATATGAGTTGCTTTTATTTCAAATGGTTGTTTTGCATTTTCTGTTTTTACAACAATTCCAGTTACTTCAATAGATGAAATAATTGTTAATTTACGTATTTCTTCAAAATTATCTAGTGTGTTATCAAAAACGATTTGAACATTTTTGAAACAAGAACCATCATTAATTTCAATAAATCCAAAGTTCTTTGAATCTCTTAGTGTTTTTACCCAACCACTAATATTAACTTCTTTATCAACATATTCATTTGTCTTATTAAATAGATCTTTTACTGTAAGATTTTTCATTTTGTTTCCTCCTTAAATATATAAAAAATATATAGTTTTGAATATTATTAAGCAATAAAAAAACGTCCCTGCAACTTAATGCAGGGACGGAATTTCCTCCGCGGTGCCACCCGGCTTGAAAAGAATTAAATCTTTTCCACTTTATTAAAAATGCTCCAATGTGTTGCGAGATTATGTTTTTCTAAAAAAGGCTTTCAGCCGGTGACCTTTTATCTCTGTTAGTAACCTTTAATCTCTTTCCATCTTCAACGCATATATTTTACAAAACATATTATATATTTTATAGTATTATTAACTAAAAGTCAATATTTATGAATGAAAAAATAAAATAGTTGATTATGAAATTTAAATATGGTAAACTTTTTTTAGTCTTTTATGTTTAAAAATTATGGAGGAAATAAATATGGCAAATTCAAAATTAATAGTAGTAGAAGGTGCGCAGGGAGCAGGAAAAACGACAGTTACAGATTACATTAGAAATACTATGAATTATACAAATTTATACAGATTGTGTGGTACATCAGATCCATCAGAAGAGGGAAAAAAGAAGACGACTATAATGTATAGAGATTTATTAGAATATGTAAGTAAATTGGAAAATTGCAGTATTAATTTATTATTTGATAGAACTTTTTTTACTGAGGAGAATTATTGTAGATTAGGATATAAAGAATATTCTTTTTCAGATATATATGATGAATTATTAGAAAAGTTTAGTAAACTGGATTTTAAAATATACTATGTAACACTTTATTTAGAAGATGAATCAGTATTTGAGAAAAGATTAGATAGAAAAGGAAAAGTAGAGTTAGATTATTTGAAATTTAAATCTGAAAATAGTATAAAACAACAACGTGAATATTTGAAAATGGCAGAAGAAATTAAACAAAAATATCCAAATATTCAATGTATAAATATTGAAAATAATAGAGATTTCGAAGAAGTAAAAGCAGAAATTGATAAAATTATTAATGATAAAATTTAAAGTAAAAGTGTATAAAAATGTAAATTAATTTATGAAAAATATTGTTGATATGAGTCTTTGAATTCATTGTAAGAGAATTCAGGGACTTGTTTTTTTATACAAAAGTGTATATAATGTTTGAATAATTTTATTTGATGGATGACATCAGAAGGAGGAGAGTATGGCAAAAGTAAGTAAAGAAGAATTATTGCATATAGCCAAATTAGCAGATTTGAATTTAAAAGATGAAGAAGTTGATAAATATTTATTGCATCTTCAAGACATTTTAAATTTTGCTAATATTGTAAATAATGCAAATGTAGAAGGATTAGATATTACGATAGGTGCAAATGAAGCAAAAAATGTTTTTCGTAAGGATGAGGTAGTTGTATTTGAAGATAATGAAGCATTACTTCAAAATGCACCAGATAAAGAAAGGAATATGTTTAAAATTCCAAAAGTAATCCAATAATTAGGAGGAAATATGAGGTTAGGAATTGACATAGATGATACTATTTCAAATACATATCAGACTGTTATGAAATATGCAGAAACTTTTACAAGAGAATATTGTCATCGTAAATATGATGATATTGGAGAACGAATAGGAAATATTAAAACACATTATTACATACAAGAAGTTTTTGAATGGAATGCTGAAGAAGAGGAAACTTTTTTTAAAAAATATTATAGAGATTTTATAAGTGATGTAAAACCAAAAGAAAATGTTCAAAAAGTTTTACAAGAATTATATAGCCATAATGAAATTATTTTGATTACAGCTAGGTGGGAAGACAAGTCAGGAAATGGAGTAGAAAAAGCGACTAAAAAGTGGCTAGAAAAATATCAAATTCCATATCATAAGTTATACTTAAATAGACCTAAATTAGAGGTATGTAAGGAAAATTTAGTGGATGTTTTTATTGATGATAGTTATACAAATTGTAAATCTGTTCAAGATGGTGGTATTAAGACTTATATGATGAACTGCATGTCTAATAAAAATATACAAGATGATAATATTGAACGTGTTTATGATTGGGATGATATATACATGAAACTAAAAAAATATGAGGAGGAAAATACAAATGGAAATAACAACTCTTACCGTGCATGAGTTACAAGAAAAATTGAAAAATAAAGAGCTTACAAGTTATGAAATTACAAAAGCATATACAGATAGAATTGCAGAAAAAGAAAAAGATGTACAAGCTTTTGTAACTGATTTATCTGAGAATGCTTTAAATCAAGCTAAAGAAATAGATGCAAAAAGAGAGAAGGGAGAAGTAACAAATGAATTAGCAGGTATTCCAATTGGAATTAAGGATATTATTTGCACAAAAGGCGTTAGAACAACCTGTAGTTCAAGAATGTTGGAAAACTTTATTGCTCCTTATGATGCAACTGTTATGGAAAAAATTAATGGAGAAAATCTTATTGATTTAGGAAAATTAAATATGGATGAATTTGCAATGGGAGGTTCTACAGAATATTCATATTTTAAGAAAACAAGAAATCCATGGAATTTGAATAAAGTACCTGGTGGATCTTCAGGAGGTTCTGCAGCTGCAGTTGCTGCTAATATGGTACCTTGGGCATTAGGAACAGATACAGGTGGCTCTATTAGACAACCTGCAAGTTTTTGTGGACTTGTTGGATTAAAACCAACTTATGGTCTTGTTTCAAGATATGGTGTTGTAGCATTTGCTTCATCACTTGATCAAGTAGGACCAATGACAAAAGATGTAACAGATTGTGCTATGCTTTTAAATATTATTGCAGGACATGATTCAAAAGACTCTACATCTGTGGATAATGGGGATAAAGACTATACAAAATCACTTAAAGCTGATGTTAAAGGACTAAAAATTGGAGTTCCAAAAGAATATTTTGGTGAAGGAATTAATCCAGAAGTAAAAGAAAAATTACAAGAGGCAATGGAAAGATATAAAAAATTAGGTGCAACAGTTGAAGAATGTTCTTTAAATATAGCAGATTATGCTTTAGCTACTTACTATATTATTGCATGTGCTGAGGCTAGTTCAAACTTGGGCAGATTTGATGGAATTCGTTATGGTTATCGTACAGAAAATTATACTAATTTAAAAGAATTGTATCGTAATTCTAGAAGTGAAGGATTTGGAGCAGAAGTAAAGAGAAGAATTATATTAGGAACATATGTGCTTTCATCTGGATATTATGATGCATATTATAAAAAGGCTCAACAAGTAAGAACTTTAGTAATGCAAGAATTTGCAAAATGTTTTGAAAAATATGATGTACTTTTAACACCAACATCACCAACAGTAGCATTTGATATTGGATCTAAATCAAATAATCCATTAGAAATGTATTTAGCAGATATTTGTACAGTTTCTGTTAATATAGCTGGTCTTCCTGGAATTTCAATTCCTTGTGGAGTAGATAAAGAGGGAATGCCAATAGGTATGCAATTAATTGGTAGTCGTTTTAGTGAAGAAACTTTAATCAGAACAGCATATACATTTGAGCAAGATTTGAAATTTAGAGAAAATTATCAGCCAGAGTTTAAAAAATAATTTATGATTATTGAAAAGTGAATGAAATGATGATGTAACTTAATTAGAAAGGAATGAAAAAGATGTCAAAAGAAGATTACGAAATGGTTATGGGATTAGAAGTTCATGCAGAGCTTTCAACAAAAACAAAAATATTTTGTTCTTGTCCAACTGAATTTGGTGGTGAACCTAATACACATACTTGTCCAGTATGTATGGCAATGCCAGGAACTCTTCCTGTATTAAATGAAAAAGTTGTAGAGTATGCTGTAAAAGCAGGACTTGCTACAAGTTGCGAGATTGCAAGAGATAGTAAAAATGATAGAAAAAATTATTTTTATCCAGATCTACCAAAATCATATCAAATTTCTCAATTTGATAAACCACTTTGTGAACATGGATATGTAGAAATAGAAGATGATGAAGGAAATCCTAAAAAGATTCGTTTAACAAGAATACATATTGAGGAAGATGCAGGAAAGCTAAATCATAATGAATTTGGTGGAGGAAGTTTAGTTGATTTAAACAGAGCAGGAGTTCCACTAATTGAAATTGTATCAGAACCAGATTTACGTTCATCAGGAGAAGCAGAAAGATATTTAAAGAAATTAAAATCTATTCTAGAATATATAGAAGTTTCAGATTGTAAGATGCAAGAGGGTTCTTTAAGAGCTGATGTTAATGTTTCTGTTCGTAAAAAGGGAGAAACAAAATTAGGTACAAGAACAGAAATGAAAAATATGAACTCTTTTAAAGCAATTACAAGAGCAATTGAGTATGAAGCAGATAGACAAATTGATGTTATAGAAGATGGTGGAAAAATAGATCAGGAAACATTAAGATGGGATGATGTATCTGGAAGAACTTTTTCAATGAGAGATAAAGAAGATGCACAAGACTACCGTTATTTCCCAGATCCAGATTTAGTAGCGATTAAACTTTCTGAAGAATATATAGAAAATATTAGAAGAGAATTACCAGAATTACCAGAAAGTAGAAAAGCAAGATATATGCAAGAATTTAAACTTTCAGAGAAGGATAGTAGATTACTTACTGCATCAAAATATTTATCAAATATGTTTGAAGAAGCGGAGAGTATTTGTAACAATGCAAAATCTGTTGCTAACTGGTTATTATCTGATATTTCTAGAATTTTAAATGAAAAAGAAATGGAACCAGAAAATATTCCTTTTACAGGAAAAGATCTTGCAAAAGTTGTGGAATTAATAGATAAAGGAACTATTAGTTCAGCTATTGCTAAAAAAGTAGTAGAAGAATTATTTGAGAATCCAAAAGATCCAGAAGAAATTATAAAAGAAAAAGGTTGGATTCAAATTTCTGATGAAGGAGCAATTAAAAAGGTTGTTATGAAAATTTTAGAAAATAATCCTCAATCAATTGCTGATTATAAAGCTGGTAAAGATAGAGCTTTAGGATTTTTAGTTGGACAAGCAATGAAAGAAACAAAGGGAAAAGCAAACCCACAAATGTTAAATAAAATGTTCTTAGAAGAATTAAAAAAATAGGATATAAATAAAAAAGCTATAGAAATTCATGAAGTACACCTCAAATGTTAGACAAAAAATCTAACATTTGAGGTGTATTTTTTATCGATTAAGAGCATGTTTCATATTATTAAAAATAATGCCAAAGGCAATAAATGCTACAAAGAAAAATAAGCTTGTTTGAAATAGTGAAATACCAATAGAAAATAGAATTGGAGTATGTACAGATCTATATGTAGCTAAAATAAATGTTGCAATTAAACAAAAAATAAAACTAAAACGAATTCCACGATTCATTAATTTTAGAATAGAAGTATCAAATTCTTTGATTTCCTTTATGATTTTTTTAAAATCACATCTTACTTGTATGTTTTTCATTAGAATACCTCTCTTTCATCAAGGTTATAAGTATATGTTAACATAAAATTAAAGCAAAAACAAAGTTAATTTTTGGTAGGGATTAGATTGAAAATAAATTAGAATAAAAAAAGACAGACCATGTTAGATCTGTCTTTTAAAAGTTAATAAAAAACTGTGCACAATTTTCTATTTTACTTTATGCATTTGCAGCATTTAATTTTTTTGCTAAATTTGATTTTTTTCTAGCTGCAGTGTTTTTTACGATAACACCTTTTGTACAAGCTTGATCGATTTTTCTTGTAGCTGTTGAGAATAATTTTGTAGCTTCTTCAACATTATTATTTGCTAGAGCTTCTTCAAATCTTTTTATAGCTGTTTTATATTCAGATTTAATCATATTATTTCTTAATGTTTTCTTTTCGATAACATTAACACGTTTAATAGCTGATTTAATGTTTGGCATTCTTAGCACCTCCCTTTATGCTCGTAAATATAACGCATCATATTATATCATAGGATTTTAGTTTTGACAAGAGTTTGAATAAAAATAACTACTTTGGTGTTATATTTGAGGTATTTTTTCCATAATTGTTAACTTATTGTCCTAATATATGCTATAATGAAGCACAATAATTTATATACAAAAGGAAATGATGTAGATGAATGAAATAACATATAGAATTTATGCTGATGAATCTGTTAGTAATGGAAAATTTTATAGCAATTTTTATGGTCGGTGCATTAATCAATTTATCAGATATAAATACTATTGAAAACAAATTGAATAGTAAAAAAGAAGAATTGAATCTACATGGAGAAATAAAATGGACTAAAGTTACAGACAATTATTTAGATAAATATATAGAAATGATAAAATTATTTTTTGAATTTATAAGAAATGGAAAAATAAAAGTAAGAATAATGTTTGCACAAAATGCTTTTGTTTCTGATGGATTAACAAAAGAACAAACTGATAATGAATATACTATATTGTATTATTATTTTTTAAAGGACTCTTTTGGCTTAAGATTTAGCAATAACAATCCATATAAAAATAAAGTTAATTTTTCTTTTTATTTAGATGATTTACCTTGCTCTGAAGAACAAAAAAATATATTAAAGAAGAGTTTGTTTAGGTACAACAATGAACTAAGACAAAATAATACTGAAATAATAGAAATAGTAGAAATAGATTCTAAAAAACATGTGATTCAACAATGTATGGATATAGTGTTAGGTTCAATAAATTTTAAATTAAATGATTTTGATAAATTAAAAGATGAGATAACAGGAAAAAAATCGAAAAGAACCAAAGCAAAGGAAAAGTTATATAAAGTTATTAATAAAAATATTAGAGAAATAAAAAGTGGATTTAATATTGGAATTACTACAGGAATAAATGGAGATCAAACTAATTATTGGAAACATTCATATAGACATTGGAATTTTATTTCATCATATTCACACTATGATGAAACATTAACAAAAAGGGGGAGCAAAAAAGCAACTAAAAAGTAAAGCTCCATTAATCCTAGACCGCGAATAAATCGTAGCCGTTAAAACGGATTAACAGAGCCTTTTTATTAAAATATCATAAGATATTTATAATCAAATTATATGTAAGCGTTCAATATATTATACAAAAAGTTTAAACTTTTGTCAACTTCATTGTACATTTACTAAAATAAATTGTCAAGAATAATTTTGTAAATTTGATGCATTTTTTATTAGGCACTTGAAAAAAATCTGATAAACATATATAATAGGAATACACTAAACGTAAGAACAAAAAATTGGAAGGAGAGATTGTTATGAATATTAAAATAACAAGCAAAGATTTAGTGGCTACAGAAGCAATCAAAGATTACATTGATAAAAAATCAGAAAGATTAGTAAAATATTTTGGAGACGACTTAGATGTAAATGTAACAATTAAAACAGAGGGAAGCAATCAAGTTGCAGAAATGAGCTTAAAAGTAGATTCAACAGATTTTAGAGCTGTAACAGCACATAAAGACTTATATGCTTCTATTGATAAAGATATTGATATATTAGAAGGTCAAGTAAGAAAAATGAAAACTAAAAAGGATAAACAAAATATGACAGAATCTATTCGTGTAAAAGAAATGGTTCAAAATGACGAAGCAGAAGTATCTGATGAAATTGTCAAGGTTCTATATTATGATATAAAACCAATGACTCCAGAAGATGCAAAATTAAAATTACAAGAACAACCTCAAAATCGTTTCTTAGCATTTATTGATATCGATACAGGAAAAACAAATATTATTTATCGTTTAAAAGACAATAAAAATTTTGGTATTGTAGAGCCAGAAGCATAATTGAAATAATAAGTTAATTATAATAAAAAGGCATGGTAATTTTTATTACGATGTCTTTTATTTTAATGTAATATAGATATAGGAGTTGATATTTATGGTATATCAAATGAAGTTATTGGAAAAACCTTTTCAAGCAATAAAAGATGGAAGTAAAACAGTAGAATACAGATTATATGATGAAAAGAGAAAAAAATTAAAAATTGGTGATAAAATAGAATTTTCAAAATTGCCTGATTTACAAGAAAAAATAGTGGTAGAAATATTAGACTTATATCCTGAAAAAAATTTTAAAACATTATTTGAAAAATGCATGGATAGTCAACAAGAAATTGAAGAACATATGAGAACAATTTATAATATTTATTCAAAAGAAGAAGAGGAAATGTATGGAGTATTAGGAATTAAAATTAAAAAAATATAGAAGAAAACGAGGATGACAAAATGAAAATTAATATCGTTATGGTAGAACCAGAAATACCACAAAATACTGGAAATATTGCAAGAACATGTGCTGCTATTGGTGCTAAATTACATTTAGTAAAACCATTAGGATTTGATATTAGTGATAAATATTTAAAAAGAGCAGGTCTTGATTATTGGGACAAGCTGGAAATTGAAGAACATGATTCTTTAGAAAAATTTTTAGAAAAATATAAACCGGAAGAACATCATATGTATTATGCAACAACAAAAGGACAACATTGTTATTCAGATGTTGATTATTCTAAAATGGATGAAGTATTTTTATTGTTTGGAAAGGAAACAAAAGGACTTCCAGAAGATCTATTACAAAAATATATTGAAAATACTATTCGTATTCCTATGAGAGAACATTTACGTTCTTTAAATTTATCAAATTCTGTAGCTATTGTTGTATATGAAGTTTTAAGACAAGTTGATTTTAATGAATTAGAACAAATTAGTAAATATTTTAAATAAAAGGCAAAAAAAGGAATTTAATTGTAGAATAAAACAAAAAATACTTGGCAAAATAATATTGTTAATATTACGAAAAATTAACAATATTAAATTTTGTGAAGGGCGGTGAAATAATGCGAGAATTAAAGAAAATCGTATTTTTTCTAATTATTGTGACTGCACTTTTACTTGTTCCAAGTATTTGTAAAGCTACAGATTATACAGTATCAGACGAGGATACATTTAGAAGTACAGTAGAGAGTGCTGTAACAGGAGATGTAGTCAAATTAACAAAAGACATTGTACTTACAAGTCCAATTACAATAACAGATAAAATTATTACTATTGATGGTAATGGTCATTCAATTAGTGCTGATGATACATGGGCTTCTGGTACACAAGGAAATCAAAGCTTAATTACAGTTTCAACAGGAGGAAATGTTACTTTAAAGAATCTTACTTTAAAAAATAGTAAGAAATATGGTGTTCAAGCATTTGACACAGGTTATGTTATTTTAGATGGAGTTACTCTTACAAATAATAAATATGGAGGAGCTTTAGTTAATGGAGGAAATCTTGAAATTGTTGATGTTACACTAGGAAGAAATGGTGAAGACGATAATGTAGGTATTGAAATTTCAAGAGGCGAATCAGCACAACGTGATCCTGTTGTTATTATGAATGGTACTTTAGCATCAAGCGAATCAGAAAATGTTTTCTGGATTGCACAAAATGATAATCTTGAAAAATTTACAGTAGAAAATACAGAAGATTCTGAGTATAAGTTATTATCTAATGGAAATCAAATCTTTGTAGCAGATGAAAATAATCAAATATTATATGCAAGTAATGAAAGTGAAAAAGAAATTGAAATTTCACCTGATGAAAGTATAGAAAGTGCAATTATAACAATTGAATATGATGGAGAAACAACACAATTTGCAGTTAATAAAGGTGATAAATTATCAAGCTTAGACTTAACAGAAATAAAAGATGGAGTAGAAGGAAAAACTTTTGTTGAATTTAGATTAGAATCAGCTAATGGAAAAGTATTTTCTGAAAATACACCAATCAATGAAGATATCCTTTTAGTAGCAGTATATAAAGATACTCCAAAGGAAGAAGTAAAAGAACCTGAAAAGGAATTAGACAAAAGTGATAAAAACGGATTAGAAAATACAGAAGTTGTTATTGCAACAGCAATGGCAATTGTAGCACTTATTGGTTTAGTAGAATTAAAGAAAAATAAATAATTGTAAAAGAAAAACATAGTAATCGAATGAATCATTTACTATGTTTTTCTTTGCTACATAGAAGGAGAAAGGTATGAAACAAAAAAAATTTGAAAGTAAACATCAATTTAAAACTATTATGTTAGTTTTATTATTGGGAATTTTTTTAGGGTGTGCAGGTTATTTAGGATATTATTTTGGAGTAATCTTTAAAGATAAGCAGGAAATGGAACATTTATTAGACTCTATTGAAATAAATGAAGTAGTTGTGGAAGAAGCAAATAAAGAAGATGATGTGCAAACAAAGAAACCAAAGGTAACAGAAAGAATGTTAAAAGTTCGTGAACTAAAAAAAGAATATCCAGAAGTTGTTGGATGGCTAGAAATAGAGGATACTAATATTAATTATCCTGTAATGCAAGCAAGTGAAGAAAAGGATCAATTTTATTTAAATCATAATTATAGAGGTGAAGAAAATAAGCAGGGTTCTATTTATTTAGAAGAAAAATATAATTGGGATATTACTCCTAATAATTTTTTAATATTTGGTCATAACAATACTTTAGATGGTAGTATGTTTGCTGATTTATTAAAATATGAAGATGAGGAATTTTACCAAATGCATCCTACTATTCGTTTTACTACAGTAGATGAAGATGCTGAATATGAAGTGATTTCAGCTTTTCGTTCAAGATTGTATTATAAAGATGAAACAGATGTATTTCGTTATTATTTTTTTGTTAATCCTGAAAATCAAGATGAATATGATAGATTTGTAAATAATGCAAAGGAAAATGCATTGTATAATACTGATAAAACAGCTAAATATGGAGATCAATTAATGACTCTTTCAACATGTGCTTATCACACAGAAAATGGTAGATTTGCTGTTGTAGCTAGAAAATCAAATTAACATAAAAAATAAACTTGCTAAAAATTACTTTTTTTGATATAGTGTATTTTAGTAATAGAGGTGAAAAATATGGGAAAAGGTAAGCATCATCAATCTGACAAAAGAAAAGGAAAAGCAAAAAATGCTAATAGTGAAGTAAAAAAAGATGAAGTAAAAGAAACTAAAGATGCTAAGCAAGAACAAGAAGTATATAAAATTAAAAAAACTAAACCTCAAAATCTAGAAGCTAAAATTAAGAATGAAGAAAAAAGACAAAGAATTAAAATCATAAGTGTTATTTCTATAATCATTCTAGTTATTTTAGCTGTTTATTTCTTTTCTTATTATTGGAGTATTTTTGGAGATCAAATAGAAGTAAGTCAATTATTAAGTAAAATAGAAATTGGAGAAAAGGAAGTCAAAAGAACAGGAAAAACAGAAAGAATGCTACAGTTAAAAGAACTTCAGAGAGAAAATTCTGATATAGTAGGTTGGCTAGAAATAGGAGATACTAAAATTAGTTATCCAGTTATGCAAAGTAAAGACAATGAATTTTATATGAATCGTAATTATAAAAAGCAAAGTAATCAGCAAGGTTCTATATTTTTAGATAAGGCGTATGATTGGGATATTCCATCTATGAATCTTTTAATATATGGTAAAGACAATACAGTAGATAGTAGTATGTTTGAAGATTTGAAAAAATATAGTGATGAAAGTTTTTATCAAACACATTCTACAATTCGTTTTACAACTGAAAAGGAAGACAGTTATTATGATGTAATTGCAGCATTTTGGATAGAGAATAATGAAGATGAAGAAAATGCTTTTTATTATGATAAATATGTTAATTTCAATAATGAAAAAGAATATAATAAATATATTGAAAATGTAAATAAAAGAGCTTTGTATGATACAGGGAAAACAGCAAAATATAAGGATCAATTAATGACTCTTTCTACTTGTTCAGAGGAAGGAACAAACTTTGTTGTAGTAGCAAAGAAGGGAGAAAAGATAGAACCATAAAAATAATATAAAAAAAGAACTCTATTTAAATATGTATACCTAAATAGAGTTCTTTTTTACGCTTTACAAAAGATATGTTCATAATAATATAAACATATAATTTATATACGCAAATTATTATTTTAGTGGGGTAAAACTATTTCATGTTGTTTTCTGCTTGTTGAATCATTTTTCTAACCATTTGTCCACCTATTCTACCAGCGTCTTTTGAAGATAAATCTCCGTTATAACCTTGTTTTAAGTTAACACCAACTTCGCTAGCTACTTCATATTTGAATTTGTCTAGAGCTTCTCTTGCTTCTGGAACAACTTTTTGATTGCTGTTTGAGTTTGCCATATTTTTCACCTCCTAGAATGTGATACTGATATTTCTACTTTGAAAAAACAGTTTTGCTTTTTCAATATATATCTTGCACCATAT
>CANRAY010000012.1 GCA_947628735.1 uncultured Clostridia bacterium | reverse complement strand
CTTGAGGCTCTGCTTATAACATAGCCTTTTAGGCGTTATAAGTAAAATACCCCCGGCTAAGCCGGGGGATTTTTATTGTCATATATGTAATTATAATGTAACAAAATTGAAATATTGTAAATAACGTGTAATAATCAAAATTTACTTAGTGCGAAGTAAAATATGAGCTTTTTTGAGAATAATTTTCAAAAAAGACGAAGATACGCTATATATTGACTTTTTTGGTATTTTATGGTATGATTGTTATGTCGTAATTTTAAATAATTAAAAGTATTAAAAATATTAAAAATTTTTGTTTAATGAAAGGGGAGTTTTTTGTATGAGACTTAAAAAAATTATTACTACACTTTTAATTACAATATTTGTTTTAACACAGTTTAGCTGGATAAATTTCGGCAATTTTTTTGTGACTTATGCAGCTAATAGTGCTTTAGAGGAAACAAAAACAACAAATGCAACAAAGTATTTTTATAATCAGTTAACTGCTGATGCAAAAGTATTTTATGATGCAATGGAAAAAATGTTTATTAGTGAAGATTTTGAGGCCTTAGTAGATCAAGAAGATTTTGGAAAGAAATCTGTAGAAATTACAGAAATTTCTAATTTAGCTCAAAAATTAGAGGAATATACACAAGGTAAGCAAGATTTATTAAATTCAATGGGAGCTGCAAGAGATGCATTTATGTCTGATCATGCAGGTATATTTTTTATTGATTGGGATTACTTCTCAATGAGAGTTGTTTTAAAAGATAAAGTAAAACATCTTTATATAGGAACAGGTAGAAGTGATAACTATATAAACAAAGATTTTTTAAAGTCAGATGGCTCAATAGATAAAGATAAAATTAAAACAGCATATACAACAATTGATAATAAAATTAATGAAATTGTTGCAAAGGCAAATGCTGTAAAAGTAAAAGTAGGACAAAATGAAACTGAACAGAAAATAGCAATTGTTCATGAAGAAGTTATTAAATCAGCTAAATATACACTTGATTATAAAGCAAAAAAAGCCCCTTGGAGTGTAAGAACAATTTATGGTATATTTGGTGGACCAGAAGAAGCTGTTTGTGCAGGATATGCAAGAGGATTTAAAGCTGTATTAGATAGATTAGGAATACCTTGTGTATTAGTAACAGGTATCTATAAAGAAACAAATAATAGAAATGAAGAACATATGTGGAATTATGTTCAATTAGATGATGGAAAATGGTATGCAGTTGATGCTACATTTGATAATACAGATGAAGAAGAAAATGGAGTAGAAACATTTAGTGAAAAATATTTATTAGTAGGTTATGATAAGATGTCTAAACACATTCCTACTGGTATTATTTCAGAATCTAACTTTGAATTTTCATATCCACCACTTGAAACTGTAAGTGATAGATTTGATGTTGTTTATGATAAAGGTGATTTAAAAGTAGAACTTGACCCTTCAAGTTGGGATGAACATGACCAAATTAAGACACCAGTATATAAAATTAGTTATAAAGGAATGGGTTGTGAAGAGGCTGCTAAAAATGGATATTATATTATAGTAAATCAAACTCAAGAATATTTAGATGGAACTACACGTAGTTCTGGTTGGGCTTATCCACGTCCAGATATTTATGATTTTACAGATACGGCTGAAGCTTTATATTTACCAATGATTCATATAACATATTTTCAAGTAGCAATAACAGATATTGCATATGCTCCATACAACAAAGATGCTGGAGTTCAAGATATTGTTAAACAAACTACATATAAAGGATCTGATGCTTCTATATTATGTGAGACAGATATTATTTATAATCCATTAGGAGATTATATAGCACCTCCTTATGTAAAAAGTGCAACACCAAGTGTTGGAAGTTCTCAAATGATAGGAACAACTCATCATGTTTCAATAGAGTATGATGATATTTTAATAGAAGATGAAGATCCAGAAACAAAAATAGGAGTTGAAGTTTGTACTTATGATCGTGTTACTGACACTTATACAACAATAGATTCAGGACATTATAAAGTAGAAAACTTTAATTTTAACGGACAAAGTACAGTTACATTTGATTTTACTCCAAGTGAGATGTTTGCAGATGATAGTGTATTTTACACAATAGAACTAACAGGACTTATGGGTTCTAGAAGTCATAAGAGACCTGTAGGTACATCATATTTCTGTACACATGGTTGTAGCTTATATGCATTTAAATCACAAGGTATTGATTTAAATGTATATGGTAAACCAGTTTTAATGGATGATGTAGATGTTACAAAATTAAATATGGATGATATGACTGAAGAAGAAATGAAAGAAATGGCAGATATTTTGAAACATAGATTAACTCTTGTAACAGAAACAACAACACCTGCACAAGAAAAAGATATGTTAGATGAATTAGATAAATATTTGGCTGATGAAGAGACTTCATTAGATCATACACGTAAAGTTGAATCAACACAAACATACAATATTAGTTTAACTTTATGTAAAAAGCAATCACAAGAATTGTTAAGCGGAAAGTGGAATAATCAAACAATGAGAGTTATGCTTGGTTTCCCTGCAGGATATGGACCAGATAGTGCAGGAGTTACTTTTAAAGCATATCACTACAAAAAAGATGATCAAGGAAATATAGAATCAGTTGAAGAGATTAAATGTACAGTTACAGAATTAGGTTTATTATTAGAAATACCTTCTTTCAGTCCATTTACAATTGCAGCAGTAGAATCAACTCCAGAAGAAAATGCTAATACAGATAAAACAATTATAGTTGAAGCTACTGAAGGTGGAAAAGTTACAATGGGTAGTGGAGATGAAAAAGTAAATACAGTTACAACTTTAAAAAATGGTATAACAGAAACATTTAAAGTAAAAGCTGATGAAGGTTATGTGATTGATTCAATTGTAGTTGGAGAAAATGTTGTTGATTTGAATGGAGCTACTAATGAATATACACTTACTTTAAATTATAGTGATGAAAAACTTAAAGATTCTAATATTGTAAAAGTATCTTTTGTAAAAAAATCTGTACAAGATGCTGATAAAGTGGCTCAAATTAGTACTGTTGCACAACCTATCGTAGCAGAATCTACATTCACAATGACATCAAATATTTATAAGAAATTTATAGAAGAAGTAGAACAAAAAGGCCCAACAATTAGAGCACAAGCTAAAAACTTAAATCCACAAGATGAATTTGATGTAACTTTTTCTGTTGTAAACTATAACAATATTACTAGTGGAATTAATGTAATTGGTGGAACACTTTGTTATGATTCATCAAAATTAGAATTTAAGGGTGTTGAAGGTGCTACACCAGATGTAAAAAGTGATAATAAATGGGATGTTTCTACTAACGAGGAAACATCAGGAACAATTAAATTTGTTTCTACATTAAAAAATAATGAAGATAAACCTCTTACTACATCACCAGGTGAAGTATTTACAGCAACATTTAAAATAAAAGATACAGAAAATATAGAAACTGATACAATTCTTTTAACAGATTTAGAGGCAGGAACAGGTCAATTAGGTGAACATGCAATAGCTACAGCAAGTGATATTACAGCTACTGTAAATGTTGCACCAGTAATAAATGATACACTTAACTTAAAAGAAGGAAGCGAAGAAAAACATTATACAGTAAATGATAACTATTTAACAGTTCCTGTAGGTACAACATTAGAAGAATTAGATGATAATATTGAAAGTTCAAAAACTGCAAAATATCATGAAACAGTAGAAGTAACTGATGATCAAACTAAGATAACTACTGAAAAATCACAATTAATAAATAATGATGATGAAAATCCTAGAAATATGAAAACTGGTGATACGGTTTCTGTTGGTAATAAATCATGGACATTAGTTGTATGTGGAGATATTGATGGTGATGGAGCAGTTAAAATTAATGATTTAGCAAAAGCAAAACTACATTATATTAAAAAAGAACTATTATATGGAGCGTATCTAGAAGCTGCCGAAACAGATAGTAGTGTTCCTACAAAAGTAGGCGTAGGAGATATTTCTAGAATTAAATTATATCTAATTAAGAAAATTTCTGATTTGTTCGCAGAACTTGATTAATAGATGATGTTATAATTAATGAAATGAGGAGTTAAAAGAAGAAATTATGAGAAGAAAAATATTAACGTTATTTTGTATGATAATTTTTATTGTTAGTGCTTTATCTGTTAATGTATTTGCAAAAATCAATTCTGCTACTTGTACATTAACACCAGATAAATCAGTATATCATAAAGGAGATGAAGTTGTTGTAACTTTGAGATTATCTTCTATAGATGCTGATAAAGGAATTATTGCATATGGTGCTTCATTAGAATATGACAAAACAAATTTGGAATATGTAAGTTGTGCTGGAATAGGAAAGTGGGTAACACCAGATTATAATGATGCAACTGGAATGTTAGTGGCAGATAGAAATAGTGATTATTCACCTCTTACAGGAGAAGATTTATGTACTTTTACTTTTAAAGTAAAAACTGAAGAAGCTGAAAATGTGAAAATTGCTGTTAGAGAAATAGATCTAGCAAATGGAACTTCTGGAACAGCTCCAGATGTAGAAACATATATTACAATAGAAAAAACTTCAGATGATCCAACAAAGCCAGACGATCCAGCAGATCCTGATGATCCAAGTAAACCAGATGATCCAACAGATCCTGACGATCCAAGCAAACCAGACGATCCAACAAATCCAGATAATCCAAGCAAACCAGATGATCCAACAAATCCTGACGATCCAAGTAAACCAGATGACCCAACAAATCCAGATGATCCAAGCAAACCAGACGATCCAACAAATCCAGATGACCCAAGCAAACCAAATGATCCAAGTAAGCCAAACGATCCAACAAAACCAGATGATCCAATTAAACCGGATGGAAATGGTAGTGGAAGTAATGTTAGTGAGGATCCAATCCCACAAGCTGGAAATCCTATTAGTACAATCTTATTAGTTATTTTAGGAGTAGTTGTTGCTATAGGAGTTATACTATTTGTTAGAATTAGAATAGTTAATAATAAAATAAAAAGAGATAGAACAAGATATAAATAAAACTTTTTATCATAATAAAGAAATAGAAAGATAATGGTTAATTTAGACCATTATCTTTTTATAATTAAGAAAAAATTAATTAGTTAAAAATTGACTATAATGGTAAAATAGAATATAATATGTACTATTATAGGAGGAAAATAGGAAATGTATAAAATAACAGTAATTGTTCCTGTATACAATTCTGAAACATATTTAAGAGATTCATTAGAATCTATTGTTCACCAAACAATGAAACTTGATGATATAGAAGTAATTATGGTGGATGATTGCTCAACAGACAAAAGTACAGAAATTATGGATGAATATACTAATAAATATAAAAACTTTGTTAGTATAAAGATGAATAAAAATCATGAAGTAGCAGGAACTGCTAGAAATGAAGGAATGAAAAAAGCGACAGGTAAATATTTGATGTTTATTGATAGTGATGACTTATATGTAGAAAATGCATGTGAAATTATGTATAATGCTATAGAACAAAAAAATGCAGATTTCATTATTGGAAATTATGTTAATATGGATTATGATGGCAATAAGTGGGAACATCCAATTTTTGATCAAGAAAAATATCAAGATTTTAAATTAAGTATTACAGATTATGATAAATCATTTTTTATATTAAATTCTGCAGTATGGAATAAGATTTTTAGAAGGGATTTTGTAGAAAAAAATAATATACAATTTTTAGAGGGTGTACCAGCAGAAGATGCTTATTTTACAAATTCGTGTTTTATGAAAGCAGAAAATGTATATTATATTAGTACCCCAATGTATTATTATAGACAAAGAAGTACTAATAATAGCACACAGTCTGTTTCATTTCATTGTTCAAGAGATTATTTTGATAAAATAAATAGAGCTTATAGAGCAATTTATGAGAGTTTTAAAGCAAATGGTTATATACGTTTTTATCGTTATACATATGCAAAAAATATGTCATATATGTTATATAAATTTATAGATTCTACACTTATGACAGATGAAGAACGTGTACAAGTCTTAAAAGACATGCAGTGGTTTTATAAATTAAGTGTTACATTAAAAGTTCCAGCAGCACAAAAATGTCAAACTATGATTATTAATAAGATATTAGAAGAAGATTATGAAGAGGCTGTAAACTATTGTAAAATAGTAGCAGATATAAGAACATTTTTGCCAAAGGAAATAAGAGAAAATTTAGCAAGACCTGATGCAAAAATGTATCATGAAGTTGGAAAGTATAATGAGGAGTATTAATTATTATGTTTAGCTGTAAATTTGCTCATATGTATGACAACAAGATTTTTTTGAAATACCATAAGAAACCAGTGGCTGAAGATTATTTTAAAGTAGAAAATAATATTTTTTGTGTGGCAGATGGAGTTACAAGGGATAGTGTTGATGAGCAAGCTGTACCATATCCAGAAACTAAGCAAGAAGTAGAGGAATGGATTGAAAAATATCCTAAACCTAGTGGTGCATACGAAGCTGCTAAAATTTGTGCAGAAAATTTTGTAATGTATCTTTCAAAATTTAAAGCTGAGGAAATTACAACAGAAATTGTTTCAAAAGTTATCAAAAAAGTAAATCATGATATTTTAGAGATTAATAAAGGTAGAAAAATTAATTATTTGAAAGATGATTTATATTGTTGTGAAGCAGTAGGTGGAATTATAGTAGGTAATAAATTGTATTGCTTTTCTATAGGAGATTGCCATATTACAGTGTTTAGCAAAGAAAGAAAAATACTTTTCACTACTAAAAATAATCATAAACAATTTGAAGATTATTTAAATGACATTTATATAAAACATCACAAATTTGATTGGAATAATCCAGAAGATAGAATTATGGTAAGAAGAGATTATCGTAATAATCCAGATCAAAAGTATAGAGGAAAAGATGTATCTTTTGGTGCATTATCAGGTGAAAAAGAAGCTGAATATTATATAGATGTTTATGAAGTTGATTTAGATAAGGCACAATATATTTGTGCTTATTCAGATGGTTGTGAACCTATTTTTGATAATGATCAAAAGATAGAGAAAATTTTGAATAATCCAGAATCTCTAAAAGAAGAAGGAAAAGAGAGAACTTTAATATTATTCGAAAAGGAGGATTAAAGTATGGAAAAAGCAAAAGTTTATTTTACTAAGGAAATTACACCAGAAAGTTTAGTAAAGATATATGAGGCATTAGGAGTAGAATTAAAAGGCAAAGTTGGCATAAAAATTTCTACTGGAGAACCAGGAGGACATAATTATTTAAAACCAGAATTAATTAAAAATTTAGTTCATAAATTAAATGGAACTATTGTAGAATGTTGCACAGCATATGCTGGAAAAAGAATGAATTTAAAAGATCATTTGCAAACAGTAAAAGATCATGGATTTACAGATATTGCAGATGTAGATATTATGGATGCTGATGGAGATTTTGAAATTCCTGTTAATGGAAAACATTTAGATGTAAATGTTGTAGGAAATCATTTAAAAAATTATGATTCTATTTTAAATTTAGCACACTTTAAAGGACATGCAATGGGAGGATTCGGAGGAGTTATTAAGAATCAATCTATTGGAATTGCTTCAACAGCTGGAAAAACATATATTCATACAGCAGGTGCAACTCGTGATGCTGAAAAATTATGGAGCAATTTACCAAAACAAGATGATTTCTTGGAGTCTATGGCGGAAGCTGCTAAATCAGTGGTTGATTATATGCATGGAAATATTTTATATATTGATGTTATGAATAATTTATCAGTAGATTGTGATTGTGATTCAAATCCAGAAGCTCCTTGTATGAAAGATATTGGAATTTTAGTATCAACAGATCCTGTGGCAGTAGATCAAGCATGTATAGATCTTATTTGGAATTCAGAAGATGAAGGTAGAGATCACTTTATAAAAAGAGTAGAAAGACAAAATGGAAGACATATTCTTCCTTATGCAGAAGAAATAGGATTAGGTTCTAGGGAATATGAACTTGTTACAATTGAATAAAAAGTAATGCTAAAAATAGGAAAAGGCTACACAAACGGAAAAAAATATGTTATTATATAAGACAGTAAAAATATAAAGGAGGAATTAGTCATGTCAGGACATTCAAAATGGCATAATATTCAAGCCAAAAAAGGTAAAGCAGACGCAGCAAGAGGAAAAATATTTACAAAATTAGGAAGAGAATTATTAATCGCAGTAAAAGCAGGTGGACCTGACCCGGCTGGTAATTCTAAGTTAAAAGATGTAATTGCAAAGTGTAAGGCAGCTAATATGCCAAATGACACAATTAACAATGCTATAAAAAAGGCTGCTGGAGCTGGAAATAGTGAAAATTATGAAGAAATTGTTTACGAAGGTTATGGAACAAACGGGGTAGCAGTAATTGTAGAAACAAGTACAGATAATAAAAATAGAACTGCTGCTGATGTAAGACATGCTTTTGATAGAGCAGGTGGAAATTTAGGAACAACAGGATGTGTATCTTATTTATTTTCAAAGAAAGGTGTTATTGTTATAGATAGAACGACTACAGATTTATCAGAAGATGATATGATGATGTTAGCATTAGAAAATGGTGCAGAAGATTTTGAAGCAACAGATGAATGTTATGAAATAACAACATCACCAGAAGATTTTGGAACAGTTCGTGAAGCATTAGAAGGAAAAGGCATTGAATTTTTAGAGGCTTCTGTTCAAATGGTTCCATCAACATATATCACCTTAGATGAGAAATCAGCAGAAAAAATGCAAAGATTAATAGATAATCTAGAAGATTTAGATGATGTTATGAATGTATACCATAACTGGGATGAAGAATAAAAATTTTAGTTCTAAAAATATAAATACAGCATATATATTAATATGTGCTGTATTTTTTATGTCTTTAAATATTGTACAAGGTTATTTTACATATGCTGAAAGGTATCATTAAATGGAAGAAATTTTATCATATTTTCCAATAGCAATTAGACAGAAATTACAAGTTTATCCTTTAAAAAAATTAGAAGAAATACGTATTCGAAATCAACAAACTATTTTTTTGAAAATAGGACAAGAGGAAGTAGATATTAAATATAGTCCAAATACAGAAGCTATTTTAGAAATTTTGCAACGTATTTGTGATAATTCAATTTATACGTATCAAAATCAAATTTGTAATGGGTACATTACTATTAAAGGAGGACATAGAGTTGGAATTACTGGAAATGCTGTTATTAAAGAAGGAAAAGTATCAAATATTTCACACATATATAGTTTGAATTTTCGTATTGCAAGAGAAATTTTAGGCTGTAGTGATAAGTTATTACCATATGTGATAGATACCAATAAAAAAAGTACATATAATACAATTTTATTATCTCCTCCAGGAAGAGGTAAGACTACACTTTTAAGAGATTTAGTAAGACAGTTGAGTGATGGAATTTTAAGTTATGGACTATCTGGAATGAATATTGGAGTGGTAGATGAAAGAGGAGAAATTGCGGCAATGTATAAAGGAATTCCGCAAAATAATGTGGGAAAAAGAACTGATATTTTAGATAATGTTCCAAAAGCATTAGGAATGAAAATGTTAATTCGTTCTATGAATCCTAAAATAATAGTGGCGGATGAAATTGGAACAAAGGAAGATGTGGAGGCAATTCAATATGCTATTTGTTCAGGTGTTAATGGAATTTTTACGGCTCATGGAGAAAAATTGGAAGATGTTATTTTGAATCCTATTTTGAAAGATTTATATGCACTTGGTGTTATAGAAAGAATCCTTCTCATTCAAGAGAATAGAGAAATTAGTTTGATTTATAAAAAATAAAAGGTGATGGATAATGGTCTTTGTAAAATTAATTATTTTGTTTGGAATATTTGTACTTAGCATTTATATAGGAATTGTAATGTCTAAGAAATTTGCAAATCGTGTACAAGAATTGAAGGATATGAAAAATGCACTTAGTATGTTCGAAACGAAAATAAAATTTACATATGAGGCTGTTCCAGATATATTTGAAGAAATTAATGATAAAATTCCAAATTCAATTGGACAAGTTTTTTTCATAGCAAGTAAAAAGATGAAGGAACAGTCTGCGGGAGATGCTTGGATAGAGGCGATTAACGAAACAGAAACTAATTTACTTAAAGAAGATATTGAGATTATAAAAAAGTTACGGAAGACTTTTAGGGAAAACAGATGTAGATGGTCAAATAAGTGAAATAGAATTAGTCAGCCATTTTTTGGATACACAAATAGATCAAGCAGAAATAGAAAAAGCTAAAAATGTAAAGCTTTATAAAACATTAGGAGGTATTGTTGGAGCGGTTTTATTTATTATTTTTATATAAAAATATGAAGGGAATGATACTTTATGGATATTAGCTTATTATTTCGAATTGCTGCTATTGGTATTTTGGTAGCAGTTTTACATCAAGTACTTGTACGTGCAGGAAGAGAAGATCAAGCTATGATGACAACTTTGGCTGGGCTTGTTATTGTATTAACATTAGTTATTAAAGAAATTAGCACCTTGTTTACAACAGTTAGAACAATGTTTGGATTATAAGGAATGGTTTTAGTGGATATTATTAAAATTATTGGAATTGGATTAATTTCATTAATAATAATTATTATAATTAAACAATATAGACCAGAATTTGCTATTTATGTTTCGCTAATAGCAGGGGCTTTAATTATTTTTATGATAACAGATAAAATTTCTGCTATTATACAATTGCTAACAGATCTATCCAATAAAACTGCAATTAATAATGAGTTTTTAGTATTACTTTTAAAAATTACAGGAATTGCATTCTTAACGGAATTTGCAGTTAGTATTTGCAAAGATGCAGGAGAATCTGCTATTGCAAACAAAGTGGATATGGGTGGAAAAGTTATTATTATTTCAATGTCTATTCCAATTATTGCTAGTCTTTTAGAAACTGTAATTCAAGTTTTACCTTAAAGGAGTACAAATGAAGAGAATATTAATTATGTTGTTAATAATGGAATTGATGATTATCTTTTATCCAAATATGGTTTATGCAACTAATACAACAGTAGAAATAGAAAATATTTTAGATATGCAACAGGATTCTTTAAATATTTCATCTTTTTTAGATGAGGCAGAACAATATACTAATTCTATTTATCAAGATATGGATATGGCACATTTATTTACATCTGCTTTGACAGGAAAGATAGATAATGAAGAGATTTTAAGGAACATAGGAAATTTATTTGGACAAGAAATTTTAAGTTCAATTACTGTTTTAGGAAGCATAATTGTTATTATTGTAATTCATAGTATTTTAAAAAGCATTAGTGATGGATTAGAAAATCAATCAATTTCTCAAATTACATATTATGTTCAATTTATTTTAATTGTTACTTTAATCATGACAAACTTTGCTCAAATCATTACTATGGTAAAAAATTCGGTGGAAAGTTTAGTCGGATTTATGAACTGTTTGATTCCTATTCTTGTAACGTTAATTGTAACAACTGGAAATATTGCTTCTGCGGGAATTTTACAACCAATATTATTATTTGTCATTACACTTATTGGAAATTTTTTAAATATATTTATTTTGCCATTAGTTTTAGTTTCTACTTCATTAGGAATTATTTCAAAGGTTTCTGATAGAGTACAGATAGACAAGCTATCAAAGTTTTTTAAGTCAAGTGTTGTGTGGGTTTTAGGAGTTATTTTGACTTTATTTGTTGGCATTTTATCAGTTGAGGGGAGCTTAAGTAGTACAGTTGATGGAATTACAGCAAAAACAACTAAAGCGGCAGTATCAAGTTTTATTCCAGTTGTAGGAAAAATATTGGGAGATGCAGTTGATACAGTAATTGGATGTAGCTCAATTTTAAAGAATGCAGTTGGTATTGTTGGAGTTGTGGTTATAGTAGGAATTTGCATTACGCCTATTATAAAATTAACTACTCTTATGGCAATTTATTATTTAGGAGCAGCAGTATGTCAGCCGATAGCAGATAGTAAGATTATTAAATTATTAGATCAGATGGGAGATACTTTTAAAACTTTATTAGCTATTTTATGTAGTATTTCTGTTATGTTTGTTATTGGAGTAACATTGGTAATTAAAATTTCTAATAGTGGATTAATGTATCGATAGAGGAGGCAGTAAAGTGGAGTGGATCAGTCATTGGGCAGAAACAATTATTGTTGCAGTAGTGATAGGAACAATTATAGAAATGATATTACCAGAGGGCAATTCTAAAAAGTACATTAAAATGGTTATAGGCGTATATATTTTGTTTACCATTATTTCACCAGTAATATCTAAATTTACTGGTAACAGTATCCAAGTATCTGATTTATTAGATTTAGATCAGTATATTAATGAAGTAAATGAAAAAGCAATAAGTGAAAATTTACAGGAACAAAATCAAAATACAATTAAAAATGTTTATATAGCTAATTTGAAGAATGATGTAATAAATAAGCTTAATGGTAAAGGCTATAAAGTGGATTCAATTAATATAAAAATAAGTGATGATGAAAATTATACATTAGAAAAAATTACATTGTATTTAGACAAGAATGAAAATGACAATCAGAAACAGAATTCAATTATGATAGTAGAGAAAGTTAATGAAATTAATGTTCACATTGAAAATAATATTTTAAATGATAATCTGACAGCAGAAGAAGATACAAAAAGTAATTTAACGGAAAGAGAAAAATCAGAGGTAAGAAAATATCTTAGTGAAATTTATGAAATTTCAGAAGAAGATATTATTATTACATAAATGAGAGGAGAGGTAGTATGTTAAAGGAAAAACTAAAAGGTATTTTTCAAAAAAAGGAGGGACAAACAAATAAAAGGAAAATAGAAAATTTAGTTGTTTTTTTAATAATACTAATTATTACTGTGATCATTATTAATAGCATATGGAATGATAATAATACTCAAAAAGATAATGATTCTCTCAATGAAAAAAATAAGCGTTTGGCTACAGAAAATTTAGAAAATTATAAAAGTATAGATGAAAATAAAGACAATATTACTAAAGAGCTAGAAGAAATATTAGAAAGCATTAAAGGAGTTGGAAAAGTAAAAGTTATGCTTACATATGCAAGAACAAGTCAAATAGTACCAATATATAATGAAGATCTGACTGAAAAGAATACAGAGGAAACAGACCAATCAGGAGGAACTAGAAAAATTACAGAAACAGACACAAATAAAGAAGTAGTATATAAAGAGGAAAATGGAGAAAAAGTACCGATTACTCAGAGTACAGTAAAACCACAAATTGAAGGAGCAATTATTACTGCTGAAGGAGCTAAAAACGCTGAAATAAAAACAAATATTGTTCAAGCTGTAGAAGCTGTGACGGGTTTAGCAACACATAAGGTTCAAGTGTTTGAAATGAAAGATGAAAGGAGTTAATACGGTGAAGTTTTTTAAGAAAAATCAAGTAATTGTGGCAGTGATAGGATTAATGTTAATTACAGCAGGATATTTAAATTTTAAAAATCAAGAAAAAGATTATATGAGTGCAATAGAAACAGGAATCTTGGCTGATTCTGAAGAAATGGCGGGAATTGGAGATGCTACTTTAGTTAGTACAATTCCAACTGAAACAGAAAAGGATACATTAAAAGGAGAAATTGATGATACTGATAATAAAGAAAATATAATAGAGGAAGTAACTAATTCTGTTGAAACAAATGCTACAGTTACAACAGATGAGTATTTTACAAAATCAAGATTAGAAAGAGAAACGATGTACTCGAAAAGAATTGAAAGCTATCAAGAAATGCTAGATAAAACTACTGTTAGTGAAACACAGAAAAAGATTGCACAGGAAGAAATTACTAGAATTGGTGAAGAACAAAATGCAATTATGATTACAGAAAATTTATTAAAAACGAAAGGATTTGAAGATTTAATTATTTTTATTAATGATGATAGTGTTAATGTAATTATTAAATCAAAGGAATTAAAAAAAGAAGAAGTGGCTCAAATTCAAAATATTATAACAAGAGAATTAAAAACTGATATTGAGAACATACATATTACGAATAAAGAATAATTATATGAAAATTAAGTGTAAAAAGGTTATTATCACTTTAATGATGTCAAAAAATTACAACAGAAATGTTGTAATTTTTTTATTTATTGGTATAATATTGATGGACTGTTATATTCTATTTATAACAGTTGTAACAATTGAGAAAATATTTAATGGGAGGTTCATATGATAAGAAGAGTAGCAATACTTGCTAATGGTGGAGATGTTTCTGGATTTAATGCAGTTATTAGAGCAATTATTAAGACTGCTGAAAATCATGGAATAGAGTGTTTAGGTTTTATAGATGGATATAGAGGATTATTACAAAATAATTTTGTAAAATTAGGAACTAGTTCAACTGGAAATGCAGTTGGTATATTACCAAAAGGAGGATCTATTATAGGTTCTTCTACAAATGCAAATGTGTTTAATTATCCAGTTGAAGAGAATGGTGAAAGAGTATATAAAGATTTATCAGATATTTGTGTTGAAAATGTAAGAAAGGATGAAATTGATTGTTTATTTACTTTAGGTGGAGATGGAACACAAAAATCTGCTAGAGATTTATCATTAAAAGGTATTAATGTAATTGGAGTACCAAAGACAATTGATAATGACGTTGCTTGTACTGAAATTACATTTGGATATAATACAGCTGTTTCAGTTGCAGCAGACGCAATTGATAGATTACATACAACTGGAGAAACTCATCATAGAATTATGGTATTAGAGGTTATGGGAAGATATGCAGGTTGGATTGCTTTGGAATCTGCTATAGCTGGAGGTGCAGATGTTGCTTTAATTCCAGAAATCCCATATGATATTCAAAGTGCTGCAAGGAAAGTAATCAATCGTAAAAATAGAGGAAAAAGTTTTAGTATTGTTGTTGTAGCAGAAGGAGCAAAACCAAAAGATGGAGATGTTTCAATTAAAGATGTAAGAGATAATGGTGCTGGAGTTGATAATACAAAACTAGGAGGAATTGGAGAGCAAGTTGCAAGACAATTGGAAGAAATTACAGGATTAGAGTCAAGGTGTACTGTACTTGGATATATGCAGAGAGGTGGAACACCAACTGCTTATGATAGAGTACTTTCGACTAAATATGGTGCAAAAGCAATGGAACTTGCTTTAGAAGGAACATTTAATGTTCTTACTGTTATCAAAAATGGCAAGCTTGATCATGTTCCACTAGAAGATGTAGTTGGAGAGAATAAGACTATTGGAGCTGTTTCTGGTAATACACCTGAGAGTAATTTAAGAAAAGTTTCAATGGATGATGATTTAGTAAAAACAGCAAGAAACATAGGAATTAATTTAGGAGATTAAAATATGATAGACTTTAAAAATAAAATATCAGAAGAAATTGCAAAAGTAACTCAATTAGAAGTAAAAGAAATTGAAAGTTATATTGAAATGCCACCAAATGAGGAAATGGGAGATTATTCATTTCCTTGTTTCCGATTGGCAAAAACTCTAAAAAAAGCTCCTCAAGTGATAGCTCAGGAATTAAAAGAACAAATAAATGTGGATGAATCTTTAATAGAAAAAGTAGAAGTAATGAATGCTTATATAAACTTTTTTGTTAATCCCAAAGCTTTAACAGAAACTGTTTTAACAGAGGTTACAGAAAAAAAGGAAAAATTTGGTTCAAGTAATATTGGAGAAGGAAAAAATATTGTTATTGATTATTCTTCACCAAATATAGCTAAACCATTTCATATAGGACATTTACGTTCTACTGTTATTGGAAGTGCTTTATATAAAATTTATTCTTTCTTAGGATATAATTGTATTGGAATTAATCACTTAGGTGATTATGGTACACAATTTGGAAAACTAATTGAAGGATATAAAAGATGGGGAACAGAATATAACATAGAAGAAAATCCTATTGATGAGCTAACAAAGATATATGTTCGTATTAATAATCTTTGTAAAGAAGATGAAAGTGTTTTAGATGCTTGTCGTGACAATTTTAAAAAATTAGAAGATGGCGATACATACTGTGTGGAAATTTGGAAAAAGTTTAGAGAATTAAGTTTGAAAGAATTCCAGAGAATTTACGATTTATTAGATGTTAAATTTGATTCATTAAATGGAGAAGCATTTTATTCAGATAAAATGCAAGAAGTAGTTGAATTGTTGGAAAAATCAGGTAAGTTAATAGAATCAGAAGGAGCAAGAGTTATTGATTTAGAAGATAAACAAATGCCTCCATGTTTAATTGAAAAAACAAATGGTTCTACTACATATGCTACTCGTGATTTAGCAGCTATTTTATATCGTGTAAGAACATATAATTTTGATAAGGCACTTTATGTTACATCATATGAACAAATATTACATTTTAAACAAATTTTTGAAGTATCAAAATTGTTAGGAATAGATGAAAAGTATACAGAAAATTTAGTACACATTCCTTTTGGTATGGTACAGCTAAAAACAGGTAAGATGTCTACTCGTGAAGGAAATATTATTAAATTAGAAGATTTATTGAATGAGTCTATTTCTAGAGTAAAAGAGATTATTGAAACTAAAAATCCTGAATTAGAAGATAAAGATGAAGTGGCTAAAATCATAGGAATTGGTGCTGTTATATTTAATGATTTGTATAATAGTAGAATTAAAGATGAAATTTTTGATTGGGATGAAATGCTTAATTTTAATGGTGAAACAGGACCATATCTACAATATATATATGTTCGTACAAATAGTTTAATAAATAAAGCAGGATATGTTCCAGAAATAAAAAATGTGGATTTAAAATTGTTGCAGGATAAAGCTTCTATAAAAGTTTTAAAATGTTTATACAATTTTGGCGATATTATTAAGCAATCTGCTGATAAATATGAACCATATATTATAGCGCGTTACTTAATTGATTTATCACAAGCTTTTAGCAGTTTTTATAATGAAAATAAAATAATTGGAGAAAAACAAGAAATACAGGATGCACGTTTATTATTAACATATGCAGTAGGAATTGTATTAAAAAGTGGTGCTAAATTATTAGGAATCAAAATGCCTAATAAGATGTAATTAATGAGATAAAATAGGAGAATTTATGGGAACAAAAGAAGTTGATTTGAAAAAGATTATTGATTGTAAGATTGTATATTATATATTAAACATTCTCTTTGGAATTTCTACAGCAGCGTTAACATTTTTTTGGGTTGATCAGGAATTTCCTGCACAATATACTTATGTACTGTTACCAATTTTATCATTTTTTACAATAGAGTTTATTGCTTTTAAGTTTCAATTTTTAAAAAAAGTATTTAAAAGTTGTAATTTATTTTTATTGATTGCTAGTATTATTTTGGGAATGGTTACAATTTATACAAATTGCCGAGAAAATGAATTTCGTGTATTTATAGAACAATGTAATATATGTGCTATATTGGCAATTCCAGCAATAAGTATTTTTCTATATGCTTTTTATGATAAATTTATTTTTTATATGAAAAAATATTTTAAATCATTAGATAAAATAGAGAAGAATTATTTAATTATTTTTATTATAATTTTTACAATTTTTATTAATGTAATATATAATTTAACGACTGTATTTTATTCTGTTATACCTAATGGAGAAAATTATAGTTCAAAAATTGTATACGAAGCTGAAAACCCAGAGAAAGAATGGGATTATGATGCTTTATCTTATAGTTTGGCAAAACATATATGTGACACAATGATGTATGACATTATTTATACTACAGATACAGGACCAATATTTAATACTGATGATGCATTTATGAATGTTTCAAAATATAATAATGATGTCAAACAACCATTATTTGGTGTGATTTCAATTCCACTTGTTATCATCCCAAAAACTATATCATATTTATTGCCTAATTCTAATATATATGCAGTTTTATTAACTATTGTGCATGGAATTTTAACAGCAATCTCATTTACTTTATTATCAAGATTAATGAAACTAAAAGGAATATCTAAGGCATTTGTCTTGACTATTTTAACATTAGTATATCCTACACTGTTGTTTTTAATAAATATAGAACAATATATTATACCTACATTTTACTTAGTGTGTTTTCTATATTTTGCAATTAAAAACTTACCAGATAAAGATATGTTGTATATTATGGCTACAGGAGGAATGTTAACAAATGGAATTTTATTTCCACTATTAGGAGAAAAAAAAGATTGGAAAAAAAGCATAAAAAATATTTTTTATACATTTTTAAAATGTTTAGCAATACTTATTATATCTGCTAAAATTAGTATTTTCTTCCCGGATCAAATTTTCCATAATATGGGTGGAGTACGAGATTTCATAAAAGGAGAAAAGTATACATTAGAAGAAAAAGCAAATATGTATTCTAATTTTTTAAATAACAGTGTTTATTTTTCAGATTTTGATATTAAAGATTGGAAAGGAAGAAAAATTCTTACTCTAAGTGATTTTATTTTAGATGTTGAAGTTCCTTCTAAAAAAATTGAATCAGCAAATACAACACAATTAAATATTACTGGTGTTGTAATAGGAGGTTTGGCAATATTAGGCTTCATTTTGAATCGTAAAGATAGGTTTACACAAATTTCGTTTATATGGTGTTTGTTATCGGTGTTCCTACTATTTGGATTAAATTATGGAGTTGATGAGAATGGACTTATTTTATATTCCTTCTATTTTAGCTGGGCATTTGTTTGTTTAATAATTAAATTAATAGAGTCATTATTGAAAAATTATAAAAAGATAAAATATACTGTTTATACAGTGGCAATTATGTCTCTGTGCATAGTTAATTTATATGGAGTATATCAATTAATACAGTTCGGAATACAATATTATAGATGTTAGGAAGTAAAATATGAAACAAATTAAAAGTAAGAAATTAATTATGTGGTGTATCATTTTCGTTTTTTCATTGATTATGTGTATGGCTTTTTTAAAACCACATTATACGCATGATACATACGAGGTAATATCAGAACGGTTTAAGTAATTATGCTATGAAAGCATACATGAAAAGTGCTAGACCTTTTTCTGCAATGCTAGCAATATGGATGGATGTTCTACATATTCCGATTGATGTTTATATTGTTCTTTCATTTGTATTAGGAATAGCATTATTATCAGTAGCTGTAATTGTATTATATGGGATTTTTACTAATAAATGGGAAAATTTAAGTAAATTAAAAAAAGCATTCTTAATGTTAATATCATATCTTTTTATTTTTAGTTATTTAAATATTGAATCGATTTTCTTTTTAGAAACATGTATTGTATGTTTAGGAATCTTATTAAGTGTAATGGCTTGTAAGGAAATGATTGCTAAAAAAGAAAGTAAACTTTGGTTTCTTAAAGTCTTTTTACTTTTATTGCTTGCAGTTTTCTGTTATCAAGGAACGATTGCAATTTTTCCAATAGTGTTATTTACATATTATGCTATTGTTGAACCGTTAAAATTTAAAGACTATTTTAAATTAGCGATAATTGTTACCTTAATATATGGAATTGTTATGGCTTGTAATATTACATATGCTTGTGTATTTATTTCTGATGGATCAAGATTACAAATACATTCAGAAGATTTGCAACAAACTTTTTCATTTGATAATATTTTTAAGCAATTAAAATATCTAGTTGTAGATTCTCTTGATGTAATATTGCCATTTGTTCATTTAGGAATTATATGTGTTACTGCAATATTTCTTCTTTTGGAAAAGAAGGATATTAAAGAAAAATTATATAATATTTTCTTGTATTTAATTATATTACTAGCATCTATTGTCATATCTATGGCACCGGTTATAGTTTCTAAAGATTTAGATTTATATCCACGTATGGGTCTAGCTTATGGAGCTACTATTGCAGTTTCTTTACTATTTATGTTTGCAAGTATAAAAAATAAGGATCAAAATAGGGGCTTTAAAAATATTTTTATTTATAGTATAATATCTATTACTTTCATATTAAATACAATTTTATATGTTGTACTAACTTGGCAACACTTTTTGGTTAATACATCAGATCGTGACATAGCATGGAAAGTTAAAGAAGCTGTTGATAGTTATGAAAAAAACACTGGAATAGAAATTAAATATTCATATAATGTATATGGAGATGATGTTCAATATTATATAGATGATGGTTTTATTCGAGTGTTATCATATAATCAAAGAGCAGCGTCAAATTGGGCTTCAATGTGTTTAATATGGTCTTATACTCACAAAATGGAACATAGAGGAAATATTTCTTTAGATTATTTTTTACAGTGTTTTGACAATGTAAATGTAGAAGAGTTTTTAAATGATCATGTTTGGATTGTTGATGATATGCTTTTCTTTTATGTAAAATAATTAAAGTAATGAGGTAAAAATGGAAGAAGAAGATGAAGTAAAAGGACTGAAACTAGCTAAAATTGTAGGATATTTTATTATTTATAGTTTTATTGGGTATATTATAGAAACAATTTTTTGTCTAGTGACAGAGGGTGTTATTGAAAGCAGAAAAAACTTTTTGTATGGACCTATTTGCAGTATTTATGGAGTTGGAGCGGTCATTATGGTTTTAGGCTTACAAAAATTCCAGAAGAATAATTACACATTATTTGCAGGAGGATTTATTTTAGGATCTTTGGTGGAATATGCTGTTAGTTTAGGAGGAGAACTGATTTATCATATTAGATGGTGGGATTACTCAAATGTGCCTTTTAATATTAATGGTAGAATTTGTGTTCTATATTCTATAATTTGGGGATTTTTGGCTATTTATTTAATGCGTAATGTTCATCCAAGAGTAGATGCATTGTTGGATAGGATAAATCCATATACTCTGAGAAAAGGTGCAGTAATTGTATTTATTTTACTTGTGTTGAATTTTATTATAACAAGTTTTGCTTTAAAAATGTTCTATGTTCGTTTAGTTAATAATTATAAATTAGATATAGAAGGTGTAGAAGAATACATTAATGAATATTCAGCTCTTTATTACTATCCAGAAGTAAAGGCATTTATTGATACATATTTTTCAGATGAAATTATGTTGAAAGCTTTTCCAAATATTAAAGTAACAGAAAAAGATGGAGATATTATATTAGTTCGTGACATTTTGAAAGATATACAACCATATTATTTTAGAGTTTTTACACCAAGGAATAGAATAGAAAATAAAGTTAATTAAAAGATTTTTTGTGGAGGCTTAAAATGAGAAAATATTTTGGAACAGATGGAATTAGAAGAATTGCTAATACGGAGTTATCTCCAAATTTAGTATATCGTGTAGCAAAGGCTGGTGCATATGTACTTTCAAAGCACTCAAATCGTGCACCAACAATTTTAATAGGAAGGGATACTCGTATTTCAGGCACATTAATAGAAAGTGCTATGACAGCTGGTTTTTTAAGCTATGGAGCTAATGTTAAAATTTTAGGTGTAATACCAACACCTGGAGTTGCATATTTAACAAAAAAATTGAAGGCAGATGCTAGTGTAGTTATTTCTGCTTCTCATAATACTTTTGAATTTAATGGTGTAAAATACTTTAGTAATTTAGGTATGAAAATACCAGATGAATTAGAAGAAGAAATAGAAGAAGTTATGGATTCAGGAGAATTAGATAAATTAACAGCAGTAAATGAAAAGATCGGTGTATCAGAGATAAGAACAGATTTATTAGATGAATATGTTTATTTCTTCCGTAAACATTTTGAAGAAGATTTTGAAAATTTGAATCGTGATAATTTTGTTGTAGCAATTGATACTGCTAATGGAGCAACATCAGTAGTAGCTGCTAAGGTATTTACTGCTTTAGGAATTAAGCATTATATTTTAAATAATACGCCTAATGGTGTTAATATTAACGATAATTGTGGATCTACTCATTTAGATGTATTAAAAAAATATGTCGTTGAGAATCATTGTAATTTAGGAATTGCTTATGATGGTGATGGAGATAGGTGTTTGGCAGTTGATGATAAGGGTAATGAAATAGATGGTGATAAATTATTAGCTGTTATTTCACAATACATGAAAGAAAAAGGAACATTAAAACAAAATACTTTAGTTGCTACTGTTATGAGTAATTTAGGACTACAAAAATATACAGAAAAAAATGGAATAAATTTTGAACAAACAAAAGTTGGAGATAGATATGTACTTGAAAAAATGTTAAAAGAAGGATATAATTTGGGTGGAGAACAATCAGGTCATATTATTATGTTAGACTATAATCCAACAGGTGATGGTATTTTAACATCTTTAATGTTTATAAAAATAATGTTAGAAAAAAATGTATCATCTTCTAAAATATGTGATATAATCCAAATATATCCTCAAGTTTTAATTAATGCAAAAGTAGATAATGACAAAAAATATGATTATGATAAAGATGAAGAAATAAAAAAGGAAATTGAAAAATTAGAAAAAGAATTTTCTGGAAATGGAAGAGTACTTATTAGACCTTCTGGTACAGAACCTTTAGTAAGGGTTATGATAGAAGGACAGGATAAGCAATATATTACAACAAAAGCAAAGAACCTAGCAAAATTAATAGAAGATAAGTTATCAGTTTAATGATTTACATATATAAAACTTATAAAATTAAAAGTATAGGAGGAGAGATATGCCAATGATAAATTTTTCAGAGCCATTACCATTATTAACTGCTGTTTTACTTTTTGTTTTAGTTTTATGGTTTGCAAAACAAAGTAAAAAAAGTATTATAACAGGAATTATGCTATTTGTATTTGTCTCAATGCTAATTGGTCATACATTAGAATTTACTATAGGAAATCCACCAGCAGATGTTATATCAACTATTACAAATTCTATTGTTTTTGATTTAATATTTATCTTCATATCATTTATTTCATATTTATGGATTGATGATATAGAAGCAAAGGCTAAAAAGAAAAAAAGTATTGATAATAGTTTAGATTGGTTTTGGAGCAAAGTGTAATTAACAAGAGGGGGACATCTAAGAAAATGGATAAAATTAAAAACATTGTGATAGGTGGAGCATGGCCTTATGCAAATAGTGATTTGCATTTAGGACATATTGCTGGATTAATTTCAGGTGATGTACTTGCGAGATATCATCGTCAAAGAGGCAATAATGTTGTATATGTTTCTGGTACAGATTGCCATGGAACGCCAATTACAGAAAGAGCTAAAAAAGAAAAGAAAACGCCAAAAGAAATTGCAGAATATTATGATAATAGAGACAGAGAGACTTTAAAAAAATTTAACTTTTCATATGATTTGTATACAAATACAGATACAGATTTTCATAGAAAAGAAACTATGAATATGTTTAAAAAGATGTATGAAAATGGTTATATTTATGAAAAAATAGAGCCTCAAGCTTATTGTGAGCATTGTCATAAATTTTTATCAGATAGAGAGATTAAAATTGTATGCCCTAAGTGTGGAACAGAAACAAAAGCTGATCAATGTGATGGATGCCAATATGTTCCAACTGTTGAGGATACTAAGGATGGAATTTGTCTAGAATGTGGTTCAAAAACAGTTTTAAGGGATAATAAAAACTTATATCTTGCTTTATCAAAATTTCAAAAAGAAATTGAGGAGCATACTAAAAAAAGCAATACTATATGGAGAATAAATGCTAAAAATGAAACTGATAAATATTTAAAGCAAGGCTTAGTAGATAGAGCTGTTACTCGTGATTTGGATTGGGGAGTAGATATTCCTCTTCCAAATTATGAAGATAAAAAAATGTATGTATGGATAGATGCAGTTTTAGGATATGTGACAGCTACAAAAAAATGGTGTGAGGATCATAATAAAAATTGGGAAGAATATTGGAAAGAAGGAAACAATAATCTTATTTATATGGTGCATGGAAAAGATAATATTGTATTTCATAGTATTATTTTTAATGCTCTATTATTAGCAATGAAAGAAGATTATCATCTAGTTGATGTAATTGTTTCTTCCGAATATTTAAATATTAATGATGAGAAAATCTCTAAAAGTAAAGGTAATGGTATTCCTGCTATAGAGCTTGTAGATAAGTATCAGTCAGATAGTTTACGTTTTCATTTAATTAATAATGGACCAGAGAAGAAAGATTCTAACTTTACAATTGATAGTTTAATTGCAACTAATAATGGAGAATTATTGAATAAATTTGGAAATTTAGTTAATAGAACTTTGAAATTCAAAGGAATAGATGAATTGCCAAAAGGAATTTTAGATGAACAAGTAAAAAGTAAGATTGAAGAAACTTATGATAAGGTAGCAGATGCAATTGAACACTTGGAATTTAAAGAAGCTTCAGATATTGCAATGCAATTAGTTGAATATGCCAATAAATATTATGATGATAAACAACCTTGGGTACAGAAGAAAGAAAATATAGAAGACTTTAATAATACAATTTATACTTGCAGTGTTATTATTGCAAATTTAGCTAATATTTTTGAACCTTTTATGCCAGATGCTTCTAGTAAGATACGTGTTTATTTAGGTTTGAATGAACCAAATTGGGAATTTATTAAACCAAAAGAAAATATTAAATTGGAAAACATTGAACCTTTATTTACTAGAATTGACTA
This sequence comes from uncultured Clostridia bacterium, assembly GCA_947628735.1. Classification (GTDB taxonomy): domain Bacteria; phylum Bacillota; class Clostridia; order TANB77; family CAG-508; genus CALXVA01. The sequence goes on along the minus strand of CANRAY010000012.1, from coordinate 16,973 downwards.
ATGAAGAGAAAGGATTGAAAGTAATGAAAAAGAAAATATTGTGGATTGTAATAATAAGTTTGGTTGTAGTTGTTGTAGGAATCTCCTTGATAGTATTTTTAATAAGTCAAGGAAAATCACAAGAAAATTTAGGACAAGAAAGTGAAAATACTGAAACATTAGAAATAAAAGAAGGAAAATATCTTATAGAGGCGAATAGCGAAGATATTCAAATGGGAATTGAAAGTGAGGCTACTGTAGAGTTGAATGACGGAGTTATTGAAGTCTCAGATGATTCAATCTACCAAATAGGAGAATATCAAATAGAGGGAGATAGAATTAAAGGATTTTATACAGAAATTTCTTATTTAGATCATTCAAGAGGTGGGGCAACTACGAAAAAAGCTATTCAAGAAAAATTTGAATATGAAATTTTAGAAGATGGATCTATCAGAGATTTAACTGGATATGGAAGTTATTTAGATAAGAATTTCCATAAAGGTGATGTATATACAATAGAACCTGTAATACCAAGAGGTAGAAAAATTCCAGATATTGAATTATAAATGTAACTAAAAAGAACTTCTTTCATATTATATATGAATATAATATGAAGGGAGTTTTTATTTTATGGATTATGAGATTATGATGAATGGAACTGTGAAAATAGGGCAGAGAGCTCCAGAATTTGAAGCACAGTCTACAATGGGGCAAATAAATTTGAATGATTATAAAGGAAAATGGGTTGTTTTTTTCTCTCATCCTGGAGATTTTACCCCTGTTTGTACAAGCGAAATTATTGCTTTTGCAAAAGCCAGTACATATTTTGATAAATTAAATGCTTGTTTACTAGGTTTAAGTGTGGATAGTAATGCTTCTCATTTGGCATGGCTATATGACATTTATATGAAAACAGGTATTAGAGTTCCTTTTCCTATTATTGCAGACAGAAATGGAGAAATTGCGAGAAAATATGGTATGATTTCTAATGATATTAGTACAACTGAAACAGTACGAAATGTATATATTATTGATGATAAAGGAATTGTTAGATTAATTTTGGTGTATCCTATGAATGTTGGAAGATGTATTCCAGAAATTTTACGTGCTTTACAAGCATTACAAGTGGCTGATGAGAATAAAGCAAGTACACCTGCTAATTGGATACCATGTGAACCTGTAATTTTACCACCTCCAACTACTTTTGAAGAATTATTAAAACAAAATGAAGAAATCATAAAAAAAAGAAACGGTATGAGCTGGTATTTAAGATTTGAAAATCCTAAAAATTGTAAAATAATAGAATAAATTTTTCCCCAAATCTTTACTAATATATAGGTAAATGATATAATACTCAAGTAAAAGTAGAAGAAAAACTTAATATAATAAACTTTGAAAGGAGACAGACATGCTAGAATTAAAGAACATCAAAAAGACTTATGTATTAGGGGATGAAAGTGTAGAAGCTTTGAAAGGAATAACACTTAAGTTTCGAGAATCAGAATTTGTTTCCATCTTAGGGCAAAGTGGTTGTGGTAAAACTACATTATTAAACATTATTGGTGGATTAGATAGATATACTTCTGGAGACTTAATTATTGATGGAAAATCTACTAAAAAATTTAAAGATAGAGATTGGGATGCATATAGAAATTATAAAGTAGGTTTTATTTTTCAAAGTTACAATTTAATAGGGCATCAAACTGTCTTATCTAATGTAGAACTTGCTTTAACAATAGGAGGAATATCAAAAAAAGAGAGAAAAAGAAGAGCAATTCAAGCATTAGAAGAAGTTGGCTTAAAAGATCATATTAATAAAAAGCCAAATCAATTGTCTGGTGGACAAATGCAAAGAGTAGCAATTGCAAGAGCTTTAGTTAATAATCCAGATATAATTTTAGCAGATGAGCCAACAGGAGCTTTAGATACAAAGACTAGTGTTCAAGTTATGGAAATTTTGAAAAAAATTTCTAAAGATAAATTAATCATTATGGTAACACATAACCCGGACTTAGCAGAAAAGTATTCAACTAGAATTATAAAAATATTAGATGGATTAATTACAGAAGATTCTAATCCTATTTTACCTGGAGAACCTACGGAAAATAAAAAGAATAATGAAATAGGAAGAACTTCAATGTCATTCTTTACAGCACTTCGTTTAAGTTTAAATAATTTATTAACTAAAAAAGGAAGAACAATTTTAGTTGCATTTGCAGGTTCTATTGGAATTATTGGAATAGCCCTGGTGCAAGCGGTATCGAATGGATTCCAGGATTATGTGGATAGTATTCAGGAAGACACTTTGACATCATATCCGCTTACAGTGATGCAAGAAACTACTGATATTACAGGAATGTTATTATCTATGACTACTGCACAAGCAGAAAGTGATGAAAATTCAAATGAAGTAAAAGAAGAACAATATATATCTACAATGTTATCTAGTTTAAGTGCTAATGATTTAAAGAGTTTCAAATCTTATATGGAAGAACATCAAGACGAAGTAAATAAAGATGTTTCTACAGTTCAGTATTCATATAGTGTTGAGCCAATGATATATACTGTAGATGGAACAAAGAAAATTACAAAAGTTAGTCCTAGTAATTTATTTAATTCATCATATGCTTCAAGTATGATGAGTTCTCTTACATCAATTTATTCTCAGATGGTAGATGATGAGGAAGCTATTTATGATTCTTATGACATATTAGCAGGACGTTTACCAGAAAAATATGATGAGATGATAATTGTTTTATCAGAGCCAAATCGTATTTCTGATTTATTAGTATATTCATTAGGCTTGCGAGATACAGAAGAATTATACAAAATTGTATCAAAAATTATGAATGGTGATACTGTTGAAATAAATAATGAACCAATGACTTTGTCATATGAAGATTTAATGAATCTTGAGTTTAAATTAATTATGGCAACAGATATGTATAAGTATAATGAAAAATATGAAATTTATGAAGATATGACAGATGATGAGGAGTATTTGAAAAAACTTTATGATAATGCAATAGATCTAAAAATTGTAGGAGTTATTTGTCCAAAAGAAGGTGTAACTTCTATGATGTTAACACCTGGTGTTTCTTATACTGGTGATCTAATTGATTATATTATAGAAAAATCTGCTGCTACAACTATTGTAAAAAAGCAACTTAAAGATGATGAGATAGATGTATTTTCTGGAGCAAGATTTGATGAAAAGAAAAATGATTTTGATTTAGATTTAGCTGATTTAGTTAGTGTTGATAATGAGCAATTACAAAATGCTTTTCAAGTAACTATTGATCAGGATGAATTACAAGCACGAACAGAAGATTACATGATGGAAATTATGAATTCTATTACAATAGATACAGCACCTGCTAGTGCAGATTTTGCAAATAATTTAAATACATTAGCAGTTGGATTATTTGATAGTATTAGTGGTGAATTTACAGAAGATGATATTGAAAATATTACTTCTAAATATTTAGATAGTTATGAACCATCACAAATATTGGGCTCATTAGAAACAAAATATGGTATACCAAAAGATACTTTTAAGCAAGCTTATTCTGGATTGTTAAAAGGATTATTACAAGTTTATATAAGTACATATCGTACAATGGCACCATTTTTAAATGGAAATATTGGCGATTTAGGATCTATGATTCCTGAAGGAAATGTAGTAGGAGGAAATGAGATTGTACCGCCAACAATTCCAGATATTAATAATCCAACAGATCAAAAAGATATTAAAATTGTTGTAAATAAAGATATTGTAAATACTGTAACTTCATCATATATGAGTAGTGCACCTATTCAAGAAACAGTAAATACAATGTCAAAAGTAATGACAGAAACTAATCTTAAGAAAACAGTTTTGTCAAAAGTTGGGGAACTAACAGCTTATTTAACAAATAGCTTTGCTTCATCATTTAATGTTGATTCAGAGAAAATAGCTAGTGCTTTTGAATTAAAAATGTCTGAGGAAGAAATTTCAAGAATTATAACAGCAATGATGACTGATACAGAAATGAATGCTAAGACAAATTTAATATCATTGGGATATCAAGATAAAAGTGAGCCTACATATATTTCTTTCTATTTTAATAGTTTTGATGGAAAAGAAAATTTTATGGATTTCATTGATAGATATAATGACAAAATGGAAGAAGATGGGGAAGAAGATAAAGTTATTAACTATACAGATACAACAGGAATTTTAATGGAATCTGTAAAAACAATTGTAAATGCTGTTACATATGTTTTAATTGCTTTTATTTCTATTTCTTTAGTAGTTTCTTCTATAATGATAGGAATTATTACATATATTTCTGTTTATGAAAGAACAAAAGAAATTGGAATTTTAAGAGCAATTGGTGCTTCAAAGCAAAACATATCATCTATATTTAATGCAGAAACATTTATTATTGGATTATTATCAGGTATGTTTGGTATTGGAATTGCTTATGGAATGATCCCTATTATTAATTTAGTACTTCATTTATTCATAGGAAATATTCCATTAAATGTTACTCTTTATATGAATAATGCTATTATACTTGTTATATTAAGTATTGTTTTAACTTTAATTGGAGGATTAATACCAGCAAGTGCAGCATCTAAAAAAGATCCTGTTATTGCATTAAGAACAGAATAAAGTTTTTGAAATTTTAAATTTATATTTTATAAAAAAATAGCCATACTATTAAATAAAAGGAGGCTATTTTTTTATGGATAAAAATCAAAAAATAAATTGTACAGTTACAAGTTGCAAATACAATAATGGAGGAAGACAGGAATGTGAATTAGAGCAAATTATAGTGACTCCAATTGTTGGATGCAATACAAAACAATCAGATGAATCAATGTGTAGTAGTTATCGTAATGAAAATTTACATGAATAAAATTGTCAAAAAAGGTTGCAATATTATAGATATGAATATATAATGTGAGTGCCAAGGATAATATATCTATTTTAGCGAATACCTTGAGTTTTAATTCTAGGAGGGATTATTTTATGGGAAACAAGACTCGGTTCTATGTTGACGTAATGGCTTCTCATCCAGAAGTCACAGGCTCATGTTTGCTTGTGATAGTGAAGTATCCGGATGGGGGGACAAACCGTTTTATCGTAGACTGCGGTTTGTTTCAGGAAAAGGAGTATTCCGATTATAACAATGGATTTCCGTTTGAGGCGAGAAACATTGATTTTTGCCTCATTACTCATAATCATATTGATCACATCGGACGGTTACCTTTACTGACCAAAGAAGGCTTTTGCAACAAAATTTATACAACACAGGCAACAAGCATTTTTTCTGGTCCGGCATTAATGGATTCATATAGCGTATTAAAAGATCTAGCAAAGAGAAATCATACGAAGCAACTTTATTCAGAAGCAGATGTAGTAAATACCAGGAAGTTAATTGAAGTTTGTGAATTTGAAAAAACAATTCAAGTCGCGGAAAACATTAAGGTTATGTTTCTTCCTAATGGACATTTATTAGGAGCAGCATTAATTTTGGTCCAAATTAGTTATCCAGGAGAAGAAGACATCAATCTTTTGTTCACAGGCGATTATAATAGTAAGAATATGTTTTTCAAAGTGCCTCCGATTCCGGAGTGGATTCGTAAACTTCCGTTAACAATTATTCAAGAGTCAACTTATGGTGCAATGGATTCTAGTGAAGAAACTAAGTGCTTTGAACAGAATATCCTTAATTGCATTGAGGGAAATGGTTCAGTAGTATGTATGGTTTTTTCATTGGGAAGATCACAAGAAATTTTGTATACACTCAAGAAACTTCAAGATGATGGTAAATTGAGCACCGACATTCCTATCTATTTTGATGGTAAACTGGGACAGCGTTATACTAAGCTTTATCTGGAAGAAGATCTAGGAATTTGTTCAGAAATGAAGGAGTTCTTACCTCAAAATCTTACGTTTGTGGATAAGGCGACTCGGTGTGAAGTCGTATATAGTCAAGAACAAAAGATTGTTGTTACGACCTCAGGCATGGGAACGTATGGTCCAGCGCAAATCTATATTCCAGAGTATATCACACGTAAAAACTGCTTATTGCAGTTTACTGGTTACACAGCAGAAGGAACCCTGGGACGAAAACTAAAAGATACGGAACAGAATGATGTGGTGACGATTGGATCTATCATTCGTAAAAAAAGAGCAAGAGTAGAATATACAACTGAGTTTTCTGCTCATGCTAAAGCAGACCAAATGATAGACTTCCTGAGACAGTTTGAAGCTTTACGTTTGGTTTTGGTGAATCATGGCGAAACGGAAACTAAGAATAAGTTTTCAGAGCGTATTGTAAATGAACTTGATCCCAAGTGTGTTGGAATCTTGAACCGAGAGTACTTTTTCAGAGTTGGTCCGTACGGACTGATTCGGCAATTGTCAACCAAATTTAACTAAATCCCGCTGTGGAATCCCCTGTTTGAATAGTTTCGGATAGGGGATTCCACATTTTGAAAATATAAAAGAAAATTTGAATGAATATGATTAATTAAAAGGATTGAATATTAAAATTAACTGATATATAATAAGAAACGATAAAGAAATGGTATAGAGGAGGAATTTTTATGTCATTAGTAACAACAAAGGATATGTTTGAAAAATCAATGAAAGAGCATTTTGCAATAGGAGCGTTTAATGTAAATAATATGGAATTAATTCAAGGGATTGTTGATGCTGCTGCTGAAGAAAATTCACCAGTTATTTTACAAGCATCTTCAAGTGCTATTAAATATGCTAGAATTGGATATTTAAAGAAAATGGTAGAGGCAGCACTAGATGAATATGATATTCCAATTGCTTTACATTTAGATCATGGACCAGATTTTGAAACATGTAAAATGTGTATTGATAATGGATTTTCATCAGTTATGATAGATGGCTCAAAATACGATTTTGAAGAAAATGTAGCTTTAACAAAGCAAGTAGTAGAATATGCACATTCAAAAGGAGTTGTGGTAGAGGCAGAACTAGGAAAACTTGCAGGAATTGAAGATGATGTTAATGTAAGTAGTCAAGATGCTATGTATACTGATCCTGATCAAGCAAAAGAGTTTGTAGAAAGAACAGGATGTGATTCTTTAGCAATAGCTATTGGAACAAGTCATGGAGCTTATAAGTTTAAAGGAGAAGCAAAACTAAGATTTGATATTTTACAAAAAGTAAAAGAAAAAATACCAAATACTCCAATTGTTCTTCATGGAGCTTCTACTGTTATTCCTGAGTTAGTAGAAATGTGTAATAATTATGGAGGTAATATTCCTGGGGCAAAGGGAGTACCAGATGAAATTTTACATGAAGCTAGTCTTAGTGGTGTTTCTAAAATTAATGTTGATACAGATTTACGTTTAGCTATGACAGGAGCAATTCGTAAATTATTTGCAGAAGATCCATCAGCATTTGATCCAAGAAAATATTTAACACCAGCAAGAGAACTAGTAAAACAAACAGTTCAACATAAAATAAGAGATGTATTTGGTTCAAGTAATAAAGCATAAGAAACTTTTATAAAATTTTAAAAAAAGAAAATATAGTATCATAGAAATACTATATTTTCTTTTTTATGTTTTTCCACCTAGATGTTTTCTCATTCTCATTTCAGCATCTTTTTTGGCAATATCTTCACGCTTATCATATAATTTTTTTCCTTTACCAATTCCTAATTCTATTTTTAAAAAGTTTCCTTTAAAATAAAGAGAAATAGGAACAAGTGTAAAACCTTTTTGTTTTATTAATCCTAGCAATTTATTAATTTCTCTTTTAGTTAATAAAAGTTTTCTGGTTCTTAATGGATCTTTATTATATATATTTCCGTGCTCATATGGACTAATATGCATTCCATAAATAAATACTTCACCATTTTTTATATTAGCGTAGCTATCTTTTAAATTTACTTTTCCATTTCGAATTGATTTTATTTCTGTACCGGTTAAAACAATTCCCGCTTCAAATGTATCTTCTATAGTATAGTTGTGTCTGGCGGTAGGGTTTTTGGCAACTGTTTTTATTTCCATGTATATGTACTCCTTGAAAAATTTCTTCTTAGTTATTATAACACGTAAATGAGGAATATAACAAGAGCTAGTAAAATAATTTACTAGCCCTTATTAATATAATATTATTCGTCATCTGAGTCTATATATCGAGTGTTCTTTTGTGTAGCATAAGACCAGATTAAAACACCAATACCAATTGCTGTAATACCAATAATAACCCACATCCATGTATTTGATGTCATTCCGACTACATTATCTCCATCAGAAACTGTTCTACTTGCAGTGTATCCACCGTTATTATTACCATTGTTTCCAGTTGTCATTGCACCAGTTGTATTTGTTCTGTCTTCATTTGTATTACGCATTTCATTTCCCATGTTGTTCATACCGTTTCCAATAGTATTCATTCCATTCTTTATTCCACCAGCTATGCCATTTCCTATATCTTCTACGACATTTTCTGCACCGCCAACAAAATTTCTTACACCATCAGCTGCATTATCAAAAGTGTTTGCAAATGAATAAGAAAAAGAGAAAAGTGAAATAATAATACTAATGATTATTGCTGTTATTATTTTTGTTTTCATAGTTTTTATTACCTCCTCTTATAATTTTGAGTTAAAAAATTTTCTCATTAATAGTATTGATATTTAAAAATAAATTATTCACTTAATTTGTGACAAAAAAAGGGTAAAACTAGTAAATAGAAGGAAAAAATGTAAATAAAAAATACCTCTTTTTGAGGTATTTAAAAATTTTTAATATTAAATTATTTACGGTATTATAATGATTTTAATCTTATAATTATAGCAACTGCTAATAGAATAATGATAATACCAACTGTAATTAAAAGTATGCTAAGAACATTTGAAAAAGTTAATCCTTCTTCTTCAATAGCACTTACACTAGAGGCAGGAAGATTTGATTCATCTATTCCACCGTGTAGTGGGAACTGTAACTTCAGGAATTTCTTCATCTCCTGGTATTACTTCATTTGACTCAGCTTCATTAGATTCGTCATTTGTATCATCTGATTGTTGTTGAGTATCTTCTGTATTTTGCAATAGATCCATATCTAAATCTGTTGCAGATACTGTATATAAACTAAATAATATAGAAATAATAATTAATGTTATGGTAAATAAGTAGGTTTTCTTTAACATCTTTTATACCTCCACGATTTGAAACAAAATAAATTTATTTTTTCATATGATATATCATACACAAAAACATCAAAAAAGTCTAGACTTTTAGTAAAAAAATTTATATAATATATGTTGTGTTTTAAATATTAACTTTAAGGAGGACATATTATGTCGTTTATTGATGATATAAAAAATAAGGTTAAAAATAGCGTAAAAACTATTATTTTGACAGAAAGCGAAGATGTTAGAGTACTAAAAGCAGCTGAAAAAGTTACTAAGGAAGGATTTGCTAAAATAATTCTTATTGGAAATGTAGAAGATGCTAATAAACTTGCTAAAGAAAACAATGTTGATATTTCTAGTATACAAATTATTGATCCGCAAAATTCAGATAAATTTGATACATATGCAGAAGCACTTTATGAATTAAGAAAAGCAAAAGGCATCACATTAGAACAGGCAAAGGAAATGCTAAAAGATAATATGTATTTTGGAACTATGATGGTAAAATCAGGAGATGCAGATGGATTAGTATCAGGTGCTTGTCATTCAACAGCTAATACTTTAAGACCAGCTCTTCAAATATTAAAAACTGCACCTGGAACAAAATTGGTATCAGCATTTTTCTTAATGGTAGTTCCTAATTGTGAATATGGAGAAAATGGAATTTTTGTTTTTGGTGATAGTGGTTTAGTAGAAAATCCAACTGCTGATGAATTATCTGAAATAGCAATTTCATCAAGCAAAAGCTTTAAACAACTAACAGGAAAAGAATCAAAAGTAGCAATGCTTTCGTATTCAACATATGGAAGTGCTCATTCAGAATTAACAGAAAAAGTTGTAGAGGCAACTAAATTATTAAAAGAAAAAATGCCAGAACTATCATGTGATGGTGAATTACAATTAGATGCGGCAATTGTTCCTGAAGTAGGAAAGAGTAAAGCTCCAGGAAGTAAAGTAGCAGGTCAAGCTAATACTTTAATTTTCCCAGATTTAAATGCTGGAAATATAGGATATAAATTAGTACAAAGATTAGCAAAAGCAGAGGCTTATGGACCACTTTGTCAAGGAATTGCAAAACCAGTAAATGATTTATCTAGGGGATGCAATGTAGATGATATTGTTGGTGTTGTTGCAATTACAGCAATGCAAGCAATGGATCAAAATTAGGTATTTATTTTATAATAGATATGTTTTATAAATTTAAGGAGGTTTTAAAATGAAAATTTTAGTAGTAAACTGTGGAAGTTCATCTTTAAAGTATCAATTAATTGATATGGAAACAGAAAATGTTATGGCGAAAGGATATTTAGAAAAAATTGGTTTACCAGATTCTTTTTTAACACATACTGTTAATGGTGAAAAACATAGAATTGAACAAAAGGTAACAAATCATGAAGAAGGTATGGAATTAGTATTAAATCAATTATTAAACGCTGAATATGGTGTTATAAAAGATTTAAAAGAAATAGATGCTGTTGGACATAGAATTGTACATGGAGGAGAGAAATTTAGTGAATCTGTATTGATTACAGATGAAGTTGTAGATACGATAAAGGAATGCATTCCTCTAGCACCTTTACATAATCCAGCTGGAATTACAGGAATTGAAGCTTGTAAAAAAGCATTACCAGGTGTTCCTATGGTTGCTGTATTTGATACAGCTTTTCATCAAACATTACCTAAAAAAGCATATATGTATGCAATTCCTTATGAATATTATGATAAATATAAAATTCGTAAATATGGATTTCATGGAACATCACATAAGTTTGTTTCACAAAGAGTTGCAGAAGTAATGAATAAACCAATACAAGATCTAAAAATTATTACTTGCCATTTAGGACAAGGAGCAAGTTTATGCGCTGTTGATGCAGGGAAATCAATTGAGACAACAATGGGATTAACACCACTTGCAGGTGTTCCTATGGGTTCAAGATCTGGAGATATAGATCCATCAATAGTAACATTTTTAATGAAAAATGAAAATTTATCATCAGATGAAATGGATAAAATTTTAAATAAAAAATCTGGAAAATTAGGATTATCTGGAGTTAGTATTGATGATAGAGATATTGAAAAAGCAGCAGTAGAAGGAAATGAAAAAGCACAACTTGCTATTGATAACTTTGTATATCAAGTAGCAGGTTATGTAGGAAAACTTGCAGCACAAATGAAAGGTGTTGATGTTATTACATTTGCTGGTGGTATAGGAGAAAATGGAATTGATGCTAGAAAGCAAATTTGTGATTATTTAGGATTTATGGGTGTTAAAATTGATGAAGAAAAGAACAATTGCAGAGGTAAAGAAGTTGAAATTTCAACACCAGATTCAAAAGTAAAAGTATATGTTATTCCTACAAATGAGGAATTAATGATTGCAAGAGATACAAAAGATATTGTATCTAAATAGTTAAGATGAGACAATCTTATTTAAAAGAAGGAAGGAATCGCATATGAATAAAAAGATTTTGATTGCTTTTGGTATTTTATGTGTGATTGCTATTGGTGCAATTGTTTATATACTAAATTGTGATTTAAATCAGCCAACAGATGTACTAAATCAATATGTAGCTTATATAAATGATAAAAATTATGAAGCAATGTATGATCTATTATCAGAAGAAAGTAAATCTACTACATCAAAAGAATTGTTTTTAACTCGTAACCAGAATATTTATAATGGGATTGAAGCTAAAAACATAAAAGTAACGGAAATTGTAAATGAAGGCGATAATAATCTTTCTTATCAAATGGATATGGATACTGTAGCAGGACCAGTTTCTTTTGAAAATAAGATGACATTTGAAAGACAAGAAGATAGAAAATATTATATTAATTGGGATTCTACTTTGATTTTTCCAGATTTAACTTCAGAAGATAAAGTAAGAGTTGAATCGAATGAAGGAGAAAGAGGAAGAATCTTAGATAGAAATGGTGTTGCTTTAGCAGAAAAAGGTATTATTAAATCTATAGGTTTTGTTCCTGGAAAGATAACAAATAAGGAAAATGCTATAGCAAAAGCTTCAGAATTATTAGGAGTTTCTCAAGAATTTATCAATGAAGAATTAAGTGCTTCTTATGTACAAGATGATACTTTTGTACCTATAAAAACACTTTCTGAATCTGACGAAGAAAAGATAGAGAGTGATTTATTAGAAATATCAGGAATTATGATTTCTGATGTAGAGGATAGAGTTTATCCTTATGGAGAGGCTACTTCTCATTTACTAGGATATGTGAGAGGAATAACAGAGGAAGAACTAGAAGAATTTTCAGATAAGGAATATACAACAAATAGTATTATTGGCAAAACAGGAATGGAAAAAATCTTTGAGGATACTCTAAGAGGCGAAAATGGATGTATAATTTATATTGCTGACAGCGATGAAAATGTTAAAAAAGTTATTGCTGAGAGAGAACAAAAATCAGGTAAAGATGTTAAACTTACTATTGATATAGAATTGCAACAAAAGATATATGATCAATTTAAAGATGATAAGGGACTTTCTGTTGCTATGAATCCTAAAACAGGAGAAATTTTAGCAATGGTAAGTACTCCTACATATGATTCAAATGACTTTATTATTGGTTTTACAAACGAAGAATGGGAAAAATTAAGTCAAGATGAAGGAAATCCAATGTTTTGTCGTTATCAGAGTACATGGGTTCCAGGTTCTTCATTTAAGCCAGTTACAGGCGCAATAGGATTAACAACAGGTACTATTGATGCTGATGAAGATTATGGATCAAGTGGTCTTAAATGGCAAAATAGCGAAGGATGGGGAGATTTTTGGATTACAACATTAACAGAATATAGTGGACCTGCAAACTTAAAGAATGCATTTATTTATTCTGATAATATTTATTTCGCCAAAAGTGCTTTAAAGATAGGAGATAGTGTTTTTGCAGAAAATCTATCTAAAGTTGGTTTTGGCAAAGATATTCCTTTTGAACAAAGTATGACGGCATCTCAATTTTCTAGTGATGGTGAGTTTCATTCAGAAGCACAACTTGCAAATACTGGATATGGACAAGGAGAACTTTTAGTTAATCCGCTTCATATGGCATCTATTTATTCTGCTTTTGTTAACAAAGGTAATATGATTAAGCCATATATTTTGTATAAAGATGATGTCAAACCAGAATATTGGATTGAAAATGCTTTTTCAGAGGAAGCGGCAGAAACTATAAAGCAAGATTTAGTAGCAGCTGTAGAAGACAGTGATGGTACAGGACATGGGGCATACATAGATAATATGAAAATTGCAGGTAAAACAGGAACTGCTGAAATTAAAGCATCACAAGATGATGAAGATGGAAGAGAATTAGGATGGTTTAATGCTTTTCGTGTGACAGATAATGCAGATGATCAATTATTAATGATTAATATGATTGAAGATGTAGAAGATAGAGGAGGCAGTCATTATCTATTGCCAAAAGTTAGAAACATTTTTTTAAATGAATAATTAATTTAAAGGCATTGTTAATAAAATAACAATGTCTTTTTTTGTCTATTTATAAAAAATGATTTCAAAAATTTACATAATTTCATATGATATATAAAACAAATATGAAAGAAGGTGAATAATTGAAATTAAAAGATAAAAATGTGGGGTTTGTTATGACAGGCTCTTTTTGTACGTTTAAAAATACAATTCCTCAAATTAAAAAAATTGTAAAAGAGGGAGCAAATGTACTTCCAATCATGTCAGATAATGCTTTTTCTTTAGATACTAAATTTGGAAAAGCGGAGGAATTTAGACAAGAAATTGAAGAAATTACAGGAAAGAAAATTATTCATATAATTCAAGATGCAGAGCCTATAGGACCTAAGAAATTAACTGATGTAGTTATTGTTGCTCCTGCAAGTCGGTAATACAATTGCTAAAATTTCAAATGGTATTACAGATAATGCTGCTACTATGGCGATAAAATCTCATCTAAGAAATGGAGGACCAGTTGTAATAGCAATTTCAACTAATGATGGACTTTCAGGTTCAGCTGAAAATATAGGTAGATTATTCAATAGAAAACATTTCTTTTTTGTTCCATTTAGACAGGATAATCCTATTACAAAACCTAGATCAATTGTGTTTGATCCAGAATATATTGTTCCTACAATAGAAATGGCTTTAGATCATGAGCAGATACAACCTATATTATTGTGAATATAAGAATTGAAAAGTTAACATAAAAGTGATATAATGATGTAGACTGCGTTATATAACAAAATTATACAGAAGGAGGCATTGAATAATGTCTGTCAGTGAGGAAATGCGACTAGACAAGATCCGGAAAATAAAACGTCAGATGAGACACATTCAGTATCCTCAGCCATTTTGTTCAAAATTGTACAGTGATACAAATTGTATGGCGTATGCAGTTGGAATTAAAGTACCGGATTATGCAAGAGATTTGTATTTCCCTGGGGGAATAAGCGGAAGAGTTCATATTTTAAATGAGCAGGATTTAATAGATGGTTTTATTAGCGACATGAAACAGTTAGGTATTGAAGCGAAAATAATTAGTCCTAAGAAAGCAAGAGAACGTACAGTAGCAGGTATTCAGGTTATAGCATTGTATTTCTCAAAGTATGAAAACGACATTCATTTCTTTCGTAAAGACAAAGAGGGAGGTTGGTCTCAAAAGGCAGGTTATGTTTATGCACCGGAAAAAGTAAAACAATTTGATTATGAAACACGTATTTTAACTTCAATAGGTATTTATGATTTGGTGGCATTCTTCAGTCTTCGATTTCAGTGAAATGAAGAAAAAAGAGATAGATTAGTTCTTTTATAATCTATCTCTTCCTATTATTATAAATTAGCTAATGGATTTGACTCAATAGCATTTCTTACTTGTTCGTTATTTACATGAGTATAAATTTCTGTTGTAGAAATACTTTCATGTCCTAATAATTCTTGTAATGCTCTAATATCAACATTTCCATATTGATACATTAAAGTAGCAGCTGTATGTCTTAGTTTATGTGTAGAATATTTAGAAGTATCTAGTCCAGCTTTTCTTAGTTCTCTTTCTACGATGTATTGAACAGTTCTGTTACTAATTCTTTCATGTCTTTTGCTTAAAAATAGGGCTTCTTGAGATTTTTTATTATCAGCTTTAACACCTTCCTTTGGGCGAACTTCTAAGTAATTATTTATAGCATTGACACAGGCTTTATTTAAATAAATAGTACGTTCTTTATTTCCTTTACCTATAACATTTAGTTTATATTCATTAAAATCAATGTTCTTAATATTAATACCTACCAATTCAGACAAACGAAGGCCACAATTTAAAAATAGTGTAATAATAGCATAGTCACGTTCTTTATTTTCATCGGAGTCATCCATAGTAACATCAAGTAGTTTTTTACTATCATCTAAAGATAGGTATTTTGGAATTCGTTTTTCTTTTTTAGGTGTTTCTATATATTGTGCAGGATTTTTATCAATTAATTTTGCTTTTTGAACTAGATAAGCAAAGAAAATACGAATAGTAGATATTTTTCTAGCACGTGTAGCAGGTTTACAATTTTTATTGATAGCAAGATATGATAGAAAAGATAGAATGTCTTCTGGTTCAATTTTTTCAAGATCTTGCAAAGAAAAGTCTTTAATAGTTATTTTAGAGAAGTCGGTTTCTTTTGTCATATTAAAGTGCATTTTCATATATTTTAAAAAGATATTTAAATCATAATTATATTCTTTAACTGAATTTGGTGATTTATTGAGTATTGTAATAGAATAATCTAAGAAAGCGTTTAGATATTCTGGGTTTTGATCTGCATTAATCATTTGTTCTCACATCCTTACGATTTAATTATATAATAAGAATAAAAAAAGTCAAATACATTTGTTGTTTTATTTTTGTATTGAAAATATATAGAATTTATGATATTAAATCTATAAAAATGAATTATTTTAGAAAGGTATAAAATGTTAGTATTAGAGATTCTTTTTGCTATTTGGTTTTTTGGTACTCTATTTTTGCCATATATAGTAGGTGCCATATTGTCGGTTATAATAATATTTCTAATAAGAAAAAAATTTGTTGGAAAATATCAGAAACTTAAAATTTTAGTTTATCCAATTATTATAATATTGTGCTTGTTTATATCTAGCAAACTAGGTTATCCAGTTATGGAATATTTAAGTGAAAAACCTGATAAAGTTTATACAGAAATGAAGAAAATCAATGATAGTGGACAACTTATAGGATTATCAAAGGATGAAGTTGTTGAATTATTAGGAAATCCACTATATAAAGAAGATGATGATAGTCTATATGTTTATGATGCTGGGAAAACAACTAATTATTTTCTGCTTGGGGCAAGAGATTTCTATGACTTATTTATATACTTTGATGAAAGCGATAGAGTAAAATCAACCAAAATATATTTTCCACGTGGGGGATAAATAGTAATTTGTAGAGGTGAATATTTATGAAATTAAATTTTAGTTTAAAAAATAAAGAAGCTAGTATAGAAGCTGATATTGAAAAACTTATAGACAAGAATATGGATATAAAGTCAAATAAACAACCTAAAAAAACGAGATATCAAATAGAACAGGAAGAAAAAAGAAAAAATATAAGATTAGAACAAAAACAAAAAATCAAAGAAATGGTTATATTTATCGGAATGATGATAGGAATAATAATTTTTATTATGATTATATGTATAATAGGAAAAACATTTTTGGAATAAATATATAAATTACAATTTATATGAGTTAGGTAAATAGTAATTTGTAGAAGTGGAGATGTAATATGAGTAAAAATAGAACTAACTATTATTATAAAAGTAAAAGATAT
>CANRAY010000011.1 GCA_947628735.1 uncultured Clostridia bacterium | reverse complement strand
GTTACAATAGAAGACATACCAGTAGGAGCAGAAGTAACAGTAACAGAGGTATATAGTGGAGGAGCATATGAAGTAGTTGGCAACAATGTAAAGACATGTACAGTAAGAAAAGGAACAACAGAGAAAGTAACATTTGAAAATACATATAATTACAAAGCAATACAAACTAATTCTATTTTGAATCATTATAAATTTGTTGATGGAAACTGGGTAGTAGAACAAAGAACAGATTCAAAAGTATCAAATTAAGATATTTTCGAATGTGATGATAATCAGAGTATTAAAATAATATAATAAGTAAAAAAGTAAAGGTAAACTTCTTTAAAAGGTAAAGTTCTAAGTTTACCTTGCTTTTTTTTAGTATTTGTAATATAATTTTGCGTGAATTTAGAAAAGAGGAGATATCAATGAAAGCAATAGATATACGTAATAAATATTTGAATTTTTTTAAAGCACATGGACATCAAATTATTCCAAGTGCACCTTTAATACCAGAAAATGATCCTTCTGTATTATTTACAACAGCAGGTATGCAACCATTAGTACCTTATCTTTTAGGTGAAAAGCATCCAGAAGGAACAAGAATTACAGATTTTCAAAAATGTCTTCGTACAAATGACATTGATGAAGTAGGAGATAATCGTCATTTAACATATTTTGAAATGTTGGGTAATTGGTCTTTAGGAGACTATTTTAAAGAAGAAGCTGTTGCAATGAGTTTTGAATTTTTAACAAAAGAATTAGGTATTCCTGTAGACAAGTTATCTGTTACATGTTTTGCAGGAGATGAGGATGCACCAAGAGATACAGTGACAGCTGAATGTTGGAAAAAAGCAGGAATTCCAGAAGAAAGAATTTATTTTTATGGAAAAGATGATAATTGGTGGATAGCTGGAGAAGAAGGACCATGTGGACCTGATACAGAAATGTTTTATGATACAGGAAAAGAACCATGTGGACCAGATTGTCAGCCTTCTTGTGGTTGCGGTAAATATGTTGAAATATGGAATAACGTATTTATGGAATATTATAAATCAAAGAAAGATGGCTATACAAAATTGAAACAACATAATGTTGATACTGGTTTAGGCTTAGAGAGAATGACTATGTTATTGCAAGGAAAGAAAACTCCTTTTGATACAGAATTATTTGCTCCTGTTATGAAAAAACTAGAAGAACTTGCAAAAGTAGATAGTATTGAAAGCAGAAGAATCGTGGCAGAGCATTTACGTGCAAGTATGATGGTAATTGCAGATGGAGGAAAGCCATCTAATATAGATAGAGGATATGTTTTAAGAAAGTTAATTCGTAGAATGGCTAGACATCTAAATAAATTGCAAATTGATTTATCAGAATTATCAAATTTGATTGATTTAAATATTGATACATTAAAAGAAATGTATCCAGAGCTAGTAAATCATAGAGATGAAATTAAGCAAGTTATTATAGAAGAAAAAGATAAATTTATGAAGACATTAGCAAATGGTGAAAAAGAATTTGCTAAAGCAATACAAAAAGCAAAGCAAGAGAATAAAAATGTTATAGATGGGCAAACTATTTTTAAATTATATGAAACTTATGGATTTCCACCAGAAATAACTGCAGATTTAGCTGAAGAACAGGGATTTAAAATTGATACATCAGAATTTGAAATTCTATTTAAAGAACATCAAGAAAAATCGAGATTAGGCAGTGAGCAAAAGTTTAAGGGAGGTCTAGCAGAACAAAATGAGGTAACAACTGCATATCACACAGCTACTCATTTATTAAATGCAGCATTGAAAAAAGTTGTTGGCAAAGATGTACATCAAAAGGGATCAAATATTACTGTTGAAAGAATGAGATTTGATTTTAGTTGTGATCACAAATTGTCTGAAGAAGAAAAACAACAAGTTGAAGATCTAGTAAATGAATGGATTAAACAAGAAATACCTGTAACTGTGCAAGAAATGAAAAAAGAAGATGCTATTAAATCAGGTGCTGAATGTATGTTTATTGAAAAATATCCAGATATAGTTACTGTATATTCAATTGGTGATTTTTCAAAAGAATTATGTGGGGGACCTCATGTTAAAAATACAGGAGAGTTAGGAAGATTTAAAATAAAAAAAGAAGAAGCAAGTTCAGCAGGAGTTAGAAGAATTAAGGCAATATTAGAAAAATAAAAATATTAAAGATAGGTGGGAAAAAATATGGAAGATTGTGTTTTTTGTAAAATCATTAAAGGTGAAATTCCATCAGAAAAAGTATATGAGGATGATGAAATAATTGCATTTAAAGATATACATCCAGCAGCTCCTATTCATATATTGGTAATTCCTAAAAAACATATAGCGACTTTATTAGAAGTAAGTGAAGAAGATAGCTATTTGATAGGAAGGATATATCAAGTAATAAACAAGCTTGCAAAAGATATGGGAATTGATCAAAGTGGTTTTCGTGTTATTGTAAATTGTGGACGTGATGCAGGTCAAGAAGTTATGCATATTCATTTTCATATGTTAGCAGGAAGAAAAATGGGACCAAAGATAGTTGGATAGTATATAGTTGGAAGTATTAAAATATATAAAAAAGTAGATTATCTTGGAAATATGTGCTATAATAAAGATATATAGATTATTTTAGTTACATAGGAGGAAGAGATATGTTTAATAGTAAATATAGTAAAGTTTTAACGATAGCGCTTATTGTAATAATTGTTTTGGTAATAGGATTATTAATATATATGAGCATTGATGCTTTTAATCATTACACTATTGAAAAAGAAACTGGAGATGCTGTAGAGAGATTTGAAGATTTAATTTCAAATAATAAAGTTGATGAGGAAACACAAACAAATGAAATTGCACCACCAGTAGAATTAGATCAAAATGCCATTCCATTGGAACCAATAGTAGATGATGATGACGATGATAATGATGGAGAAAGTTCAGGAAGTTCAGGTGTTACTTATAAAGGTTATGAAGTAATCGGAATAATTGAAATACCTGCTACTGGAATTAAATATCCAATTTTAAAAGATGTTAGTATTCGTTCATTAGAAGCTTCTATAGGACTAATATATGGAGTAGGATTAAATGAAGTAGGAAATAGTGTATTAATTGGACACAATTATAGGAATGGAACTTTCTTCTCAAACAACAAAAAATTACAAAAAGATGATAAGATATATATTACAGATTCAACTGGAAGAAAAATCACATATAAAGTAGTCAAAAAATATGAAACATCAACAAGTGATTTCTCATATGCAACAAGAGATACAAATGGTAAGAGAGGAATTTCATTATCAACATGTACAGATGATACAAAGAAAAGATTAATTATATGGGCAGATGAAATTTAAAAATATAGGTTTAAAATAGATATGTCACAAAAAAATAAAAAATAAAAATAGGAAATACCAAAAATATGATAAAATGTTTTTAACGACAAAAACTTTATCTAATCGGAGGTATTTCCTATGAGCAATAGTATAACACAAAGATTAAAATATAAAAAGAGTGTAGTACAATTTTCTTTTAAATATGGAGTACCAAATGCAGAAAAGCAATTTGGAGAGAACAGAAGAACAATATATAGATGGAGAAAAAGGTATGATGGAACATTAGAAAGTTTAAAAGATAAATCACATAAGCCGAAACATCATCCAAATGAACATACAGAAAAAGAAATAAAAATGATTAAAAATTACAAAGCCAATAATAAGGAAACTGGACTAGTAGTATTATGGGTTAAATTAAGAGAGGCAGGATATACGAGAACAATACAAGGATTGTATCATGTAATGGTAAAGTTAGGAATATATAGAAAAGCACCAAGTAAAAAGAAACGAATACAACCACCAGAGGTACCAATAGCGAGATATCCAGGAGAAAGAGTACAAGTAGATGTAAAATATGTACCGAGGGAATGTATGAGTAAAGAATTAAAAGAAATAGGAGAAAAATATTATCAATATACAGCAATAGACGAATATACAAGATTAAGATACACATATTTTTGTAAAGAACATAACACATATGAATCAACAATATTTGTAAATAGACTAATCAAATATTTTCCATTTAAGATAGAACTAATACAGACAGATAATGGTTCAGAATTCACAAATAGATTAAGTTGGAATGCATTTAATAGAAATAAACAAACGATGTTTGAGAAAAGATTAAAAGAGCTCAAGATAATTCATAGTTTAATAAGACCGCATACACCAACACAAAATGGGAAAGTAGAAAGAAGTCATAGAAAAGATCAAGAAAGATTTTACTACAAAAGAGTATTTTTAAGTTTAGAAGATCTAAAGGAGAAAGGCAGAAGATGGTTAAGAGAGTATAACAATTTTCCAATGAGACCATTAAATTGGAAAAGTCCAATAGAAAAATTACAAGAATATCAGGCAATATAAAATGTAAAGTAAAAAAGCATTACTAAGAATATTGGTATTAAACTATATTATTTTAAATATTTTGTGACACATCATTGACTAACCTACATTATATGGGCAGATGAAATTTAAAAAATAGTTGACAAATATATATAATATGGTTTAAAATAGATATGCATGTGGTTTCCACATGCATATCTAATGGTGGATGTTACAATCAATGATCACATAAAAAATGGTGGATGTAGCGCAGCTGGTTAGAGCGCTAGTTTGTGGCACTAGAGGTCGTGGGTTCGAATCCCATCTTCCACCCCATAATATTTACATTGGGCTGTAGCCAAGTGGTAAGGCACATGACTTTGACTCATGCATGCGCTAGTTCGAATCTAGCCAGCCCAACCAAAATAAGAAGGTACGTTTTGCTTGAAATATAAGCATTTGACGTATCTTTTTTATTGAAATTTATATTGTATTACTATTAAATATGTTATATAATAAAAAACGTTCCTTTTATTACCTCCAGAAAGGAGCTGATTATGGATAATAATCAATTGATTGTGTTCCTAGTTGTATTAGTAATAGTATTAACAAATGGACATAATCGCAACGACCAAGACTAGGTACTTTAAGTACATAGTAAAAGAGTAGGAAATTGTTCAGCCTTCCTACTCTTTTTTTGTTTCTTTTCATTATCTCCATAATTGGATTTATGAATAATAATCATCTATAATATAATACCGACCAAAGTATTATATTATTTTTGAATAGATGGAGTGTGAATTATTATTTCTCTATCTCTATTCTGCTTTTTATTATACTATATAATAATTGAAATTGTCAATATTTATATATTTTTATATAACTATAAATATTAAAAATAGAACATTGACAAAAACTTTAGTATGATATATATTGAGTATATTGAGACATATTAAAGAAGTTAAAATATTTTAGGAGGAAGAGATGATAGTTGATAAAGATGGTAAAATCTTCGAAGAAAGAAGAGTTGAAGATAGAAGAAAAATTGTAAAAGCAGTTCAAGAGGAAAGAAGAAAAGGAGAAAGAAGAAAAAATCAAACTGATGCTAGAAAAAATTAATATCGTATAAATAGTGATAAAAAAGGTATAAAATGAGCTCCATTTTATACCTTTTTTATTATTTTCTAACAACAACCTCTGTTTCCACCGCCACAGCAGAAAAGTAAAATTAGTACAATGATAATCCATATACAATCATCACCAAAACCGAATCCACATCCACAATTTCTATTTTCTGGCATATTTCTTCCCTCCTTTCCTAGTTGAAGCATTCATGTAAATTAGCCATTACATCCATTCCTACTACAACCACCACAGCAGAAAAGTAGTAAAAATAGAATGATGAACCATAAAAGTTCGTTGTCATTACAACAATTACCCATTTTAATTACCTCCTATATTGTTTTGATTGCTCTTTTGTATGCTATATATTATTCATTTTGAATGTAAATGGTTACAATAAAATCTATGACTAGTTTTATAAACTTGTAATTTTTTGATGAAAAAACTATACAAATTAGAAAGATTAATGATATAATTTGTAAAAACAAAAGAATAGTCAAAATGGAGGAACATAAATGGGAAATATCGTTTTATTAGATGATTTGACAATTAATAAAATCGCAGCAGGAGAAGTAATTGAAAGACCTGCTTCGGTAGTAAAAGAACTAATGGAAAATTCTATTGATGCTGGAGCTAAAAATATATCTGTTGAAATAAAAAATGGAGGAATTTCTTATATACGTATTACAGATAATGGTAAAGGTTTTTTACCAGATGATATGGAGATAGCATTTGAAAGACATGCTACTAGCAAAATTAGAAAAGCGGATGATTTACAAACAGTAACATCTATGGGATTTAGAGGTGAGGCATTAGCAAGTATAGCAGCGATTAGTCATATAGAACTTATTTCAAGAACAAAAGACAATGAAATAGGTAGTAAAATAGAAGTACAAGGTGGAAAAATTATCGGTAAAGAAGATGCTGGATGCCAACAAGGAACTACAATTACAATAACTGATTTGTTTTACAATACACCAGTTAGATATAAATTCTTAAAAAAGGATTTTACAGAGGCAGGATATATTGAAGATGTTGTAACAAGAATAGCATTGTCTAATCCAGATATTGCTATTAAGTTAATAAATGCGGGTAAGACAATTATCCAAACATCAGGAACTGGTGATATGAAATCTGTTATTTATAGCATTTATGGAAAAGACATTGCCGAAAATATTATTAATGTTAAGTATGAATATGAAGATATGGTTGTAACCGGAGTAATTGGAAAACCAGTTATAGCACGTTCAAATAGAAGTAATCAATTATTTTTTGTTAATAAAAGATATGTAAGAGATAAAGTATTAACTAGTGCAGCAGAGCAAGGATATAGAGGACTTCTTACTATTGGAAAATATGGATTTCTTGTATTAAATATAGAAATGAATCCTCAAAAGGTGGATGTTAATGTTCACCCTGCAAAATTAGAAGTTAGATTTGAAGATGAAAATGCTGTGTTTAAAGCAATTTATCATGCTATTAAAGATAGTTTACTAAAAGAAGATTTAGTACCAGATAAAACGAAGATAGAAATTGATCAAGAAGAAGCCAAAGAAATTGAAAGAATTGAAAAAGATAGAGAAGAAAATAGAAAAAGGGCGGAAGAACTTATATATAAGGCACAAAATGTACCATTAGAGAAGGAAGAAAAAATAAATTCAGAAGAAAATGTTGAAGTTGTAAATGAGTCAATAGAAGAAAAACAGGAAGACGAAAAAAATAAAGAAAAATTAGAAAAAAATGAAGAAGATATTTCAGAAAATTTAGGCGGATTGTTTAATCAGTTTAATAAATTGAAAGAACAATTATCTAGTAAATCTAACTCAGAAAAAGATTTATATGAAGAAAAATCTATTGAAAAAAAGGAAAATGTGTTATCTCAAATCTATCAAGATAGAATAGATTCATTACTAAAAACTGAGAGTAAAAATGATAATGGAGAAACAAAAGTATTAAATTTAAATGAAGTAAATGAAAAAATGGAACAATTATCAAATTTGCAGATAGATACAGATTATACTGATTTTGATGAAATGTATGCACGTACTTTTGGAACTCCTAAAAAAGAAAATAAAGTTGAAGAAAAGGAAGACGAGTATCAATTAAAACAAGATGATTTAAAAACTGTGAAAAATGTGTCTATTTTTGATAAAGAAGAAAAAGGCACAATGCCAAATTACAAATTTATTGGAATTGCTTTTTCAACTTATATTTTGATTGAAATGGACAAGGAATTGTATATTATTGATCAACATGCGGCTCATGAGCGTATTATGTATGAAAAAGTTAAGAAAAATTATTATAGTGATGATAATAAAGATTCTCAATTAATGTTATTACCGGATGTTATTACGTTACCTCATAAAGATATGGAAATTGCAAAAGATAATATGGAAGTATTTCGTAAAGCTGGTTTTGTTTTGGAAGAGTTTGGAGAAAATACAATTAAATTGACAGGAGTGCCAAATGTTTGTATTGATTTAGATACAAAAGAATTATTTTTAGAAACATTGGATGAAATTAATACAGTGGCAAGAACAGCAAAACAAGAAATAGAGGAAAAATTTATTGCTACTGTAGCTTGTAAAGCAGCAGTAAAGGCTAATATGGCTCTTACAGTAGAAGAAGTTGATAATTTGATGAGACAATTGCTAGTACTTCCAAATCCATTTACATGTCCACATGGAAGACCAACAGCTATAAAGATGACAAAAACAGATATAGAAAAGAAATTTTCAAGAAGGTAGGGGATAAAAATATGTTATTAATTACTTTTTTCACATTACTTTTAAATGTTATTGCTGTTTTATTAATTTACTATTGTCTAGAAAATATGGATAAAAAAGATAAGATTATATTTATAGGAGTTACAGTTGCAGTTGTTTATATGTTAACTTCATTTGTATATTGGATTAGTACAAATGGAGTAGAATATGAAGAAGTATCAGAATTAGGACAAAACTTTCTTGTATTCTTATTTGTACCAGTGAATGGTATTATAGTATTACCACTTTTAGCAAAATCTTATCGAAAATATAAAGTTGGATCTTTAAAATCTGATAAATTTAGAAATAGAGTAATAGTATTAAGTGTTGTTTTATTGATATTGTTAATTTTGGAATGTTCTTATTTTAAGGATATTCAAAACAGTGTGGTTGAAATGGTGAAAGCAAATAAGCAAAATGAAGAAGAACGTAGTGTTGAAGTAAATAAAAATGATCTTGATCCTAATTTAGATCTAAATGAAATTGCTATAAATGGTATTACTGTAGATACAAACATGATAAATTAGGAGAAACTAGATATGAATGAAAAGAGTAAAGTAATTGTAATTTGTGGTCCAACAGCTTCTGGAAAAACTAGTTTATCTATTGAACTTGCAAAAACAATAGGAGGACAAATTGTTTCAGCTGATTCTATGCAAATATATAAAGATATGACTATTGGAACAGCAAAACCAACTGTGGATGAGATGCAAGGAATCAAACATTATTTAATAGATTGTGTTTTGCCTTCCACAAGATATAGTGTTGCTGACTATAAAAAAGATGCTACAATTGCAATTGATCAAATTTTGAGTGATGGAAAAATTCCAATTGTTGTAGGTGGTACAGGTTTATATATAAATTCATTAATTTATGGAATTGAATATGATGATATTCCAGTAGATTTGAATTATCGTGCAGAATTAGAAGAGTTAGTACAAAAAGAAGGGCTAGATTATTTATATGAAAAAGCTAAAGAAATAGATGAACAAGCTATTCAAAAAGTAAGTAAAAATGATCAGAAACGAATTTTGCGTATTTTAGAAATTTATCATGCAACAGGAAAAACAAAAACACAACAAGAAATTGAGTCTAGAAAATCAGGACCTCAATATGATTATTTGCTATTTGGTATTCAGATGGATAGAGAAGTACTATATGATAGAATTAATCGTAGAGTAGATCTTATGATACAAAATGGATTAATTGAAGAAGTAAAAGAACTTTGTAAAAAATATAAAGAATATCCAACAGCAATGCAAGGCTTAGGATATAAAGAAATGGTAGAATTTTTAGAAGGAAATTGTTCAAAAGAGGAAGCAATTGAGAAAATTAAACAAGAATCAAGAAGATATGCTAAAAGACAAATGACATGGTTTCGAAGATATGAAAATATTACTTGGTTGGATGGATTGGGAGATTTAAAAAGTAATATTGCTATTATTTTGGAGGAATATAACAAAAGGTGAAAAAGAAAAAAGAAGTAAATGTTCAAAAAAGAAGGCAACCGAGAAATAAAATTGTACAAGTGATTTCAAAGCATAAAAGAGTTATAATTATGCTTGTTTTGCTATGTATTTTAGTTTATATTTTGCAATTAATAGTTCGTTTATTTCAAAATCCAACAGATACATTTTTAGTAGAACAGGGGCAAATTTATCAAGAAGAAAGTGCTATTGGGTATATTATTAGAGATGAAACTGTTATAAAAGGTGAAAACTATAAAAACGGTATGTCTCAAATAAAAACAGAAGGTGAAAAAGTAGCAAAAGGAGAACCTATTTTTAGGTATTATTCTAATGGAGAAGAGAATTTGCTAAAAAAGATTGCAGAGTTGGATCAAAAAATAGATGAAGCAATGAGTAAAGAAAAAGATCCACTTCCTGGTGATACAAAAGTTTTAGAAACACAAATTACAGATAAATTAGATAAAATTTATCAAGAAAGTGATTTGAGTAAAATAAAAGAATATAAAAAAGATATTAATACATATATTATTAAAAAAGCAAAAATAGCAGGTGATTATAGTCCTGCAGGTTCTTATTTGAAAAAATTAATTGATGAAAGAAAAGAGTATGAAAATGAGTTAAATTCTGGAGCAGAGTATTTAGAATCTCCTATTAGTGGAGTAGTTTCATATCGTGTGGATGGTTACGAAGAAATTCTAAAGCCAGTTGATTTTAAATATATTACAAAAGATTTTCTAGAAGGACTAGATTTAAAAACAGGACAAATTATTTCAGCTAACAATGAAAGTGGTAAAGTTATTGATAATTATCAATGTTATATAGCAACAATAATAAAGAAAACTTATGCTAAAAATGCAGAAGTAGGAGATACAATAGAGATACGTTTACCAACAGGAAAAGAAATACCAGCAGAAATTTCTTATATTACAGAGGATGAAAATCAATATGTTGTTGTATTAAAAATTGAAAAAAGTGTGGAAGAATTAATTAGTTATCGTAAGATATCTTTTCAAATTATTTGGTGGAGTGATTCTGGCAAAAGAATACCAAATACAGCTATTCAAAAAGAAGAGCATGGTGATCAAGAAGTTGCATATGTAATTAGAACAAGAGCTGGTTATGAAGATAAAATATTAATTAAAGTGTTAAGAAGTAATGAAAGATATTCTATTGTAACTAATTACACAAGTGCTGAATTGGATGAGTTAGGATATGAGTCAAAAGATGATATATATGATAGAAAATTGGCTTTATATGATGAAATTTTAAAAAGTCCATAAAGAAATCAAATATTACAAAAATATTACAATTATATTAAAAAAATGTAACATAAGAAAAAAAGTATTGACAAGATAAATAAAAAGTTAGATACTATATGCAAGAAAACGAAGGACAAATAAGTTTATAGGAGGTTATTAGGATGGCAGGAGCTATTATGGAAAAAGTATGGGGACTATTAGGAGTTGAGCCTGATAGAGAATATGATGAGGAAAATGAAGAAGTAGATTATACTAACGAAGAAGATATACAAGAAAATGAAGAGGAAGAAGAAAGAAAACCTTGGGGGAGAAAAAATACTAAAGTTGTAAATATGCCACAAACACAACAAGTGAAAATGGTAATATGTCAACCAACAACTTTTGAGCAATCAGAAAATATTTGTACTCTATTAAAAGAAAAAAAATCAATTATTGTTAATTTAGAGTATGTAAATAAAGATATTGCTAGAAGAATTGTAGATGTTGTTAGTGGAGCAGTTCATGCACTAGATGGTAATCTACAAAAGGTTTCTAATTCAATATTTTTAGTTGCACCATATAATTATGATATTACAAATGAAATGGCAAGAGAGGAAATAAAAAATAAATTATCAGTTTCTTGGATAAAAAACGGATCATCTAATAACTAATTATAATAATTAATATAAAAGTTCATGTATAAATTTGGGAGGAAAAAATATGTATACGCCATTGGATATAGAAAATAAGAAATTTGCGAAACAAATGATGAATGGTTATAGTGTTGACGAAGTAGACGAATTTTTAGATGAATTGACTGTAGATTATGAAAAACTATATAAAGAGTCAAATGAAGATAAAAGCAAAATTCAAGAACTTGAAGAAAGCTTAGAAAAATATAAAAAGTTAGAAGGAACACTACAAAACACATTAGTAATGGCGCAAGGTACAGCAGATGAAATAAAAAAAGTAGCACAACAACAAGCAGAACAAATGATACAAGAAGCTCAAGGACAAGCTAAAAGAACTGCTGCTGAAATAGATCAACAAGTTATTTTAAAAACAAAAGAATTAGAAGACTTGAAAAAACAAATTGATGTTTATAAGGCAAAAATGGAGTCATTATTAATATCTCAGTTGGAATTATTAAAAGAAGCAAATAAAGATTAAAATTGATAATTAATAAAAAAGATAAAGCGACTTTATAAAAGTCGCTTTTGTATTTGTTTTTATATTTGAAATAAAGATATTTACATTTGACATAATTTGATATATAATCGCTGTAATATCATTATTACAGAAAAATAACAGTGTTACAATTTTATTAAGACTATGTTACATTTATGTGAATACTATTGACATATATAAAATTAATTATAAAATATAAGTAAATTATTAGTAGAGGTAGCTGTGAGAGTTATTAGTGGAAGTGCAAGAGGAACAAAATTAAAATCTATTGAAGACATTGCAACAAGACCTACATTAGATAGGGTAAAAGAATCATTATTTAATATTATACAAAACAAAATAGAAGATAGTATTGTTCTAGACTTGTTTGCAGGAAGTGGAGCAATTGGAATAGAATGTATTAGCAGAGGATGTAAACAAGCGTATTTTTGTGAAAAATCTAAACTAGCTTTAGAAATGGTACAACAAAATCTTGAAAAAACAAAATTTACTAATAAATCAGTTTTATTTGAAAAAGATTATGAAAAATGTATTAAAGAATTAAGTAATCAGAAGAAATATTTTGATATTATATATATTGATCCTCCTTATGGAGAAAATATAGCAGTGAAGGCTACACAACAGATTCTAACAAATAATTTATTAAAAGATGATGGAATCATTATTATAGAAACTGATGACAAAGCAAGAGAATTAAAACAGCTAGAAGCTTTAAATGTAAACGTATATGATTTAAGAAAATATGGAAGAGTTAGTCTTATCTTCTTAAATCGAAAGGGGTAAAGTTATGGAAGTATTTACTTTATTAGAAACATTAGAAGATATATTGGAAAAAAGTAGAAGTGTACCTTTTTCTAATAAATGTGTTATTGATAAAGAAGAAGTTTTAGAATTAATTAAAGAAGTAAGGCTTAAATTACCAGAAGAATTGAAACAAGCAAAATGGATTAAAGAAGAAAGACAACGTATTCTAGTAGAAGCTCAAAATGAAGCAAATGATATTATTAAAGAAGCTGAAAATAGAATTATATCAATGATTGATGAACATGAAATTACAAGAAAGGCATATGAAAAGAAAGTTGAAATCATTGAAACAGCAAATGAAATGTCAAGAGAAATTAAAAGCGGAACAGAAGAATATGCTGATGGCGTTTTAGCAGGTATTGAAGTTGCACTTGAAGATGCATTAAAAGTAATTAAGAACAATAGAAAAGAATTAAAATAAAATTATTACAGGAATCATGAAAGAAGTCAGGAAAAAATCAATAAAGATATTGATTTCTGACTTCTATTTTATTGCAGTTACTCTTTATTTAAATATTAAAAATCTTATGATAATTTGTTGTTTTTTTAATGTCTTATGATATAATAAAGATGGTTTTTTGTGGAATAAAAAATTAAAATTTAATAGATATAAAACAAAAGCAAAAGGAGGAATTTACTTGGCAAGGAGAGCAAAAAGCAAGAAAAAAGGAATAGATGTTAATGTAGCTGTGGTAGGAATGCTTTTAATTAGTATTTTATTAGCAATTCTTATTTATACACAGTCAGGAGATATAGGAAAATATTTGGCTCCAGTGCTTGGTGGCATTATGGGAGTAACAAAATATATTTTACCAGTTGGAACTTTTTTAATTGGATTATATATGACATATGAGGATAGAGATTATTTATTTTCAAAGTTAATTCAATATGGAGTTTTTATTGTATGTATTTGTACAGTTCTTAGTGTATTTCAAATTTCAAATGAATTTTCAAATGGAAATGTTAGTGATTCAAATGATTTTTCAAAAATAGTTGAATGGGGATATAATAGAGGAACAGAAGATGTTGGAGGAGGAGCAATTGGTGTAATTGTAGCATACCCATTAATTAAATTATTGGGAGGTTTTGGTACATCTATTTTATGTATTGGAGTTGCTATTTTATTTCTTATATTTATTTTTGGAATTCAACCTGCAGAAATTATTGCACGTTTTATGGAAAATATTCGTGAAAATAGAGAGGATAGAAGAGCTGAGCGAGAAGAAGAACGTAAAGAGAGAAGAGCAAATAGAAAGGTAATTGGAATAGAGCTTGATGATGATAAGCCAGAAGTAAAAGAAACAAAGAAAGAAAGACGTTTAAGAGAAAAAGAAGAACAAAGAAGACAAGCAGAACAACTTGCTGATCAATTAACAATTAATTTGAATGATGGTAGTAGTGTAGGAGATAAAAAATTAAAGAAATATGATTACTCATCAGAGGATTTGATTCCTTTCAACATAAAGAAAGGTAGCAATGAGTTAAAAGAAGATAAAGAGGCAAAAGAGGATTCAAAAGAAAAAATGAATCCAGATTATATTGAATCTAATTTATTTAAGACAGAGGAAGAAACAAAGGAAGAAAAAGTAAAACAAGTTCTACAGTTAGAGCATACTTTAACAGTAGAAGATGAAAATTATGAATTTCCTCCAATTCAATTGATGAGTGAAGGAGAAAAGAAAGCTAAAAACAGTAAAAAAACAGTTACAGATACAGCAACAAGACTTCAAAAAACTTTATATAGTTTTGGAGTTTCTGCAAAAGTAGAAAATGTTTCTGTGGGTCCAGCAATTACTCGCTATGAATTAAAACCAGCTGAGGGTGTTAGAGTTAGTAAAATCGCAAATTTAGCAGATGATATTGCTTTAAGTTTAGCTGCTGAAACTATTCGTATTGAAGCACCTATTCCTGGAAAACAGGCTGTTGGAATAGAAGTGCCAAATAAAGAAAATGAAATTGTACCATTAAGAGATATCATTGCTTGTGATGCTTTTACTGAACATAAATCAAAATTAGCATTTGCATTAGGAAAAGATGTTGCAGGAAAAGAAGTTGTTACAGATATTGCAAAAATGCCACACGTTTTAATTGCTGGTGCAACTGGTTCTGGAAAGAGTGTATGTATTAATACATTAATTACAAGTATTATGTATAAAGCAAAACCAAGTGAAGTAAAACTTCTTATGGTTGATCCTAAAGTAGTTGAACTTTCTGTATATAATGGAATTCCGCATTTATTAATTCCTGTTGTTACAGATCCTAAAAAGGCAGCAGGTGCATTAGCATGGGCAGTACAAGAAATGGTAAATCGTTATAGTTTATTTGCAAGTAAAAATGTAAGAGATATAAAAGGATATAATGCAGCAGTTGAAAATGAAGAAGGAACTGGTAAATTACCTCAAATTGTAATTATCATAGATGAGTTAGCAGATTTAATGATGGTTGCAGCTAAAGATGTAGAGGATGCAATTTGTAGATTAGCACAAATGGCTAGAGCTGCTGGTATGCATTTGGTTATTGCAACACAAAGACCATCTGTTGATGTTATTACTGGTATTATCAAGGCAAATATTCCATCAAGAATTTCATTTGCTGTTTCATCACAAGTGGACTCAAGAACAATTTTAGATATGGTTGGTGCAGAAAAATTATTAGGAAAAGGAGATATGTTATTCTATCCTTCTGGTGCATCAAAACCTACTAGAATTCAAGGAGCTTTTGTATCAGACAAAGAAGTAGAAAAAATTGTTGATTTTGTTAAGAACAATAGTAATGTAACTTATAATGAAGATATTTTAGAGCAAATTGAGAAAAATAATAGTACAGATAAAGAAATGGATGAACAATCTATGGAAGAAGATGACGGAACAGATCCATTGTTGATGGAAGCAATAGATGTTGTTGTAGAAACAAGACAGGCTTCAACATCATTTATTCAACGAAGATTTAAAGTAGGATATGCAAGAGCTGGAAGAATTATTGATCAAATGGAGGAAAGAGGTATTATTTCTGGATTTCAAGGAAGTAAGCCACGTGAAGTATTAATGCCAAAAGAAAGATGGGAAGAATTGAAAATGAGTGGAGCTGAAAATCAGGAATAATATTGTTTATTGGAAGATTAAAACAAAAGAGGAGAAAATATGGAGTCACGAAGGATTTTTTCTAAATTGAATATTAAAGATTATAATAATGAGTTAGAAAAAATATTAGATAATAAGTTATTTTCTTTGGATGTAAAAAATATATTATTGAGCATGTTATATCGAATTGAAACAGCGTATTCAGATTATGAAAATGTTAAGGTTGACGTCCTAGAGAAAAAAGAATTTATACCATATTTGTTAGCAATTATTAAAGAAAAATGTAAAGAAATTGAATTTATAAAAGCAAATGAAGATGAATCAAAAGAAAAAATAGAAGTAAATATAGATAGCGGAAAAATTGTATGCTATCCTAATGAAAAATCTTTACTTTCTGCTATTTGGTACATGGGAGAAAAAAATATAGAATATCAGCCAAAATATAATTATGTACGAGAAGCAATTGAAGACTGTATGCGAATTGGTAATAATATGAGTCAAGTAGAAGTAATTCGTGACTTTAATGGATGGTCTTGGGATGTAAGTACTCAAGAAATTGATGATATTCCTTATAATTTGTTATATCAATCTTTGTTATTTTTGTATGGTTATGAAGTTCAATACATGAACTTAGAAGTAATATATGAAGAAGATGATGAAATTGACGAGAATATTTTTACTCTGCAAGATTCTAAAATTGATGAAGAAATATTAATATCATTTTATGAAGTAGCAATGAAAGAATATTTAGAAGGCCATGAAGATATTTTGGAACAAATTAAAAAAATGAAAATCGAAAAGGATGAAAGATATTCATTACTTCAGGATAAAAAATTATTCATACAAAAGGTAACAGACAAAAAGAAAGAAGATACAGCACAAATTGAAAAGATAGATAAAATTGTAAATAATACTCAATTATTAAAAGAAGAATATAATAGGCGAAATGAAAAATTACCTAATAAGCAAAAAATATTTAGTATTAGTCATTTAGCAGATAAGCTGGAAAAAGAGAGAGAGAAACTTTTATCAGAAATTAAGCAATTTAATAAACTTTTAGAGCCAAGAGAATTTATAAAAGAAAAAGATAGGCAAAGAAAAGAAGTAGAATTTTTGAAACATTTGGATTTAGACAAAAAGCAAAAGATTAAAAATTTAATGATTAAGTTTTGTAAGTTAGTTTTAAGTAAAGCTGAACTCGAAATTCAAAATTTAACAGAGAAAGAAGACATTATAGATTGGATATATAGAATTCGTTATTATGCATTTCTTCCATTAAATGATATGCAAAGATTAAAAGATGTGCCAGAATTGGAAGAAAGTTTTAAAGTTATTATAAAAATGATGATAAAAAAAGCACAACAGAATAAGATCTGGGATATATTTAATGAAGATGAAGAAATAACATATAATGTATTAAAGGAAATTTTTTATTCAAAAATGATTGACTTAAAAAAAGCCAATATTGTTTGTAGATATGAAGACGGAATGTTATTTTTACAATATTATGATTCTAACATGTTGGAAAAGGAAACGAGTTTTCCAGTAAGTCATGTGAAAATTAAGAAGAAATTTAAATTATTTATTTAATGGAGGATTTATGAAAATTACCTTTTTAGGAGCAACAAAAACAGTAACTGGTTCTAACTTTTTGGTAGAAGGAGCAGGTAAAAAATTTTTAGTAGATTGTGGTATGTATCAAGGGTCTGCAGTAGATGAATTAGAAAATTCAGCTCCATTTTTATTTGACGTTAATGAAATTGATTTTGTGTTATTAACACATGCTCATATTGATCATTCAGGAAGAATTCCAAAATTATATAATGAAGGATATCGAAATCCAATTATTGCAACAAAGGCAACTTGTGATTTGTGTGCTATAATGTTACCTGATAGTGGTCATATTCAAGAAGCAGAAATTGAATGGCGTAATAGAAAAAGAAAAAGAAAAGGAGAAAAAGAATTACCTCCATTATATACAGCAGAGGATGCAGCAAAGGCAATGGAAATTTTTGAGCCAGTACAATATGATCAATTAATAGAAATAGATGAAAATATTCATGTTAGATTTAATGATGCAGGACATATGTTAGGGTCAGCTATTATAGAAGTATGGATTAAAGAGGAAGGAAAACAAACAAAGATTGTTTTTACAGGAGATTTAGGAAATAATGATATTCCACTTCTTTCATCTCCAACAATGATTGATGATTGCGATTATTTGGTAATGGAATCTACTTATGGAAATCGACTTCATATAAGAAATGATGAAAAAGCAGAATTGTTTTTAAATATTATATATGAGACTTTAGAAAAAAGAGGAACTGTTGTTATACCTTCTTTTGCTGTTGGAAGAACACAGGAGATATTGTATGAATTAAATAAAATAAAAGATGAAAAACATGATGATGATTTTTATGCAAAGTATCAAAAATTAATGACAGTGCCTGTTTATGTAGATAGTCCACTTGCAATATCAGCTACTGAAGTTTTTCGCGAAAATATGGATTTATTTGATGAAGAAACACAAGCTATTATTCAAAGTGGAGATAATCCTTTGGAATTTCCTGGATTGGAATTTACTAGAACAGCAGATGAATCAAAAGCATTAAATGAAAAAAATGAGTCAGCTATTATAATATCTGCCAGTGGAATGTGTGAAGTTGGAAGGATAAAACATCATTTAAAACATAATTTATGGAATCCTAATAGTACGATTTTATTTGTTGGATATCAAGCACCTGGAACATTGGGAAGAAGAATTGTAGATGGGGCTAAAACAGTAAAGATATTTGGAGAAGAAATAGCAGTTAATGCTAGAATAGAATATATAGAAGGATATTCTGGACACGCAGATCAAGAGTGGTTAATGAATTTTATTTATTCATTTATTTCAAAACCACAACATATTTTCTTAGTTCATGGGGAGCCTGAAGGTCAAATTGTGTTAAGGGATAAAATTCAATCAGAAACAGGAATTAAAGTAACAATTCCTTCTTATGGAGAAACTTATGAATTAAAAGAAGAAATTAAATTAACTGGTGTTATGAATGATAATGTAAAAGAACAATATTTGAGATTAGATGTTATCGATAGAATGAAGACATTAAAAGAAGAATTAGAAGATATGGAAAGTATTGTTAGAGAAGAATATTTAATGAATGACACAAGTGATGAAGAAATCTTAAAAATAAAAGAAAAATTAAAAGAATTAGAAAATCAAATTGTAAAAATAGTGGAAAACAAATAGCTTGGAGGAAAACGAATGAAAAGTAAATATATGAATGATGCTATTATAGGTGGAAAAAATATAACAGCTAGTTATACAAAAAATGGTGAATTATTAAGACTGATGTTTGATATGCCAGATTATAAGCAGTTAATAGACTACTTCGATACAGGTGTAAAAATTAATGATTCTTGTATGATTTATTTGCATCAAGATCAGAATAATAGATATAAACAATATTATACAGAAGATACAAATGTATTACATACAGAAATTGAGAATACATATTTTGAATTGAAGATTAAACAAACAGACTTTGTTTCTTTAAAAAATAATGTATTAGTAAAACGATATATATTCGAAAATAATAATACGATTGATCTTAATGTTAATTTTTTAATTCATTCAAAATTGTTGACAGATTATAATAATTCGGTAGGATCAAAAATAGAGCAAGGAGTATTAACTCAATTTAGTCATCAGTTCACAATGAGTATTTTTTCAAAGAGTAATGTTTTAAGTCATCAATTAAATGATACGGAAGAGAATATAGAAAGTGGTGTTATTCAAGATAAAGATTATATAGGAATGAGTCCAGATTCAAGTATTAGTTATGATGTAGGGCTTATTAAACCTGGAGAAAAGAAAGAATTAGATATTTTTCTATATGTAACAAATGCAGAAAATGATAATATTGAATGTATTATGCCACAGGTTGCTAGTATTCGTAAAATGGATGTAGCAAGGGAACAAGCAAGTGTCGAGAAATATTGGAAAAAATATGTGAAAGATCATGTTAATATTACTTTGAAAGAAGAAACGTCAGAATATAATAAAAAATATAATAAAATTTATAAAAGAAGTATTTTACTATTTCCACTATTAATTAATAACAATACAGGAGGAATATCTGCTGCGGTAGAAGTTGATGAAGAAAAAGAGCAAAGCGGTAGATATGCTTATTGTTGGCCACGTGATGCAGTGTTTGTTACAAAAGCATTAGATAAATTAAAAATGTATAAAGATACTGAAAAATTTTATAAAGTATTTTGTAAAAACACGCAAAATAGGAATGGAATGTGGGAACAGAGATTTTATACAGATGGAAAATTAGCTCCTAGTTGGGGATATCAAATTGATGAAACAGCAAGTGTTATTTATGGAATTTATGAACATTATCAAGAAGTGAAAGATGTTAAATTTTTAAAAGATACCTTAAAAATGTGTGAATCAGCAGCAAAATTTTTATGTTTATATATTGAAAATATTATGGATATACATGATAAAAGTGATGTTGTAAAAAATGAAATAGAAATGACATATCATACAGAAGGAAGAAATAAATTACCGGTTAGTTACGACTTGTGGGAAATGGAAGAAAGTGTACATTTATATTCTTTAGCTAGTATATATGGAGCTTTTACAGCAATGACAAGTATATACGAAATAGTAGATCCAGAGTATCAGGATAATCGTTTAAAATTAGAGGCAATGAATAAACTAAAAACAAAAATGGAAAAATATCAGGAAGAAATTAAAAAATATATATCAAAAAATATGTATGATGAAACAACAAAATGTTTATATAGAAATTGCAAAGACAAAAAAACAGATATTAGTGTACTTGGAGTAGTAGTACCATTCAAATTATTTGGGGCAAAAGAGAAAAAGGTATTAAATACTGTGGAGAAAATAAATATGACAATTCGTACATATACGGGAGGATATTTAAGATTCGAAGGAGATAGTTACAGAGGAGGAAAAGATCCTTGGACAATAGCAACATTATGGATGGCAATGTATTATCAAGCAAATAGAGAAAAGCAAAAAGCAAAAGAATGTATAGACTTTATTGTAAATAGTGCAAATGAACATGGATTTTTATCAGAGCAAGTAGATAATAGCACGATGTCACCATCTTGGGTAAACGGTCTTGCTTGGGCCCACGCAATGTTTGTTTTGTCACTTTAGGGACGTTCCTTTTTGTGCCCATTTTGTCACTAAAGGAACATACCTTGGATGATAAACTAAAATAATTAAAAAAATTTATAAAAAATATAGCACGTTTAGCTAAAATGTGCTATATTTTTATTGCATGACAAGAGTATAAAAGGAGGGAAAAATGGCGAAGGCGAAGACTGTTTTTGTGTGTGGAAGTTGTGGATATGAGTCAGCTAAATGGCTTGGAAAATGTCCAGCATGTAATGAATGGAATACTTTTTATGAGGAAAAGGTTAGTAATACTGCGACTGTAAATAACCCAAGCGGAAAACAGAAAAGTGTGATTCCTAGAAAACTAAAAGATGTTGAAGGTATTAGCGCTTCTCGTACAAGCACTGGAATAGGAGAGCTTGATAGAGTTTTAGGTGGTGGACTTGTAAAAGGATCTCTTGTATTAGTTGGTGGTGAGCCTGGTATTGGTAAGTCTACATTAATTCTTCAACTTTGCGACAAGATTCAAGGAGAAGGAAAGGTTTTATATGTTTCTGGAGAGGAATCTGCTGAGCAAGTAAAAATTAGGGCTGATCGTTTAGGTATTAATAATGATGATATTATGTTTTTGGGTGAAACTGACATTGATGCTATTCAAGAAGCAATTTTGGCGACAAATCCTAAGTTAGTTATTATTGATTCAATTCAAACAATGTATTCTGAAGAAATTACTTCAGCAGCTGGAACAGTCAGTCAGGTAAGAGAGATTACAGCGAGAATTATGCGTATCTGCAAAGATAATGGAATTACAACAATTATTATTGGACATGTTACCAAGGACGGAAATATTGCAGGTCCAAGAGTGTTAGAACATATGGTAGATACGGTTTTATATATAGAGGGTGAACGTTATTTTTCATATAGAATCTTACGTAGTGTTAAAAATCGTTTTGGTTCTACAAATGAACTTGGAATGTTTGAAATGAAAAATGAGGGTATGGTAGAAATTACAAATCCTTCCTCAATATTGATTTCAGAAAGAGAAGATAATCCAGCAGGTGCTGTTGTTGTTGCAAGTATGGAAGGAACCAGACCGTTACTAATTGAATTACAGGCACTTACTTCAACTAGTGTATTTGGTATACCAAAAAGAACAGCAAATGGTTTTGATTATAATCGTTTAGCTGTGTTAATAGCTGTATTAGAGAAAAAGGCTGGTTTGGCTTTAGGTGGGCAGGATGTTTATTTAAATGTTGTTAGTGGTATTCGTATTGTAGAACCTGCTGTTGATTTAGGAGTTATTCTTGCTTGTAGTTCTAGCTATAAAAATGTTAGTATTCCAAAAGATGTGGTGGCAATTGGTGAGGTTGGTTTAACAGGTGAAGTTAGAGCTGTTAATATGATTGAAAAAAGAATTAAAGAAGCGGAAAAATTAGGATTTAAAAAGTGTATTATACCAGAAAGTAATAAAAAACTATTGAAAGATAATTATAAATTAGATATAATAGGCGTTAGAAATATTAATGAAGCGATCAAAGCGCTGGGAATTAGATAAGGAGTGAGAAAAATTGGCAGTCAATAAAGATGATTCTATCACAGAAGCATTGAAATTAATTGCACCAGGTACCCCTATTCGAAATGGACTAGAAAATATTTTGAAGGCAAAAACAGGAGCATTAATTGCAATTGGAGATACAAAAGAAGTATTAGATTTAGTTGATGGCGGATTTTGGCTTAATGTAGATTATACATCTTCGCGATTATATGAATTGGCTAAGATGGATGGAGCAATTATTTTAAGTTCTGATTTGAAAAAAATTCTTTATGCAAATACTCAATTGATTCCTTCTTCTGAAATTCCTACAACAGAAACAGGAACAAGACATAGGACTGCAGAGCGTACAGCAAAGCAGACAGGAGCATTGGTCATTAGTATTTCTCAAAGAAGAGGAATGATTACTATTTTTAGAGGTAGTGAAAGATATGTTTTGAAAGAATCTGATGCAGTTGTTTCAAAAGCAAATCAAGCATTACAAACTGTTGAAAAATATAAGAAGGTTTTTGATAGTAAGTTAAATATTTTAAATGAATATGAATTTAATGATATTGTTACTCTAGAAAATGTACTAATTGCTATTCAAAGAGCAGAAATGGTTATAAAAGTTGTAGATGAAGTCAATCGTGCTATTAATGAATTAGGAGAAGAGGGAAGACTTCTTGAAATGCAATTAAATGAATTAGTAGGTGATCTTGAAAAAGAAGAACTATTGATTATTAAAGACTATATAGCACCTGGTAGAAAACGTTCTCCAGAAAAAATATTGGAAGATATAAAGAAATTGGCACCAGATGAGTTAAGAAAATCTGATAGAATAGCTAATTTGTTAGGTTATGAGGCTTTTGATAACTATGATGAAGTAGGAGTTTATACAAGAGGTTATAGAGTTCTTAGTAAAATTCCAAGAATGCCAAATAACATTGTAGATAATTTAGTAAAATCATTTAAATCTTTTCAACATATATTAATTGCGGATATTCCACAATTAGATGATGTAGATGGAATTGGTGAAGTAAGAGCAAGAACAATTAAACAATCATTAAAAAGAATGCAAGAACAATTTGTATTTGATAATTTAATGTTATAAACATGAAGAAAGAAGGAATTAAAAAATGAAGAAAACAATTATAACAGTTATATTAAGTATAGCAATTATTGCTACATTAGTAGGTATAGGTTTTGTAACCTATGGAATTGTAAAAAAAGCAACTTTAAATGTACCTAATCCAGTTGCTACAATGGTTATTAAAGATTATGGTACTGTAAAGATAGAGTTATATCCAAATATAGCACCAAATACAGTAACTAACTTTATTCGTTTAGCTAATAGAGGATTTTATAACAATTTAACATTTCACAGAACTATTCCAGATTTTATGATTCAAGGTGGTTCAAAAGATGGAACAGGTTCAGATTCTCCAATGTTAAGTGATATTATGGATGATGTGGAGGAAGATAAAGAATATAATATAAAAGGTGAATTTATTATTAATGATTTTAACAATACATTGTTACATGAAAAAGGAGTTATATCTATGGCAAGAACAGATTATGGAACAAGTTTAGGTTCTACTGTAGCAGAAGGTGGATATAATTCAGCTGGATCTCAATTCTTTATTACAACAGCAGATAACGACTTTTTAAATGGATATTATGCTGCTTTTGGTAAGGTAATAGAAGGATATGATGTTATTGAAAAGATTTCAAATGTAGAAGTTATTTATAGAGAGTCAGAATTAAAAGAAGATGAAAAGGCTCCAACG
Organism: uncultured Clostridia bacterium; assembly: GCA_947628735.1. GTDB lineage: Bacteria > Bacillota > Clostridia > TANB77 > CAG-508 > CALXVA01. The sequence goes on along the minus strand of CANRAY010000011.1, from coordinate 19,457 downwards.
GATGAAAATGATGAAACTATTCCATCAGATAAGCCTAAAAAAGATGTTGTAATTGAAAGTATTACTGTAGATACTTTTGGTATCGATTATGGAATTCCAGAAACAGTTGAACCATTTGATATTCAAGAATTTTATAATCAATACTTATCATCATCTTTATCATACTAATAAGCAATAATAAAATACAAATAAATAAAACCAAAATTGTTAAAATTAGTCAACAATTTTGGTTTATTTTTTATTTTAATTCAACAATTGTAACACCCATTTCGCCTTCACCAAATGTACCAAGCCTAAATGTTTTTACATGAGGATTTCTCTTTAGATAAAGATGGATTCCTTGTCTTAATTTTCCTGTTCCTTTGCCATGAACAATACGAACAGGAGAAAGTTTACTAATAGCGCAATCATCTAAGTATTTATCTATTAAAAATGTTGCTTCATCTACATTCATACCAATTACATTAATTTCAGAAGAAATATTTTGGGCTTTATATTGATTATTTTTTATAAAATTAACACTTGAATGGTTCTTTAAGTTATTGTTGGTTTGTGATGATTTATTTGATAGTTGATTTTTTTTCATTTGCTGTTTAGAATTTAAGCTTTTTAAAATCTCTAAGTTTAAAGAATTATCGCTGTTTCCAGTATTATCAATATCTTGTAATCTATTATTTAATTTATTACGTAATTGATTTGCTTTTTTCAAACCATTTTCATCTACATAATCTGCATAATTTTGATATTCCTTTTCAAGTTTATTGATTTCGCGAATTATTTCATTTACTTCTTCTTTTGCAGATAGAACAATATCACGTGCTTCTAATTTGGCTTTTTCTATAAGTTCTTGTTCACGCTTTTTAACATCAGTATTTTCTTGTTCTAAGGATTTTCGTAATTGCTCAATTTGATGCGAATTTTTTTCAATATTTTCTTTTTCTCTTTCAATAGTAATTTTATCGTCATAAATGCTTTTCATTAATTCTTCAATACTAATGTCTTCATCTTTCATTAAAGAATTAGCACGTTCTAATATTTCTGATTTTAAACCTAATTTTTTACTAATAGCAAAGGCATTACTTTTACCAGGAATTCCAATAAGCAATTTATATGTTGGTTGTAAATTTTCAATGTCAAATTCACTACTTGCATTTTCAAATCCATCTGTTAGTAAGCAATAATTTTTTAATTCAGGATAATGAGTAGTACAAATTGTAATAGTGTTTAATTTGTGAAAATATTCTAAAATGCTAATTGCTAAGTTAGCACCTTCAATTGGATCTGTTCCAGATCCTAATTCATCTAATAATATTAAACTATTTTCAGTTACATCTTGTGTGATTTCAACAATATTTGACATGTGCGAAGAAAATGTACTAAGTGATTCTTGAATACTTTGTTCATCTCCAATATCGGCAAATATATGCTCAAAAACATGAATTGTACTATTTTCTTTACAAGGAATATAAATTCCAGAATAAGCCATTAATAATAGTAATCCCACTGTTTTTAATGTAACTGTTTTTCCACCAGTATTTGGACCTGTTATGACTAGAGAATTATATTCTTTTCCAACAGATATATCTATTGGAACAACAGAATCTTTTGAAATTAATGGATGTCTTGCTTGTAATAATTGAATATATTTTGTATCTGCTATATTAGGCATTATTCCGTCAATATTAAGAGAATAATTTGCCTTTGCGAAAATAAGATCTAATTCTCCTATAATATTGATATTAGAAGTTAAATTTTCATGATATTCATAAAGGTTGGATGATAATTCTTGTAAAATCCTTTCAATTTCTTTATTTTCTTCTACTTTTATATTAGATATTTCATTATTTAATTCAAAAATATTAATTGGCTCAATAAATACTGTAGAACCACTACTTGAAACATCATGAATAAATCCTTTGATATTACCTTTATATTCTTCTTTTACAGGTATTACGTAACGATTATTACGAATTGTGATAATTGGTTCCATCATATATTTTGAATAAGTTGCAGAATGTAAAAAAGAAGATAGTTTATCACGAATAGATTGTTCCAATTTTTGATTTTGTTTTCTTAAGGCAGAAAGTTTAGGAGAAGCATTATCTGCTATAGTATTTTCATCAATAATGATGTTTAATATTTTTTCTTCTATCCCTTTATTTGTGTATAAAGTGGTGAAATAATCAGTTAATAAAGGAAAGACAGAAGTGTCGAAGTTTTCATCTGATGAAAAATATTCCTTTAATTCTCTAGAAATTTTTAATAGAGTAGCAATTTCCAATAATGCTTTTGTTGATAAAATTGAATAGCTTTCTAATTGCTTGATCCATAAAGTAATGTCAGGAATTTCAGCCAAAGGAATATTGGATTTTCTATAAATTAAACTAATTGCTTCTGTTGTTTGATTTAAAAGATATTGAACTTCACTAGTATTAAAAATAGGGTTTAATTTTTGTACTTTTTCTTTTCCAATATATGTTTTAGCATAATTTTGCAATTGATTGATAATTTGATAATATTCTAATGTATTAAGATATTTTGTTTTCATAATTCCTCCAAAAAACTTGTATGGCAATGATTATATCATATAATGCAAGATGTAGCAATGGAGAAGTTGAATTGAGTATAGTATGAAAATCTCAAAAAATACTTGCAATTGGTAAAATATTGCAGTATAATAGTAACTGCATAATAGTTGAATTAGAAGAGTGGAAACCAATTCCACTCTTCTATCTGTAATAGAGAAAAAAAAAAAGGAGTGTATGATATATTTTTTAAAGTATAGCATACAAAGATTCTATGGCAAATATAGAAGAAAGAGTAGAAACTCTTATTAAGCCTATTATTGAACAATTAGGATATAAATTATATGATGTGCAGTATGTAAAAGAATCATCTAATTATTATTTGCGTGTTTTTATAGAAAAAGAAGAAGGATCTATTGATTTAGATGATTGTGAGATAGTTAATAATGGTATTAATGATATTTTAGATACGGCAGATTATATAAAAGAACAATACTTTTTAGAGGTTTCTTCAACAGGATTGGAAAAAGTTTTACGTAAAGATGTTCATTTACAAAATCACATTGGAAGTGAAGTGGAGGTAAAATTATTTAAACCAGTTGTTTTAGATCAGCAAGAAGATAATAAAAAGAATAAGAAGGAAAAGAAATCTAAAGAGTTAATTGGAATATTAAAAGGTTTTGATGAAAAAGAAATTACTTTGGAATTGGAAAATGAACAACTTATAACTATAGAAAGAAAAAATATAGCAATTATCAAAACAGTGTATCACTGGGATGAGGAAATATAAAGGAGGAATGAAGGAAAAATGAAGAAGAAGTCAGAGAAAAAAGCTATGCCAGCAATTGACAGTACAGAATTAATTGTAGCTATGGAAGAACTAGAAAAAGAAAAAGGTATTAAAAAGGAATATATGTTAGAATCAATAGAAACAGCTTTAGTGACAGCATATAAAAGAAATTTTGATTCAAAAGAAAATGTTAGAGTAAGTATGGATAAAGAAACTGGAGAAATTCATTTATATGCTGAAAAAGATGTTGTAGAAAATCCAGAAGATATAGAAGATGTTAATTTGGAAATTACTTTAGCAGAAGCAAGAAAAATAGATCCAAAACTTCAAGTAGGAGATAAAGCTTCTATTGAATTAGTACCAAGGAACTTTGGTAGAATAGCGGCAGGGACAGCAAAACAAGTTATCATTCAAAAAATAAGAGAAGCTTCTCGTAATTTTCTATTTGATGAATTTAATGACAGAAAAGGCGAAATTGTATCAGGAATTATTCAAAAAGCAGATGGTGGAATTGTTGTTATGGATCTAGGAAAACTAGAAGGTGTTATGCCAATAAAAGAACAAGTTCCAACAGAAAAATATCATGTTAATGATAAAATAAGAGCATATGTTATGAATGTTGAAAGAGGAGCAAAAGGAGCACCACAAGTTATAGTTTCAAGAGCACATCCAGACTTTGTTCGTAAATTATTTGAATTAGAAATACCAGAAATATATGAGGGTGTTATTGAAATAAAAAGTGTTTCAAGAGATGCTGGAAATAGAAGCAAAGTTGCTGTATATTCTCCAAATGAAAATATTGACCCAGTTGGTTCTTGTGTAGGACAGAAGGGAGTTCGTATTCAAAATATTATTAATGAATTATGTGGAGAAAAAATAGATGTTATAGAATGGTCTGAAGATCCATCTATATATATTGCAGCTGCATTACTTCCAGCACAAGTAATGGCAGTAGATATTCATGAAGAAGAAAAATTTGCACAAGTTATAGTAAGAGATGATCAATTATCTTTAGCAATAGGAAAATCTGGTCAAAATGCAAGATTGGCAGCAAGATTAACAAATTGGAAAATAGACATAAAGAGTGAATCTCAATTTAGAGAAATGTTAGAAAAAGCACAAGAAGAAGATAAAGAAGAAAAAGAAAGTGCTGAAAATGAAGAATAATATGTGTAACAAGCAATAGAATAAGTAAAGGAGTGAACCATTTGAAAAGTTTACCACAAAGAACTTGTTTGGGATGCAATACTAAAAAAAATAAAAATGAACTAATTAGAATCGTAAAAGATAAGGATGGGCATATTAGTATTGATAGAACACGGTAAATTGCCAGGAAGAGGAGCATATTTATGTGATAACATAGAATGTTTAGAAAAGGCAATAAAATCAAAACGAATTGAAAAAAATTTTGAAATGAAAATAGAAGAAGAAATCTATGAAAATCTAAGAGGTGTGATGATTGATAAAAAGTAAATTATGTGGACTGTTAGGATTGGCTACCAAAGCAGGGAAGATTGCTTTTGGTACAGAAGCATGTATGACAGACATTGAAAAAAATAAAATAAAATTGTTATTGTTAGCAGAAAATGCAGCAGAAAGAACAAAAAATAATTTTAAAAGAATATGTACTGAAAGGGAGATACCTGTGATAGAAATATTAAATATGGAAGAATTAAGTAAAGCAATCGGAAAGGAAAACAAGGTTGTGGTTGGAGTAAAAGATATAAATTTTTCAAATGCTATGATGAAAATCGTAAATGGGGGTGAAGTTATTGAGTAAGATGAAAATACATGAATTAGCAAAAAAAATAGGAGTAACAAGTAAAGAAATTATTGAAAAAGCACAAAAACTAGGAATAGCAGTAACAAGTCATTTAAGTAATTTGGAAGAAAATCAAGTTAAGCAATTAACAGAAAGTTTTAATAAAAATGAATCAAATAAAAAAGACCAAAAAACAGTAAAAAAAGAAAATAACACTGCAGGTAAAAAAGATTCTACACCAGTTATTATTAGAAGAGAAGTAATTATTGCGGAAGAAGAAGAAAAGGCAAAACATGAAGAAAATAAGAAGGTAGAAACTCATCGTAAAGATGTTGGTTTTGTAGAAAGAAATAATAGCAAAGATTATAATATTGTTTACCGTAATAAGCAAACAAAACCACTTACAGTTAGTGAGTTATTTGGATTAAAAAAGGAAAAAACAGCAGAAGAGAAAAAAGAAGAAAAGAAAGAAGAAGTAAAAGAAACAAAAATAGAGGAAAAAGAGGCTGTTAAAGAGGTTAAAGAAGTCAAAGAAGAAAAAGCAGAAACAATTAAAGTAGAAGAGAAAACTGTAGTAGAGGATGTAAAAACTGAAAAAGAAAACAATGTAAGCGATAAAGAACAGAATAATCGTGTAAATTATAATACAAATAACTATCACCAAAGAGATCAACAAAATAATCGCAACTTTGATAATAGATATAACCGTGATAATAACAGAAATATGGATAATCGTAACAATAATTATCGTAATCAAAATAATAATGGTTATAGAAATAATCAAAATGGAGATAATAGAAATAATTATCGCAATAACCAAAATGGTGATAACAGAAATAATTATCGTAACAATAATTATGGATATAATCAAAATAATAACAATAAAGATAGAGGATTTAATCGTAATAATAGAGTATTAGATGAAAAAGGAATTGACAAAAATATTAAAAATATTATGACAACAGAGGTTGTAGAAAAAGAATTACAAAGAGATTATTCAAGCAAAGTAATGGAAAAACAAAAAGCAAATAGTAAATATGATGAACAGAAATCTATTAAAAAGGCACCAAAGTCAAGAAAATCAGGAAGATTTGATGAAATAGATGATGGAAAATTAAAAGATTTAAAACAAGTTGATAGACTATCAAATATGTTTGAAGATCAAGATGGTGGAATGCTTGAATATTATGATTTAACTACAGCTAGAGGAAAAAAGAACAAAAAGAAAGTACAAAAAGGTGAAGAAGAGAGAAATAAGCAGAAGATATTTGAATTAAAGGAAATTTTAATTCCAGATAATATTACAGTAAAAGATTTAGCAGCTGAAATGAAGAAAACAACTGCAGAAGTAATTAAAAAATTATTTAACTTCGGTATTATGGCAACAATTAATAATACAATTGATTTTGATACAGCCTTTTTAGTAGCAGGTGAATTTGGAATTACAGCAAATAAAAAAGAAGAAATTAAAGAAGAAGATATTTTATTTGATGAAACAGAAGATTCACCAGAAGAATTAAAACCAAGACCACCAGTTGTTGTTGTTATGGGACACGTAGATCATGGTAAAACTTCATTATTGGATGCAATTCGTAGTACAAATGTAATAGAAGGTGAAGCAGGAGGAATTACACAACATATTGGTGCATATAAAGTAAATATTAATGATAGAGAAATTACTTTCTTAGATACACCAGGACATGAAGCATTTACAAGCATGAGAGCTAGAGGTGCTCAAATTACTGATATTGCAATTCTTGTTGTTGCAGCAGATGATGGTGTTATGCCACAAACAATAGAAGCAATTAATCATGCAAAGGCAGCAGATATTCCAATTATTGTAGCTATTAACAAAATAGATTTGCCAGGTGCAAATGTAGAAAAAATTAAACAAGAATTAATGGAATATGAGTTAGTACCAGAAGAATGGGGTGGAGATACAATATTTGTTCCAATCTCTGCTAAGAAGAGACTTAATATTGAAAACTTATTAGAAATGATTTTATTAGTTGCTGATATGAAAGAATTAAAAGCAAATCCAACAAAACAAGCAAAAGGTACTGTTATTGAAGCAAGACTTGATAAAGCAAAAGGACCAATTGCATCAATGCTTGTTCAAAGAGGAACCCTAGATGTTGGTGATACTATTGTTGTGGGAACATCAATTGGTAGAATTAGAGCCATGAGAAATGATAAAGGACAAAAAATAAAGAAAGCAGGACCATCTACACCAGTTGAAATTATGGGACTTACAAATGTACCAGAAGCTGGAGATACTTTCTATGAAGTAAAAGATGAAAAAATGGCAAAACATTTAATAGAAAAACGTAAACGTGAAGAAAGAGAAAAAGCTATAGCAGAAGATAATAAAGTAACTCTTAATAACTTATTTGAAAAAATGGAAAGTGAAAACTTAAAACAATTAGGAATTATTGTTAAGGCTGATGTTCAAGGTACGGCAGAAGCATTAAAACAATCATTAGAAAAATTATCAAATGAAGAAGTTAAAGTAAAAGTAATCCATTCAGGCGTTGGAGCTGTTAATGAGTCTGATGTTCAACTTGCAAAAGCTGCTAATTCAATAATTATTGCATTTGATGTAAGACCAAATATGAGTGCAAAAGATATGGCAGAAAAAGATGGAGTAGAAATTAAGCAATATTCTGTTATTTATCAAGCTATTGAAGATGTAGAGGCAGCAATGAAAGGAATGTTGGATCCAGTATTTGAAGAAAAAGTTATTGGAAATGCAGAAGTACGTCAAACATTCAAAGTATCAAATGTAGGAACAATTGCTGGATGTTATGTTGTAGACGGAAGAGTAGAAAGAAATGCTGGAGTTAGAGTTATTCGTGATAATATTGTTATTCATGAAGGAAAACTTGTGTCATTAAAGAGATTTAAGGACGATGTAAAAGAAGTAACAAAGGGCTATGAATGTGGTATGCAAATTGAAAAATATAATGATTTGAAAGAATTAGACATATTAGAATTCTTTGTTATGGAAGAAGTAAAAAAATAAAGGAGGGCATTATGCCAAAAAATGAGGCTAGACTTAATAGAATTAATGAGGAGTTAAAAAAAGAATTAAGCCAAATTATTAATTATGAATTAAAAAATCCTAATGTAACAGGTATGCTTAGTGTTACAAGAGTAAAAATTACACCAGACTTTAAATATGCAAAAGTGTATGTTAGTATTCTTAATTCAAAAAATGTAAAGAAAACTATGGAAGGGTTAGAAGCTTCATCTGGTTTTATTCGTAGTCAAATAGCAAAAACAATAAATTTAAGAATTACGCCAGAATTAGTATTTGAATTGGATGATTCATTAGAATATGGTGAAAAAATAGATTCAATACTAAAAGAACTAAATAAAGATAAAAAAGAATAGGAGATAATTTATGAATACTCTAGATAATATGTTAGAAGAAATAAAAAAAGCAAAAACAATTGTAATTTTGACACATGAAAATCCAGATGGAGATGCTGTTGGAACATCACTAGCATTATACAATGCATTAAAAAATTATGGAAAAAATCCAGATATTATTATATCAGAATATCCAAGAATATTTACATTTTTGCCAAGAGCTGATGAAATCAAAAAGGAATCTTCAGTAAAAAAATATGATTTAGCTATTTCAGTAGATTGTGCTACAATGAAGATGTTGGATGGCTTCTCTAAATATTTTGAAAATGCTAAAATGAAAATAGTAATTGATCATCATGGAACAAATACAATGTATGGTGATATTAACTATGTTAATCCAGATGCTCCAGCTTGTGCACAAATTATGCTTCTTATTTTGGAACATTTCAAAATTGAAATTACACAAGAAATAGGAACATGTATATTAACAGGAATTATTACTGATACAGGTGGATTTAAATATTCTGGAGTAACAGCTGAAACATTTGAATTTGTGGCATGGCTTCTAAATAAAGGAGTTAATGTTTCAAAAATATATAGACAAGTGTTACAAATGAAAACAAGACCAAATTTTGAATTAAATCGTATTGCTACTAATCGATTGGAATTATTAGAAGATGGAAAAGTAGCATATACATATATTACAGAAGAAGACGAAAAACAAGTTGGTGCTGGAACTGGAGATCATGAAGGCATTGTGGAAATAGGAAGAGATATTGAAGGCGTTGAGGTATCTATTTTCATTCGCCAAACAGAAAAAGGATGTAAAGTTTCTCTACGTTCTAATGAATATGTTAATGTTTCAGATGTATGTTTGTTTTTTGGTGGAGGCGGACATATCCGTGCAGCAGGAGCTTTAATGCAAGGAAGTATTGAGCAAGTAAAAGAAAAAATATTATATCAAATAAAAGCACAATTAAAATAAGGGGAAGAAAATGAACGGTATATTAGTAGTAAATAAACCCAAGGGATATACTTCTCATGATATTGTAGCGATTGTAAAAAAAATATATAAAGAAAAAGTAGGACATACTGGAACATTGGATCCCAATGCAACAGGAGTCCTTCCTCTTTTAATAGGGCAAGGAACTAAATTGTCATATTATTTAATTAATCATGATAAGGAGTATATGGTAACACTTCAATTAGGACAGAAAACTGATACAGCAGATAGTGAAGGAAGTGTAATAGAAGAACAGAACTTAGAAGAAAATCTTGTAAGAGAGATGTTATCTAAAAATAATGTAGAAAATATACTAAAATTATTCTTAGGAGAACAAGAACAAACTCCACCAATGTATTCTGCTATTAAAGTAAAAGGAAAAAAACTTTATGAATATGCAAGAAAAGGGCAAGAAGTAAAAATAGAACCTAGAAAAATTGTAATTTATGAAATAGAATTATTATCAATTAATTTAGAAAATAGGCAAATAGAGTTTAGAGTTAAATGTTCTAAAGGTACATATATTCGTAGTTTATGTGAAGATATTGCACAAAAGCTAGGAACAATTGGATTTATGAAAGAGTTACAAAGAACAGTAGTAGGAGAATTTTCACTAAGTGATGCTATTACAATAGAAAATTTACAGGACAATTGTGAAAATAAAAAATTTCTTAATGAACATTTAATTACGATAGAAGAATTTTTTAAAAAATATGCGGATAATGTTTTAATTCAGTCACAAGAAATCGAACTGGATACGAATAAGTTAACATTATTTGAAAACGGTGTTAAATTGAAAATGAATATAAAAAATGGATTATATAGAGTTTATAGTAATAAAAAGTTTATAGGAATTGGTACTATAGAGAATAACTATTTAAAAAGAGAAATTATTGAAAAATAGAGTAATAATTGAAATATTGTTTAAATAGTACTTGAAAAAGGTTTATTAATATGATACTATATAGTTACAATAATTGAATAAATAATTTATTCCCTGCGTAGTACGTGTAGGCTGGAATTTTAGAACCAACAATAGATTAAAGGAAGTCCGCCTTTGAATGTGGCGTGTATGCTTATATTTATATAAGAAACCCAGGAGCATTCAACAAGACACCCACCTGTGTAAACAGGCTCTTAAAATTTCATTCAACTTACGGCTAATGTGGGGTTTTTTGTGTCTCTATGTAACATAAATGTAATATAGTTGTTATTGAAATGAAAAAAAAGTAAGAGTAAAATAAAAGATGGAACTAAAAACAAAAGAAGGTGAAAATATGAGAGAAAAACGGAATAACCTTAATAGCATTAGTAATAACGATAGTAATTTTGATTATATTAGCAGTAATAAGCATTAATTCAGTATTAGGAGAAGATGGATTAATAGCAAGTGCAGAAAGAGGAAGCATAGAACATACTCATGCAATGGTATGGGAAGGCATGGAAATGGAGTACTCAAATTACTGGATAGATAAAGTAATGCTAGGAGGAGATTTAATTACATATTTGCAAGGAGAAGATAAAGAAATAATAGGAAAAGAACTACAAGGTGCAGGATATGTAATAAATGTAGAGAAACTATTAGGAACCAGAATGTCATTAGGAAATGGGACAGATGGAGTAAATGATGTATACAAACTAGAACCATTACCAATAGAAGAAGCAAATATTACAAAATTAGCTTCAACAGAGAAAAATATAAAAGTAGCAGAAGAAAGTATAACAAGTGAAAGTGAATATCAAGTAAAATACTATGGACCAAGTGGAGATAGAGTATTAGGAATATTAGGAGATAATATAAGTAGTTTAATAGAGAGCGATAATCCAAACTTTGAAATAGATAAAGATGTAAAATTAAAGAAAGAGTATTATCAAGTAGGAGAAAATATAGAATATGTAATTACAGCAAAAAATACAGGAGATGTTACGATAGAAGACATACATATAATAGATACATTAAAAACAGGAAGTGGAACATATAGACCAGGAGATGAACATCTAGTATTATCAATAGAGAATAGTAGTGAGGGAATAGAAGCAGGAAACGGATATTGGATAATTGATTCATTAAAATCAGGAGAAAGTGCAATAATAACATATACATATACGGTACAAGAAGGAGATATAGAAGCAGGAAAAGTAGAAAATGCAATAACAGAGCTAACCGGAGTACCACAACCAACAGTACCAAAGGGACATAAGATACCAAAAGTCGATATACCAGTAGAACCAAAAGAAGATAAGAAAAATATTTCTGTAGAAAAAATATGGAAAGATGCATATGGAGATATTAAGGATGCACCAGAAGGGGCTTCTGTTACAATTATATTGTATATAAATGAAGAACCTACTGATGAAACATTAACATTAAATGAAGAAAACAATTGGACAGGAGTTTTTGAAGGATTAGATATATATGATGAAACTGGAGAAAAATATAATTATAGTATAAGCGAAGCATCATATCAAGGATATACTTCTAGTTATAATTATGTTGATGATACACATTTTGAAGTGATAAATAACGAAAATCCACCACCTCCACCACCAACAATAACGCCAGAATATGGAAAATTGACTATTAATAAGATAATAGAAGGGGACTGTGAGGAAGCATATAACACAGAATTTACTTTTGATGTTGTTGGTCCGAATGGTTATAGTAAAACTGTTACAATACATGGAGAAGGAAGTGTTACTTTGAACGATTTGACACCGGGTACTTATAGCGTTAGTGAAGATAGGATATATATTGATGGTTATGATTTAATAAATGTAACCGGAGAAGGAAGTATTACCATATTAGCTAACCATAATGCTAATGTGACTATTACAAATGCTTATGAACCAGCAACTGAGCTTCCAGAAGAAACACCAGAATTATAGTTATATTAATTATTAGAAGAAAAGATAATTGAAAGGCATATGAATAGCAATATTTGTATGCCTTTATTTTATGCAGATGATGTGATATAATTGATGTGTCATTTTAAATAATGAAAATATTCTAAAGCGGGTAATTTTATGAAAATAAAAGAATTATATAAATATGGAATTCGAGAGTTGCATGATAGTATTGAAGAATCAAGTTTAAAAATACGTATGTTACTTTGTTATATTTTAGATATTAATAAAGAAAATTTAATTACATATGAAGATGAAGAAATAGATGAAGGATCTGAAAGAATATTTAAGAGTTATGTGAATGATTTAAAGAAAGGAAAACCTATACAATATATAACACATCATCAAGAATTTATGGGACTATCATTTTATGTAGATGAAAATGTCTTGATTCCACAGCCAGATACAGAAATTTTAGTAGAGGAAGCATTAAAAGAAATAAAACTTTTAGAAAGAAAAAATAATATTGAAAAAACGTTTCGTATTTTAGATTTATGTACTGGAAGTGGTGCAATAGCAATTTCACTTGCTAAATATTTAGAGAGTGATGTGGATTTAAAAAATCAAGTAAAATTTGAGGTGTATGCAACAGATATTAGTGAAAAAGCACTAGAAATAGCAAAGAAAAATGCAGAATATCACCGGAGTATTAATTACATTCATTCAATCAAATATGTTTGAAAATTTAAAAGATAATTATTTTGATATAATTGTTTCCAATCCACCATATATAGAGTCAAATATTATTAATACATTATCAGAAGAGGTTAAACATGAACCACATATTGCTTTAGATGGAGGATTTGATGGATTAGATTTTTATAGAATTATTGTAACAAAAGGAAAAAGGTATTTAAAGGAAAATGCGCAAATTTTTGTAGAGATTGGATATCAGCAAAAAGAAAGTGTTATGGAATTATTTAAAAATGAACAATATAAAGAAATACAGTGTGTAAAAGATTTGTCAGGAAATGATAGAGTTATCAAAATGAGAATATAGAGGAAAAAATACTATAAGAAAGAGAGATGATAAAAATGTCTTTTTCAACGGATGTAAAAGAGGAACTTAGCAAAATATCTAATTTATCAAATAAAAAATGTGTAAGAATAGAGTATGAAGGATATTTAAAAACAATAAATGTTTCAACTATTAGAAATAAGTTACGTTTTTCAACGGAGAGTGAATATAATATTAATCGATTTGGAAAACTACTTCATAACTTGGGAATAGTAGATTATGATATTGAATTGCAAGGCAAAAATTATGTTATAACTTCAAAAAATAATCTAAATTCTAATATTGATCTAGAAAAATTTTTATTAGAAAAAGAAGTAAATGGAGAAGTAGAGGAAAAAGCTTTTGCAAGAGGTTGTTTCTTAGGCAGTGGATCTATTAATAATCCAACCAATAAATATCATATGGAAATTATTTTTAAAGAAAAATCAGATGCTGAATTCTTGATTGAAATTTTAAATAAATATGATATTCAATTCAAATTATTAGAAAAGAAAAAATCATATTCTATTTATACAAAAGATGGTGAGGAAATTTCAAAATTTTTAGCATTTATTGGTGCAAACTCAGCCGTATTAAAATTTGAAGATATACGAGTTTATAGAGATATGAGAAATAATGTGAACAGACTTGTGAATTGTGAGACTGCAAATTTGAATAAAACTGTAGATGCGTCAGTAAAACAAATTGAAGCAATAGATAAAATAAAGAAAAAAGGAAAATTTTCGACATTATCTGACAACTTAAAAGAAATTGCAGAGTTACGAGTTCAAAATCCGGAAGCTTCTCTTACAGAGCTTGGAAGTATGCTACGTATACCAATTGGAAAATCTGGCGTTAATCATAGATTAAAGGCAATTATGAAGATAGCAGATGAATTATAAAAATAGAATAAATATCGGCGATTTAAGGGTGGAATTTAATAAAAATGAAAAAAATAGATGATAGCAAGAAAGTAGGAATATATGTTCATATTCCATTTTGCAAACAAAAATGTCAATATTGTGATTTTAAATCATATGCAGGTAAAGAAAAATTAATTGAATCTTATATTAAATGGTTGAAATATGAATTAAAGGAAATAGGAGAAGGAAATAAATTAGATTATAAAAAACATTTAGATCAGTTAGCTATTATTGATACAATTTATATTGGTGGAGGTACTCCATCTTTTGTAGATAGTAAATATATAGTAGAAGTTATGAATATAATAAAGGAAAATTTTTCTGTTGAAGAGAAAAGTGAAATTACTATTGAGATAAATCCTGGAACTGTAACTGAACGAAAATTACAAGATTATATAAATGCGGGAATTAATCGTATTAGTATTGGATTACAAAGTACAAAACTTGAATTATTGCAACAATTAGGCAGAATTCATACATATGAAGAATTTGAAAAAACATATAATTTAGCTAGAAAAGTTGGATTTAAAAATATTAATGTAGATTTAATGATTGGACTTCCAAATCAAACAATTCAAGATGTTGAAGATAGTTTAAATAAAATAATTCGGACTTGATCCTGAACATATTTCAGTATATTCATTAATAGTGGAAGAAGGAACACCATTATATGATGATATACAAAATAAAACTTTGATATTACCAGAAGAAGAAATAGAGAGAAAAATGTACTGGAAAGTTAAAAATGTTTTGGAGAAAAATGGATATGAACATTATGAAATATCTAATTTTGCTAAACCAAATTATTATTCAAAACATAATATGAATTGTTGGAACCAAGAAGAATATATAGGAGTAGGGGTAGCTTCACATTCTTATACAAATAGTGTGCGCTTTTCAAATGTAGATACAATAGAGGAATATATTGATAATTATGAGAATGGAAAAGAAGTAGATAATTTAATTTTTCATGAAAAGCAAAATAAGGAAAGCAAAATGAAGGAGTATATGATGTTGGGCTTGAGAAAAATTAAAGGAGTTGAGATTAAAAAATTCAAGGAAAAATTTGGAGAAAATCCAATTTATTTATATCATACTGAGTTAGAAAAATTAGTTCAGCAAGAGTTGCTTGAGATTGATGGTGATATTATTAAATTAACAGATAGAGGAATTGATTTTGCAAATTTAGTATGGGAAGAATTTGTATAATAGCACAAGAATTAGAGTAAAATATATACAAAAAAATAGATAATAATTTTATGTACATTAAATTATTATCTATTTTTTTATTAGTTTATATCTCTTTTATTCTTCTAATTCTTGTGCTTGTTCTTGAGTAATATAGCCATATTCTATCATATCTGAAATTACTTTTTCTTGACGTTTTCTAGTTAAATCTGGATTTACAGTAGGAGCATATACAGAAGGGGCATTTGGAATTCCTGCCATCATAGTAGCATCATATAATGTCATTTCAGATGGTTCAATATTTAAGTAACCTTCACATGCTTCTTTAATTCCATAATATCCATCACCAAAATAAATTGTATTAACATATAGTTCTAAAATTTCATCTTTAGAGTAATTTTTTTCTAAATCAATAGCTGCAAATATTTCTGCAATTTTTCTGGTTGCACCATCAGTTTCTTCTTCAAATAATAAATTTTTTGCTACTTGTTGCGTTATTGTACTACCACCTTCACGTAATTCAAAGTTTGAAATGTTAATCCAGATAGCACGTGCAATTGCTATTAAATCGATTGCTCCATGATCATTAAATCTATGATCTTCAACAGCAACTACAGCGTCTAAATAATATTGAGGAAGATCTTCTTTTTTTACATAGGTTTCACTTGTACGAATATCATTTATAATATCTGAAAGAGAAGTGTCGGTTAATGCTTCGTCATACATTTTTTTACCATTTGATATGAAGATTGCTACGCTAAATATAATTGCAATTACAATAAAAACTAGTGCAATTTTTACATATTTCATTATATCACCTTACAATTTCCTTTCTTAAAATGATTATATCCTATGATTTTTAAAAAAGCTATTGATAAAAAATGAAAGAAATCTTAATATTTTATTAATCTACTAGCATTGGACCAATTTCAGTAATAGTTCCAGCACCTAAAGTTAGTACAATATCAGAAGGAACGGTATGGTCTTTTATATATTGTACGATATCACTAAAATTAGAAATGTATATTGCTTTTTTACCTAAAGATTGTATTTTATTTACTAGATCTTTAGAAGAAATGTTATAGGTATTATTTTCTCTAGCTGCATAGATATCGGTAATTATAATGTTATCGAAATTCATTAATGCATTAGCAAAGTCATCTAATAAACTCTTGGTTCTACTATATGTATGAGGTTGAAAGATAACCCAAGACTCATGATATTTTTTCTTTTTTAAAGCATTTGCAGTAGCAATAATTTCTGTTGGATGATGGCCGTAATCATCATATATATTGACATTATTGAAACTACCTTTATATTCAAATCTTCTATGAGCTCCTGTGTATTTGTGAAGTGCATTTTTTATATCTTCTTTTTCAAGTCCATATTCATGGCAAAGGGCGATACAAGCCAAACTATTTAATACATTGTGTTTTCCTGGAATTGAAAGTGAAATTGTTTTATAAAATGTATTATTATAATAAACATCAAAAGTAGGAAATCCATTTGCATCAAATTGAATATTTCTTGCAATAAAGTTAGCATTCTGATTTTCTAAAGCAAATGTAACTACCTTGGCTTTAGTATTTTTGGTTAGTTTCATACAATTTGGATCATCCCAATTGATAACAAGAAGACCATTATCAGGAAGTAATCTTACATAGTTACCAAAAGATTGTACAATATTATCTAATGTACCAAAATAATCCAGATGATCATTGTCTATATTTAAAATGATTTCTGATTTAGGAAATAATTTTAAATAGCTTTCAACATATTCACAAGCTTCTATAATAAAGTATTCACTGTTGCCTACTCTATAATTTCCGTCAATTGGTTTTAAGTAAGCACCTACTTGTATAGAAGGATCTTTATATGCTTCCATGAAGCACATAGAAACCATGGAAGTTGTTGTAGTTTTTCCATGAGTTCCAGAAATACAAATTGTATTTTTAAATGCTTTTGTTAGTTTTCCTAAAAAACTTCCTCTATCTATAATAGGAATATTTAATTGTTTTGCTCTTACTAATTCAATATCATCTTTTTTAATAGCAGCACTATATATAACAAGGTCAGATTTCTCTAAATTTATTAAATCATGACCAATTGTTACAGGAATGTGACTGTTAATTAATTTTTCTGTGTTTTCGGAAGCGGAAGTATCAGAACCAGTTACTGTAAATCCCCAATTTTTTAAAATTTCAGCGATTCCACTCATGCTCACTCCGCCAATTCCTATCATATGAATATGATTATATTGTTTTAATTCTTGAATATTTGCCATTTCTAACATCCCTTCCTGTTTTAATCGGACTTATTATATACTTTTTACATAAAATATTCAATAGTTTTACTATATTATATGATATAGTGTATGTTTAAAGAAAAATATTGTGTTATTAATTTAATGAAAAAGTTTAAAAAAATGAGAAAAATTTAAAAATAAAGAAGGAAAAAACAATTTTTTGACGAATAATATAATTGTACATATAAAAACTAAGGAATTGTACAAATAATTAAAACTTTGGAAAGAGGTGCGCAAAATGCAAATAACAGATGTACGTTTAAGAAAAGTAAATTCAGAGAACAGAATGAAAGCTGTTGCTTCTGTAACATTCGATAATGAATTCGTTGTACACGATATTAAAGTTATCGAAAGCCAAGATGGATTATTTATTGCTATGCCAAGCAGAAAGACTCCAAACGGAGAATTCAAGGATATAGCTCATCCAATCAACCCAGAAACAAGGGAAAAAATTCAAAAAGCTATATTAGAAGCTTATGAAGCTCCAGAAGCTGAAGCAAGTTCAGAATCAGCAGAATAATAAATTATTTAAGATGTTAGAGGGATGTTACGTAGAGTAACATCTTTTTCTTTTTATAAAGACTATTTTTGTAATAAATAAAATCCCCTCGTCCTTAGGTTGGGCGAGGGGACATCGTAGATTTCTGACTAACTATACAGCTTTATCAGTTATCCACGATGGAGAAGAAATTGCGAAGTGCTAACTCGGAGGTTACCGAGTTGCAACGTACGGTGAGACGGAGTTTTGCGGTTACTACTCTGCCATGATAGGCTTCAAGCGGAGAGATAAGTTCGATAGACATTTCGACTTCTCCCTTTGTGGAGGAGCAGAAATTGACTTTAGAGGCGAACTGGCTGAGCTTTTTCTCCATATCCTCGATTTCCTCTTGCGAGAAATCCGGAGAACACGGGGTGATAGATGCCTTTTTCTCTTCTACACTGTGCCTGCGAGCAAAGAATGTGAAACGCTTCCGCCAATATTGGGCTTGGACATTCCAATCAGGTGAGATGGGATTGCCCATTTCCTGCAAGAAATCCTTGAAGTGCTTGGAAACCTTGCAGAACAGTGGAATTTCCACTATGTGTTCCATCCTGTTACCTTCCTTCTCTATTTTTTTCTACAGTAGCTAATGCCACTCCTATTATTATATCATATTTTATGTAAGTTTACAAATATGTAATATAAATGTAAGGCAGTTGTGATTAAATAAAATAAATTTATAAAATTTTATTTTTAGTATATAAGAAAAATTCACTAAAATACTTGACTTTACTAATATACTGTTATATAATAGTGAAGCATGTTATTTAGCGATGAAGCAAGATGTGGCTACACAAAGTGTTAAGCTTTGATGGAGGGAACTCTTGCAGAGTATGTCGTGGCTAAGACCAAGGCGGTAAGTTAAGTGATTTAATTTTAACAAATGATCACTATATAAATGTACACTTATCCCAAGTTTATCATGCAAATTTGGGTTTTAATATTGGTAAATATAGAAACACCAGGGTGCGTTTATAACTTCCGACCTAAAATATAATATTTAAGGAGGGAATTTTTAATGGCAACAAAAAAGGAAAATGCGGTAACAAGTGAAAAAATCAGAATAAGATTAAAGGCTTATGATCATGTAGTTTTAGAACAGTCTGCTGAGAAAATAGTAGATACTGCTAAAAAGACAGGAGCAAAA
>CANRAY010000010.1 GCA_947628735.1 uncultured Clostridia bacterium | reverse complement strand
AATTTTTAGGTTTCCCATATATCAAATTTTTATTGCGAACATGTGTGTAAATTTCTTGGGGAAATAATGGGGAAAAATTTTTCAAAAAAGTACAAGAAATCACACAAATGTTTACTATGCCAAAACCTCCGAAGGTGTTAAAATACCAGCTAAAACCCATGATTTCACTAAATTACATAAACATCTCAACTAGCGCTCATAACCCAAAGGTCCCCCTCCATTGAATTTACCGCCAATTTATGATATAACATAGAATATTAATATTATTAAAAAGTGAGAGAAAATGAAATCTATAGATGAAATAATAGGAGATAAAATCTTAGCATTAGTAAATTATGTGCTATCAAAATTTATCAAACCAGACATAACAATAGAAAAAGTAAGAGAGTTAAATGAACAAGAAATAGAAAGAATAAAGGCAAAATATAAAATAGAGGGAATAATCCTAGATGTAGATGATACTTTAAGAAAAGAAATGAGAAGAATTCCAAAATGTAACGAAGAATGGATCGAAAATTTAAAAGGAAAATTAAAAGTTATCATTTTAAGTAATGGAATAGATAAAAACATAGAAAAATATTTTGCGGAGAAGGGAATAGATTATATAGGATTTGCGAAAAAACCATTAAAGAGAAACTTTTTAAAAGCATGTAAAAAAATGGAAATAAGTCCAGACAAGGTATTAGTAGTAGGAAACAGTTTATTTGATGACATATATGGCGGAAAGAAAAACAATATGAGAACAATATTAGTAAGAAGAGTAGAAGAAGATAATGAAAGATAAATTTACATAAATCATATTGAGAAAACAAAAATACTATGATATAACTATACAAATATAAAAAAGGAGAAGACTATGAGTGAGTTATGGGATATATATGACATAAACAAAAAGAAAACAGGAAGAACAGCAGAAAGAGGAATATATCAATTCCAGGAAGGCGAATATCATATAGTAGTAACAGGAATCATCATAAATTCTCAAAATAAAATATTAATTAGTCAAAGAGCAAAGCATAAGAAATTTGGACTTTTATGGGAATGTAATGGAGGATCAATACTAGCAGGAGAAACAAGTCTAGAAGGTATTATAAGGGAACTTAAAGAAGAACTAGGAGTGCAATTTACTAAAAAAGAAGCAATTTTTCTTAAAGAAATTAGAAGAGATAATATACCACCAGATTTCAAAGATTTATGGTTATTCAAAAAAGATGTAAAGGATGAAGAAATTACATTTCCAGATGGTGAAGCAATAGCATATAAATGGGTAACAATAGAAGAATTTATGAATATGTGTAACAAAAAAGAAATAGTACCAACAATTGACTTTGGAATAGATGAATATAAAAAGGCTATGCAATTAAAACAACGAGAATCTTATACTTACATAGGGAAAAGCGTAAAAGCTAATATAGATAGACCATTAAACAGTAAGCATCCAAAGCACAATTACATATATCCAATAAATTATGGATTTATTCCAAATACAATTAGTGGAGATGGAGAAGAGCTAGATTGTTATATTTTAGGAATTGATAAACCATTAGAAACGTTTGAAGGACAATGTATAGCTGTCATTCACAGAATTAATGATAATGATGATAAATTGGTTCTTGCACCACAAGGGAAAGAATATACAGATGCAGAAATTAGAAAAATAACAAATTTTCAAGAGCAATATTTTGAAAGTGAAATAATAAGATAAAGAGGTAAAATATGAAAATATATAATAAACTTGTAAGAGACAAAATACCAGAGATTATAGAATCAGAAGGAAAAAAGGCAAATACAAGGATTTTAAATAATGAAGAATATAGATCAGAACTCAATAAAAAATTACAAGAAGAGGTGCATGAATATTTAGAAGATAATAATACAGAAGAATTAGCAGACATAGTAGAAGTAATTTATGGCATATTAAACTCAATGGAAATCTCAAAAGAAGAATTTGAGAAGATAAGAAATCAAAAAGTAGAAAGAAAGGGGGCTTTTGAAAAAAGAATATTTTTAGAAAGTGAAGAGTAAAAGGAGAAAAAAATGAAACAAGAAAAATCATGTGGTTGTATTATTATTAATGAAGAAAAGATCTTATTAATTCAGCAAAAGCAAGGATTTTGGGGATTCCCAAAAGGACATATAGAAACAAACGAAACAGAACAAGAAACAGCAATTAGAGAAGTAAAAGAAGAAACCAATATAGATGTCAAAATAGAAAAAGACTATAGATATAAAGAAGAATATATAACTGACAAAGGAACACAAAAAGAAGTTGTATATTTTATTGCACAGAAAATAGGAGGAAGTTTAAAAGTACAAGAAGAAGAGGTAAAAACAGCAAAATGGTTAGGATATGAAGAAGCATTAGAAACTTTGACTTATGATGATACAAGAAGTATTTTAAAACAAGCTCTTACAGATAAAAAATTAATATAAAAAAGGAATGATTTTTCATTCCTTTTTTATATATTTACATATTTTTACTAGAATTTTTCTTATACTTGCTTACATACGTTAATAACATACAAGGATATAATATTAATATTATACAAAAAGCTAGTGAAAAGACAAGCATAGAGAAAAATAATGATAAAAGGCTTAATAAAATAAGTATTTTCATTACATTATTTAATTTTAAAATTTTATTATAAAGTTCTACTTCTTTAAGAATTTCTTGCTCGTCAAAACTTAATTTAGTACTATATTTTATATTATTCTTAAAGTTATTTATGTTTTCTAAATTAACAGATTCATCTAATTTCAAAGCGGAAAAAAGATGTTTTTGTTTATTATAAGATAGTTCATATTTATTTTTAAAATTCAATTCGTCCCAATTTATATCTATATCTCTTAAGTCAATTTCTAATAATTTATTATCTTCAGTTACAAAAAATAAACAAGAATCAAATTTTTCTAACGTATATGAATTTCCATTTAATATAAACATTTTTGATTTACCAAGTAAATCACATTTTATTTTTTTATCACTTTTTTCTAAATCTTTAAATATTTGCTCAACATCCTTAGAATCAGACTCTACATCTGTATTTATCTTATTATTTTCAACATTTAAATTTATATCCTTCTTTAAAAATTCATTAGCTAAGTTAACAAATTCTAAATTTTTACATCCTCGTAATTCTATAACTTTTGAACACTTTTTATTTTTTTCATTTGTATAATTTATAGAAACGGCATTATTATAATCGATAGCAGAAAAATTAATAATATCGCTACAATTATATTTAATTTCACTTTTATTTTTATAAATAATAAATTCTTCTTTTGATAAAGAATACTTTAACTCTTCACCATCTTTTTTTGAATAAAAATATATTGAAACAAGTAAAAAGAATAAAGGAAAGATCTCGAGTGCAAGAAAAATTATATTTTGAGCAATTAAACTAACAAATATAATAACTAGCATAGCAAATCCAAATAAGAACATTGAAAGTCCTAATGAATCCTTATTAATTTTAGAATATATATTTATTTTATTATCTTCTACTTTTAACATAAACAAAACTCCTTAATTTTTAATAATACATTCCTTGCCATAAATCATCATCACGTAATTTTCTATCTAAACCATTCATAATCCATTTTTTATGTGCATTCCAATCTGGAGCTAATAACAAATCTTTAGGTGCATCACCAGAAATACGATGAATAACAACATTTGGATTAATGTGAGTCAAAACATAAGCAGCCTCTTCAATATATGTATCTAATGTAATTGGTTCATATTGACCATTCAAATATAAATCAGCCAATTTAGTATTTTTAACAACATAGCAAGAATGAATCTTTAAACCTTGAATATTATGCTGATTTAAAAATTTAACTGTATTTTCTAAATCTTCATGGGTTTCATTAGGAAGACCAATCATAATATGTGTAACAACATCAATATGATATTGATTTAATAGTTGAACAGCTGCTGTAAAATCTTTGCTAGAATAGCAAAGATTAATTAAATTACCAGTTGTATCATTAGAAGATTGAAGACCAAGCTCAACCCATACATAATATTTATCAGAATATGATTTTAATAATTGTATAATTTCTTCAGAAATACAATCAGGTCTAGTAGCAACGGCTAATCCAACAATTCTATTATCAATTAAACTAGCATCATATTTAAGCTTTAAATTGGAAACAGAATCATATGTATTAGTAAAATTTTGAAAATATACAATAAATCGATTTGCCCTTTGAGCTTTGTAGCTTTTAAAATAGTTCTGTACTTGTTTTGTAATACTTTCAGCAGATTTTATATGATCACCAGAACCTTTATCACTACAAAAAATACACCCATCGGTTCCTTTAGTTCCATCTCGATTAGGACAAGTAAAACCACCATCAATACAAATTTTTAAGGTACGCTCTCCAAATTTATCTTTTAAATATTTATTTAAGTGTTTATATCTTTCAATTCCTTCCATAATGATAGTATAGCAGAAAAATATAAAAAAGCAAGATTGAAATTATGTAAACGATGTGATATAATGATAGCATCATAAAGAAAGGAGTGGAAAGTTATGCCTAGAAAAACTCGGAAAGCAAGAACCAAAAAAACAGCAACAACACCAAAAGATTTATCCGGATCCTGGAACGAAAAACTTTTAAGAGAATTGCAAAAAGAAAAAAATCCAAAGGCAGAAAAATCTCCGAAATATATAAAAAGGAGACAAGAAAACTGAAACTCCATACATAGCCCCTACTACAAATAAGTAGGGGTAATTTTATTTAAAGATAATAAAATATAAAATTATACATTGAATGATTTAAAAAAATAATATAAAATAAATAAAAAACAAAAGAGGAAAAAATATGGAAATAATATTTATTATATTATTAATAAATATAATAATATCACTAATTTTAATTTTTATAGTCATCCCTAAGCTAGAAAAATTTATTATAAAAACAAAGGGTGAAGCAGGCGAAGAAGCGGTAGCAAGACATTTAGAAATGGTAGATGGAGATAGATATATCTTTAATGACATTATGATAAATGATAATGGAAAAAGTAGACAAATTGATCACATAGCTGTTACAGAATATGGTGTGTATGTAATAGAAACTAAAAATTATTCAGGAAAAATTTATGGAAAAGAAACAAGCGAAAATTGGACGCAATATCTAGGAAGTAAAAAGTTTAAATTTAAAAATCCAATTCATCAAAATTATGGACATACCGAAATTGTAAAGAAAGTTTTAAAAGATACAACAAATCAAATATTTCCAGTAGTAGTTTTTACTACAAATTGTAAATTAAAAGTAAAAATTACTTCACCTGTAATATATCATACAGAAATAGAAAAATTTATTATGAATAACCCAAAAGTATTAGAAAAAGAAAAAATAGAGGAAATTCAAAAAATAATTAAAGAAAATCAAATAGTAAATGAAGAAACAATACAAGATCATAATTATAATGTACAAAAATATATAGAATATAAAAACAAAAAAGCAGAAGATGGTATTTGTCCAAGATGTGGTGGAAGCTTAATAATAAAAAGTGGAAAATACGGACAATTTTATGGATGTAGTAATTTTCCTAAATGTAAATATACCAAGAACGTATAAAAAAGGAGTAAAAAATGAAAGAAAAAATAATCAACTTATTAAAATCAACAAATAGAGAAGGAATGGAAAAAGTAATAGAATTCCTTGAAAATAGCGACTTTTTCACAGCACCAGCAAGTACAAGATTTCATGGCGCAAGTGAAGGAGGACTTGCAGAACACAGTTACAAAGTATATGAAATATTAAAACATAAAGTAGCTAATTGTGTAAAAGAATTTAAATTTCCAGAAGAAAGCATTATTATAGTGGGATTATTACATGACATTTGCAAAACAAATTATTATAAAACAGATTATAGAAACGCTAAAAATAGCTTTGGTGAGTGGAAAAAAGTACCATATTATACAGTAGATGATACTATTCCATATGGACATGGGGAAAAATCAGTTATGATGCTAACAGAATATATAAAATTAACAAATGAAGAAAAATACAGCATAAGATGGCATATGGGTTTCTCTGAACCAAAAGAAAATTATGGATCACTAGGTCTAGCATTTAAAAAATATCCACTAGCTTTATTAGTACACGAAGCGGATTTGGAAGCAAGTTATTTTTACAATACATAAAGGAAATTAACATGGAAGAAAAATTAGAACAATTATATCAAGAATGTTTAGTTGAATTAAATTCAATAGGAATTAATCTAGAAAATAATAAAGAAATAGGCAAAATAGACATTAAATTAGGAAAGAGAAAAACCAAAAGGTATGGATGTTGTAAACAAGAAGAACCAGATAGAAAGTATAAAGTCATAGAAAAAAGAGGATA
This sequence comes from uncultured Clostridia bacterium, assembly GCA_947628735.1. Classification (GTDB taxonomy): domain Bacteria; phylum Bacillota; class Clostridia; order TANB77; family CAG-508; genus CALXVA01. The sequence continues at coordinate 38,201 of CANRAY010000010.1, read as the reverse complement.
CAGAAGATTCATAAGATACGAAAAATACAAAATACATCATATTGAAATTAGCAAATGGGTTATGCAATTAGATGATGAAATTATTAAAAATACAATTATTCATGAATTAATTCATTGCATTCCATTTTGTAATAATCATGGAGAAGAATTTAAAAAATATGCAAATTATATCAATAAAAAACTAGGCTATAATATCAAAAGAATTGGAAATCCTAAAGAAGATTATCAAAAAAGTAATATTCCATATGAAGAAGAAAATAAAAAATATAAATATAAAATACAATGTAAACAATGCGGGCAAGAAATATATAGACAACGTTTTAACGTAAATTTAATAAAAAGATATCGTTGCGGAAAATGTGGAGGAAAATTAGAATTATTAAATCAAAATAATAATTAAGAAGTGAATCTCAAAAATAAGATTCACTTCTTTTATGCTTTAAAATCCAACAATTTCATTATAAGTATCTATAGCAAATTTATCAGTCATACCAGAAATATATGTAATAATTGCCTTTGAATAATCAAACTCATTTTGTAAATTAAATAAAACAGGATTTTTTAAATTTTCTCTATTATCACATGAAATATATTGATAAAGCCATTCAATAAAACCTTGAATAACATTAGGATAAAATTTTCTTAATTGATTTAAACTATCAATAGTATTATTAGCATTATAAGCAGATTTAAATGTTTGATATATTTCATTTAAAACCAAGGTAGCATATCTATCAGAAGGCAAAATGCGATCACATAAATAAATATTTTTATAATTAAAAGATTTAATTTTATTCATTAATACCAAAGCTTCCTCTGAAAAACATAAACCATTTTCAATTGAAGAATTTTCGCACAAATCATAAATTAAATTATTCATAATTACAGTATTATTAATTTTAATATTATCCTCAGAGGTAATTCCAAGAAGTTCATATAATTCTTTTAAATGCTCATCTAAAATACCCAAAGTAATTGCATCTTCAATATCTCTACCAATATAAGAAATTTTGTCAGCTATTTTTACAACACAACCCTCCCAAGTATAAGGGGCAAATTGATTTGGAAATTGATAATCTTTTAAATCAATAAATTCTTCTCTTGGACGAATAGAATTTTCATCAATTTCTCCACAATGAGAAATTATACCATCTCTAACACCATAAGTTAAATTTAAATTCTGCTTACAACCATAATTATCTTCTAAAAGTTCTACTGAATCTACTAAAAACAATCCATTTTTTTCATGCCAAAAAGGAACACCTAAATCTTGTTGTGATATTTCAGAAAGGACACGTTCGCCTTTATGACCAAAAGGACTATGTCCTAAATCATGAGCTACAGAAATAGCTTTTGTTAATTCGGTATTTAAGCCTAAATAATTTGCTATAGTATAACTAATAGATTCCACATGATTAACATGTTCAATACGAGTACAAATATGATCGTTTTGAGGAGAGAAAAATACTTGTGTTTTGTGTTTTAATCGACGATAAGCATTACTATGAATAACTCTTGTATAATCTCTTTCAAATTCAGAACGAATATCATTATTACGACTATACAAAGGATTATTTCTTGAAATAATAGAATTCCATTTAGGATTTGATTCACAAGCAGAAACAGATTGAAATGAATGTCTCATTTTGAAACTCCTTTATAAATAATTTTAAAAGATTATATCATTCAAACATAGAAAAGACAACATAAAAATAAAATCACGAACAAAAATTTGATTTTTTTATAAAAAAGTATTGACAAAGTAAAAACAAAAATGTAAAATAATACAAACAGAAGTTCACAGAACAAATATTTAGGAGGAACAAAAAATGAGAAATAATAAAAAAATACTAAAAACTATAAAAATATTTGGAATAAACTATAATTTAGAAGTTAGTTACAAATACATAAAAACTCCAAAACTAAATTTAGAAGATCAATGCATTAAAATTGTTCTTCCTAATAAATATAAAAATGTAAATAATGATACTATTATTAAACTACTAATAGAAAAAATGTATGATGCAATTGCAGAAAAGGAATTAGATTCTATTATGGAGAAAGTAAGACTAACTTTAAAATTTGCACCAGAGGATTGCAAAATCGCAAGAATAAATAAAACATTAGGAAAATGTTATGCAGATAAAGTAGTAATTAATCCAGAAATAGTTATGTATAAAAAAGAAACAATAGAATATATTATATTTCATGAATTTTGTCATCTAAAATTTAAAAGACATACCAAAAAATTTTATGAAGCTTTAAAAAAATACATTCCAAATTATGAAAAATACGCATATGAAGTTGCTGGAATGAAATATTAAAAAATGTAGAAGAAAGAATCTTCTACATTCAGTGTACACTTATATATTACTAACTTGTGAAAAATGTTATAAAATAACAAATACAAAAGAAATTAGTAATAATATAGAATAGAAAAAATTTTTAAAGAAAAAAATATAAATAAGAATTAAGTGAGTTATATGAAAAAAATCTTTTCTATGAATATAAAAAATGATACGATCGTATCAAAAATTAAAAACAAATTAAAATTCTCTTTTGTATTTGTTATTATTATAATACCGCAGTTTTAAAAAAACAATACTTTTTACAGAATTTGTAAAATTCGTTAAAAAACTTGTAATAAGATGTAAAATATTGTAAAAATATGTCGCAAAAAAATGGAAAATAATGCCAAACAAACTTGAAATTATATAAATAATAAAATATAATAAATAAAATTAAAATCAAAAACATTTTATTCATAAATCAAATATCTTATATTATTTTAAATCTATAAAAAATCCATAAAAAGAAAAGGAAAAAATATGTTATCAATCATTAATAGTATTTCACTAAATGGACTAGACGGCTATTTAGTGGAAGTACAAGTAGACGTCTCAAATGGTTTACCATATTGGGAAATTGTTGGTCTTCCAGATATTAGTGTAAAAGAGTCAAAAGAAAGAGTAAGAACGGCAATTAAAAATTCAAATTTTGAACTACAAAGTAAGAAAATCATTATAAATTTAGCACCTGTAGATACAAAAAAAGAAGGACCACTATTTGATTTACCTATTGCTGTTGCTATTTTAATAAATTTAGGATATATCGAACCAAACAATTATAATAACTATGCTTTTATAGGAGCACTATCATTAGATGGAAGACTACAAGCAGTAAACGGTGTATTACCCATGTGCATTGAGGCAAAGAAACTAGGAATTAAAAAATTTATTTTACCATACGAAAATGCTAAAGAAGCTTCTATTGTTAATGGAGTAGAAGTAATTGGAATTAAAAATTTAGAAGAATTAGTAGAATATCTTAATAAACAAAAAGAAATTAAAAATAAAGGCATAAATATAGAAAAAATATTAGAAAATAACAATACATATGACGTAGATTTTCTAGATGTAAAAGGACAAGCAAATGTGAAAAGAGCACTAGAAATAGCAGCATCTGGGTCACATAATTGCATAATGATAGGTTCACCCCGGTTCTGGTAAAACTATGTTAGCTAAAAGAATACCTACTATATTGCCAAATCTAAGTTTTGAGGAAGCATTAGAAATTACAAAAATACATAGTATAGCGGGATTATTACCATCAAAAATGCCATTAATTACAACACGTCCTTTTAGATCACCACATCATACAATATCCCCTATAGCTTTAGTGGGTGGAAATAGAAATCCAAAACCAGGAGAAGTAAGTTTAGCCCATTATGGAGTCCTATTTTTAGATGAATTAACAGAATTTAATAGAAATACTTTAGAAGTTCTAAGAGGCCCACTAGAAGATGGTAATGTAACAATAAGTAGAGTAAATCATTCTTTCACATATCCTTCTAAATTTATGTTTGTAGCATCAATGAACCCATGTCCATGTGGATATTATCGGATCAACAGAAAAAGAATGTACTTGTACATCACAAGCAATTAATAGATATATGAATAAAATTAGTGGACCATTATTAGATAGAATTGATATTCAAATAGAAGTAAGCCCTGTTAATTATAAAGAGTTAAATCAAAAAGTAGCAGAAGAAAGCTCAGAAACAATTAAAAAGAGAGTAAATATAGCAAGAAATATTCAAAGAGAAAGATATAAGAAAGAAGGGATTTATTCTAATTCAGAATTAACACCAAACTTAATTGAAAAATATTGTAAATTGGACAATGAAGGTAAAAAAATATTACAAATTGCTTTTGAAAAATTGAAATTATCAGCAAGAGCTTATGGAAGAATCTTAAAAGTATCAAGAACAATTGCAGATTTAGAAGGAAGTAAGAACATACTAAAAAAACATATTGCAGAAGCAATTCAATATCGTAATCTAGATAAAAAATATTGGAAAAATTAAAAGGAAGAAAACTACAAGAAAGAAAACTAAAGGGGAGTGAGAACAATAAAAGTTATAAAAATAACGGATGAAGACTATCCTAAAAATTTACTAAAAATAAAAAATGCACCGAAACAATTATATGTTGAAGGAAATAGTAAACTATTAAATTGTCAAAGTGTTGCAATTGTGGGATCAAGAAAATGCACAGAATATGGATGGAAACAAGCAATGAAATTTGGAAAAGATCTTTCGCAAAATGGAATATGTGTTGTTAGTGGAATGGCATTAGGAATTGATAAAGCAGCACATATAGGAGCCAAAAGCTACAACGGAAAAACAATAGCTGTGCTAGGTGGAGGTTTCAAACATATTTATCCAATAGAAAATAAAGAATTATATTATGAAATTTTAGAACAAGGAGGATGTATTGTAACAGAATATTCTCCGGAAGAGGAAACAAAATCATCAAATTTTCCAAAACGTAATCGAATTATTAGTGGACTAGCAATTGGAACATTAGTAATAGAAGCGGCACAGAAAAGTGGAAGTTTAATAACGGCAAGATATACAAAAGAACAGGGCAAGCCAATATTTTGTATTCCAAGTAATATTGGTGGTACAAAGAGTATAGGAACTAATAATTTAATAAAACAAGGAAGCATACTTACTACAGAAATAGAAGATATTTTCAAAGAATTAAATATACAAAGAAAAATTATAAAAGAGAATGAAGATAGAACAATACACCAAAAAGTGGATAAAGAGTATGAAAGTGTGTATAATGCACTAGAAAATATGCCAATTCTTGTAGATAAAATTGCTATTCGTAGTAAAAAAAGTATTGCAGAAGTAAATGAAATTTTAACAATGCTAGAACTAGAGGGATTAGTAAAAAGTTGCCCCGGAAATACTTATGCATTAAAAGAAGAATTATAATAGGAGATGAAGAAAACAAAAATGTATTTTAATAGAGAAATAGGAAAAAGGGGAGAAAACCTTGCAACACAATATTTGCTACAAAATCATTATAAAATTTTAAAAAGAAATTTCTATGCAAGAAAAGGAGAAATTGACATCATTGCAAAAGAAAAAAAGGAAATTGTATTTATAGAAGTAAAAACAAGAAGTAATCTTTTATATGGAAATCCAGCTGATGCTGTTGATAACAATAAAAAAAGACATATCTATCAAACTGCACAATATTATACATATATTAACAAATTAGAAAATAAACCAATAAGATTTGATGTAATAGAAGTATACATTAACATGAGAAAAAAGACATATTATTTGAATCACTTAAAAAATATAGAATATTAAAAGAAAAATAAAAAAAGATTAAAATAATATACTTTTATCAGCTATTATTTTAATCTTCGTCTTCGTCATCAAAATTAACTTCTTTATGTAATACATATTTTTCATATTTCTTTTTGGCTATTTCAGGATTACATGGTCCATTAAAATCTTTTATTGGAGCAGATTCTCTTTCAGCATCTACTCGTAACAAAAACATATTATCAAAAAATGAAAATGCGTCAAAAACAAATTGTTCAAATTTATAAATATTAGGTTTATCTGGTACTTGCTTCATTCCTTCATAGTTAACAAAAGCACTTTTGCGAAAAGCTCTATGAAATGGTAACACTTTATCTTGCAATAATTGAAGAGCTTTAATATGAAAAAGATGAGCTAACATATTTGTTTCACGATATAAATAATTTCCATTACTATCTTTTATTTTAGAAAGTTCATTAACAAAATTTTCACAATCTGCAATAGCAGGAACATTTTCTCTTCTAGCAAATACCCACGAAATATCAGAAGGATCATTTTTAAATAAAGTTTTCGAAGAAATAAGGCAACCAGAAGATGCAGTCATACCAATAAATACAGTATCTAAAGGATCAAGCAAGACATTATCAATTCCACCTACAAAAAGCCATTCAATATTTCTTCTACTCATATCATTAATTAAATCAGCAGAATGTAAAGCTTGAAATAAATTACCATTACCATTAGAAGCAATTTTTACCTTATATGTTTCTTCTAATATTAATTTACCATCGGTATCTACTAATGGTAAATTACCTTGAGAGAAGAAAAAAATATTCTCTTTTGGATAACCAAAGAAATTCTTACGCTCAAAAAAACGAACAGTAGCATCATGATTTTCTGTACTAGTCATAATGTACCACATAATTTGTACATTATATTTTTGACAAGCAACTTTTAAATAATTGCATAAAATTTCAAATAATGAAATTTTGGGTTTGGTATCTAATTCAAAAGTACCTTTAGGACCTTTAAAACCAAGTCGTGAGCCTTGACCACCAGCAAGAGTGATAACTCCAATCTTTCCTGCAGAAATCAGCTTTTCACCAATATCAGAAAAATGCTGAATTTCTGTTTCAGAAAGATTATCTCTAATTGTATATGGTAATGGTTCAATTTCTTCAGTTGTATCTAGAACATTAAACTTAGACATTTCATATAAATTAGAAATTTCTTCAAAATCTATAGACAGAATTTGATGAACAAGAAAATCACGTTCTTCTAAAGATAGTTCATCATAAAATTGAATTAAATGTTCTTGATGATATTTCTGTAAAACGTCTTTTACATTTTTCAGTTGATCTTCCATAAAAATCCTTTCATAAATTTAAAAATAAATTAACGACAGTTAGTAGCACTGCGTATTTCTTTAATTAATCTTTCCTTAGAAGGGAAATTAGAATTTTGAATTAAAGCAACTTCTTCTTCTATATCATAAGGTAATCTAACCAAATTAACACTAAAACTACTTAATTCTTTTGAATTCAAAAATCCTTCTAAAATAATATATGATGAAACCGTAGAAAATTTGTTACTCTTATCATTAAAATCATCATTTAACATTTCAATAGGAGCACCAACACTACCGGGATTAAATATCATTTTATTTTTTATACGAAAAATATTAGGTGTATGAGTATGTCCATAACCAACAATATCAGGAGTAGGATCATTAGAAGATTTACCTATAAATTCTGTATTTTCAAATAATTCCAAAGGACTTTTTAGCTCAGTAGCAGAATAAATAGTATCCTTATTTGAAAACATAGGATTATACATATAATCCAAACCAAAAGGAGAAGAGTGAAATAATCTAATTAAATAACCACTCATATAAAATTCATAAAAAACAGGTAAATGATAAATAAAATTAGCACGTTCTTCGCCAATTTGATCTCTAGTCCAAAACTTTCCTTTAGGAATATTTGGTCTACTTAGAGCTTCATCACAATTTCCCTTTAAAATAACATCACATTTTTCACGGAGTAAATCAATAACAGATGCAGAATTACAACTTTTTAAAACACTATCACCAAGACAATAGATAGTGTTAATTCCTCTAGATTCAATATCTTTTATAACAGTTTTTAATGCAGTAATGTTTCCGTGAACATCAGAGATAATAGCGATTCTATCCATATTTTCCTACCTTTCATTCTTGCAACATTATATATGAAAATGAACAAATAATCAACTCTTTTCATAATATATACAATAAAAAAAGAAAGGAGATTATATATGATAAAAAAACTAGTATGCATATTGATAGTAAGCATAGCAGTTCTCATTACTATAACTTCAAAACCAACACTAGCATTTGGACCATCGAGTAATACAATATATAAAGGAATAGATGTAAGTGAATGGCAAGGAGATATCGATTTTAAAAAAGTAAAAGAAGCTGGAATAGAAATTGTATACATACGAGCAGGACAGGGATTTACGTATGAAGATGAAAAATTTGAAAGAAATTATACAGAAGCCAAAAAGAACGGATTAAAAGTGGGAGTATATCATTATGTAACAGCAAGAAGTGAAGAAGAGGCAAGAACACAAGCACGATTTTTTGCATCTATGTTAACAAATAAAACAATAGACTGTAAACTAGCAATGGATTTTGAATATTTTCCAGGATTAACCAAAAGTGAAATAAACAAAATATCATTAGCATTTTTAAAAGAACTAGAAAAAGTTTATGGAGAAAAAACAATTGTATATAGTAATGCTTATAATGCAAGTAGTACATTTAATAAAGAAGTAGCAAAATACCCTTTATGGATTGCTCAATATGAAGTATCTGAACCAGAAAATGATGGAACATGGAAAAGTTGGCAGGGATATCAATATACTTCGTCTGGAAGAGTTAATGGAATAGATGGCAATGTAGATAGAGATGAATACACAAAAGATATTTTATTAGACAAAAAAGTTACAATACCACCTGTTGAAAAACCAGAATATAAAGGCGAAGATAGAATAGTATACTTAATAAAACCAGGAGATACACTATCAGAAATTGCTCAAAAATATAATACAACAGTAGCTCATTTAGTAGAAATAAATCAAATAGATAATCCAAATTTAATTTATATAGGAGACAAAATAATAGTATCTTGTAACTGCAATGAAGGAAAAAAAGTTGAAAGAACTATAAAAATAAAACCAGGAGATACATTATCAGAAATTGCACAAGAATATAATACCACTGTAAAGGACTTGGTAAGAATTAATAATATTGAAAATCCAGATTTAATTTACAGCGGCGCAATATTGAGGGTATGTTAACTTAAAATGTAATATTATTGTAATGAAATTGTAAACATTTTGTAACACAAAAATAGAGCTTTAAAAAAATGAGCTTGATATTAGTGAAAAAATTAAAAAAATGTGTCTAAAAGGCATAGTTAACAAAAAGACAAAAACCTTAAAACCTTACAAATATAAGCATGAAAACGAGCAGTAACATAAAGACTGCTCGTTTGACATTACAAAAAACATAATATAAGATTAGCTCAACAAAAAGTTCTAGACTTGATGTTAATCAATTTAAAATTAATAATCAATATAGAATGAAGTAAAAAATAATAAGCTTTAAGGGGGTAAAAAAATGCAAGTAATCAAAAGAGATGGAAGAGTTGTAGAATTTAACGTAGAGAGAATTGTAAAAGCAATTACATTAGCAATGGCACAAACACCAGGGGGAATAGATGTAGATTTAGCTAATAAAATTGCAGCAAGTGTTCAAAAACAATTTGAAGATAGAACACAAGCAACAGTATATGAAATACAAGATTGTGTAGAAAAGAAATTAATGGCATCTTCAAGAAAAGAAGTTGCTCAAAGTTATATAACATATAGATATAACAGAGATGTAGCAAGAAAATCAAGAACAAAAGAAGTATTCTTAGACATTATAGGAGCAAAAGCAAACGATATTACAAGAGAAAATGCAAATATGAATGCAGACACACCAGCAGGAATGATGATGAAATTTGCATCAGAAACAACAAAACCTTTCGTAGATGACTTTTTATTATCAAATGAAGCAAGAGAAGCTGTAAAAGGTGGATACATTCATGTTCACGATAAAGACTATTATCCAACAAAATCATTAACTTGTTTACAACACCCACTAGATAAAATATTAAAAAATGGTTTTAAAGCAGGTCATGGAGCATCAAGACCAGCAAAAAGAATTGAAACCGCTAGCATTTTAGGATGTATTTCAATGGAAACAGTACAAAATGAAATGCATGGTGGACAAGCAATACCAGCATTTGACTATTACTTAGCACCATATGTAAGAATGACATATAAAGAAGAAGTTCAAAAAATAGAAGAATTTTTAGGAGAAGACTTATCAAAATTATATGATGCAAAAATAGATGATTATATTAAAAAACCACTTGATGGATTAAAAGGAGAAGAAAAATATAAACAACAAGCTATCAACTGCACAGTTGGAAGAGTACATCAATCAATGGAAGCATTTATTCATAATATGAATACAATTCACTCAAGAGGTGGAAACCAAGTTGTATTTAGTTCAATTAACTATGGAACTGATACATCAGCAGAAGGTAGATGCATTATAAGAGAAGTACTACGCTCAACAGAAAGAGGAGTTGGAAATAACGAAACACCAATTTTCCCAATTCAAATTTGGAAAAAGAAAAGAGGAGTAAACTATTTACCAACAGATAGAAACTACGATTTATATAAATATGCTTGTACTGTAACAGCAAAAAGATTTTTCCCAAACTTTATCAATCTAGATGCAACCTTTAATAGACATGATAAATGGAACGAAAATGATCCAGAAAGATATCAATATGAATGTGCAACAATGGGATGCAGAACAAGAGTATTTGAAGATAGACATGGAGAAAAAACATCAATAGGAAGAGGAAACTTATCATTTACAACAATTAATTTCCCAAGACTTGCTATTGAATCTGCATATGAAGCACAAGAAAAAACAGGTGTAAAATTTGCATTAGGAAAAGGATCAGAAGAATTCATGACAGCTACATATAAAAAAGCTGTAAAGAAAATATTTATGCAAAAACTAGAACAATATGCAGGAGTAGCAGCAAGACAATTATATGATAGATATAGATTCCAATGTACAGCAATTGCAAAACAATTTCCATTATTAATGTCTGGACTTTGGGTAGGAAGTGAAAATTTAAAACCTTATGACTCAGTAGAACCAGTATTAAAACACGGAACTTTAGGAATTGGATTCATTGGTTTAGCAGAATGTTTAACTGTACTTACAGGAAAACATCATGGTGAATCAGAAGAAGCACAAGAATTAGGAATAGAAATCATAACAGAATTAAGAGATATGGTAAAAGAATTTTCTGATAGATATGACTTAAATTACTCAGTATTAGCAACACCAGCAGAAGGATTATCAGGAAGATTTACTAAAATTGATAGAAATGAATTTGGCGTTATCTTAGGAGTAACAGATAGAAACTACTATACAAATAGTAACCATGTTCCAGTATGGTATAAATGTACAGCAGAACATAAAGCAAAAATAGAAGCACCATATCATGACTTAACAAGAGGAGGACACATCTTCTATATTGAATTAGATGGAGATGCAACACATAATCCAGAAAGTATTGAAGCAGTAGTAGACTTAATGGATAAGTACAATATGGGATATGGAAGTGTAAACCATACAAGATCAAGATGTATGCACTGCGGATTTGAAAATGCAGACGCTGATTTAAAAGTTTGCCCAGTATGTGGTAGCGAAGAAATTGATACAATTCAAAGAATTACAGGATATTTAGTAGGAACAACATCTCGTTGGAATAATGCAAAATTATCAGAATTAAAAGATAGAGTAACACACACAGGATTAGGAGAAGATACAATAAAGGGGGCTTAGATACATATGAAAATGGCAGGATTTTACGATGAAAGCATATCAAATGGACTAGGATGGAGAGCAGTATTATTTGTAAGTGGATGTCCACATCATTGTCCAGGATGCCATAATCAAGTAGCACAAGATTATAATTACGGACAAGAATTTAACAAACAAGAAATTATAGATAGAATTTGTGAAAATTCGATTTTAAAAGGAATTACAATCAGTGGAGGAGAGCCTTTGTGTGAGCAAAATATCGCAGAGGTAGTAGATTTTATTAATGATGTAAAAAAAGTAAGACCAAACTTTAATGTATGGTGTTATACAGGTTACACACTAGAGCAATTAGAGCAAAGACATGATGAAATAACAGATAAAGCTTTAAATAGCATAGATGTACTAGTAGATGGAAGATTTATAGAAGCACAGAAGAATCCTACCTTGAAATTTAGAGGATCAGAAAACCAAAGAATTTTAGATGTACATAAGTGTTTAAGAGAACAAAAGATAGTGCAATTAGCAATTTAAGTTAAAAATTAGGTGGCTTATACAAGTCGCCTAATTTTTAACTAATAAACTTACATAAAGAATTGAATACTATTGACAAGCAACAATATTTTAAGGTATAATAATATTTGTTAAATGTACAAATGAATAAAAAAGTACATAACAGAATAAGAATCCCGCACTTGAAGAGTGTAATACCGGAAGGAGGGGAATATGAAATGTCAGAGGTTAAAGTTAATAATGGAAATATAGAAGATGCCTTAAAGAGATTTAAAAGACAATGCGCAAGAAATGGAGTGCTTCAAGAAGTTAGAAAAAGAGAACACTATGAGAAGCCAAGTGTAAAAAGAAAAAAGAAATCAGAGGCAGCTAGAAAAAGAAAATATTAATAAAAATAAGACTGAAAATTAATTATATTAGTTTTCAGTCTTTTTCAATGTAAACATGAGATAACCCGTGAAAAATCATTTAAATATCTTGTATAATTTTTCCAAATTATATTATAATAATAAAAAATCAAGAAAGAAAGGTAGGAAAATAAATGAATTGCCAAACAACTGAAATTAAAAAAGGAATAAAATTCCATTTTATCGATACAAAGAACTTTAAGACAAATTTATATGCTATTTTCTTAGCAACTCCACTAAAAAGAGAAACAGTTACAATAGATGCATTATTAACTGCTATATTAAGAAGAGGATGCAAAGAAATGCCATCACAAGAAATAATCAGCAAAAAATTAGAAGAAATGTATGGAGCAAGTTTCGACTGTGGAATAGAAAAAAGTGGTGATAATCATGTCATAAAGTTCTATTTAGAAGCACTTAGCGAAGAATTCTTACCACAAAAAGAAGAACTAACAAAAAAATGTATAGAAATTTTATTTAATATTGTTTTTAATCCACTTATTGAAAATGAAAGCTTTAAAGAAGAATATATATTAGGAGAAAAAGAAAACTTAAAACAAATTATAGAAGGTAAAATAGATAATAAGGGAAAATATGCTTTAGATAGATGTATTGAAGAAATGTTTAAGAATGAACCATATGGATTATATAAGTATGGATATGTAGAAGACATTGATAAAATAACAGGAAAAGATTTGTACAGAAGATATAAAGAATTGATAGAAACATGTAAAATAGATATATTCTGTTCAGGAACAGTAGAAAAAGAAAAAATGATAACACTCATAGAAGAAAATGAAATTATGCAAAATTTAAAAGAAAGAACAGCAAATTATAAAGTTAATAACGAAAAAACTGAAGCAAAAAAATCAGAAAAAGAAAATGTAATAGAAGATCATATGCAAGTAAACCAAGGAAAATTAGTTTTAGGACTTAATATAGCAATAGCAAATAATGATGCTAGATTTGCAACATCTGTCTATAATGCTATTTTAGGTGGAGGAGCCAATTCAAAATTATTTCAAAATGTAAGAGAAAAAGAAAGCTTAGCATATACAGCAGGTTCTAATTATAATAGACAAAAAAATTGTATTTTTATCAGATGTGGAATTGAAATTAATAATTATGAAAAAGCCTTGAATACTACCAAAAAACAATTAGAAGATATGAAACAAGGTAATTTTACAGATAAAGATATTGAAAATGCTAAAAATCTAATTATTGAATCAGTTAAAAGTATAACAGCAGAACAAGATACAGAAATAACATATTATTATGGACAAGAGTTAGCAGAAGAAAAAACAACAATCCAAGAATATGAGGAAAAAATCAGAGCAATTACAAAAGAACAAGTCGTAGAAATAGCCAATAATGCTAGTATAAATACAATTTATTTTTTAAGAGACTAAAGTAAAATTATCATAATGAAAAAGAAGCGGAGGAGAAAAAATGAAAATAATCGAAAGTTCGAGAATAAAAGAAAAAGCCTATATAGAAAAATTAGAAAATGGCTTGACCGTTATTATTATTCCAAAAGAAAATACAAACAAAAAATATATTATATGGGGAACTCATTTTGGCTCAATTGATAATCGATTTATTATGCCAAAAACACAAGAAGAAGTATTTATTCCAGATGGAGTAGCACATTTTTTGGAACACAAAATGTTTGAACAAAAAAATGGAACTAATAGTTTAGATACACTAATGGCATTAGGAATTGATGCAAATGCATATACAACAAATGATCATACAGCCTACCTATTTGAATGTACTAACAACTTCTATGAGGGATTAGATGAATTAATGGATTATGTACAAAATCCATATTTTACAGATGAAAATGTAGAAAAAGAAAAAGGAATAATAGGACAAGAAATAAAAATGTATGATGATGATCCTGGTTGGCAACTATATATGAATGCAATGGACTGTATGTATAAAGAAAATCCAATTAAAATAGATATTGCAGGAAGTGTAGAATCTATAAGTGAAATTACACCAGATGTTTTATATAAATGCTACAATACTTTTTATCACCCATCAAATATGGTAATGGTAGTTTGCGGAGATTTTAAACCAGAGGATCTATTAGAAGAAATTAAAAAAAGACTAATTCCAAAAGAATCACAAAGCGAAATTAAAAGAATTTATCCAGAAGTAGAAAAAACAATTAATAAGCCATATAAAGAAGTAGAAATGGAAGTAAGTACTCCAATATTTGCTATAGGATTTAAAGATATAGAAAGCTTGAAAGAGAATAGATCAGAAATAGTAAGGAAACATATTGCAATCGAAATTTTACTAAATTTACTAATAGGTAAAAGTTCTGATTTATATAAAGAGTTATATGAAAGTGGAGAACTATTGGAAGAACCTAGTTTAGATTATGAATTTAGCGATGAATATTCACATATTTTAATTTCAGGACAATCAAAAAATCCAAAAAAGATTCAAGAAAAATTAGAAAATAAAATAGAGGAGCTAAAAAAAGGCCTAATACAAGAAGACTTTGAAAGAATAAAGAAAAAAGTATATGGAGACTACGTTATAGAATATAATAGTGTTGGAGATATTGCTAGAATGTTTTTAGCAGATAAGATGAAACAAATTAATAGTTTTGATTATATTGAAGAGTATGATACAGTAACAAAAGAATACACAGAAGAAGTATTGAAAAATGTCTTTAAAAAGGAAAATATAATACTCTCTGTTGTAAAAAGTAAAGTAACAAAATAAAATGTAGAAAAATGTAGAAAGATGTCATACGAAAAATCGCATAAAGCCACTAAAATCAATGAAAATCGATTGACGATTATGTAAAAATATGGTATTTTATAACATATACAAAAGAAAAAAATAAGAATATGGAGAGTGGTTTTATGTTAAATGAAAAAATTTGCGAATTAAGAGAAGAACTGAATGATAGTATCATTAGAGGACAAGACTATAGTATAACTTATGAGTTAAGTATAAAACTAGATGAACTAATTGCAGAATATTACAAAATTGAATTAAACGAAATAGATCAAACCAATAGACAAAAGAGTAGAAAATTGCTAAAAATATAAAAACATGGTATAATATAAATATTACCAATATAAGGAGGGTAAAAAATGAAATTCGGAATGGTGGCCATTGCATATTTCTTCATGGTTGTTTTAGCAGCGAATCACCGCCTGGTGAACCTCATGACGTACTTGGGAGTAGCCCTATTGGCAACTGTAGCAATTACTCTTATAGGATTGTTTTTCCACAGTGATGGTACTGTTACATTTGGAGCACGGTGGAGTAAAAAAATCTTGGTAGTATTGGCTTTTGCCGCTGTAGCATTGTTCACATGGAAAGGTTTACTAGGAATCATTTTTTGAGGTCTGATGAATTACCCGATCCCCTGGCCGTTTTTCGACTAGGGGTATTTTTATATGATTTTATATAAAATATTACAAAAATATTACATTTTAATGAAATTTTAATAACAATTACACAAAGATAGAAAAATATAGTAAAATGTAATAGAATATAGAAAAAACTTTAAAATATTGAAAAAAAACAAAAAATAAGATATAATAAAATAAATATAGGGGGTGAAAGAATGAAAAAAACAAAAATAATGAAAGTACTTTGTATAATATTAATTTTATTCTTTTCACTAAGTATTACAGTAAAAGCTACAATTAATCCAGATGATTTTCAACCAGGTGCAATTGATACAAGTGATGCACAGCCAATAACAGATTTAGGAAAAACTATAGCTGATAATGTTTCAGCAATAGGAATTGTAGTAGCTGTAATTACACTTATAGTTTTGGGACTAAAATATATGATGGGAAGTGTATCAGAAAAAGCAGAATTCAAAAAATCAATGATACCATACTTAATAGGAGTAGTAATATTAGTTGGAATAACGCAATTTTTAAATTTGATTTTAACAATCGTGCAAAGTAGTACTACAACATAAACTATATTAATAAAAATCTTGAATTACCATAATAAATGTTGTATAATAAAAATTGTGTGAAGGGAGGAAATATGAAATGAAAACAAATCATATAAAAAAATTACTAATGATGATTTTAATTATAATAACCATATTTTCTCTATCAAGTACGACAATTTATGCAGGAGATGTAGTATCAAAAGCTGATGAATTTCTTCAAGATGGTCAAAGTGTTCAAAGCCCAATACCAGAATCTACAATGAAAACGATGTCAGACATGGTATATAATATCTTAATAGTAGTTGCAATAGTAATTGCAGTAATTTGGGGACTTGTTATAGGTATACAATACATAACAGGTAGCGTAAGTGAAAAAATAAAAGTAAAAGAAGGATTAATACCTTATGTAGTAGGCTGCGTTGTCGTATTTGGATCTTTTACAATTTGGAAAATTGTAGTAGAACTATTAAGTACAAATATATAACAATGTTTTTAAAATTATCTCAATCGAGATAGATTTAAATATATAATATATAAAATAAAGGGAGGGAAAAAAATGGAAAAAAAGACAGTAAAAATTATAGCTACAATAGTAACAATTATAATGCTAATGATGGTTTTATCAACTGGAGTAATGGCAGCAGATGAATTAATTAGTAGTATGAACCCTGATTATTCAGATACAGGTAGTGTTGGAACAATAGGAGGAAAGATAGTAAATATTCTTTCTATAATTGGTGTAGTTGTTGCAGTAATTGTTTTATTAGTATTAGGTATTAAATATATGATGGGAAGTGCATCAGAAAAAGCAGAATACAAAAAAACAATGATTCCATATTTAGTAGGTGCTATTTTAGTTTTCGGAGCATCTGCAATAGCAGGAGCAGTTGTTAGCATGGCTCAAACAATTACAACAACCTAGAAATATTACATAAATATTACAAAAATATTAAAAGTGCATTACAAATGCACTTTTTTTTTATTTTTATATACCATTTTTCGATAATATCTGATATAATTTACAATAAGTGTAACTGTGTACAAAGGAGGAAAAATTGTGGGAACATATAATTTACCAAGAAATGTAAAGGGCGAAGGAAGAATATTATTTATCTTCACAGGTAAAAGTTTGATTTATGCAGTGGTAGCAGGCGGAATAGGCTTACTTTTCTATTTTATATTATCAGCATTAGACTTAGCAACAGCAGGAATAGTAGTAGTAATAGCTTTTGCTGGAATTGGTTTCTTACTTGGAACATGTAAAGTACCAAATATAACAAAATTTGAATTTGCTCAAAAAACAGGAGGAGAGAACATAGATGATGTTATAAAAAGAGCAATAAAATTCAAAACAAAAGGAAAGAAAATATATTTGTACAAGGAGGAAGAAAACAATGGTCAACAATCTTAATACATTAACATCTATTTTAACAATTATTATTATTGTTATTATTATTTTAATAGCAATTTTATGTTTAGTATATATTATGTCTAAAAAGAAAAAGACAAAAAAAGAAGAAAAAATAGAAACAAATAGTGAAGAAAAAGAACTAGATAAAAAATCAAAAACTTTTGCTGTAGAATCAGTATTTAATTTTATGGAATTTGACAAAATAGAAGATAATATGATTATACAAAAAAATGGTAACAAATATATTATGGTAGTAGAATGTCAAGGTATTAACTATGATTTAATGTCTGAAGTTGAGAAAAATGGCGTAGAAGAAGGATTTATTCAATTCTTAAATACAATTAGACATCCTGTACAAATTTATACACAAACAAGAACAATTAATTTGGAATCAAGTATTCAAACATATAAAGACAAAGTAAAACAAATAGAAGATAAATTAGAAAGACAAGAAATGAATTATAAAGAAATGCTATCTTCAGAAAAATATTCAAAAGAACAAGTAGATAGAGCTTATTATGAATTAACAAAACAAAGAAACTTGGCAGAATATGGAAAAGATATTATTTATAACACAGAAAAAATGAGCTTAAATAAAAGTGTATTAAATCAAAAATATTATATTGTAATTCCTTATTATCCAGAAGATATAGGCCAAAACAATTTCGATAAAGGAGAAATTCAAAATATGGCCTTTTCAGAATTATATACAAGAAGCCAATCAATTTTAAGAACTTTAGCAGCATGTAGTGTTAATGGAAGAATATTGAATTCAGATGATTTAGTAGATTTATTATATGTTGCATATAACAGAGATGAATCAGAAACTTATGGATTAGACAAAGCAATTGAAGCTGGATATGATGAATTATATTCAACAGCACCAGATGTATTAGATAAAAAGATGAGAGTACTAGATGAAAAAATAGAACAAGAAGCATTCAAAAAAGCAAATGAGAAAGTATATGAAGCAAAATCAGATAAACAAAAAGAATTAGAAAAGAAAGAAAACAACATGGATACTTTAATAGCAAGAATGGCAAAATTAATTATTGATCAAAATAGTGCATCTATAGGAGAAGACGTTGCTTCAAGGGCAAAAGAAAAAATCAATGAAGAGAGAGCAGCAGCAAGAAAACGTAAAGAAGGAGGTACAAAAGAGAATGAGTAAAAAGAAACAAAAGGAAACCTTACAACAAAGAGAAATGAATGATTATACAAAACCAGATACATTTAAAATATTAAAAAAGAAGACAATTAAAGAATTAATAGCTCCATCTGGAATAGATGCAACAAATATTGATCACTTAGAAATTATTTCTAATGTAACAAGATATGCGAGAAGTTTCTTTGTATCAGCATTACCTAGAATGTGTACATTCCCAGAATTGTTCAGAGATATGTATTTATTTGGAGATATTAATACATCAATCTATATTAATCCAATACCTGAGTCAAATTCACAAAATGAATTAAATAGAGTTATTAATGAACTAGAAACAGAAAGAATTGTAGCATCAGATAGAGGAAATATTAATAGAGAGAGTACATTAGGACAAAAAAGAATGGAAGCAGAACAACTAAGAGATGAAATAGCAGCTGGATATAACAAATTATATGAAGCATCTATTATATCAACTTTATTTGCTTATAGTCTAGAAGATCTAGATAGATATACAAAATTATTAGCAACAGAAATGTCGAAATCACTAGTAGGAATTAAAAGCGCTTGGGGAATGCAAGAAGAAGCATTTAAATCAAACCTTCCTCTTATGGAAAATAAAATATCAAAAACACATACTTTTGACCGTAGATCAATGGGAACAGTATTTCCATTTACAACTTCAGAAGTAGGACATTCAACAGGTGTACCTTTAGGAATTAACAAACAAACGGGAGTACCAATATTATTTGATAACTTCCATAATTCATTAACAAATTATAATATGGTTATTTTCGCAAAATCTGGTGCTGGTAAATCTGTTACTATGAAAACATTAATTTCAAGATCAGCTGTATTAATGGGTGTACAAAGTTTAGCATTAGATGCAGAAGGTGAGTATAGCATCGTTGCTGAAAGCTTGGGAGGAATAAATGTTGTAATTAGTCCAACATCACAAACTGTTATTAATATATTTGATATTGAAACAGAAATTGTAAAAGATGAAATTACAGGAAGAGACAGAATTGTATTAAATGTTGAAAATAAAGTAGAAGACGTAACACAAGCTTTACTTACTATGGCAAGAGGTAGCACAAGAAGTGAAGAAGTAAACGAATTAACAAAACAAATTATAGCCGAATCTGTGGCAGAAGAATATGCAGCACATGGCATTACAAATGATCCAAATAGCTTATTCTCAACAGAACAAAATGGAATACAAAGCAATATGTTAGGAAGAAAAAGAAAAGAAATGCCAACTATAGGATCTTGGTATAGAAGAATTCAAGGAAAAGCAATGGAAAATACAAACCAAGATTATAGTTTCCATTATAGCTATTTATTAAAAGTTATGAAACAATATATTAGAGAATATGATGGACAAATGGCATACTTTGATGGACAATCTACATTTGATTTATTAGAAGGTTCATTATTTATTAATCTAGATATATCACAATTAGAAGAAAAATTCGCAAGACCATTAGCACAACAAATTTTGCTAGAATGGATATGGGAAAAATATGTAAAGAAAAATAGTGAAGATAGAACAAAAGCAGCTAAAAAAAGAGTATTAGTAGATGAGGCATGGATGTTATTACCATACCCAGAAGCAGTTGATTTCTTAAATACAATGGCAAGACGTGCCAGAAAAAGAAATGTATCATTAGCAATTATTTCACAAAGATTTCAAGATTTTTATGAAAAACCAGAAGCTCAAGCTGTTTTAACATCATCAGACACAAAATTATTTTTAGCACAAGATAAATCAGAAATACAATACTTAAAAGAAGTATTTAAGTTAAGCGAAGGAGAAGCAGGATTTTTAGTAACTTGTTTAAAAGGAGAAGGATTATTAAAAGTTGGAGCAGACAGTGCAATTATACAAATTAATCCAACAAAGAAAGAATTTGAATTTGTAGAAACAAACTTAAATAAACTCGTACAAAGAGGAAAGAAACAATATGCAAATTATTAGGGGGATTTATATGAAAAGACTATGTAAGAAAAATCTCACACAAAAGATAATCATAATAATTGTTATGATATTATCATTTAATTTCATAGCACCAACTTACTCACAAGCAGATTTTGGTGGAGTGCTAATGGGACCAATCATTGATTTGATTGCAGGAATTGGAGATTCTGTAATGGCTTTATTGGAAGTATTTATGGATGGAGGAGATAATAGCTTATTAAAATCAGAAGGCTTTTCTGTAAAATCAAATAATTTTAATGCAGATGATGTGGGAATGGGAGTTTCAGATTTACCTGCAGATGTTCAAACAAAAGAAATACAAGCATCTGATCTAGATCAAGGATGGCTTTGGGGTACTTACAGTATACCAATTATAAAATACAGCCCAGAGAAAATTTTTTCTAATCAAGTTCCAGCATTAGATGCAAACTTTATTGATCCAAAGTTCCCTGGAAATGAAAAGTCAGTAGCAGCTCAATTACATCAGACTATTGCAAGTTGGTATAATGCATTACGTAATTTAGTAATTGTAGGTTTGCTATCAATATTACTTTATGTGGGTATTCGTATTATACTAACAAGTACAGCATCTGATAAAGCAAAATATAAGAAAATGTTAATGGATTGGTTAGTTGCACTGTGTCTATTATTCTTCTTACACTATATTATGGCTTTTTCAATGAAACTGATAGAAACAATTACAGATGGAATTTCAGGAGCAACAGATGTTAAAGTAAGAGTTATAGATTCAGATGCTCCAAATGGAGTTATAGAATTTAAAACAAACTTAACAGGTTTATGTAGAATGCAAGTACAATATAAAGACCTAGGAGAGAGATTAATTTACTTGGTTTTCTATGTTGCACTAGTAATATATACATTTATGTTTACCTGGGAATATATGAAAAGGGCAATTACACTGGCATTTTTAACGATAATTGCACCATTGGTTGTTTTAACATATCCAATTGATAAAATGGGAGATGGAAAAGCACAAGCTTTTGGAATGTGGCTCAAGGAGTACATATTTAACGCATTATTACAACCATTTCACTTGATTATTTATACAGTATTTTTAGGAGCAGGAATGACAATAGTAATGGATAACCCACTATATGCAATTCTATTTCTTGCGTTCATCTCACCAGCAGAAAAAATTCTAAGAAAATTCTTTAAATTTGATCAAGCAAGTACAGCTGGAGCATCATTTGCAGGAGCATTTGGTGGAGCAGCAGCTTACAATATGGTAAAAGGGCTTGTAAGCAAAGGATCTAAAGGTGGCGGAGGACAAGGCGGATCAGGATCAGGCCAAAGAGCAATTAGACAACAAAGACAATTAACAGATCCAAATGCACCAGATGGAAGTTTAACACCATTTGCACAAAATAGAGGAGGAAACAATGCAGATGATGCGGGAGCAGAAGGAGCAGCAGAAGGAGTAGCAGCAGGAGCTGGAGCAGCATTGGCATCAACTAACAATCAAGATAATAGTTCATCTTCAGAAAATGAAGGTCAAAGACCACAACCATCACTATTTGATCAATCTGAAGAATCACAAAGATTATCAAGAGAGAGAGAAGCACTAAATGACTTAAGAGGAGAAGCAACAGATGCAGAAGATCAGGAATATCTAAATCAACAACAACATGAAATTAATGAAAGTGATCAAAGAGGCGTATTACAATGGGCAAAAGATTCTGCAATACAAAGATGGGATTTAGGTGCAAAGGCACAAAGCTTCAAAAGAACTGTTGGAAATGCAACAAAACCTGTTAGAGATTTAGCAGGTAGGGCAAAAAATACAGTCGCTGCTGGAATAGAAAAAGCAGGAGAAACATATAGAAAATTACCAAAACCACTTAGAAACTCACTTGAAAGAACAGGAAGAGCTGGACTAAGAACGATCAAAGGCGCTGCAGGTGTTGTAAAAGCAGCAGCTCCAGGAGCCGCTAGATTAGGTGGAAGAGCATTAGGAGCAGCAGCAGGGTTAGCATTTGGTACTGCAGTTGGAATTACACAAGGAAGTTTGGATGATACAATAACATATGGACTTGGAGGAGCAGCTCTTGGAGGAAGTGCAGGACCAGCATTAGCTTCAAATATGGCTAACGGTATTTCATCAACTGGAGAAACAATAAGAAGAGGATATGAGGAAGGAGCTTATGGAACAGAAGAAGCAGCTTTAAGACAACAAGACAGAGATTTTGTATCAAATGAACAAAATAGAGAATTCTTTGCAGAAAAATTGACAGAACAAACAGGAGCAGAACCATCAAGAAGTGAATTAAATCAAACAATGGAAACAGCTGCAGAGTATAATAGAGCAGGAATTACAGACTTAAAACAAATCAATAAGAGTATGCTATTAGAACAAGAATTACAAAAAGAATTACAATCAACATCATCAATGACTGAACAAGAAGCAAGATCAAGTGCAAGAGATCAAGCAATTACAATTGCAAAAATCGCACAAGGAGTAGATGCAAAGGATTTAAGAAGTGCAAGTAAAGTAAAAGATTTACAAGCATCATTTGAAAGAGAATTATTAAGCAAAGATCCAAGTATGGGATCAGAAGCAGCAAAAGCACAAGCAAGTAGAATTGTGGAACTAGTAAAAAAACAAAAGAAAATATATTAATTAAATAAAGGAGGGCTATAATAATGAAATGGTTAATGAGATATTTAAACAATAACAGAAAGCAAATCATGTTAACCGTTGCAATTATAGCCTTTATTATTATAATAATACAAATAATAAATGGAATATTAGAACAAAAAGAAGAAGAACGAAAAGAATATCAAGAAAGAGATCCATATAAGCCAAGTCAGTCAATTATCACTGGAGACATTGTATCAGAGGAAACCACAGAAAAAAATACAGAATTAATTGGCAAATTTGTAGAATATTGTAATAATAAAGACTATAATAATGCATTTAATTTATTAAGCGATAATTGCAAAGGAGAAATATTTAGTAATAATATAGATTCATTTATAAAAAATTATGTATCAATCAATTTTGATAATAAAAAAACATACCAACTAAAATTGTTGATGAATATCAATAGTACTTATATTTACCAAATTACATACTATTCTGATGATTTATTAGCAACAGGTGGTAGTAATATGAGTAAAAGCACAGGAGATTATATATCTATCATATTACAAAATAATGAAGAAAAAATAAATGTTAAAGGGTTAGTAAAAAAGAATGATATTAATAAAACAGAAAATCAGGGAGATCTAGAGATTACAATAAATGATAGAGCTGTATATTATAATAAAGAAAAATATAATATCACATTTAAAAATAACTCAGAAAATACAATTTCAATAGGAAATATAAATGATAGTGAATCTATATGTTTAGTAGATAGCAATGGTGTAGAATATCCATCATTTATATATGAATTATTAGAAAGTGACTTAATATTAACCCCAGGATATTCAAGAACAATATCAATAACATTTAATAAAATATGCAATTTAGAAAGGAATATTGAAAAAGTAAGATTAAAAGAAGTAAATTTAAATAAATCAAGTAACCAAGTAAATCAAATTGAAGAAAATTCGACAACACAAATAGATATAGAAATGTAAAAGGCAGGAGATAACTCATGAATAAACAGGGAGAAGATCCAAATAATAATGCAGCTCAAGAGGCATTAAAAAAAGCCAAAAAGGAAACAAGTAGTAAAATCATGCAAAAAGTAGCTTCAAAACTAATACCTTATGTAATTCCGGTTGTTCTAATTATATTAGCGGGAGCACTTTTGCTGGGAGTTTTTGATGCTGTTGGACGAGGAGTACAAGATATTGTAAATGACATTATAAATTTTTTTACAATTGATCATTTAGGAGTAATTAATGTAAGTGATACAGAGGTAGATACAATAATTAATGGTATTATTGATATGGGTGTTAGCCTAGATGGACTGAAATTAATGGGTGATGTAGACTATAATAATCCAGAAATAGAAGAAGCAAATCGAGAGGCAATGAGAAAATACATAAAAGCATTTTATGAAGCACAAGCAATTACTCAAACTCCAAATGCAAAACCTAGATGGTATGAAAGTTGGACAAGGGGTGACAGCATATATGGAAATGTATATATTTACAGGACAACAGATAGTGCAACAACATCAAATGATCGTATCCAATTAAGATTGATAACTGAAGATGAGATGAATCAAAAATGGCAAAATAAAGCTTCAGATATAGAAGAATATTTTGCTATAGATACAAATGGAAGATTGGTTGTAGCAACATCTTACAAAATAGAAAAAACAGGCGAAAGCACAAATACACAATATATATTACAACATATTGATTATAAAGGTGCAATGTCACAATATACAACACAAATGAATTTCTTTTTATATTTAGCAATGGTAACAGAAAATCCAGAATTCGCATTGGAAGTATCAGATTTGGTAAAAGACAGTAAGATAGATATTACTATTATGGAAAATGTAACAACAACAACAACCAAAGATACATATAAATATAAGCCGGTTAGCGCAACAGGTAGTTTACAAAATGGAACAGTTGTACAAACTACAACAACAGGAAATGAAACTTCAGAAGTAACTGAAACAAAACAAACACAAACTAGTATTCAATGTGCTGTAACATATGCAAAAGTATGGTTTGGAGAGCAAAGTATCACTTATCAAAAAGAAGATATAGAAGAAGTAGGTGATACACAAATATTAACAGTAGCAGATGATCCTTCACTAGCAAATGATCAACCAAAAACAGCAGCAAATGGAGCAACAGAAACATGGAAAATAGATAAATCTAGAGAAGTAACAGAAACCAAAAAAAGCACAAAATTTACAGAATCTTCAAGAAGTGAATTAACAGATCTTACGGGAGAAAGAAACGATACATCACATCCTACATTTATAAATTTATTAGATAAAGATTTGAAGATTCCAAATACAAAAAGATATGAAAAAGCAGGACAAAATTTTGTGAGTGGTGCCCAATTATTACTATATATGCTTCAAAAAGATAGTAATATGCAAAGTATGGAACAAGTTATTAGATATATCTTATATAAATATACAGGAAGAGATTATGGAATAACTGACTTTTCAGAATTAGAAAATTATTTTAGACTTACTACATTATATGCATCAGGAAGTGGAAGTCTAATGGTAAGATGGACTGGAGATTGCACAAGACAAGAATTTATAGATTGTGTAAATGCATTTACAATATCAGGTGCTGATCCAACAACTGGTAGATTAAAAGAAGAGTGCTATCCAAAATATTTTCAAGAATATGCAGAAGAATACTATGATATTTGTACCCAAAGTGATATTATGGTAGACCCAAGAATTCTATTTGCAATAGGATGTCTAGAAAGTGGATATGGAACATCAGATATAGCTAATGACAAAGGAAACTTTTGGGGTTGGGGAGCATTTGATACTGACGCTTATGGATTAGCACATTCATTTACTGAAGTACCAGATGGAATTGAAGAAGTAGCAAGAGGACTAAATAGTTATATGACACCTGGAACAGAAAGTTATAATGTTATTGTAAATAATGGATATGATCCAGTAACGATGCAAGGAGTTGCATCAAGATATTGTCCAGGAAATCCTAATTATGCAAGTACAATAAAGTCAATAGTAAAAATGATATTTGGTAATACACATTTCTCATCAGGAGATATAAATGCAAGTGAAATGCAAGAAAGAATAGTAAGCATTATAAAGAATGGAGAAGTACAACCAGTATCAGGTTATTGTGCAGCATGGGTATATGATGTATATGCTAGAGCAGGACAAACTAGAGTTGGAAAATGCTGCGCAAATCAAGCAAGATTAGCATGGGCAATTAGTATGGATCAAACTAGTATACCATTGGGAGCATGCGTATATGCTGGAGAAGCATATCATTCAAATACAATTTGTAGTGCATGTGGAACTAATGCAAGACACGTAGCAATTTATATAGGAGATGGAATGGTAGCAAGTCCAGAAGGATACATACGTATAATGACATTAGATCAATTTATTTCCATCTACAGCTGGGGAGGCTGGGGATGGAATGGTGGAATAGACTATTCGATTTAATAAAGGAGGAAAAAAGTCTTTGGAAAAAATAAAATATATAATTATATTATTAATTATTCTACTTATTGTTCTAGTAACAATAATATTATTACAGAATAAGACACCAAATCAACAAGAAAATCTAGAGCCATATGAACAAGGACCAATTCCAGAAGAAAATATCATTCCATTGGAAGAAGAAAAAACAATGAGTGCAATAGTACAGGTAAGTGGTTTTATTGAAAGCTTCTGGGAGCATGTGCAAGAAAAAAATCAAAATATTAATAATACAGAAGAAGTATATAATGTTTTAAGTGACACGTATAAAACAAAAAATAATATTACAAAAGAAAATGTTCTTGAATTCTTTAATCAATACAAAGATATGACAAGTTATACAATTACAAAAATTTATACAGAATCATACTTACATAGTGAACAAACAGTCAATATATTTTATTATGTAGAAGGAAAAATAAGAAAAGGAACAGAAGCAGAAGAGGTATACATTATATTAAAAGAAGACTTACAAAATTATACATATAGTATAGAATTGGTAAATAAAGAAGATTTTATAGAAGCAATGCAACCAAATAGTATAATAGAAACAAATATACCAATAACAGAAAATAATAAAATACCAATAACAACAATATCAAATTATGATATTTGCTTAGAATATATGAATCATTATTTTGACATTTTACAAAACAATGTAGAAGAAGCATATGGATTATTAGATGAATCATATAGAAATAAAAGATTTGGAAGTGTTGAAAACTTTAAGAAATATATAAATGATAATCCTGATTATGTAACTAGAAGAGGATTTGCAAAATACGGAGCAACCAATAATAAAGATGGATATAAACAATATGTATGTGAAAATAGTTATGGGTATACTTATATTTTCACAGAAAAATCTGCTATGCAATACACAGTACAACTAGACAATTATACAATTGAAACAGAAGATTTTATACAAAAATATAATGAAGAAAAAGATGATAAAAAAGCTCAAATAGATGTACAAAAATTTATATATATGATTAATAATAAAGATTATGCAAATGCATATCAAAAATTAGACGAAACATTTAAACAAACATATTTTAAAACCCAAGAGGATTTTGAAAACAAAATAAAACAAATTATGTTTAACTATAATAGTATCGCAATAGATGATACAGAGAGAATAAATGATACCTATGTAATTAATGTTAGATTAAAAGATTTAAGTAATGCAAGCAGTAGTCAAGAAAAAGAATGTACAATGGTAGTAAAGTTATTACAAGGAACAGATTTTATAATATCATTTAGCAATTAATATACCAATATAAAAGGTAGGAGAATAGCATGAATGAAGGACAGAATCAAGAAAAAAATAATAATGCAGCAAAAGAAGCTTTAAAGGAATCAAGCAAACAAGCAGGAAAAAAATTAGTAAATAAAGTAGTATCAAAATTAATACCTTATATAATTCCTGTTATATTAATTATATTTGCAGGAGCACTTTTATTAGGTGTATTTAATGCTGTCGGCGACAAAGTACAGGAATTAGTAAATAGCATTATAGACTTTTTTACTATCGAATATTATGGAGCAATTGATGTAAAAGATACGGACGTAGATCAAATAATTAACAGTATTGCAGATATGGGAATTAATTTAGACAGCTTGAAACTGATGGGAGACATAGATTATAATGATCCAAATAATGCAGAAAAGAAACAAGAATCTATGAGAAAATACATAAAAGCATTTTATGAAGCACAAGCAATTACACAAACATTAAACACGAAACCTAATTGGTTTGAGAATTGGACTAGAGGAGATAAAGTATATGGCAATGTTTATGTATATAGAACAAATAGCAATGCAACAACATCAAATGATAGATTTCAGTTGGACTACAAACCATTAGATGAATTCCAAACAAAAGCAAATAATAAAGATTCAGACATATATAAATTTTTTACAATGGATACAGATGGAAACTTAGTTTTTGCAAGCATTATTAATGGCGATGTACAAATTTTTAATAAGGATTATAAGAGTGTAATTTCTCAGTATACAACTCAAATGAATTTCTTCTTATATTTAGCAATGGTAACAGAAAATCCAGAATTTGTATATAAGGTAACAGATTTAGTAAAAGACAGTAAAATAGATATTACAATCATGGATAATAAAATAACAACCACTACATCAGGAACGGAAACTAAAACACCAGTAACTCAAGCGGTTGCTTCAGATGGAAGTTTAACAGGAACACCAACAAAAGGAACACCAACACAAACAACAATAGCAGCAGAAACGGTAACAACACTTTCACCTCAGCCACAGATAACATATGTAAAAACATGGTTCTGTGAACAAACAATTACTTATACTAAGGACACCATTGATAACCCAGCGCAAACTTATACATATAATAGAGATAATGAAGAAACAATGGCTGATGAAACAGCAGAAGATGGAACAGTAAACAATAATATAAAAACATGGTATATAGATAAATCAAAGACAATGACAACATCAAGTCATTCAGAAAAATTTAAAGAAACTGGAAGAAGTGAAGTTCAAGACAGAACTGGAGAAAGAGGAGATGGAGAAAGTTCATTTATTGGACTATTAGATGTAGACTTAAAAATTCCAAATTCAACTAGAGAAGAAAAAGCAGGACAAAATTTTGTAAGTGGAGCAGAATTATTATGCTATTTGCTACAAAAAGACAGCACATTACAGAATTTAGAATTAGTAATACGCTATATATTATATAAATATACAGGAGATGATTATGGAGTAACTCAATTAGATTTTAGTATATTTAATGCCAGGGAATTAAGTAGAATTCCAACAAGTGGAATAACAGCCATAACAGAATATATCCACTATTGGCAACGCTCATCAGCACCACCTACAAGTGCCGATGGAACAAAATACATCATATATGACGATGGAGAAGGAAATCTAATTGTTGGATACGGTGTGGATATTTATAATGGAGGATATGCAGAATTATTTGAACAATCAGGTTATACAATTAACGTGGGAGAAGAAGTAGACAAAGAATTTGTAGATGCGTTAGAAAAACAAGCAATTAATGATTGCATAGCATTAATAAAAGCAAAAACAGCAGAACTTGACCTAAAAGAGTATCAAATTCAAGCATTAGTATCAAGAGCATATACAGAAAATTGTGGCGCTTCAGAAGCAGTTGATATAGAAAGAGGAGATCCACCATTAAATTTTGTGGATTCATATAAAAAATATTGGAACGAAGAAACAGATAATCTATATAAAGACAAAAACGCTAATGCAAATTTCAATCATAGTTTATATGTACAATATATGTCCAAACCAGTACAATCAGGAGGAAGAACTACGTCAGAATTGGAAAATAGAAGAAGATCTGAATGGATTTTATTTCAAACAGGATATAATTCTACTAACCAAACTTGGTATTCAAGTGGTGGAGATATATTAAAAACATGTGAAGAAGTAATGAATGACTTACTGGCAAATAATGTTCATTATAGCCAAAGTAACTTAGTTTGGGGAAATATCGTAGCATCAGATAATTTTAGCAGATATGGATGTTGCTGTGCAACATATGTTTCAATAGTACTATACCGATCAGGAGCATTAACAGAAGAATTCATAAATCAATATAACTATAACTATACAGGAACAATGAATGATACTGGAGTTAATGGAATGATGAAAGGTGCTGGATGGATACATGTAAGTGAATCAGAAGCAGAACCTGGTGATATTTGTGTATATAATGGTCATGCATTCATTTATGCAGGAGGAAATGAAATATGGGATCAAACATCAGGATGTATCAGCTCAAGCGGTAGTCAACCAACACGAGGAACTAGTTCACTATGGAGTTCGTACATAAATAATCACGATGTAGATGTATGGAGAAAACCGTAAAAGGAGTATATATGAGAAATAAAAAAATGTTATTCATAATTATTGTATTAACAATTTTACTATTAATATGTGCAGTATTATTAATAATAACTAATAAATACAAAAATAATGAAGCAACAGTACCATATGAAGAAGAAAATGCAATAATTTTAGAAAGTAATAATAAATTAGAAGAAGTAATAAATAGAAATAATTACTATACAGTAGAAAATGCAATTAATAAATTTTATATTTATTATGCTGAACTTAATCAACAACAAAACTATAAAATTATAGACGATGAAACAAAAGCAAGTATAGAAAAACAAGAAAAAGCAAGTGCAGAAAATTTATATAAAATTTTAGATAAAGATTATATTAAGTATAAAGATATAACGACAGAAAATATAAGAACAAAACTACCAGTAATTAATAATTCTATTGTAAATATTACAAATATGTATGTTAGTGAACAAAGTTTAGATATCTATATTTATATTGCAAAAGGAACTTTAAGAGAAAAAATCAGCAATAATATATCTAATTTTTCTATTATGGTAAAATTAGATACTAAAAATCGAACTTATAGCATATTTTTGGAAGATTATATACAAGAAAAATATCCAAACATAGAAGTGGGAGAAATACTTAATATAAATAAAGAAAACATAGAAAAAAATGAAAATAACGCTTATGAATATGTTAATGTAACAGAAGAAATGTACGTAGAAAATTTATTTAATAAGTTCAAAGAAGAATTATTATATAATATGCCATTAGCATATCAACGTTTAGATGAAGAATATAAAGCAAAAAGATTTAATTCAGAAGAAGAATTTCAAAATTATGAAAAAAATAATACCAAAAACAATGTTATAATGGAAGTAAGACAATACCAAAGAGATAGCAAGGAAGGATATACACAATATATATGTATTGACCAAAATAACAATGAATACGTATTTAAAGTAACGTCAGTAATAAACTATAAGATTTTATTAGATACATACACAATAGAATTACCAGAGGCTATGGAAACATATAATAATTTAACAGATCAAGAAAAGATAAAAACAAATTTAAATAAAATTTTTAAAGCAATTAATGAAAAAAATTATAAATATGTTTATGAAAAATTAGATAATACATTTAAAAATAACTATTATCCAACCGAAGATACTTTGAAAACATATTTGGAACAAACAATATATACAAATAATAAAGTAGAATATACAATAAAAGATAAAAATAAAGATCTCTATATATGTAATGTTAATATAAAAGATAAAGAAAATACCAAAAATAAAACTATTAATATGAAAGTAATTATACAATTAAAAGAAGGAACAGACTTTGTTATATCCTTTAGTGAAATATAAAAAGGAAAGAGGTAAAGAATATGGAAGATTCAAAAAGAGAAGAAGTATTAAGCAAAATGTCAGAAATAAGTGAAATAGCAGATAGTGGGTTGGAAAGAAATCAAACAAGAGAAGATATTACATATTATCATGAATTAGGTATTGGAAACAGTGGAATAGGACAAAAAGATGCATATGTTGTTAAAATAATGAATCAACGAGAAAGAGAAAATGGAGATGATACTCAAATACAAGGTGATGAATCATCAGATCAGTATGCTACATATGCAATATATGATAAAGACAATAATCTAATAGCAAAAGTAGATGAAAAAGGAAACATTTCTTTTTCAGAAGAATATAGAGCACAAATAGAAAGAAAATATGGAGCACTTGCAAACAACTTAAACTTAGATAGTGCAGAAATGAAAGAACTACAAGAATTATCAAATAAAGATTTGAGCCAATCAAAAGAAGAATTAACAGAATATAAAGAAAAGCAACCAGAAAGTAAAGAACGTGAAGAAGAAGGCAAAGAACAAGACGGTAAAGAGAAAGAAGAAGAGGAAAAAGAAGAATCACCAGAACAAGAAACAGAAGA
Organism: uncultured Clostridia bacterium; assembly: GCA_947628735.1. Taxonomy (GTDB): domain Bacteria; phylum Bacillota; class Clostridia; order TANB77; family CAG-508; genus CALXVA01. The sequence goes on along the minus strand of CANRAY010000010.1, from coordinate 5,263 downwards.
GGATAAAAAAGAGAAAACAGCTGAAGTATTAGGAATAAAGCCAGAAGATATAAAATCAATATCAAGAATAGATCCAAATCAAAGAGTATCCGAAACAGAAACAATACGAGATATTATACCAGAAGCTGCCAAATATAAGGAATTACAAATTTCTTGTACAAATCCAACAGAAAAAAGTAGTGGAATATTTACAATTATAGGTGTAAATGAGAATGGGGAAAGAGAAATACTAAATAGTATAGATCCTATAGAAGGCGTGTATGGAGATAAAAATGTTATTTCTATGAATGAAGATGGAAGTCAAGTTACAGAAAAACAAGTAAAAGGATTATTCCAAATAAATTCTGGAAATAGAACAAACGGAATAGCTATTTCAATTGGAGATTATGGAATGATGAATATAGACTATGTGCAAAATGTAAGAGATAAAGAAACAAGAAGAGCAATTCCAATTAGAACAAAAGATGCAGAAAACCAAAGAATTCTTTCAAGAGAAATGGAAGAACAAGCTAGAGATACAGTAAGTGAGGTAAGAAAAGAAGGAGAAAACTTCAGAAAAAATGATATAAACCCAAAATCAATGGATGGTATTGATGAGGATGAAGCAGATGGAAAAATGTCATTAGAAGATTTAAAAGAAAATATAAAAAATGAAGCCTTAGAACAAGATGAAATGAGTTCATCTGAATTAAGAGAATTTATACAAGGAAAAATTGAAGATGAAGGATTAGAATTAACAGATCAAGAAAAAGAAAAAACAATTCAAGAAATTAGTGTAGCAGTAATAGATGAACAAAATGTAACTCATGAACATCGTAGATAAACAAATCATAAAAATCACCTTTTTAAATATAATGTAAAAGGTGATTTTTTTATGAGAAAAGAAAATTCAAATTGCAAAATAAAATATAAGATAATAATAATATTTATAATTATTGTTTCCATTTTCGCAAATACGAATTTTACTTACGGAAACTTGGAAGACAACGAAAAAATAGATCTTGAAAAGATAAAAATAGAAACAATTTCAACAGTAAATAATACTCAAAATAAACCAATACTAAATTCTAGAATAGGACTTATATATGACAGAAATTCAGGAAATATATTATATGAGAAAAATGGAAATAAGCAAACTCCAATGGCAAGTACTACTAAAATAATGACAGCAATTATAGTATTAGAACAGGCTAATATGAAAGAAACAGTAACAATAGAAAGTAAAGCAGCTGGAACTGGAGGATCACGATTAGGACTCCAAAAAAATGATAAAATATCTGTACAAGACTTATTATATGGCTTAATGCTATGCTCAGGAAATGATGCAGCAGTTGCATTAGCAATTCATATAGGAGGTAGTATAGAAAATTTTGCTAATTTAATGAATCAAAAAGCAAAAGAATTAAAATTAATTAATACACATTTTGTAGTACCACATGGATTGGATAATAACGAACATTATACAACAGCTTATGAATTAGCAAAAATAACGGACTATGCTTTGAAAAATGAAGAATTTAAAAAAATTGTAGGAACCAAAAGTTACTATGTTACTATCAATGGAAAAACAAAACAAATTTCAAATACAAATGAATTATTAGGAAATTTGCAAGGTGTATATGGAGTAAAAACAGGATTCACAAATGGAGCAGGTAGATGTTTAGTAACAGCATGTAAAAGAGGAAACTTAGATATTATTACAATTATTATAGGAGCAAATACCAAAAAAGAAAGAACATCAGATAGTATACAATTAATAGAATATGCAAATAAAAATTATAAAATAATAGATATTGAAGAAATAATAAAAGAAAAATTCTGTCATTGGCAAGAAATAAATCAAAAAAGAATTATAATTAACAAAGGAATCCAAAAAGAGATAGAACTAGAAATAGAAAAAATGCCGTATGAAACAATGGCAATTCAAAATACAAAAGAAGATAATATTGAATTAGAAATAACTTCACTTTTTTATTTAGAAGCACCTGTAATGGAGAAAACAATTATAGGAACAGCAAAAGTAAAAATTGATGATGAAATAATACAAACTTTAAAAATATATTGTAAAAAACAGATAGAGAAAAAGCAAATAATGGACTATTTCAAAGAATTTATGAAAATTTATGCAACATCTAATATTAGATAAGGTAGTAGTATAGATTATATTAAATAGCTATGGTATAATATCATTATTGTAATTAATAATAAAAAATAAGAGGAAACTATGAATATTCTAGTAACAATTAATGATCAATACATTAATCAATTAAATATTTTATTAAATTCTATACAAAAATCAAATAAAAATAAGAAATTTAATGTATATGTTTTACATAGAAATTTGAAAGAAAAACAAATTGAAGAAATAAAAAAGAGACTAGACTTACGAAATTTTTGTATAAAAGATATAAAAGTTCAGGAATCAGAAATTAATAATTTACCAGTCTATGAACAAAGATATCCTATAGAAATTTACTTTAGAATTTTTGCAACAAAATATTTACCAGATGATATAGATAGAGTTTTATATTTAGATGCAGACACATTAGTCATTAATAAATTAGATGAATTATATAATATGGATTTTGAAGGAAATTATTTTATTGCAACAACTCATATAAGGAAAATGCTACATAAATTTAATGAAATAAGGCTTGGAATAGAAGAAGATGAACCATATATTAACACAGGAGTTCTTTTAATGAACTTAAAAGAATTAAGAAAAATAAAGCTAGAAAAAGAAATAACAAATTTTATGCAAAAAAATAAGAAAAAATTAATACTACCAGATCAAGATATTATTAGTACAATATATGGAAATAAAATAAAAATAGTAAGTGACCTAAAATATAATTTGGGTGACAGAAACTTAAATTATTACAATTTAAACAATCCAAAAAATAAAATAGGAATGAAATGGATTTGTAAAAATACAGTCATTATTCATTATTATGGCAGAAATAAACCTTGGAATAATGGATATATAGGAAAATTAGGATGCTTTTATGATAAACTATTAGAAGAATTAGAAACAAATCAAAGCAGTAAAAAAGTACTAATATTATCTTGTGGAACTGGAGGAGGACATAATACAGCAGCTAGAGCAATACAAGAAGAATTATTATCAAAGGGAATAAAAACTGATTTTAAAGAATATTTAGAAATTATTAATCCAAAATTGAAAGATAGAGTTAATAATTTATATATAAAATCGACCAACAAAAATGGAAAAGTATTTAAAAAAGTATACCATTTAGGAAAAATTTATGAAAAAACAAAGTTAAAATCACCAGTATATTTTTTAAATAGTTTGAATAAGAGAAAACTTTATACATATATCAAAGAAAATCAATATTCATTTATAATAACGACTCATTTATTTGCAGCCCAAGCATTAACAGCAATAAAAAAAGAACATCATATTCATTTCTTACAAGTAGCCACAGACTATGTAAGTATACCATTTTGGAAAGAAACTAATCCAGATTACTTTGTTATTCCAAGTAAAGAATTAGAATCAGATTTTTTAGAAAAAGGAATAAAAAAACAAAAATTATTACCATTAGGTATACCAGTTAGAAAACAATTTAGTAAAAGATATGATAAGCAAGAAATAATAGCACAATTACATTTAGATTCGAATAAAAAATATATATTAATTCTAAATGGAAGTATGGGCTTTGGAAATGTAAAAGAAATTGCAAAAAGATTATTAGAAAATATAAAAGATTGTACTTTTATTATCTCTTGTGGAAATAATCATCAACTAGTAGAGTATCTTAATAATAAATATAAAAACAATAGCCGAATCATAGTATTACCATATACAAAAGAATTAGGAAAATATATGTCAATATGTGATATAATTCTAAGCAAGCCAGGAGGATTAACAACAACAGAAATTGCAACAATGAGAAAACCAATGGTTCACATTATGCCTATACCAGGATGTGAAAATAACAATGCTAATTTTTTTGCTGAAAGGCAAATGTCAGTAAAGTGCAAAAATATAGAACAAGTAATAAATAATACAAAAAAACTAATGCAAAATAAAACATTACAAAAGAAGATGATTGAAAATCAAAAAAAATATATACTAGGAAATGCAAGTGAAAAGATATCAGAAATTGTAATAAAAGAATTAAATAGAGGTACTATAAAGTGGAAGAACAATTAATTAAAGAAAACATAAATGAAGAAATATCCAATGAAAACGAAGATATAATTCATATGTATGAACCATTAAAGCTAAAAATAGATGAAAAATATCAATATATAAAAGAGGGAAAAGTATTTTCATTTTTTTCAAACATATTATATTATGGAATAGCTTTTCCTGTTTTAACAATTTTAAATAAAATAATATATGATTTAAAAATAGAGGGTAAAGAGAACATAAAAGATATAAAAACAGGAGCAATTAGTGTATCTAATCATGTTTTGTTTTTAGATTGCACAATGGTAGGACTAGCATTCGGATTAAAAAAAGTATATTTTACAACAAGACAAGGAAGTTTTGAAATGCCATTTATAAGAAAATTAATAAAACTATTAAGAGCAGTACCTATTCCTAATAAAGTAAGCAATAAAGAAGGCTTTGTAGAACAATTGGATAAAGCTATACAAAACGGAAAAATAATACATTTCTATCCAGAAAAAGCATTATGGCCATATTGTGAAAAAATAAGAAATTTTAAAAGTGGAGCATTTAACTTTGCTGTCAGAAACAATGTACCCGTCATTCCAATACTTATTACATTTAGAGATCCAAAAGGAATAAGAAAAATATTTAAAAAGAAAAAAGATGTTACAGTAAAAATATTAAAACCAATAAAATGTAATGGAGGAGATAAAAACAAAAAAGATAGTACAGAAATATTAAAAGAAGAAGTACACCAAGCAATGCTTACAGCTTAACATATACTAATCGTTAATGAAAAAATAAAAACAATCCAAATTTACTAATATGTTGAAATTGGATTGTTTTTTATTATTTTTCAACTAACAAACATTTTATCAAAAATTGTTTTTACAAATTCATTATCATTCATTTTATTTTCTAAATACTTGTTGAAATTGTCTTTATTTATTTCATTACTTATTATATCATTATAATTAGGATATAATTCTTGAACTTGTTTTCTATTTACTTTATATGAATGACCACTAAAATTAAAAGAAATACTTTGAACATTATCAATTAAAGAAAATATAGATACAGTATTATATAATAAACATTTTTCTAAATATTGATTTTCATTTA
>CANRAY010000009.1 GCA_947628735.1 uncultured Clostridia bacterium | reverse complement strand
GATTTTTTAAATCCATTTAGATTTTGAGTCATGTGCGTCTGCCAGTTCCGCCACATCGGCATATAACATGATAAATATAATATCAGATATTTTTTTATTTTTCAATATTTTATCAATAAAAAATGAAATAGAATTTATTCTATTTCATTTTTATATTTAAAGACTAATCTAATTTTAACTTTAATTAATTGCATCTAAAACTTTTGGTAAAACTTGTTTTTTTCTAGATACAACACCATCTAGTATTGCTGTATTGTTACATAATTTTGTGTTATATGCTTTTTCAAAAACATCTCTTCTATTTCCTAAAGTAATAACTCTTGATGAAGCTTTTAAAATATCTGTTACCATAAATATATAGCAGTCTAAATTATTTAATAAAATTTCATTTTCAATTGCTGTTTCTAATTCTTTTTGTTTTTCAAATACACTATCAACATCTGCACTATTTACTTGTGAAATAACGAACTTGATTCCATTTTTTTCAAATGGTTTTGAGTCTGTATTAATAATTTCTTCTGCAGTATATCCATCTAAGTTTGTTCCTGCTTTTAATAGTTTATATCCATAATCATACATATCAAGTCCTGCAATATCTGATAATTTTCCAGCAATAAATGTATCTTGATCTGTACATGTTGGAGATTTAAATAATAATGTATCAGAAACAATAGCACTAAGCATTAGTCCTGCCATTTCTGGTGTAATTTTTACATCATTTTGTTTATATAATTTATAAAGAATTGTTGAAGTACATCCAACTGGTTCAGCCATACAGAATACAGGATTTGTTGTTTGTAAATTTAATCTATGGTGATCAACAATCATTTTAATATTTGCATTTTCTATACCATCAACACTTTGGTCAAATTCGTTAGAGTCAACCATAATAACATTATCATTTTCATTAACATGCTCTAATAATTCTGGTTGTTTTACACTAAATGTTTTTAATGCATATTCTGTTTCTCTATTAACATTTCCTAATCGATAGCTTTCTGAATAGCTTCCCATATTTGTTTGTAAATTAGCCATTGAAATTGCTGATGCGATTGAGTCTGTATCTGGTTTTTTATGTCCAAAAACAAAATTTTTATTTTCCATTTTTTATCTCCTTTATTCTTTATTTATCCTTACGTTTATTTTTTCTCTAACTATTTCATTATAACATATTTTGGATAAATAGTCAAATATTGTATCACTTTTTATTTACTAAAAAGGAGCAGGTTCATTGAACCCACTCCTTGAAGTTAAGACTCGTACACAATGATTGGTATTTCAGTATTTATATTCTCATATAGAATCTTCGCACTTTCCAGTGGCAAGTTTACACATCCGTGTGATCCATGTGTTAGATAACGTTTTCCTCCAAAACTGCTTTGCCATGAAGCATCATGAAATCCTATACCTCCATTGAATGGCATCCAATATTTCACTGGTGATGCATAATCTAAGCTACCGTCCGGTTTATATCCTCTCAAAACGGCATCTTTGGTTTTGTAAGACAAATAATAGATTCCGGTCGGAGTTCCATTTCCTTTATTAATATTTCCGGTTACGCAAGGCGTTTCCAATATTAATTCTTTGTCTTTATACATCCACACAGTTTGTCTTGTAATGTCTAATTCAATATAAGTTTCTAGATTATCGCTTATCAATTCTTTGTCATAGATAATTTCTGCTTCTTGACTTTGCGCATTTTGGATCATTGACTTTACTAATTCTGTTTCTTTTTCCTTATCAACACCAGCTCTTATTCCCTCTCTTACATAAATTTGTTTAGTACCTATTTCTGTTGCCTCTAATGACATATAACTGTTTGCTTTCCATGCTCTTTCCGCTAGTGATTCTATAAATTTTGGTAGATTATCTTCAATATTAATTCCATGAATTGCTTCATTTTCATCAATTTCTAGCCAATCTTTTATAATAGAATCATTTAGCGTGACAATTGTACCATCTGTTAATTCAAATGTGATTTCTAGCCGTAAAACGTTATTTATTTCTTCTTGCTGTTTCTTCAATTCAGAGTTTTCTTGGGTGATGTCTGCTGATCTTTGTGTAATTGTTGTAAAATCAATTTGAGACTCTCCCTCTCTCAATTTTTGAATTGCTAATTTACAGGCTTCATCAAAATCAATCTTATTTCCTACTACTTCAGGTACAATTTCAACTCTGTTGTCTACTCCTAACCGCAGATATGCATTTTGTGGGATTACAATGTTTGAATTTTGAAGTTCTTTTATTGTTTTCAAATATTCAATTATATATTCTTCTTTAAATTGAATATTTCCTTCAATTCCAAACTCTGTATCTTTTCCCTTACTTGCCCATTGCTTTTCTTTAATATTTGCAATGGCATTGCTATCTACTTTTAGTGCTAGACTTTCAATTTCTTCGTCGTTCATAAAGTACTCTTTGATTTGAGAATTGCCCGAGTCAGAGATGGTTATTACTTTAAAGCTAATTTCCTGATTTAATTGTTCCTCGATTTTGTTTTTTGCTTCGTCTACAGTTAAGTGACTGCAATCCACGCCTGAGATAATAGTACCATCAGAGAAATGCGTTTTGTTGTATGTCCATGCTCTATGAGCATATATTAGGCATACTACAGTGATTATGCTGAGAAGAATTGCTGTGAGAATAATGATTTTTTTTACTTTCTTTTTCCGTTCTATCCGCTCGCTTTGTGTACCTTTCATTTTTGTCTCCTCCCTTTTTAGGTATTATTATTTATAATACCTTTTTATACAGTTGAACATGTTTTATTATATCACTTTTTGATATATCAGTCAAAAATTGAGGCTTTTATTCTATATTAGCTGTATATTCATATACTTGTATTTGGATTGTTTTTATATCAAATTCATTTAATTCAAAATTCATATAGAAACTTTCTTCTTTAGGTTCTTTTAATGTCATTTTTCTTAAATTTAATAATACCTCTGATGATAAGTCCATTCCTACTGGAAGTGTCTGATTAAAATTATCATAGAAAATAATATTAGTATAAAATAAAATTGGCATATTCTCATTAATATTAATTCTACACATATTTACTTTATCTTTCTTAGTTTCTATGGCCTTCTTTAATTCATTTTGAGGATTAATATTTAAAATTTCTATTCCTTCAATTTTCTTTTTGGTATTTATTTTATATAATGACATATTATATGGTGTTGTTATTTTATTTGATGCCTCTACTATTAGATTAATGTAATGTTTCATCGTATCTATGTAATTTTCTACCGTTGTTTCTAAATTTACATTTAAAATTTTGAATTTATCTTTTTCTATCTCTCTATGTTTTTGGTTATGAATCATTTTTACTTTTGTTTTATCGTCTGATAATCCTCCAAATAAGTCTATATCTTTTATGTTGATATATTCTAAGTTTGACTCATACTCTTTTTTTAATTTTTCTAATTCTTTTTCTATTACTTTTTGATTTAATATATATTTTTCATCATATTTTTCTTTTTCCAGTTCAGCTATTGTTTTTGGATCAAATTGTACTGCTAAAATTGCATCTGTTTCATTTTTTGATAATTTTCTTCTCTGTAATTCGTCTATCATTTTACCTAAATCTTCTAAATCTGTTTCATAATTAAAGTATTTAGATATTTTTTCTTTTTTTTCATCTTGTTCTTCACCCTCATTTAATGTTTGTACTTCATCTTTACTTGTATATTTCCAGAATTCAAAAATACTCTTTTTATGACTATCTATTTCTTTTATGTAAATATCTGCATTTTCTATTTTTTTAGTTAGTATTTCTTTTTTAGTTTCAATTGCATGTATATCTAATTTTAAATTTGTATTTTCCTTTTCTTTTTCTTGTAATTTTGTGCAAATATTAATTAGATCTTCTATGGTATATTGCTCTTTTTTTTCATAAATATTTTGTAATTCCTGTGTTTCAGGATTTTCTTCTTTTTCTCTTAAGCTTTCTTTCTTAATATTTTCTGGAACTTCTTTTTTCTTTTTAAAGAAATATTTTACTCTTCCAAAAAAAGTTTTTTTACATTCTAAGAAAGTAGAAATTTGTCTTTGCCTTGCTAAATAATCTTGTGTTAATTCTTCTATCAATCGATTAAATCTTTTTAATCTTTTTTCTAATTTTATTTTTTCAGCTGCTTCACTTTTTATGTTTTCAGTTTTATTTTGAACTTCTGTATTAATAAATTCAGGTAATCTATCGTATGTTAGCTTAGTTTGATCATTATAAAATCCTATATCACCATTTTCTTCTATTTTACATGTGAACTTATAAATATTTGGTACACCTGTTGACAATATAAACATTGCTTTCAATACCTTGTAGAAGTTAATTGCATCCTCTTTTGAGTTTAAAATTATACGATAATTGCTTCTTGTTTTTTCATATACTTCCGTACTACCAATTATTTGAATATTCATTTTGTTTTCTTTATTGTATACCTCGTATATAGAAACCCATTCTTTTGTAAAATACCATAAATAGTTTTCAATATCATTAATTTCAGTTTTAGTTAAGAATTGACCTGAATACTCTAAATGTGTAATTGGCGCAAAAATAGTTTCTTTTTTCTTTTCTTTTTTACTGTTGATCTGTTTTTTTAATAAATAAAATAGAGCACTATTATCTTGTTCATTTGTTGGAACTAACATAAAATATTTTTTTACTGCATCTGAATAATAGATTTGCCATATATAATGATTAGGATATTTTACTTGATATGGAATTTGTTCTTTTATACGAAGTTGTTCTTTTTCTATTTGTTCTATTTTTTCTTCATCAATATTAGCTATAAGTTTTAAAAATTGTGCATGTCTTTCTATGTTTTTTTCTGAATTTGTATCCAAATATGTATATAAAGGTGATGCTAATTTATATTTTTCTTGTAAATCTGTTAATCTGTCTGTAGGTGTAATAAGTATTTCTATATCATTAACATCAATGTAGCGATAAACCTTGTATATAATATCATCATATGATTTTAAAGGTCTAAAATTTAATGGTTCATATTGCATTAAAAAGTCAGGAATTTGATTTAAATCAAGTCCTATATATTTTAAATTTTTTTCTATAATTTCATTATCTTTACTTGTCATTTCAGACATCCAACATCCTTTCTTATAGTGTTGTCTTTAGCTATTTTTAATCTCTTGCAAAAGTTGATACTTCTTCTTTGACCTTTTTAATAAATTCTTCTTGTGACATTGCTCCAATATCTCCATCTTTTCTAGAACGTACTCCCACTGTATTTGCTTCTACTTCTTTATCTCCTACTACTAGCATATATGGAACTTTTTGAAGTTGTGCTTCACGAATTTTATATCCTATTTTTTCTTGTCTATCATCTACTTCGACACGAATATCCTCATTCATCATTTGTGCTGCTATGCTTTCTGCATATTCTTTATGATTATCTGATATTGGTAAAATTTTTACTTGAATTGGTGCTAACCATAATGGAAATGCTCCTTTTGTTTCTTCAATTAGGAATGAAATAAATCTATCAAATGTTCCTAAAATTGCTCTGTGAATAACAATTGGTCTATGTGGTTTTCCATCTTCTCCTATATATTCTAGTTCAAATCTTTGTGGTAATAAGAAGTCTAATTGACATGTTGAAATAGTAATGTCATGTCCTATTGCAGTTTTAATTTGAACATCTAGTTTTGGTCCATAGAATGCTGCTTCTCCCTTTGCTTCATAGAAGTTCAAATTCAAATCTGTTAAAATTTGTCTTAATTGACCTTCTGCATTTTCCCACATTTCATCATCATCAAAGTATTTTTCTTTATTTTCTTTATCTCTTAAAGATAATCTAAATGTATAATTTTCAAATCCGAAATCTTTATATACAGAAAGAATTAAATTTACTACTTCTCCAAAAACTTGCTTAATTTGTTCTGGAGTTACGAAAATGTGAGCATCGTTTTGGCACATTTCACGTACTCTTTCCAATCCACAAACACTTCCACTAGCTTCATAACGGAAGTCATGTGCAAGTTCACCAATTTTAATTGGTAAATCTCTATAAGAGTGCATTGCATTTTTGTAAATTAGCATATGGTGTGGGCAGTTCATTGGTCTTAAAACCATTTCCTCTGTATCCATCTTCATTACTGGAAACATATCTTCTTTATAGTGATCCCAGTGTCCACTTGTTTTATACAAAGCCACATTTGCAAGTGATGGTGTATATACGTGATGATATCCTAATTTTATTTCTTTTTTTAATATATATTGTTCTAATAATCTACGAATTGTTGCTCCATTTGGTAAATACATTGGAAGTCCTGATCCTACAAGTTCATGTGTCATAAATAGATCTAATTGTTTTCCAATTTTTCTGTGATCTCTTTGTTTTGCTTCTTCTAATAATGCTAAATGTTCGTCTAATTCACTTGCTTTTGGAAAAGATATACCATAAATTCTTTGAAGCATTTTATTTTTCTCGCTACCTCTCCAATATGCTCCTGAAGATGTTAAAAGTTTAATGGCTTTTACTTTTCCTGTACTCATTAAATGAGGTCCTGCACATAAATCTACAAATTCACCTTGTTGATAAAAAGAAATTTCTTCTCCTTCTGGTAAATCATTAATTAATTCTACTTTGTATGGCTCATCTTTCATTAATTCTAATGCTTTTTCTTTTGGTAATGAAAATCTTTCAATTGGTAAATCTTCTTTAATAATCTTTTTCATTTCTTCTTCTATTTTTAATTTATCTTCATCTGAAAAAGCTTGTTCTATATCAAAATCATAATAAAATCCTTCATCTATTGATGGTCCTATAGCAAATTTTACTTTATTACCAAAAATTCTTTTAATTGCTTGTGCCATAATATGTGATGTTGTATGCCAATAAGCTTTTTTACCATCTAAATCATTTTCAAATGTTAAAATTTCAACTTGTGCATTATCTTCTTCTATTTTGTATCTTAAATCTTTTACTTCTCCGTTTACTTTTCCTGCAGTTGCTACTCTTGCTAATCCTTCACTAATTTTTTTTGCTAAGTCTAATACAGAAATTCCTTTTTCTACTTCTAAAGAACTTCCATCTTTTAGAACTACTTTCATAATAAATCCTCCTTTTTATAAGGGTATTGTCTTCTCTAAAGTAACAAAAAAATCCCTCTAAACAGTTTTGACTGCTTAGAGGGGTACATATTTGCACGGTTCCACCCTTATTTTTTACTCATAAACTTTTAACGCAAGTCCTACGTCTGATTTTTTTCAGAAACAATGAGGTAGTTTTTCAAATATGTTTATTTAGAATAGCTTTCAGCTTACTAACTATTCCTCTCTTAAAATAACCTTTATTTTACTTTGTCTCATTTATGTTTTTCTTTTTATATTTGCTATATTATATAATCTTTCTTTTAGTTTGTCAATGGAAAAAAACGTTTTAATCTACATTCAATTAGTCTAAGGTGCTATATTTTTTATTCCAATTAGGATATGGAGCACCATTCGCATCCCATTGTACTGCTGAACATTCATAAATTATAACTATTTCAAAATCTTTTTTATATTCTTCTGGAATATTGACATCTATTATAAGTGGATTAGATGTTTCTTCTGTATTTAGATATGGCTCATAATATATATATCCATCTGTTTCATCATATTTCCAACCACTTTCTTCATTGTTTGAGGCAAAATCTAAATATTCTAATATTTCGGACGGTGCAAAAACTTTTAATCTTGCATATACTGGAATACTATTTTTTTCATTTTTTATAGTTATATGTTTATCAAGATTTTGGATTTCTTCTTTAATGGTTGTGTTATTACCGAATTTTAACTCTACTGGCATAATATTAAATTCTTTTTTCTTTGATAATATCTCTTGTGGCTGTATTTGTTGTATTTCATATTTTTCTCCGTTATATCTATATAAATTTATTATTCCAGATCCACCTACCTCTAATTCGTTAAATTCATTTTCAAAATTGACTTCTTCTACTTCTCTCTCATTATCTAAAATTACTGTTTGTGTTTTTGGTGTTGAATCTGCTAATGAATAACATGATCCACTATATACTTCTTCTACAGTTACTTCCGCTCCTATTGGAATATCATCTATTTTTATTGTTTTTTCACCGGGAGATGTAAATTCTACTTCTTTTATATTTGAATATACTATTTTTTCATTTATTTTGGCCTCAATTTTAAATATGCATATACAAGGACCTAAATTTTCATTATAAAGTGACAATGTCTTTTTAATTTCAATACTTCCATATCTTCCTACTTCTTCTGGTGGAATTTCTACTTCTGGTATTCTATGTCCTTTTGGTAGCTTTGGTTCTGGATTTCCTGTTACATTTGTTACTGTATTATTGATGGCTTTTCCTATATCTTCTGCTTGTACTGTATATTTATATTTTATTGTTTCTGTTGTGTTTGCTCCTAATGATTTTATAATCCAATATCCTTCTCCTGTTTCTACATTTTCATTTGCTTCTTGCTTTATATTTTCATTTCCTGGAGTATGTATTCCACTTCCTGATACTAGTACATCTGTTATATGAATATCATTCATTGTTACATCTCCTGTATTTTTTACTGTAATGGTATATTCTATTGTATCTCCTACTTTATAATATTCTCCATTTGACGGTGTTGAGGTTTCTTCCTTTTTTATTTCAAAATTTGGATTATCACTTTCTACTAAACTACTTATATTATCTCCCAATATTCCTAATACTCTATCTCCACTTGGTCCATAGTATTTTACTTGATATTGGCTTTCACTTATTGCGATTTCATCTGCTAATTTTATATTTTCTTCTGTTGAAGCTAACTTTGTAATATTTGCTTCTTCTGTTTGCAATGGCTCTAGTTTATATACATCATTTTCTCCATCTGTTCCATTTCCTAATGACATTCTTGTTCCTAATAGTTTCTCTACATTTATTACATATCCTGCACCTTGTAATTCTTGTCCTATTATTCCTTTATCTTCTCCTTGCAAATATGTAATTAGATTTCCACCTACACTTACTTTATCTATCCAGTAATTTGAATACTCCATCTCCATAGCTTCCCATACTGTTGCATGAGTATGTTCTATATTTCCTCTTTCTGCACTTACTATTAATCCATCTTCTCCAAATACTGAATTAATACTTATTACTGCTAAAATAATTAAAATTACTATTGTTACTACTAATGCTATTAAAGTAATACCTTTATTAGTTTCTAACCCTCTCGCAAAAATTTTTTTCTTCATTCTTCTTTTGATTACCTCCTTTATTCTTTACTATAATTTCGAGGTATTGACACTTGGTGACAAAATTGACACAAAAGGAACGTCCCTAAAGTGACAAAAAGACAGACTAATTTTTATAGTCTGTCTTTTTGTACTCTAAATAAAAGGCTTTATTGTCCTTTGCTACTTCTTTGTTATCTAAAATATAGCTTTTCTCTACTATCATCTGTGTTTTAGCCTCTCTTTTGTTATTATTTTTTCAATGTTCATTATAATTTACTTTTCATTACTTTTCAAGTATTTTAGCTAAAATATACGGTTCAAATAATTTCTAAAATTTGTCTATTTAATGACTTATATATAACACCAGTCTTATTGAAAAAATTAGTTTATTTAATCCCAAATACAATATGGACTACCATCTTCATAATATCGTACTGGTGTATATTCAAAAACTACAACTATTTCAAAATCTTTTTTATATTCTTCTGGAATATTTACATCTATTATAAGTGGATTAGATGTTTCGTCTGCATTTAGATATGGCTCATAATATATATATCCATCTGTTTCATCATATTTCCAACCATTTTCTTCACTGTTTGAGGCAAAATCTAAATATTCTAATATTTCAGTTGGTGCAAAAACTTTTAATCTTACATATACTCGATCATTACTATCTTCCCAGTTTTTTATTGTTATATGTTTATCCAATTCATGCATTTCTTCTTGCATTTCTACGAATGTTGCAACAAGTACTGGCATAATATTAAATTCTTTTTCTTTTAATGTCAATTCCATAGGATCTTGTTCTATTTCATATTTTTTCCCATTATATCTATATAAATTGATTATTCCATATCCACCTTCTCTATACGTAGAACAAACTTCATTTTCAAAATATATTTGTTTTATTTCTCGTTCATTATCTAAAATTATTGTTTGTTTTTTTGGTGTTGAATCTGTTAATGAATAACATGATCCACTATATACTTCCTCTACAGTTACTTCTGCTCCTATTGGAATATCATTTATTATTATTGTTGTTACTCCGCTTCCAAAACAAGTCACCCCTCTGATAGTTGAATATACTATTTTTCCATTTACCTTGGCTTCGATGTTAAATACACATATACAAGGAGAATTGTGTACATAATTAAGTAATGTTTTTTCAATTTCAATGCTTCCATATCTTCCTACTTCTTCTGGTGGAATTTCTACTTCTGGTATTCTATGTCCTTTTGGTAGTTTTGGTTCTGGATTTCCTGTTACGTTTGTTATCGTATTAATAATTTGTTTTCCTGTATCTTCTGTTTGTACTGTATATTTATATTTTATTGTTTCTGTTGTGTTTGCTCCTAATGATTTTATAATCCAATATCCTTCTCCTGTTTCTACATTTTCATTTGCTTCTTGCTTTATATTTTCATTTCCTGGAGTATGTATTCCACTTCCTGATACTAGTACATCTGTTATATGAATATCATTCATTGTTACATCTCCTGTATTTTTTACTGTAATGGTATATTCTATTGTATCTCCTACTTTATAATATTCTCCATTTGATGGTGTTGAGGTTTCTTCCTTTTTTATTTCAAAATTTGGATTGTCACTTTCTACTAAACTACTTATATTATCTCCCAATATTCCTAATACCCTATCTCCACTTGGGCCATAATACTTTACTTGATATTCACTTTCACTTTTTGTTGTTTCTTCTGCTAATTTTATACTTTCTTCTGTGGAAGCCACCTTAGTAATATTTGCTTCTTCTGTTTGCAATGGCTCTAATTTATATACATCATTTACTCCATCTGTTCCATTTCCTAATGACATTCTGGTTCCTAATAGTTTCTCTACATTTATTACATAGCCTGTCCCTTGCAATTCTTGTCCTATTATTCCTTTATCTTCTCCTTGCAAATATGTAATTAAATCTCCTCCTAGCATTACTTTATCTATCCAGTAATTTGAGTACTCCATTTCCATGGCTTCCCACACTGTTGCATGGGTATGTTCTATGCTTCCTCTTTCTGCACTTGCTATTAATCCATCTTCTCCTAATACTGCGTTAATACTTATTACTGCTAAGATGATCAAAATTACTATAGTTACTACTAACGCTATCAAGGTTATTCCGTTTTTCCTTTCGTATATCTCTATTCAATGGTTTTTTCCCTCTTTCCTTTGTTTTCATTTTTTATTAATATTTAAAAAGCACTATAAAATCCAATCATAAATCCAATCATAAATGCTATTATTAAAACTGCTACTTCTATAATTCCTATAATTAATCCTGTAATTGCCATCCATTTATGTGATTCTTTTTCTGGTTTAAATTTTGCGATTCCTATACTTCCCAATACTATAGCAGTTATTGATAATGGAATGTAAAATTTAAATATCGCTATCAATGAAAATATAAAACTTAATAGTCCACATATATTAATCGTTTTTGGTTGACTATACATTTCATCATTATTTTGATAATTCATATTTTGGTTTATATTTTGTTGCATATTAGTTGGTACTTGTTGTTGAGGTTGATATGGTTGTTGTCCTACTGGGTTTGTATTGTTTGTGTTGTTTTGATTTTCTTCCATAATACTACATCTCCTTTTATTTTTATTATTCATTTTCTTTTGGTTTTCCTAAAAGTTCAAACATATTTTTTTTATATTTTTCTACTCCTGGTTGATTGAATGGATTTACTTCTAATATCTTTCCAGACATTGCACATGCTAGTTCAAAAAAGTAAATAAGGTGTCCTAGTGTTTCTTCATTTAATTTTTCTATGTTAATAACAATGTTTGGTACATCTCCTTCTACATGTGCTAGAATTGTTCCTTCCATTGCTTTTTTATTAACATAGTCTAATGATTTTCCTGTTAGATAATTTAATCCATCTAAATTATCTTCATCATTATGTATTTTTATATCTGCTCCTGACTCTTTAATATTTATAACTGTTTCAAATAAATTTCTGCGTCCTTCTTGTATGTATTGCCCTAATGAATGTAAATCTGTTGTAAATTCTGCTCCAGATGGATAAATTCCTTTTCCTTCTTTTCCTTCACTTTCTCCAAATAATTGCTTCCACCATTCTATGAAATAATGCAATTTAGGTTCATAGGTTACTAGAATTTCTATGTTTTTATCTTTTTCATATAATGCATTTCTTACAACTGCGTATTTATAACATTCATTATATTTTAAATTCTCATCATTATATTTTTCTTGTGCTAGTTTTGCTCCGTTCATTAATTTCTCTATATCAATTCCTGCCACTGCTATTGGAAGTAAACCTACTGCAGTTAATACTGAGTATCTTCCTCCAATATTGTCTGGTATTACAAATGTTGTATATTTTTCTTGTGTTGCTAATTTCCTTAATGCTCCCTTTTTACTATCTGTTGTTGCATAAATTCTTTTTCTTGCTTCTGCTATTCCATATTTATTTTCTAAAATTTCTCTAAAAATACGGAAGCTAATTGCTGGTTCTGTTGTTGTTCCTGATTTTGATATTACATTTATAGAAAAATCTTTGTCCTCTATATATTGAATAACATCATTAATATAACTTGCATTTAAATTATTTCCTACAAAAATAATTTGTGGAGCATTTCTTTTTTCTTTGTCTTGCATTGCTCTAAAGTTACTTGTTAATGCTTCTATTACTGCTCTTGCTCCTAAGTAAGATCCTCCTATTCCTATAACTAATAACACATCTGAATGTGCTCTTATTTTTTCCGCTTCCCTCTTTATTTTTTCAAATTCTCTCTTATCATAATCAGTTGGTAACTCTAGCCAACCTAAAAATTCTTTCTTTGAATTTGCCTTTTCATGCAATTCTCTATGTATTTCTGCTACTTGCTCTGTGTATTTAGTCACATTTTTTTCAAATAGTTGTGTATATTTAAAGGTAGTTTTTATATTCAATATCATTTCCTCCTTTGTGTAATATATTTTCTCTACTTTATCTTATACTAAGAATAAATTTTATTCAATATTTTTTTTAATTTTTATAATATTATTTTAGTTTTTATTTTAATGCTTCACTTAATACTTTTGATAGATATTTCATACTAACTAAGCATTGATCTAATGTATTTCCTGTTGCACCTACTTCAATAATACTTGCGCCTCTTGCTAATTGTTGATTATACCTACTGTTTCTTAATATAATTGGTTTAAATAATCCTGGATACATTTCTTCTGCTTTTTCTTGTATTTTAATTGCTAGTTTCAAATTATCTTTCCAATTAGGATGTTCGTTTCCTCCTCCTTCACTTCCTAGTACAAACATTAATTGAGCAGCATATTCATCTCCTATTTTAACAGTGGGAGCATAAGTGCTATCTCCAATAGCATCTCTATGAATATCTAAAAAAATCTCTGTTTCTTCATTATCTTTTAGAAATTTACTTACACTATCATATGATCTGTCATATGAATCATTGTATGATGGATAATCAAATAGTGTCATATCATGTGTTACATTGTATCCATATTCTGTCATATATTTTTCTAATTCGGTTCCTACTCTAATAACAGAACGTTCTTTGTTCAATGTTCTGAAATTTCCTGATGCTTCATATTTGTATTTTTTACTTTGTGTATAGCTTTCACAAGCATGTGTATGATAAATATAAATGTCTTTCATATTCATTTCAACATTTGGTGTTAAAGTTTCTTCTGTTAATTTAATATCTGTTTCATTCCTGATTTTAACCTTCTTATATGTATCTGTGAATTTTTCTGGCACATTTGTTTCTAGCACTTCTGTCTTTACTCCCACTTTTGCTTCTTCTAGTTCTTCTGTTAGTTGATTTGCTACTTGTTCGTTTGTTGTATTATTGTTTTGATCTGTATTATTATCTTTTGTATCTTCTTTCTTAGTTAAATGATTAATCATTCCTAGTTCTACACCTAATGTCATTTTTAATGGTTCAATTTTTTTCTCATTTTTTGATATTACCTTGTCTTTTTTATGAATTTCTTTTATGTTTGGAATTACTGTATCTAGGCAATATAAAAGTGCATCACTATTTATTTTAGAATTGACATTTTCTGTTTTCATACTAAAAAAATATCTAGTAAGACCTACTACAATTGCAATAACTATTGTAATTCTTACTAGATATTTTATAACATCTTTTATTTCTATTACAGCTAAATTAATCATTATATTCTCCTTTGTCCCTTATTATTCATATATCAATATATTCTGGTACAAAGTAGAATATGTTATTTTATTTTAACTTTTTTGCTACTTCTTCTATTTTAAGTGTTTCCTGATCTCCATTTTCCATATTTTTTAATGATACTGTTCCACTTTTTATTTCATCTTCTCCAATTGTAATTACATAAGGAATTTGTAATTTATCTGCATATTTAAATTTAGCTTTTATTTTTTTATTTTCTAAATATACTTCTGTATTAATTCCTTCATTTCTTAAATAACTTGCTATTCTTAATGCTTCTTCTATTTCTTCTGTCATAGGTGCTACTAATACTTTTGCAATTGATTTTTGTGTCTCGCGAACAGCTTGTAATTCATTTAATTTATAGAATAAACGAGTAAGTCCAATTGATACTCCTACACCTGGTAATTTTCTATCTGTGTAGTATTCTGCTAAATTGTCATATCTTCCTCCTGAACATACACTACCTACTTCTCTATATTCATTTAAGAATGTTTCATATACTGTTCCTGTATAATAATCTAATCCTCTTGCTATTGTTAAGTCTACTCTGAAATGTGTTTCTGGAACTCCGAATGTTCTTACATATTTTATAACATCTTTTAACTCTTGTAATCCTGTATTGAAAACATCATTTTTAAAGTTTAATGCTTCTAACTTTGCAATTTTTTCATCATTATTTCCTTCAATTTTAATAAATGTCATAATGTCGTCAATTGCTTTTTGTGGTACTTGTAGATCTTTTAAAGATGCAATTACATTTTCTTCACCTATTTTTTCTAATTTATCAATAATTCTCATAATATCAACTGATATTGCTTCTTGATTTAGTTCTTTGAACAATCCATTTAATATTTTTCTATTATTAATGCATATTGTAAAATCTTCAAATCCTAATTCTTTGATTGTTGCATAAATAATGCTTGGGATTTCAGCATCATTAATAATACTTAATTCTCCATCTCCTATTATATCAATATCACATTGATAAAATTCACGGAATCTTCCTTTTTGAGGTCTTTCTCCTCTATATACTTTTCCAATTTGATACCTTCTAAAAGGAAAGCTTAAACTTCCATAATATTCTGTTACATATTTGGCAAGAGGTACTGTTAAATCAAAGCGTAATGCTAAGTCATTTTCTCCTTTATTAAAACGATAAATTTGTTTTTCAGTTTCTCCACCAGCTTTTGCTAAAAGTACTTCTGCTTTTTCTATAATTGGTGTATTAATTGGTAAAAATCCAAATCTTTCATATGAATTTTTTATTTTCTCTTTCATTTGGTTAAATAGAATTTGCTCTTGTGGCAATAATTCCATAAATCCCGGCAATGTTTTTGGTTCTACTTTCATAATAAATTCTCCTTTTTATTCTTCTCTTGGTTGTAAGTTGTAGTATATTGGTTCTTCTTCTCTAATTGTTGTTACTTCTCCATGACCTGAATATACAATTGTGCTATCTGGCAAAATCATTAATTTATTAGAGATTGAATTAATAACATCTTTAAAGCTACTAGTTGGTAAGTCTGTTCTTCCCCATGTTCCTTTAAATAATGTATCTCCTGAAAATAACATTTTTTCTTTTTCAGAATATAATGAACTTCCTCCAATAGTATGTCCTGGTGTATGAATTACTTTTAATTCTATATTCCCAACATGTAATAAATCTCCGTCATATACTCTTGAGTCTACTTCAATTGGATCTAATTGTATATTCATATATGGTCCTAAATTTATATCCGGATTATTAATATTTTCTGCATCTTCTGAATGAATTAACACTTTTCCACCTTTTGCTTGTTTTAGTTGATTTACCGCTCCTATATGGTCTCCATGGCAATGTGTTAAATATATGTATTTTACTTTTGCTTGTAATATATCTAAAAGTTCTATAATCTTATTTGCTTCTCCTCCTGGATCAATTACCATTGTTTCTTTTGTATTTTCATCTTGTAAAATATAGCAATTTGTATAATGTCCGTTTGTACTTTCTACTTCTAACACTTTTAGTATCATTTTTTTCTTTTCACCTCATATACGCTATCAATTTTCCTTAATGCTTTTTGTACTTTATTTAATTGTTCTATATCTTCTACTTCTATCGTAATTTCTGTGATAGCTAATTTTTCCTTTGTTGCTCTTGATGAAACAGCTATCATTTTACATTTTGTGTTTCCTACTTCTGTTACAATATCTGCTAATAGTCCGTTCCTATCATTTGCATATATTTCTATTTCTACATTATAGGTTGTTTTATTTCCTGTGTACCAATATACATCTATCATTCTGTCTTCTTCTGATAATAAATTTTTTACATTGAAGCAATCTGCTCTATGAACAGATACTCCTCTTCCTTTTGTAATATATCCTACAATTTCATCTCCTGGTACTGGATTACAGCATTTTGATAATTTTACTAAACAATTATCAATTCCTTTTACTACAATACCATTTTGTGAAGGTTTTTCCTTGATTACTTTTTCTTTTGATAGTTCTTCTAATGTTTTTTCAATATTTTCTTCTTGATGAACTTTTCTATATTCCTCTAAAATTTTAGCAATAATTTTTCCTTGTGATATTGAGCCAAAACCTACACTAGCATACATATCTTCTATTGAGTTAAACTTATATCTATTTAATGCTGCTTGTATAAATTCTGTCTTCATTAAGTCATCATGTTTCATGCCTATCTTTTTAATTTCTTTTTCTATTAAGTCTTTGCCTTTTTCTATGTTTTCTGCTCTTTGATTTTTCTTAAACCATGATAGGATTTTATTTCTTGCTCCTGAGCTTTTTACAAATTTTAGCCAATCTCTACTTGGCCCTTTTGATTGATCTGATGTTAAAATTTCTACTATATCTCCGTTTTGTAATTTTGTAATAATTGGCATCATTTTACTGTTGATTTTACATCCTACCATTTTATGTCCAATTTGTTCATGAATTGAATAAGCAAAATCAATTGGTGTGCTTCCTTTTGGTAATGCTTTAATAGCTCCCTTTGGTGTAAAAATATATACTTCGTCTTCAAAAAGTTCCTTTTTTAATGTTTGCATAAAGCTTTCTGGATCTTGTTCATCCTTTTGCCATTCTAGTGTTTCTCTAACCCAAGCTAATTTGTCATCTTCTACTTTTACATTTGCTTTTTTCCCTTTTGCGAAACTTGTTTCTTTATATGCCCAATGGGCTGCAATACCAAATTCAGCAACTTTATGCATATCCCATGTACGAATTTGTACTTCAAATGGTGTTCCTTTTTCACCAATTAATGTAGTATGTAGTGATTGATACATATTTGGCTTTGGTACAGCAATGTAGTCTTTAAATCTTCCTGGCATAGGTGTATAAAGTTCATGAACTACACCTAATGCAGCATAACAATCTTTAATAGAATTAACAATAATTCTTAATGCAAATAAGTCATAAATTTGATCTAATGTAACATTATCTCTTTTCATTTTACGATAAATACTGTAAAAGTGTTTTGCACGTCCAGTTACTTCTGCATCTATTTTTTGTTTTTTTAGCTCTGCTCTAATTTGTTCCATTATTAGGTCAATGAATTTTAGTCTTTCTTCTCTTTTTTTATCAATTCCTTCTACAATTTCTCTAAAGTCTTCTGGATATAGGTATTTGAAAGCTAAATCTTCTAGTTCCCATTTTAATGAATATACACCAAGACGATTTGCTAATGGTGCATATATATCCATTGTTTCTTTAGCATTTGCAATTTGTCTATCTCTACTTAAATATTTTAATGTTCTCATATTGTGAAGTCTATCTGCTAATTTTATAAGTATTACACGTATATCTTTTCCCATTGCTAGAAACATTTTTCTATAGTTTTCTACTTGTTGTTCTTGTATACTTGTATAACCTATTTTTCCTAATTTTGTAACTCCATCTACCATTTCAGAAATTTCTTTTCCAAATTCTTTAGTTAGTTCTTCATGAGTTACTGGTGTATCTTCTACTACATCATGTAATAAAGCTGCACAAATGGTTGCTTCATCTAATTCTAGCTCTGCTAATGTGTATGCTACTTGAACAGGATGAATAATATATGGTTCTCCTGATTTTCTAAGTTGATCTCCATGTTTTTCTTTTGCATAATTGTATGCTTTTAAAACAATTTTTGTATCACTTCTTCTTTGATTTTTCTTCATGATGGAAATAACATCTTCAATTGTAACTTCTTTATATTCTGACATACATTTCCACCTCCTTATTTTAGTACGATTTTCGTATGTCTTTTATAGTAATTTGTATATTTTCATTTCCATTGAAATTATTGATTTCTAATGTTCCTACAACATCTACTTTATCATCAATTCGATATTGTTCAGATAAATTGCCTAAATTAAATCCAATAGCATCTATTATATATTGTCCTTCTTTTAGAGTAAGTTTTAAATGTTTTCCTTCTGATAATGCTCTAATAGAATTGATTTTCAAATTTTTGAATAAAAATAAAGGTGTTTTATTAGCTTCACCAAATGGTTCTAATAATTTTAAACTTTCTACATCTTCTATACTAATATTTTTTAAACTGATTTCTTTATCTATTTTTATAATTGGTATGATTGTATCTATTTTGCAATCTTTTGCATAATTTTCAAACTCTTCTTTAAATTTTTCGAAGTTTTCTTTTTTTATACTAATACCAATTGCCATAGCATGTCCACCAAATTTTTCTACATACTGGCTACACTTACTTAATGCATCATGTAAGTCAAATCCAGGAATACTTCTTCCAGAGCCTTTACCTTCTTCTCCCTCAAAGCAAATTAATATACTAGGTTTAAAATAAATGTCTGTTACTTTTGATGATACGATTCCAATAATTCCATGATGCCAATTTTCATTTCCTAGAATAATACAACTTTTATCTTTTTCTTCTTTTTCTATTTGTTCAAATGCTTGTTCAAATATTTCTTTTTCTTTTGATTGTCTTTCTCTATTATAATTATTTAATTTTTCTGCAATTTTCTGTGCTTCTTGTTCGTTCTCACATAAAAATAAGTCTAATGCATCTTGTTCATATCCCATTCTTCCACATGCATTAATTCTTGGAGCTAAGCCAAAAGAAACAGCCGTAGAATCTATTTTTTTGAAGCCTATTGTATTTAACAAAGTACGAAGTCCTATATTTTTAGTTACTTCAACTAGTTTTAATCCTAATTTAGCAATTACTCTATTTTCATCAACTAATGGAACTATATCTGAAATTGTTCCAATACATACTAAGTCCAAATATTTTAAATATTCTTTTTCTTCTAATCCCATTCGAATAGAAATTGCCTGAATTAATTTAAATACAACCCCTACTCCAGCTAATTGGTTAAATGGATACTCGTTATCTTTTCTTTTTGCATCAATTATTGCATATGCTTTTGGTAATTCTTCTGCTGGTTCATGGTGATCTGTAATAATTGTTTCGATTCCTAAGTTATTTGCAAATTCAATTTCTTCAATTCCTGAAATTCCACAATCTACAGTTATCATTAAACGATATCCTTGATTATAAATTTCTTGAATTGCATTTTTATTTAGCCCATAACCTTCGTCTAATCTATTTGGAATATAACTTTCTACAGGAATGTTTCTTTGACTCAAAAATTTTTTTAATACGGTAATACTAGTAATTCCATCTGCGTCATAATCACCATAAATCATAATTTTTTCTTTATTTTCTATTGCTTTAATAATTCTATCTACAGCTTTTTTCATGTCTGGCATTAAATATGGATCATGAAAATCATTGCGTGTAGGATTTAGAAATTTTTCTATTTTTTCTTCTGATGTAATTTGTCTATTTACTAATATTGTTGCTAAAATTTTATTCATTTTATATTTTTGAGCAATATTTTCTACTTCATTTTCATCTGCGACATAACATTCCCATTTTTTATTCATCCATTTTCTCCTTTATATTAAACAATTTGTCTTATATTTTACTACAATATTAGACTTTTTTAAAGGGGTATTGTGAATTTATTTTATTTTTACCAAAAGAAAACTGATAGATGTATTTTTATCTATCAGTTTTCTTCCTTTAAATTTTTATATTAATGTCATAATTAAAACTATCACTGTATAAATAATGATTTTAATTATGGTATTTAGTAGCAATTGAAAGTTTGTTAGTGGTATTCCTATATTATTTATAGTTTCATAATTTTCCATAATAGTATTAATTTCTTTTTCTGAAAGCTTACCTGTACTTTCTATATATTCTTTTGCTTTGTATGGTGCTTTTGTCATAGCATCTGTTTCTAAATAACTACGTATTGCATAATATATAATTCCTAATAATATTAATCCTATTAGAGTGATCATTGGATATTGGATTACTTTAAATATAGTTAATATTGAAATTAATACAAAATATATTAAATATATATTTGAAAATATGAAATTAAACATTAATGTTTTTCTGTTTTGTACAGAGTGCATACATTCATGAGCTATTGTTTGAATTCTTGTAAAAGTATCATTAATATCTGCAATAATTATGTGATTTGTTAATGCCATATAATAACTTAATGCACTATTTTTATTATCATCATTTGTTTCTATTTTAACGTCTGTATTATTTAAACTTTTTAAAATTTTTTGACATACTTCTTTGTTTGATGGTAATTTATTTGTAATTTCATTTAATGATTTATCATATCCAATTTCTTTTACTTTCTTTAAATTACTAATTTTTATTCCAAATGCATATTTTAAAATAAAAATACTCATCACGCAGATGATGAGAACAATAACATATTCCATACTTTTCTCTCTTCTTTCGTTTTATTAAAATTTAAGCTACTTTGGTTGTTTAAATCAAAGTAGCTTATTTTCTTTTTACAATACGTCTTTAATTGCTTCCGCTATAATTTTATTCACATCTGCTATCATTACATTAAACTTTACTTCTAAATCAAAATATTCTTTTACAGTTTGATCTTGTATTAGCATTGTGTACATTTCTTCTAGTTTTTTGTTTTTTTCTCCATCTTTTTCTTCTCCAGTGTATTGCATTAGTTGTATATTATATCTTAATTTTTCAAACTCTTCTATTTTTTGTTTTGTTTCTGGGTTATTCATTAGCGTTTCTTTTAATTTTTTATATCCTTTGTATTCCTCTGACTCTTGTATTTCATATGCTAATCTATTTGCAGTATCATATACATTCATTTTCCCAAAAACCTACCTTTCCTATGCATATGCATGTTTCTTTTTGAAACTTAATAAGTTTGTTATTTCTCTGTCCGTATTTTTGGCTTTTTCTGTTTTCTTGGCCTTTTCTTGCGCAATTTGTTCTGCTTGTCTTTGTGCAACTGTTTTACAAATTGCTTGTTCATATATATAGTGTGTATCTTGTGCAATTTTATTCCAATTGAATTCTTCTTTTACTTTTTGTTTTGCTTTTTTAGATACATTACTTGCTAATTGTCCATCATATAGTAAGTTTAAAACAGAATCTGCTATTGAGTTTGGATTTCCTGCATAGCTTTTCATTCCATTAACCCCATGATCAACTATTTCATTTAGTCCTCCTATATCTGAAACTACAGTTGGAACTCCTGCAAGCATTGCTTCTAAAGCTACAATTCCAAATGGTTCATAAGTACTTGGGAATACTGCAACATCTGCACATTTATACATTTTTTGTACTTGTTTTGCATTTAAATAGCCTGTAAAGTATACTTTATTTGAAAGTCCCATTGAATCTGCTTGTGCTCTTAGTTCATCTAGCATTCCACCTTTTCCCGCAATAACTAGTTTTGTATCATGATAATTTGCTAATATTTTTGGCATTGCTGAAATAAGATATTGTATTCCTTTTTCATATACAAGTCTTCCTACATAAAGAATTATTTTTTCATTATCCATTGCATATTGTCTTCTAAATATGTAGTCTCTTTCTACACCGTTAAAATTGGTTGTATTAATTCCGTTTGGAATTACATTAATTTTATCAAAAGGTAATCCAAATAGACCTTGTACATGTCCTTTCATATAATTACTATTTACTATAACTTCTGTTGCTTCATATGTTAAAAGCCATTCTGTATCATTAATGTATCTTTGTGTATCATCATGAATTCCTGAATTTCTGCCTGATTCTGTTGCATGAATTGTTGCAACTAGTGGTATATCAAATGCTGCTTTTAATGATTTTGCTGCATTTGCTACTAACCAATCATGTGCATGAATTACATCAAACTTTCCTTTTTTCTGTATAATCTCTGAAGCTTTGGCTGCCAAATTAAAATTTAATTGTAATATCCAATCAATAAAATTATTTGGTTGAATCATATAGTTTTCTACTCTATATACTTCAACACCTTTATCGTTTTCATAGTATGGGACATCACCATCTTTATATGTTACAACTGTTACTTCGTGTCCATCTTTTATTAATCTTTTTGATAAATCGTGTACTACTCTAGCAATTCCTCCTACGATTCTTGGAGGATATTCCCATGTTAACATTAATATTTTCATTAATTAATGTCCCCTTTCTTTTTTCTTTTGCATTTCTTTCAACATTGTATATAACTTTTATAAAAAAGTAAACAATTTTTGACAAAGTTTTTTATCTTTTTTCTTTTATTTGTATTCTTTTTTAATCCTACTATTATTGTGATATTTGCCAGCCACTTGGGGTTTTTGTAAAATTATTTTCTAAAATTGTACCAATATCTACAGGCAACGCATAGTCCTCCCAAAGTACCACTTCATATTCACCGTCATTTCCTATCGTTCCACCATCAATAGGATGTCCATTTTTATCTACTTCTGATAAATAATATGCTTTCGTTGCATCTAGTCCTGTAAATGTTGCAGTTTGATTATCTGTATTTATAAACTTCATTTCTAAAATATCACTAACTCTTTGAGTTCTTGCTTTATCTGTAAATAGCGCTATATAAAATGTAGTTTCTTCTATAGGTTTTATATATTGTTCATTAGAATTAATAAGATACATGTCCACATATATACTACCTTTGTGTTCTTCTAATACTATATCTATGGTTTTGTTGTTATCCTCTGGTATTGTGAAAAATTTATCTTCAGGCCATTCATATATGTATGCTGTCCATTCTGTTCCTTGAATTATTACATCTGGTATTCCTAAAACTCTTACACCATATTTACCTGGTTCTAATTCCATTTTTATTTCTGTTGTTTCATTACCAGATTCCCATAAATATAATGGATTTCCATTATCATCTATTAGTATTTCTCCATCTTCATCTATCAAACAACATATTACTCCAGCAACTGCATTTCCTTTCCAATCTATACAATTTACTTTTATTTTATAAGTTGCTTTTTGAATTTCTATTTTTACATAATATTGTTCTTCATAATTATCATTTGGTATTATTAGTATTTGATCTTCTGGTATTTTATACCCATTTGGTACTTTCAATATTTTTATATAATATTTACCTTCTAATAGTCTACTTACTGATGTATTATCTGTATATATTGGGGTTTCACGTCCAGAAGAATCTTCTGCTATCGTTCCATCTTCATTATATATAGCCCATTCAATTCCTTTTATAGTTTTATTATTTTCATCAACAAAATTTACATCAATAGAGTAAGAATTAAAAATATTGTCAAAATATCCAATTATTCCCCAATTTTCATTTGCTTCACAAAAAATTTGTGTACCGCCATAACTATGTCCTTTATCATACCATGATTCATTGGCTTTTATTAGATATATTCCTTTACCACATTGATTTGTTTTCGTTTCTCCTATATTAATTCCCATATCAGGTTTCATATTTTCACTTTTTATTACTTCTGAACATGTATTTAATATAGCTACTGCGTGATAAATTCTGTCTATATCAACATCAGCTTCAGTTAGCTTATATTGTTTTAGTGTTTCCTTTACTGGTTCTGCAAATTTTCCTATAAAGGTACATGTTTTTCCATCTTCGTTAATATCCGCTATTTTGTATACTTCTAGCAAATAATCTCCATTATGTCTAAAATTGTTACAGTTTTCTTCAGAAAGAACTTCTATTGTGCATTCATTTGTATCAGGAGGTGTTACAAGTTCCCATTTATCTCCGAAATGTTTTTGGATTATATCCTGATGCGCCACTTTTTGCAAGTGGTACGGTTTGCGTATCACTATCTTCTGGTGGTTCATATCCTGGTTCTTCTGGAGTTCCTGTTACATATACTGTATTTTTTAAAATTTCTTGATCTGCTATTGAGCTACCATATATATTAAAAGTTTTATCTTCATATGTCACTTCATGTACATAATTGATAACTTTGGATTCTCCTGGTGCTAACCTATCTATTGTATAACTTTTTCTTTCTCTTTCATTTTCATAGTTATTTACTAAAATATCTGTTATTTGTATATCTAATAATGTTACTGTTCCTGTATTAGTTACTGTTATTTGATACTCTATATTGCTTCCTCGAAGGTATCCAAGTCCACTGTATCCAGGTTGCACTTCTGTTGGATATTCAGACAATACTTCTTTTACTACATCTATTCCTACTTTTCCTCCTATTTCTACTTGTGGTACCCTATGTCCTCTTGGTACTGTTGGTTGTGGTACTCCTGTTAATTCTGTTATTGTATTTACTATTGTACTTTCTGCTGTTACATCTGTTTCCTGTACTGTGTAAGTATATATTATTGTTTCTGTTTCCTCTGGTTCTAATGAACTTATTATCCAATATCCTTCCCCTACACTTATTTTTTCACTGTTTTCTCCTTCTACTAGCTCTAACTTGCCACTTCCTGGTTGATAACTTCCACTTTTAGACATTAATACATCTATTACATGTATATCATTAATTACAACTTCTCCTATATTCTTTGCTGTTATTTCATACTTAATCTGGTCTCCTACTTCGTAATATTCTCCATTTTTTGGTTCTGATATTTCTCTTTTTTCTATTTCAAAGTTTGGATCATCACTTTCTATTAAATTACTTATATTATCTCCTAATATTCCTAGTAATCTTTCTCCACTTGGTCCATAGTATCTTACTTCATATTTTATTCCTAATGTTACTTCTTCTAGCTTATATACATCATTTTCTCCATCTGTTCCATTTCCTAATGATACTCTTGCTCCTAGTAAATTTTCTGTGTTTATTACATATCCTTTTCCTGATTTTTCTTTAGCTATTTTTTCATTATTTTGTAAATATGTAATTAAATCTCCTCCTACCATTACTTTGTCTATCCAATAATTTGAGTACTCCATCTCCATAGCTTCCCATACTGTTGCGTGTGTATGCTCTATACTTCCTCTTTCTGCACTTGCTATTAAGCCATCTTCTCCAAATACTGCATTAATGCTTATTACTGCTAGTATAATTAATATTACTATTGTTACCACTAGTGCTATTAATGTTATTCCTTTTTCTTTGTAGTTAAGTTTCATTTTTCTTTTGCTTCCCCCTTTTGTTTTATCTGCTGTATATTTTTCCTAATATATCCTTTTTAAGTATAATCTATAGTATTTTCATTTTCAATTACAGATTTATTACACTTATGTTACACTTTTGTTAAATTTTTTTTGTTAGATTTTGGTATGTTATTTTAATTCTTTCTTCTTGTTTTCTAGTCTAAAATATAGTATAATTAGTGGTGTATTTATATTTGGGGATGTATTTGGTTTCGACGGTATTTTAGAAGTATAAATAGCGAGTAGTGGATGGTTGCTTTGGCCACTTAAAAAAAGCAAAATTAAATTTAAACGCTGATAATAGAGAATTAGCATACGCTGCCTAAGTGCGGCGACGTCTTATCTTTACTGCCCACGGTTTAGAATAAGGCGACGATTAGTGGGAAACGAACCTATTTTGCGTCATCAAAATAGCGGGTATCTTCTGACTACCTAAATAATTGTTTTGTTTATTGAATAATGTTTAGGGAATTTTATCAATAAACTGCACTCGGAGAAGTTTATATGGAAAAGATATTGGACAGGAGTTCGACTCTCCTCATCTCCACCAAAAAAAGAAAACTAATAGATTATTCTATTAGTTTTCTTTTTATTGTTCTAAATAATTTATTATTAAATTTCACTGTCTTCACTTTTAAATACAACATTTATTGTTTGATTATTATAATCTGGCATTATGAATGGTACATCAGCAGGTGTTTCATATCCTTCTGGTGTAGCAACAATACTTATGAAATAATTGCCTTTAGGAATATCTTCTATTTCCACTACTTCTCCATTAGATGTAAATGAATATTTTGGTGTTCCATCATCATTTTTTATTATATTTCCGGTTTCATCACGTATAACACATACTGCTTCTTTAATTTCTTTACCAGTTTCATCAACACAATTTACTTTTATGTTATAAGTTGTTTCAAATAGTCTTACGATTAGTTTATTGTCATATCTTGAATTTAATATTGTGTCTTCTGGGATTTTATATCCATTTGGCACTTTTAGTACTTTTATATAATATGTGCTTTCTAATAATTCTAAAGTTATTGGATTTTCTGTGCTTGTATAATGATATTGATATGTTCCATCTTCTTTACATATTATATTTTTGTCTTTGTTACATAGTACCCATTCTACTCCTGAAATACTATTGCCTTTCTCATCTTTAAATTCTATTGCACTACTCTTACTCTTCCATTTTATATCATATCCCCTCGACATTGAAAATAAATCTGCTCCTCCTTGATCATATCCTTCATCACACCATGACTCATTTGCTACAACTAAATAAATATCGTTTATATTAGAATCACTAAATGGTGTTGGCTTTACTTCTCCTATATTAAGAGTAACATCTGGTGTAATATTATTTTGTCGAATTGCAGCTAAACAAGTATCAACTATATTTTTGCTTGATGATGATTGGCGGGATGAAACTATTTCAGTTTCATGATATTTCTTTAGTAACTCATTTATTAGTTGTATATACTCATCTTTAAAATGCCATACCTCAGTTTCCGAATCAACTTCTGCTACTTTATATATTTCCACTAAGTTGTTTTGATTATATCTAAGATTTGTACGTTTTCCATAAAGGCGAATCTTTAAATCGTTAGAATTATTGTCTATTACATACCAATTATTCATGCCTTCTTCTGAACCTGTTTGTGGAAGAATAACGCCCAGTTTAGCTATAGGTACAGTTTGCATATCACTATCTTCTGGTGATTCATATCCTGGTTCTTCTGGTGTTCCTATTACATGTACTGTATTCTTTAAAATTGGCGTATCTTTTAATGGATATCCATATAAATCACGACTTTCATCATCACCCGTTACTATATGTGTATAAGTAATAACTTTAGATTCTCCTGGTGTTAATCTATCTATTGTATAATTTTTTCTTTCTATTTCATCTTCATAATTATTTACTAAAATATCTGTTATTTGTATATTTACTAATGTTACTGTTCCTGTATTGGTTACTGTTATTTGATACTGAATCTCATCTTCTGGTATATATCCTTCTGATGAATATCCTGTTTGTATGCCTTCTCTTGGCTTTGACAATACTTCCTTTACTACATCTATTCCTACTTTTCCCCCTATTTCTACTTGTGGTATTTTATGTCCTCTTGGTACTGTTGGTTGTGGCACTCCTGTTAATTCTGTTATCGTATTTACTATTGTACTTTTTTCTGTTATATCTGTTTCCTGTACTGTGTAGGTATATGTTATTGTTTCTGTTTCGTCTGGTTCTAGTGAACTTATTATCCAATATCCTTCCCCTACACTTATTTTTTCACTGTTTTCTCCTTCTACTAGCTCTAACTTGCCACTTCCTGGTTGATAACTTCCACTTTTAGACATTAATACATCTATTACATGTATATCATTAATTACAACTTCTCCTATATTCTTTGCTGTTATTTCATACTTAATCTGGTCTCCTACTTCGTAATATTCTCCATTTTTTGGTTCTGATATTTCTCTTTTTTCTATTTCAAAGTTTGGATCATCACTTTCTATTAAATTACTTATATTATCTCCTAATATTCCTAGTAATCTTTCTCCGCTTGGTCCATAATATTTTACTTCATACTTTACTCCTAACGTTACTTCTTCTAGCTTATATACATCATTTTCTCCATCTGTTCCATTTCCAAGTGATACCCTTGCTCCTAATAAATTTTCTGTATTAATTACATATCCTTTTCCTGATTTTTCTTTAGCTATTTTTTCATTATTTTGCAAATATGTAATTAAATCTCCTCCTACCATTACTTTGTCTATCCAATAATTTGAGTACTCCATTTCCATAGCTTCCCACACTGTTGCGTGTGTATGCTCTATACTTCCTCTTTCTGCACTTGCTATTAAGCCATCTTCCCCAAATACTGAATTAATGCTTATTACTGCTAAAATTATTAAGACTACTATTGTTACTACTAATGCTATTAGTGTTATACCTCTTGCGTTGTATTTAAGTTTCATTTTTTCTTTTGCTTCCCCCTTTTGTTTTATTTTATATATTTTCCTCCAATATATCTATATTAAGTATAATCTATAGTATTTTCATTTTCAATTACAACTTTATTACACTTATGTTACGCTTCTGTTACAATTTTTTCTCCATCTTTATAGATAATTTTTTATTTTTCCTTGCACATTTTTTTATTCTATGTTAATATAATATAGTAATTTTATAGGGGTATAGTGTCAATGGTAGCACATCGGTCTCCAAAACCGCCTGTGAGGGTTCGAATCCTTCTACCCCTGCCAATTTTAAAGTATTTGAGTGATAACATATGGAAAATTCTAAAGAACAAATTAAAAAATTTTCTAAAAAAGAGGTTATATTTTATTCTATTTTTGGTATTATTTCTATTTTTATAAATATAGGTTCTTTTTATGCTTTTTGTTCTTTTTTTAATTTTCAATATAATACTGCAAATCTTTTATCTATTGCATTAGCTGTTATATCTACTTATTTTTTTAATAAAGAAATTGTATTTCATTCAGAAGCTTATGATTTTGGTGAAAAAGTTGTCGAATTTTGTAAATTCTTATTAAGCAGATTATTTACAATGGCATTTGAATATATTGGATGCTATTTATTATTTGAATACACACCTTTTTATTTTTTAATTGATAAATGTATAATGACAATTATAGTTTTTATTATAGATTTTATTATTAGTATGTTATTCACTTTTAAAAAGTAATTTATTTTCGGGGGCTATTAGAAATGGAGTTTTTCATATGTCTAATAGTTTTTTTATGTCTTTTCAACGTTTTTTTATTCTTATTTTGATTGTTTCTTTATTTATCTCTTGTTTTTTTATTCCAATTTTAATTTCTGATCCCAATTCTTTTTATCTTCTTGATACTGAATATTTATGGCCTGCTCCTGGTTATACGTCTATTAACTCTTACTTCGGTAAAAGAGATGCTCCTACTTCTGGTGCTTCTTCATATCATTCTGGTATTGATATTGGAGCTCCCGAAAATTCTAAAATTATTGCTATTACTTCTGGTACAATTACTTTTGCTAATTTTTTCGGCGGTGGCGGTTACACTATTACTCTGTCTACTGGCAATATGAAAATTACCTATTGTCATGTTTCTCCAAATTATATTGTTAAAGTTGGAGACTTTGTTCAGAAAGGTCAAGTTATTGGTTATGTTGGTCCTAAAAATGTTTATAATGTTCCTGGTAATTTTTATTTTGATGAATATGGTGAGCCTACAAATGGAGCTACTACTGGTCCTCATTTACATTTAGGTGTACGTATTAATGATGAGTATATTGATCCTCTTAGCTTATATCCATCTATTCATTAAATGCAAAAAAAGTAGATGTTTAATTTAATCTAACATCTACTTTCTTTTATTATTTATTTTATATTTACATATCGTCATCTTCTGGATGATTTTTCTGATCTTTTAATTCTTCATCATCCTCTATTGGTTCCGAATTTTTCATGTGATATTTTTCTTCGTCCTCAGCGACATTGCAATTTGAACCACAACTTGAACAGTTTCCTGCACATCCTTCGTAATCGTCATCTGAATTCCAATCTAATTCTATAGTATTATGACATTCTGGACATTCTATTTCTGATTTATCTTCATCTTCTATATCAGTTGTAAATTCATAATTACAGTATGGGCATACAATTTCAAATTCATAATTTTCATCATCTTCATATATATCATTTTCAATATTATCTACTATTGCTTG
This sequence comes from uncultured Clostridia bacterium, assembly GCA_947628735.1. Taxonomy (GTDB): domain Bacteria; phylum Bacillota; class Clostridia; order TANB77; family CAG-508; genus CALXVA01. Next base: position 17,047 of record CANRAY010000009.1, on the reverse strand, counting down.
TATGTTTTTTACTCTATTATTTATATCACTTTGTTGATCTTCTATTTGTTTAATTCTTGCATCTGTTAATTTTGTTAATCTGTCAATTATGTCAATAAATAGCAATGATAAATCTGAAAATTTTTCTTTTACAAATTCTAATTCTTGAGGATCTTGAATATTTTTTTCTAAATCCTTCATAATTTGTTTGTATTTTCCGCCGATTTCAGACATTTTGTTTACTTCCTCTCTCTTTACACTCTTTCCATATACTCTCCAGTTCTTGTGTCGATTCTAATAACATCTCCGATATTTATAAACATTGGAACTGTTAATTTATAACCATTTTCTAAAGTTGCTGGTTTTCCAGAAGTTGTTGCTGTGTTTCCAGCAAATCCTGGTTCTGTATATGTAACTTCTAATTCAACAAACATTGGTGGTTCTACTGAGAATACATTTCCTTTGAATGATAATATTTTTACATTCATATTCTCTTTTAAGAATTTTAAACCATCTCCAATTTGTTCTTCATTTAAAGGTAATTGTTCATATGTTTCATTATCCATGAAATAATATAATCCACTATCATTATATAAATATTGCATTTCTCTTTTTTCTATTTCTGCTCCTGGGAATTTTTCTGATGGATTAAATGTTTTTTCTAATACAGCTCCTGTAATAACATTTTTTAATTTTGTTCTTACAAATGCTGCTCCTTTTCCTGGTTTTACATGTTGGAATTCAACTACTTTGAATACATTTCCATCCATTTCAAATGTTGTTCCATTTCTAAAATCTCCTGCCATATATACTTCTGCCATTATTTTTTCCTCCTTTTATTTTTTCTCGTTTTATATTTCTTTTCCTCAATGTGCTATATTTTATCATATTTTTTGCTTAAAATCAAGTATTGATTGGTTTTGTATCTTTTTTCTTATTTTGTATCTACTACAATATAATTTTTATCCGATTTTGTTAAAGTTATACATCCAGATTTTGTTATTAATACAGTATCTTCGATTCGAACTCCAAATTTTCCTGGTATATAAATACCTGGTTCATTTGTAACTATCATATTTGCTTTCAATGTATTATCATTATTGCTACTAATAAATGGTATTTCATGAATATCTAATCCTACTCCATGTCCTAAACTGTGCACTAAGTCATATCCATTTATCTTAAAATCGTTTTCTACCATTCTACTTAGCATTCTGATATTTGCTCCGTCTTTCATTTCAGTTAATGTTTGATTTTGATTTTTTAGTACTAAATCATACACTCTTTGTACTTCTATTGGTACATATCTTGCAAATATTGTTCTTGTCATGTCTGAGCAATATCCTTTATATATACATCCCATATCAATTGTAATAGGATCTCCTGCTTCTATTACTTTATCAGATGGTACAGCATGTGGTTTTGATGAATTTTTTCCAGATGCTACAATTGTTTCAAATGCTAAATCATCAGCACCATTTTTTTTGAAAAATGTTTCAATTTCAAATGCAATTTCCTTTTCCGTTTTTCCAACTTTTATATAATCACATATATGTTTGAAACACTTATCTGTTAATTCACATGCTTTTGTAACTAATGCAATTTCTTCTTCATCTTTTATCATTCTTTGTTTTTCAATCATATTTTCAGTTTCTTCAAGATTATGTATTTTGTATCTTTCTAAAAACCTTTTATATGTTGCATAAGTTACATAGTTTTCTTCAAATCCTACATTTTCACAAAACATAAAGAAATTTTCATAATCATCTTGATTAACATTTCTAATATCATTAACAATTATTCCGTCATTAATTGTTAAAACTGATTGCACATATTCTGTATATCTTGCATCTGTTAAAAAAAAGTTTTCCTTTCGTGTAATTAATAAAACACCTTCTGCGTCAATTCCTGTAAGATATTTAATGTTTTTTGGATTTGATATAATAATTCCCTGCATATTTTGCATTTCAATTTTTTCTTTTAACCATCTAATTTTATTATTCATAAAAACCCCCTTTTATGATATAACCTATGATATATTTATTGTTCCTAATGAAAATATTTTTAATAGTATTGGTAGCAAAATAGTAAATGGTACGTAAATTGTTACCATTGCTGATACAACAATAAATGGTCCAAATGGTATGTATTCATTTACTTTCTTTTTTCTTAAAATTAAAATACCTATACTAATAATGGCTGCAAATAAGAATGCCATTACAGCAATCATAATAATTCCTTTCCATCCAAAAAATAGTCCCATTGCTCCCATTAATTTTACATCTCCAAATCCCATTGCTTCTTTTCCTGCAATAAGACCTCCTATTAATGTAATAATAAGGAATATTCCTCCTCCAACTATTAATCCTAATAAATTATCGATAAATATATTAATTCCTGCATTTATGTTCAAAATTACTTGTGCAACGGTAAAAAGTAAACCTAATTCTAATATTGTCAAAGTTATTCTGTTTGGAATAATTTGTAATCTATAATCTATAATGAAACTACTAATTAGTAATGGAATAAGGCAAACATATTTTAAAGTATCTATTGTCCAACCAAATAAATACAATAAACCTATATATGAAATAGCCATAATTACCATTAATAAATATTTTGGCTTACAATTTTTTAAATATTCTTTAAAAAAACTTTTTGAAAATATCTTTTTTTCTTCTGGTAAACATATATTACACCAATCAATAAATTGTCCTACTAATAATCCTATAATTCCTATTAATACATACCATAATATGTGAATTTCATTAATATACATGTTAGTTTTATTTCCTTTCTCCTGCGTTTTTTTTCTTTAAATATCTTTTTATAACATAATTTTCTAGTGGTCTTTTTATTTTAGTTAATAAATAATCTTTTTCCTCTATTGGTTTTACTAAAATCGAAAACATATGACATCTATTAGCACCTATAACGTCTGTAAATATTTGATCTCCTACTGCTGCAATCTTTTCATTTTCTAGTTCTAGTAATTTACTTGCTTTTTTGAATCCACATTTAAATGGTTTTTTAGCAAAAAATAAATATGGAACATCTATTTCTTGTGCTACTTTTTTTATTTTTTGTTCTTTATTACTATTGGATAAAATGCAAAATTTGATTCCTTTATTTTTTAGATCTTGTACCCATTGTGATATTCCTTCTGGCATTTTTTTATCAAAGTCAATTAATGTATTATCAACATCTAAAATAATTCCTTCGATTTTATTTTTATTTAATAATTCAATTTTTATATCTTTAACTGTATCATAATATTCGTTTGGATATAGCATTGTTCCCCCTTGTTTATTGCTTATCTACTAATTTATATCTACTAATTACTGCGTCTTCTGTTCCTTTAATTTCTACATCTTGTTCATTTGATGGACTTCCTATAAAAATATAACTTTCATCAACTCCAACTTTATATATATTATTGTAATTTGGCATGTCATATTCTCCTAAACTTGTTCCATCATATGTATATTTTTGCATTTTAGTGGTTGTATCATCTATTTTTTTGATAGTTGAAAATGTTGAATTTGTAGTTTGGGTTATTGCTACATAATCTCCATTTTCTATCCATGTTTCGTTGTTAGTTGGTTCATCTAGAATGCAGATACTTCCACTTTGCATTTTATTTTCACTTGGTAAATAATTGCGTAAATTTATAATCATTTTTCCTTTTTCGTCATAAATAACATCTGTAGCTATATTGTATACTCTACCTGCACTTCCATTATTTTCTGAATAAGTAATAGCTTTTTCTTCGCTTAAATCTGTAGAAAATATCTTTGCTATTTTACTAATTGAAACATTAGGAGATATAGTATTACCAAACAATATATATCTTGATGACTGATATTTAATATGTGCTGTATTTGAATTTACGCTATAGTCTGAATATTTTTCTACAGAACCACTGTTAAATCCATTCCATAATTTAGTTTTTCTTTGTATCATATTATTATTATTGTATTCAATTAAAACTAAATCAGCGGTATTAGATGGATCATCATTATAATCTAATTTTCCTGTAATTGCATATCCGTCTGCTGTTTTTGCGATATCTGTAAATATAATATAATCATATTTTGCATCTTCTATTTGCCAATTTCTAGCTGTATTTTGTTCTATTTTTACCAAAAGTTCATTACCTGTTTTATCATATCTTGCAATTATTCCTGCTACTTTTCCTGTTCCTCTACTAATTTGTTCTTCAGTTTTTGTTTCAATTGTATCTGACAATGTGCTTCCTACTACGATATATCCATCATTATCTTCTATAACGCCTGAAAACCAATCTGCTTTATTTCCTCCTAATGAAGCTGACCATTCCCTCTCTCCATTTATTTTATATTTTACAATAAATGCATCAGACTCACCTTTATTATTTCCTAACCAATCAATATCTTCTGATGTTGAATATCCAACTACAATATACCCTCCATCAATAGTTTCAATAAAATCTGTTATTCTATCTTCTCCACTTCCACTAATTGTTTGTGTCCATTCTTTTTTTAATATTTTTTCTTTATCAGACATTGCTTGTGTATAGTCTTCTTTTGTTGTATTTACTTTTTGTTTTCTTTCTTCTGCTTCATTTGCTATCTCTTCTTTTTCACTTCTAGTCACATTAATTACTCCATCATCTCCCATAAGTCCACCAATACTAACTGTTGCCAGAATAATTAATATAATAACTGTTACGATTAGAGCAATAAGAGTAATACCATTGTTTTCCTTTATCCTCATTTTCATATTTATGCTCTTCCTCCTTTGTATAAATCTCCTCTTTTATTTTACCTATAACTTTTTGTTTTGTAAATAGTTTTTTATGGGAAAACATAAAAAATAGTAAGTCTAAAACTTACTATTTTTTAATTATTATATTTAATTTTTTTGATTATTTTTCTTATCTTCTTTTATAAATATACTTAAAAATTTTCCTACTGCATGTACAATACTAGTTGATTTAGTTTTTGCAATATTCTTTCCTAATGCTTTTCCACTTACTGTTAATGAAGCAACTACTGCACTCATTATAAATTGCAAATTAAAATTTAATCCATATTGTGCTGTAATTTTAGTTGTAATTAATGCACTTATTGCTCCTGATAATACACCACAAATATCACCTATTACGTCTGCACATATATTTGCTACTTGTGATGAATGTTTAATCAAAAATAATGATGTTTTTGATCCTTGTATTTTCTTTGTTGCTTTTGCATGGAATTCGTTTTCCTGTGCTACTGTAATTGCAACACCTATAATATCAAATAATATACCAACTAAAATAATTACAATTAATATAATAATTGCTGGTATAATCTCTAAGTTTGTCAAAGCATTTGTTGATATGTATGAAAATGTGATGGATAAAATAAATGTTGTTATAAAAACTGTAATAAACCATCGCACGCTTTCTTTATTCATTTTTTTCTCTCCTATGTTCTTTATTTTATTAATGTGTAAAGTGGTAAAGACATAAGTAAATTTTACGGTTTAGGTCTAGTCGAATTTCTCTGTTTTGTACTAAATATTACTATTTAGCTGTTTCCATTTAACAAAACATCCTAACAGATTTATAGGATACCAGATTGCCACTTAAATCCGTACCTTAATCCCTATGCCTTTATGCTTTTGTTTAAGCAAACATTCTAGAAGTTTTCCTTAATATATTTTATTCTATTACTAGTCTCTTTTGCAATACCAATTTCATAACCTTATTTATAATAGATATTGTATGGCCATACAAATCCATTCTATATAGTTAATCCCAATGCTATCACTCAAGACAGGCTACTCTATACATTGTGTCTTGGCACTTTGTATAGGTTTTACTTAAATTACCAAAATTTAAGCCTCAACGAAAATAGGGACAGAAACATTATATGTATGCCATTACATACCGCCCTAAATTCTTTACTCCCTAATCACACGCATAACTGGGCGTTTTGCGCACAACTAAGAAACTTCAACGGTGTGCCCTTTAGTGGATTTTTAGCCCCACCCTCATAATAGATAATATAACTAGAATAATGCACCACTGTTTTTCATTATACCATTTTTTTCTATTTTTTGCAAATTCTTTTATATCTTTTTATCTATTATTAGTAAAAAGTAATAAGAATATTAATATGAAGAATAAAATACTATTATCACCACAGCATCCATTTCCTCCAAATATTCCACATAAGCCTCCGTTATTATTGCATCCACAATTTCTATTTTCTTCAGGCATATATTTTCCTCCTTTCTCTTTTTTCTATATGATATAAGTATGCAAAAGTTAAAATTTATGTTACAATGTAGTTGATATATTTAAAGAGAGGTTTATATGAAAAAAGTAGAATTGCTGTCACCTGTTGGTGACTTTGAATGTTTAAAAGCTGCAGTACAGAACGGTGCAGATAGTGTTTATTTTGGTGGAAGTCTTTTTAATGCTCGTGCATCTGCACAAAATTTTGATACAGAAGAATTAAAAAAAGCAATTGATTATTGTACTCTAAGAAATGTAAAAACACATTTAACATTAAATACTTTAATTAAAGATTCTGAATTTGAATCTGCTATTGCTTTAGCAAAACAAGCATATGAATTTGGAATTGATGCAATTATTGTTCAAGATATTGGATTAGCTAGATTTTTAATACAAAATTTTCCTGATCTACCACTTCATGCTAGCACACAAATGAGTATTCATAATATAGAAGGAGTTAAAGAAGCTGAATCGTTAGGATTTCAAAGAGTTGTTCTTGCACGTGAATTACCCCTTCATGAAATTGAATATATTTGTCGAAACTCTCATATTGAAATTGAAACTTTTATTCATGGTGCTTTATGTATTTGTTATTCTGGTCAATGTTTATTTTCTAGTACAGTTGGAGGTCGTTCTGGAAATAGAGGTAAATGTGCTCAACCTTGTAGACTTCCTTATGAACTTATTGGCTGTTCTTCTAATGGCGTAGAAGAAACTTTAGATAAAGGGTATTTATTAAGTCCACGTGATTTATGTGGGCTTGACTTTATTCCTCAGCTTATTGAAGCTGGTGTTTCAAGTTTTAAGATTGAAGGAAGAATGAAAACCCCTGAATATGTTGCTACAGTTACTAGAATTTATCGTAAATATATCGACTTAGCCCTATCTGGTGAAAAGTATGTTATTGATGAAAATGATATTCATGACTTGCTTCAAGTATTTAATCGTGGTGGATTTTCTAGTGGTCATTTAGGTGATTCACCTAATCAAGATTTAATTTTTAAAGAAAAATCTAATAATATGGGGTTGTATGTAGGAAATATTTCTAATTACAATAAAAATAAAGGTCATATTACTCTTATTCTTAATGAAACTTTAAGTATCGGTGATACTATTAGTTTTGAACATGAACCTTCAAAATATGTTATTTCAGAATTAATGATTGGAAATAAAAACTTAACTAGTTGTACTCCTAGGCAAAAAGTAGCCATAGGTCGTATGAAAGGAAATATATCTATTGGTGATAAGGTTTATAAATTAGCTAGTAAAACATTATCTACTCTTGCTACCAATAGTTATAAATCTATTGAAAATCGAAAAATTCCTATTCATTGTAAAGTTTATGTTAAACGAAATGAGCCAATTTCAATTCGTTTATCAACTCAGACTTCAACAGATAATGTTTTATACCAAAATATTGACATCAATGTTAGTTCTGATATGATGCCTGTAGATGCTTTAAAATCTCCTATTACAGAAGAACGTATTATTTCGCAAATAGATAAAATAACAAATACTCCTTATCAATTTAAAAGTATTAGAGTTTATTTAGATGATGGATTATATATACCTAGCATTTCTTCTTTAAATGAACTTCGTAGGAATGCTTTAGAAAAATTAGAAGAAGAAATTTTATCTAGAAAAAGAAGAAATTTAGTTGGTTCTTATCCTTTCTCAGCTTCTTCTCATAAGATAAAATCACTTGTTCATCCAAAGATTTCTCTTTTCCTTAGAAATTTATATTGCGATTATGATTATTCTCAATTGGATCAGAAAAAGATTGATAGAATTTATTTGCCATTAAAAATTTTAGTAAATAAAGATTATGAAAATATAATTCAAAGCTTAGCTGATACATATCCTATTTACATATATATGCCAACAATTATTAAATCTAATTATCGTAATATTATATTAAATGAAGTAGAACATATTATAGAACGTTTTCATATAAAAGGATTTGTTATATCTAACCTTGGTGATTTACAATTGTTAGAAAAATATGCTAAGGATTATCAATTTATTGGTAATTATTCATTAAATGTTTTTAATCGATTTTCTTTAGATGAGGTTCAAGGTTTAGGTCTAGATCAAGTAACTTTATCTAGAGAATTAAATCAGGAAAACTTAATAGAATTATTACATTATTCACATATTGATTCAGAATTGATTGTTTATGGAAATTTACCTTTAATGGCTACTAATTATTGCTTTTTAGGAAAAACAAATAAATGTTATCCAAAATGTGGTACTCAATGTCAAAAGAAAAAGCGTTATTATTTAAAAGATCGTCTAGGTTTTAAATTTCAAGTAATTCCAGATAGTATTCAAACAGTTTCTTTAATTATGAATAGTAAAACTCTTTCTATTCCTACTACAGACATACCTGTAAATCGTGTTAGAGTTGATATGATAGATGAAACAATTGATGAAATTAATAATGTTATTAATACCGCATATGAACGTAAACGTTTAGAAGGTAAGCAATATACAAATGGTAATTTAAATAAAGAAGTATAATTTGTTAATAAAAAAGAAATGAGTTTAAGCTCATTTCTTTTTATTTTGCATATTTTATCCTATTTCATGTCTTGCTGTTAATTTAATAATTAAATCCATATTATCATCTTCTGCGGCTTTATTTCTACAAATCTTCCCGCATTTTTTACATTTAAAAATAATAACATATCCTTTTTTGCTATCTAATTCTACTCCAACTGGTTCTAGTATTCCATGACATTTTTCTTCCCTATCACCTGGATTTATATCTACATGTTTTGAATGTAAACAATATGGACAATGGTTTCTACAAGAATATCCTAACTTTGGTACATGTTTACCGCAATTATCGCATATAAATTCTTCATCTATTTCTGTAAATTTTCTACTCATTTTCTTTTCCCCTTATTCCCAAATACCACCGCCAATAAATTCGCGAAGTAAAGAATTCTTTGGTACATATTCATCACTAATATCTTCAAAATATTTCAAAAACTCATATAAATTTTTAGCTTCCGCATATTCTGGATTATCATTTGCAATTGCTTGTAATAGTGGCATTGCATGTTTTTTTAATACTCCTATTTCATAAATTAAAGAACTGTTAAACATACTATCCGCTTCTTCTTGGAATGGGAAAATGTGACTTTCCTCTCCTCTATTAACTGAAGCCCATGTTTCTAATGTATGTAATGCATCATATCCTCTAAAATTATAGTCCCTTACAATTCTTCTAATTAATCTTGTATCTGTTGTTGAAATTCTATTATAGTAATCTATATTTAATACTGTTAGAGCACTAATATATACTTTATATTTTTGTTCTCTTGGAATTGATTCTGTTAATTTATCATTTAAGCAATGAATTCCTTCAATTACTAGTATTTCATTGCTTTTCATTTTCATTGTTTCTCCATGATATTCTTTATGTCCTGTTTTAAAATTAAATGTAGGTACTAATATTTCTTCACCATTTAATAGTTTTGTTAAATGATCATTAAATAACTCTAAATCTATTGAATCAATTCTTTCAAAATCATATTCTCCATTTTCATCCCTTGGTGTATTTTCTCTTTCTACAAAATAATTATCTACTGAAATTGTAATTGGTTTAATTCCATTTAATTTTAACTGTATTCCTAATCTTTGTGCAAATGTTGTTTTGCCTGATGATGATGGTCCTGCTATTAATACCATCTTAATTCCTTTTCTTTTTACAATCTTATCTGCTATGTTAGAAATTTTCTTTTCATGTAAGGCTTCTGCTAGTAAAATAATGTCTTTTTCTTTTCCTTCTTGTACTTGCTTATTTAGCTTATATAAAGTATTTACTCCTAATACTTCATGAATATCTTCATATTCTTCAATTGTATGAAGTAATTTTTTTGTTTCTTTATATTCTTCTATTACATCAGGATGTTCCTTTGATGGATATCTAACTAGAAATCCTGCATGATATTTAATAATATCAAATTTTTCAATATATCCAGTGCTAATTGGCATAACTCCATAGAAATAATTGAAATAATCTTCACAAAAATAAAGTGATACTTCTTCTTTATATTTATTTTCTAATTGAAATTTTCCTCTTAAAGTCTTTTCTTTTTCATAGAATTCTTCTGCCTCTTCTTTTGACATTTCTACTTTTCTGATTTCCAAATTCTTATCTATAATTTCTTGCATTTCTTGTTTTACCTTTGAAATCATTTCTTCTGTAACTTCCATGTTGTCTATTGTACAATATAAAGAATTTGATAAATGAAAATCTACTGTTAATAAAGCTGTTGGATACAATTTATTAAATGCTTTACTCATAATGTATAGAATTCCTCTTTGAAAAATTCTTCTTCCATCTTTCTCTGTTATGTAGATTGGCTCTACTGTATCATTTTCATTGACTTCTGTATTTAATGATTTAACTTCATTATGCCATCTACAAGCTATAATTTTCTTATTTTCTTTTGCTAATTTTTCTAATGCCTTCACTCATATTCCTCCTTTAAGTCTTTAGTTAGAAATTTTATCCTAGTTTAATTTTTCTTTGATTTTTACAATTTCATTTAAAGCATCAATTGGAGTTAATTCATTAATATTAATTTTGTCTATTTCGTGTGCTATTTCTGCTAGTTTATAGTTGTATAAATCCAATTGTCCTGCTGCTACTTGTTTATTTTCTTTTTCTTGTATTTTCTCTCCTAAAATGCTTTTTCTTTCCAATGTTCTTAAAATTTCATTTGCTCTTTTTGTTACTATATTAGGAACACCTGCTAATTTTGCTACATGTACGCCATAGCTTTCATCTGTTCCTCCTGGTACAATCTTTCTTAAAAAGATAACATCTTCTCCCTTTTCTTTTACTGCAATTGAGTAATTTTTTATTCCTTCTATTTTATCTTCTAACTTTGTTAATTCATGGTAATGGGTAGCAAATAATGTTTTAGCACCACATTTTTCGCTGTCTGAAATATATTCAGCTACAGCCCATGCAATAGATAGTCCATCATAAGTTGATGTTCCTCTTCCTATTTCATCTAATACAACTAAGCTGTTGCAAGTAGCTTCTTTTAGGATATTAGCTACTTCCATCATTTCTACCATAAATGTGCTTTGCCCCATGCTTAAATCATCAGAAGCACCTACTCTTGTAAATATTTTATCTACAACACCAATTTTAGCATATGATGCAGGTACAAAACTACCACATTGTGCCATTAAAGTAATAAGTGCTACCTGACGCATATATGTAGATTTTCCTGCCATGTTTGGTCCTGTAATAATAGATAGTCTATTCTTATCTTTATCCAAATATGTATCATTTTGTACAAAAGCTCCACTTGGAAGCATTTTTTCAATTACTGGATGTCTTCCATCTTTAATATCTATAATTCCTTCATGATCAATAATTGGTTTTACATAATTTAAATCTTCAGCTACTGTTGCAAATGAACATAGTACATCCAATATTGATATCATATTAGCTGATTTTTGTATTCTTTGAATTTGAGTTTCTATTTTATCTCTTATTTCTGCAAATACACTATATTCTAGATTAACTACCTTTTCCTCTGCTCCTAATATTTGATTTTCTAGATTTTTTAATTCTTCTGTAATATATCTTTCACCATTTGTTAAGGTTTGTTTACGTATAAATCTATCTGGAACCATTGACATATTTGATTTTGTTACTTCAATATAGTAGCCAAATACTTTGTTAAAGCCTACTTTTAAATTTTTGATTCCTGTTTTTTCTCTTTCTTCCGCTTCTAAGTTAATAATCCAGTTTTTGCCTTCTGTTGTTGCTAATTTTAATTGATCAATTTCTGGATCATATCCTAATTTAATTAGTCCACCTTCTTTAACACTAATTGGTGGTTCTTCTACAATTGCTTTGTCTATCATTTCGTATACGTCTTGTAGTTCATCTAGTCCATCATATAAATCCACAATCATTTTTGCATTAGCTGATTGTAACGCTTTTTTTACATCTGGTAATTGTTTTACAGAATTTTTTAATGAAATTAAATCCCTACCATTTGCACTTCCATAAGAGATTTTTCCTGCTAATCTTTCAATATCATATACTTTTTTTAGTGCATCTATAATATCTCCTCTTAAAATGATATTGTTTTTCAATTCTTCTACAGCATCTAATCTAGCATTAATTTGATTTACATCTATTAATGGATCGCTTAGCCATCTTCTTAGCATTCTTCCTCCCATAGAAGTTGATGTTTTGTCTAATACCCATAATAGTGTTCCTTTTTTGCTTTTATCTCTTAATCTTTCTGTAATTTCCAAATTTCTTCTTGCACTAATATCTAATGCCATGTATTTAGTTGTGCTGTATATAATTAATTTATTAATATGATCTAGAGTATTTTTTTGCGTATCTATCAAATATTTTACTAATCCATTTGTTGCAGATATTGCCAATGTGCTATCTTTTATACTATCTATTGTATTTCCATTATCATCTATTAAATGATATTTTTCTTTAATATATGTATCATCATGGTCAAATTTTTCTTCATCTAAACGTGATACAAATATATCAAATCTTGCTTTTATTTTATCAATTTCTTCTTGACATTCATACATCATTGGATTTACTACAATTTCAGCTGGTGTGTATTTAGCTATTTCATCTAACAATGTTGCAAAATTATTTGTATCTTTAATTTGAGTTGTTCTAAAATCACCTGTAGAAACATCACATACAGTTACGCCATAGTAAATGCCATTTTTATATATTCCCATAATATAATTGTTTCTTTTTTCTTCTAATAGATTAGATTCCATTACTGTTCCTGGGGTTACAACTCTAATAACATCTCTTTTTACAATGCCTTTTGCTTTTTTTGGATCTTCTAATTGTTCACAAATAGCAACCTTAAATCCTTTTTCAATTAATCTTGCAATATATGTTTCTGCTGCATGATATGGTACTCCACACATTGGTGCTTTTTCTTCTTGACCACATTCTTTTCCTGTTAGTGTTAATTCTAATTCTCTTGAAGCAGTTATTGCATCTTCAAAAAACATTTCATAAAAATCTCCTAAACGATAAAAAAGTATGCAATCTTTATATTGATTTTTAGTTTCTAAATAGTGTTGCATCATTGGTGAAAACTCTGCCATATTAGTTACCTTCCTTCTTCTTCTTCATAATCTTCTTTTTCTTCTGCTTTTTCTGTTTTTTCCATTTTTACTTTATCACTTAATATTTCAGATGCAGGTATTTCAAAAAGTTTTCTAGTTTCTGATCCAATTCTAATTAAATTTTCATAATATGCTAGTCTGCTATCTATCCATGAAGATGATGCCATCAACTTTTTAGGATTTTCTATTATTCTTGGTATATATCCATATTTTCTTAAGATTTCTAATCTATTTTTTACTTCTGTTGATGCTGTTGTTACAATTTTAGGAAATCCTTTAAATACTTTGTTAGTACCCTCTGCTGGCATATATTCATCTAAAATTTTTAATGTTTCTTCCGCCTTTTTAGGGTTTGGTTTATTTCTAAAATTAAAATTCCTATATATAATTGCAAAAGCTTCTTTTTCAGTAATTAAACCTTCTGTTTCTACTATCATTGCATTTCTTTTTACTGTTAAAAGCTTTACATAGTCTAAAATAACTTGTCTTACAAATTCTTTATTTTTCCATTTTGTATTTCTTGTTTTTGTATCGTCTTTCATTTTTGGGTCTGTTGATACCTTGGTTATAATAGCTTTTATCATTTCTTCCCTTTGTTCTGGTGTTAAATTAAAAATTACTTCTTCATTCATTTACATATTTCTCCTTTTAAGTACCACATATGTTCTGATATTATCTTAATGTTTACCATTTTTCCAATTAAATCTTTTTTTCCTTCAAAAACAACAACTTTATTAGAGTCTGTTCTTCCGGTTAAAAGATTTTCATTATTCTTGCTATATCCTTCTACTAAAATTTCTTCTGTTCTTCCTATATATTTTTTATTATTCTCTGATACACTATCTTCATATAACTTTTTTAGTCTATCAAATCTCTGATGTTTTATTTCTTCTGGTATTTGATTTTCCATTTTATCCCCTGGAGTTCCTACACGCCTTGAATAAATGAACATAAATATCTGCTCAAATCCTACTTTTCTAACAACATCTAATGTATCTTCAAAATCTTCTTCTGTCTCTCCTGGGAAGCCTACAATAATATCTGTAGAAAAAGTTACGTTTGGAATTTGTTGTTTCATTTTTTCTACAAGATTTAAATATTGCTCTTTTGTATATTTACGATTCATTACTTTTAAGACATTTGTACTTCCTGATTGCAAAGGTAAATGAACCAATTTACTTACTTTTTCACAATCTCTAATTGCTTCTATTACATCATCTGTAAAATCTTTTGGATGTGGTGATATGAAGCGAATCTTTTCAATACCACTTATTTGATTTATTTCTGTCAATAATTTTGCGAATGTATTAATTGGTGAATTATTTCCTTTTTTGTTTTCTTCTACCATGTATGAATTCACATTTTGTCCCAATAATGTGATTTCCTTATATCCTTGTTTTGCTAATTGTCTTACTTCATCTAAAATATCTTCTGCTTGTCTACTTCTCTCTCTTCCTCTTACATATGGCACAATGCAATAACTGCAAAAATTATTGCATCCATTCATAATGGTAACAGACGCTTTAATATTGTTATCTCTTTTAATTGGTAGTCCTTCTATTATTTCTCCTTCTATGTCAATTATATCAGTAATTCTTTTTTCATTTATTATTGCATTATATAAATCTTCTGGAAATTTATGTAATGTATGTGTTCCAAATATTACATCATATTGGTAGCTTTGTTTAATTTTCTCTACAATATGATCTTCTTGCATCATACATCCACCAATTGCTATAATTGCTCCTCTTTCTTCTCTTTGTTTTTTTACTTCTCCTAGTTTTCCAAATAATCTTTCTTCTGCATTTTCTCTAACACAGCAAGTATTGAAAATAATGAGACCAGCCTCTTTCATTTCTTCGGTCTTTGAATAATTCATTTCTTCAAGCATTCCGCATATTTTTTCTGAATCATTCTCATTTAACTGACATCCCATGGTTAATATGTAATATTTTAAATTCTTTCCATCATTAATTTCTTTTACTTTTTCTATATATTCTAATTGTTCTGTTATATCTACTTTTTTCAAACCAAACTCCTCCAATTTATACTGTATTATTTTATACTAAAAGCCAACTTTTTTCAAGATATTTAGTAATATCCGACGCAAAGATATAACAAATGTTGTTATTTTTTGTCGAAAATTGGTAAAATTTGCAAATTATCTTTTCAATTATTTTAAGGTTATAAAAATTTTATTTAGAACGACAATTATTTCACAAAACTATGATTTTTTTATTAAAGTGATAAAAAAGTGATAAATTTTGCTGACAACTATTTCCATATTTTTGGTGATATAATAGGAGAAATTTTTTATAAAAGGAGTGATGTTTTATGGCAAATAAAACGAATTTTTCAGTAAATGGAAAAAGATATTATAGGATTACAAAAACGATTGGAAAAAAAGCTGACGGTACTCCTATTAGAAAAGCTTTTTATGGTACAGGTCTTAAAGAAGCATCTCAAAAAGTTGATCAATATATGAATGGATTAAAAATGGGATTCATTAATAATGGGCAAATTGTAACTATTAATCTTTTATTACCTAAATGGTTATTTTCTGTCAAAAAAAACGAACTGAGGCCCTCTTCCTTTGAAACTTATGAATCTACATATCGAAATTATATAAAAAGACATTTTATTTCTGATTTACCCATTAACGAAATAAAAACTTTGCGAATGCAAGAATATTACAATGATTTATTAAAAGAAGATATTTCTACAAATACTGTAAAAAAAGTTCACAAGCTTTTAAGACAGTTTTTTGGTTTTGCAGATAGAGAAGGATATATTGTTAAAAATCCTTGTTTAAATGTAACTCTTCCCAAAGCAAAAAAAGAAGCTGCACTGAAGATAATATCAAACAAAAAAGTAGAATTTTCCTATTTCAATGAAAATGAAATTAAAACTCTAAGAAGATTATTTAAAAATACCCCTTATGAACAAATTGTACTCTTTGCACTTGGTACAGGAATGAGACAAGGTGAAATTTTAGGGCTTCAATGGGATGATATTGACTTTAGACACAGAGAAATTCATGTTCTGCATAATTTAAACACATCTGCTGAAATTTCTGAAAATGGAGATCGTAAATATGTCACTTTATTGCAAGAACCTAAAACTCAAAATTCAATACGAATTATTCCCATGGCCGCTTCTATTTATAAATTACTCTCTTCCCTTCCCCATATTTCCGATTATGTATTTTGTAAAAATGATGGATCATATGTTAATGCAAAACATTTGCAAAAAGTATGGAGGAATACTTTAAAAAATAGTAACTTAGCATATCGAAAATTTCATGATCTTAGACACACTTTTGCAACTATGCTCCTTACCCATGGAGCTGACCTTATCACTGTAAAAGAATTACTTGGTCATAGCAGTATAAAAATCACAGAAATCTACCTAGATGCCCTCCCTAAAACTAAGAAAGGAATGATCCAAAAAATCGATTTCTTATTAAATTAAAGTGATAAAAATGTGATAAATATTTTTGGCATTTTGGATTTATCCGTTCTTTTCCCCTATTTTATTAGTGTTTCATATTTTGAGAAAGCAAAAACTCTAGAACAAGAAGTTCTAGAGTTAGATACTGCCAAAGCAGAAGCAGTTGCTCAATTACAAAAATATAAAGATTTTATG
>CANRAY010000008.1 GCA_947628735.1 uncultured Clostridia bacterium | reverse complement strand
ACCTGGAACGGGCTCGAACCGTCGACCTCTAGCGTGACAGGCTAGCGTTCTAACCAACTGAACTACCAGGCCGTAAACTAAAAAAAATTTAGTTTCCTAAATAGTTTTTAAAGAAAAATGGTGGGCGCAATAGGGCTCGAACCTATGACCTCCTGCTTGTAAGGCAGATGCTCTCCCAGCTGAGCTATGCGCCCATTTTCCTTCGACTTGTTTAGTATACTAAATTTTATAACAAATGTCAATATATTTTTCTAATTTTTTCGATTTAATTTTTTGAATTCATAATTTATTTTCCTTGTCAAATTTATAAATATAATACCTCATATATTATAACTCTATAATTAAGACATATTATAATATAAGAGGTATTTTATTTAATATATTTTTTATTTCAACAATTCTATAGCTTTTTGTAATTGTGCATCATTTTCAGGTTCTTCTACATTAATTGTATTAGATTTTACCTCATAATCTGGTTCAATTCCTGTTTTATTGATTCTATTATGATTTGGTGTGTAATATTCTTCTGAAGTTATCTTCAAACCACTACCATCTGTTAATCTATGTAATGTTTGAATTACACCTTTACCATAAGTTTTAGTTCCTACTAATTTAGCAATTCCATTATCTTTCAATGCTCCAGCTAAAATTTCAGAAGCACTTGCTGAACTGCCATTTACTAATATAACTACTGGTACATCTATCTGTTGATCTTCTTTTGCTTTTGTAATATCTTCATTTCCTTTTTTATCAACAGTAATCAATAATGTACTATCCTTTTTACAGAAAAAGTCCAAAATTTCAATAGCTTCATCAACAATTCCGCCACCATTGTCCCTAATATCAATAATAAGAGAAGTAATTCCTTCTGACTTTAATGCATCATAGGTTTCTTTAAATTCTTTTGCCACTCCACCCTCAAAGTCTTTTAATTGAATATATCCAATATTATCCTCTATTACCTTTGATTTTATATGTTTTACAACAATTCTTTTTCTCTCAACAGCCACATTTAATGTTTCTTTTCCTCTTAAAATTTCTAAATTAACAGTTGTTCCTTCTTCACCCTTAATTTTATCCGATATTTCAGATACATTTTCTGCATTCACTTCTTCACCATTTACTTTATTAATAATATCTCCTGCCTTAATTCCTGCTGCTTCTGCTGGAGAGCCTTCCATAGGTCTTTGTACTTCTATAACACCATTTTTAGAATCTACTATCATATAAATTCCAATACCTATGTAATTGCCATAAGTAGTATCTAAAACAGATGTCATTTCAACAGGTGGATAATATTCAGTATATATATCTCCTACACCTGCTACATATCCTTTTATAGCTGATTCTATCATTGCTTCATCATCTAATTCTCCCATATATTCTTCTTCTAGCATACTTCTAATTTGTGCCAAAGTTAATTCTAAGCCTGTATTATTTCCACTATTGACAATATTATTAACTCCCATAGTACCTGTTAATTTTTGATATACAAACATTGTTGTCGATACAGCTGTGATAGCTGCTGTAATAACAATTAACATAATTGTCTTATATATTTTTCTACCAGTTTCTTCCATTCTTTATTCATATCCTCATAAAAAAATTTAGGTTTTTAAATAGGAAAACCTATAACCTCTATGGAACTTTTACAAACTGTAACGGATCCACACTGATTCCATTATATATAACTTCAAAATGTAAATGTGGACCTGTTGAGTTGCCTGTTGATCCTACTCTTAAAATCAAATCACCTTTTTTTACTTCTTTATGCAATGTTGTTTCAACACTTTGTCCATGTCCATATAATGTTGTAATTCCATCTCCATGGTTAATCATAACACAATTTCCATAACCACCAAGCCATCCAGCATATGTAACAACTCCATCTGCAGCCGCTACGACAGGAGTTCCAAAATCAGCATTTCCTATATCAATTCCTGTATGCTCTTTTACAACACCTTGAATTGGATGTTCTCTGTTTCCAAAACCAGAAGTAATATATGTACCTGCAGCAGCCACCGGCCAAAGCATTTCTCCTCCTGTATATTGTATGTTAATATCTTTACCATTATTCAAAGCTTGCTGAATTAAACGATTAATTTTTATTTGTTCTTCTTTATATTGAGTTATTTCCTTTTGTAATTTTTTTTCTGCCTCATTTAATTTTGCAACATAACTTTCTTGTAATGTCTTTGCATTTTGCCATACTATTGTAGTTTGTTCTTTCTTAGCTTTTATAAGTCTAACTTCTGTTTGTTCTCTATCTAATTTAGTCCTTGTCAATTCTAATTCATTTTTTTGTTGTTCAACATCTTCTATTAATTGATTATCATAATTAGCTAATTCCTGAATTAAATAATATCCAGAAATAAATTCTACTATATTTCTTGAAGATAATAGAACATCTAAATATCTTGTTTCTCCTGCCTCATATATTGCTACTAATCTTTCTTTTAATAATTCATATTTTTCATTATAACTTTGTTCTACAGTTGTTAATTTTATTGTTGTTTCATCTATAGAAGATTGTAATGTATCTAACTGCCCTTGCATTTCATCTAAGTCAATTTGATATTCTAAAACTTTATCTTCTAATTCTTGAATTTTTAACATAGTATTAGACATTTCAGATTGAACATATTCTAATTTTGCATTTACATCTTCTAATCGATCATTAATTTCTTTACTTTGTTCTTCTAATGTTTGATTTTGAGTTAAATCATTAGCTTGTCCAATTTCATTTGCTACAATATTTTCGGCAAATACAAAACTACAAAAGCATTGCAATACTATAATTACTAGTATAATTGTAAACACTTTTCTTTTCATGTTTTATATTTGCCTCCTTCTTATTATTTACAAATTTTAATAAAAGATTAAATCTGGATGTGATGTATATAATAATGGGTCAACTCTATCAGATTGATCATATCCTCCAATATGTACTTCATAATGTAAATGTGGTCCTGTGGTAATACCAGTATTTCCTGATACAGCTATTTGCTGTCCTCTACTTACTACATCTCCTTTGCTTACATTATATGCTGATAAATGTGCAAATCCTGTATAATATCCATTACCATGATCTATTAAAATATAATTACCATAACCAGAAAGCTCTCTTGCAATAATTACAAGTCCACTTGCTGGTGCATATACAGGTGCATAATAAACTGGAATATCTACTGCTCCATGGTCCTCTGATGCTCCCCAAGTTGGTTGATCTCTATGTCCAAATATAGATGAAATATGATTATATCCATCTGAATTTGCTGATAATGGCCAACTTAAATCTCCTTCAAAGCTACCAACATATCCACTACTACTTTGCACTTCTCTTTTAATTTCTTCTTTTGCTTCTTCAATTGCCTCCTCAAAAGCATCTAACTTTTCTTGTAATTCTTGTTCCTTCTCTGATAAAGCATCTACTTTAACTTGTTTTGAAGCTTTTGCTACAATTAATTTATTATTTTCTGTTTCTACTTCTTTTCTAGCTTCAGCTACTTCCTTTTTTTCATCTTCTAGTTCTTTTTTTACATTTTCAATTTCTTCTTGTTTTTCATTAATAGAATCAATAACTGATTGATCAGCATCAGCTAATTGCTCAATCATATAATAATTTGATATAAAGCTTACCATATCCTCAGAAGATAAAAGTACATCTAAATAAGTAGTTTGACCTGCTTCATAAATAGCAATCAATCTCTTAATTAAAATTTCCTTCTTTTCCTCTGCTTCTTTTTCTAATTTTTTAATTTCATCTTCTTTTTTGTCAATAGAATCTTCTAGTTCTTCAATTTCACTATTCAATGCATCAATTTTATTTTCATAAACTGAAATCTGTGAATCTAAATCATAAATTTCATCTAAGATGTCATTTTTTTCACTAGTTACTTGGTCTTTTTCTTGTTCTGTTTGTTCTTTTTCTTGTTCTAGCTCATCTAACCTTTCTTGTGCTGTTTCTGCATATGTTGGTACAGTTGTTGCTATAATTAAAAGTGCCGCTAAAAAAATGGATATGATTTTTCTTTTCATTTGACTCTCTCCTTTACTTTTCTTACGTCCCCTTATTTTTTTAAACTTCCAAATATTTTCTCATAGAAATTGCACTACCAATTGCTCCAATTCCTGTTCCTAATATTAAATAAGTAATCATTAATATATTAAATACATCTGAAAATTGTAATAAACTAATTTGTATTTTTTCTGTAATTTCTGTTGCTGTAACTTGTCCTGCTACAAAGTTATATGCTAATCCTAAGAATAATACTGTAATTAATGCAGCTACAATTCCAATAATAATACCTTCTACCATAAATGGCCAACGTATAAATCCGTTTGTTGCTCCTACATATTTCATTATTGAAATTTCTTTTCTTCTTGCATGAACAGTTAATTTTATAGTATTTGCAATAATAAATGTTGAAATAAATACAAGTAATAATAATATAACAGCAGAAGCAGTTTGAATTCCATTTGCTAAATTAAGTAATGCATTAATTGTATCATTTCTTACAGTAATACTTGCAACATTGTCAAATGTTAGGATTTGTTGTTGTACTTCTTCACTTTTTGATAAATCTGTTAATGTAACGACATAAGATGCTTTAAAAGGATTATTCTCTGCATAAGAATCTAATATGTATTGCGAATCTTTAAGCCATGCCTTCATTGTATTTAATGCATCTTCTTTCGTACGATGCTCTGTTGTATTAACATATGGTATTGATTTTATTTTTGCTTCTAATTCTAATTCTTGTTCTTCAGTTGCTTCTGGAGCAATGAAAACTTGCATTGCTTGTTGCTCTTCTACTTGATTCATAACCGCTTGTACATTTTCTCCTATTAAGAAGAAAATTCCAAAAATAAACATAGTTGCACACATAATAACAAGAGAAGCAATTGTCGACTTTTTATTTTTAAATACATTTCTAAAACCTTCACCTATTAAATAACCTAATACACTATACTTCACTATTATCATACCCGCCTTTTTTATCATCTCTTACAATATTGCCTTTTTCGATTTGAATTACTCTTTTTTTCATTCTATCTACAATATCTTTTGCATGAGTAGCTACAACAACTGTTGTACCTCTTGCATTAATATCTCTTAATAATGTCATAATGTCCCAAGCAGTCTCAGGATCAAGATTTCCTGTTGGTTCATCTGCAATAATCATAGAAGGATTATTAACCAATGCCCTTGCTAAAGCAACTCTTTGTTGCTCTCCACCTGATAACTCATTTGGATATACCTTAGCTTTATCACTTAATCCTACTAATGACAATACCATTGGAACTTGTCTTCTAATATGTTTTGGCGTAGCTCTTACAATATACATAGCAAATGCTACATTATCATATACTGTTTTATCTGGTAACAATCTAAAGTCTTGAAAAACCACTCCCATACTTCTTCTTAAATATGGTACTCTTTTAGGTTTTAAAAAAGTTGTATCTTTACCATTAATTATAATATTTCCTGAAGTTGGCTCTTCTTCTTTTAGAATTAACTTAATTAATGTTGATTTTCCAGATCCTGAACTTCCTACTAGAAAAGCAAACTCCCCTTTATCTATTTTAAAATTTGCATTATGTACTGCTTCTGTACCAGTATCATATGTTTTATTGACATTTCTAAATTCAATCATTTTTTTCTCCTTTGACTTTTATCCCATATGATCAAAATATTACTTCTTAATCATAACAATAAAACATTTTAAATGCAATACTTTTTTATTCGAAAAACTGCATATTTTTTTCTTTTTCATTTCTTTTTTGTCAAGATTCTTTTATTTTATTCATTTTTTAATAGCATTGTATAAATTTTCCTAAATTATTCGTGTTCTACACATTCCACTATGCTATCTGCATCAATTTTAAAATAGTTTAATAATTCTTGTGCCTTTCCAGACTTTCCAAAGCTATCTTTAATTCCTAAACGTTTTACTTTAACTGGATATCTTTCTGACAATACTTCACATACAGCACTTCCTAATCCACCTATGATACTATGATCTTCAACCGTAATTATCTTTTTGGTTTCCTTAGCACATTTTATGATAATATCTTCATCTATAGGTTTAATTGTATGTATATCAACTACACGAACTTGTATTCCACGTCCTTTCAAAATTTCTTGTGCCTTTAATGCTTCCGAAACTGTTACACCTGTTGCAACAATAGTAGCATCAGTTCCATCACCTATTTGAATTCCCTTTCCAAATTCAAACTTTTGCTGTTCATCATATATAATAGGAGTTGCTAATCTACATAAGCGCAAATATACTGGCCCTTTAATTTTAGAAATTTCTTCTATAGCCCATTTAGTTTGTGTATCATCTGATGTACACATTACTTTCATATTTGGTAATGTTCTCATTAAACTCAAATCCTCTAGCATTTGATGTGTTGCACCATCTTCTCCTACTGTAACTCCTGCATGAGTTGCACAAATTTTAACATTTGAATTTGGATAAGCTATACTATTTCTAATTTGATCATAAGCTCTTCCCGCTGCAAAAACAGCAAAAGTACTTACAAATGGTATTTTTCCAAAAGTAGAAAGTCCAACAGCAATTCCCATCATATTTTGTTCAGCTATACCCACATTAATAAACCTGTCTGGATACTCTTTAGCAAACATAGCTGTTTTAGTTGCACTTGATAAATCAGCATCTAATACAATAATATCTGTATTTTTACCACCCAACTCAACTAATTTTTCACCATAGCTTTGTCTAGTTGCAATTTTTTTATCTAAATTCATTTTCATCTCTTTTTTTCTTCCTTTATCCACAAATTTTATACATTATAATAAATTAATTATTAACACTATTTAGTTCTTTCATAGCTATTTCATACTGTTCTTTATTTGGTGCTACTCCGTGCCATTCTACTTTGTTTTCCATAAATGACACTCCTTTTCCTTTAACTGTTTTTGCAATAATAACTGTAGGCTTTCCTTTAGTTTGTTTTGCTGTATGAAAAGCGTCTATCAAATTACTAATATTATGCCCATCAACTTCAATTGCTGAAAATCCAAAGCTTTCAAATTTTCCTCTTATGTTATCCAAACCTGCAATTTCATCTATCCTACCATCTAATTGTAATTGATTATTATCTACAATAACACATAAATTGTCTAAATGATTCTTATATGCTGTCATTGCAGCTTCCCAAATTTGTCCTTCATCAATTTCTCCATCACCTACAATGCAATATATTCTACAACCAGCATGATCCATTTTTGAAGCTAAGGCCATTCCTACTGCAACAGATAAGCCTTGTCCTAATGATCCTGTTGTCATATCCACTCCTAATACTTTATTCATATCTGGATGTCCTTGTAATTTTGAATCTAGCTTACGAAATGTTTTTAGTTCATCTTTTGAGAAATATCCTTTTTCTGCCAAGACACTATATAAAGCAGGTGCGCAGTGTCCTTTTGACAAAACAAGTCTATCTCTGTTCATATCCTGTGGCTTTTCTGAATCAATATTCATTTGATTAAAATATAACACTGTAAGAATATCTGCACATGAAAGAGATCCACCAGGATGACCTGATTGTGCTTGATAAACCTCTTCTATAATTCCCTTTCTTACTTCATTTGCTATATTTTTTAAACATTCTATATCTGTAACTTTCAAATTTTTATCCTCCTATTATTAATTAACTGAAAGTATATCACAAAAAGCAATCAAAAAATAGTATATAAGAAAAAAGATGAACGAAAATATTTCATTCATCTTTTTTATATCTAATTTATTGCATTAGCTATTACATTTACTGTTTTATTTGTCTGCTCATTTCTTTTATCTTCTCTTTCTTCTTTTTCTAGTTCTTTTCTTAATTTATCCATATTTTCAATTAATTCTTGTAACTTTTCAATATCTTTACCAATCATCTCCATGTTACCTGAAGCTTTTGATTCATTTAAATTAGTATTCGCTCTTATAATAGCCTTTATTAAATCTTCCATATTATCTGTATTTTCAATTTCAATATTAACAGCATATTGAGATACTAAATTACTTAAAGCAATATTTAAAGTATCACCTATTGCTAATTTATTTCCTGAAGCAACAATTACTTTTTTCAAAACTGGTACTGAATCTACTTCATTTATATATTGTTGATAAATTGGTTCTACATATAATAAAGTATTATTTAATGGCACAATAATCATATTTTTAGTAATTTTAGTTCCATTTACATTTAAAGACTCCACTTCTTCTGATACTTTTTCATCTTGCTCTATTTGTGTATCTAATTGCATTGGTCCTAAAATATTACTATCTGAAGAAAAACGATAAACTGATAATTTAGGAACACCATTTTTATAAGTACCCACCATATAAGATGTAATATTTTGCTTTCCATATGGTGTAAATGGTAATACTAATCCCAAACAATTTTCTTCTTCATCAATAAGATCAACCATTGTATAATATGGTTCTATGTCTGTTCCTACTTTAGTAGAAACTTTACTTAGATTATGAGTAGCTGTATCCCAGACATCATCTCCTCTATATAAAACATCAGATTGAACATTATGATATCTTTCTATCATATTTGCCTGAATTTTATATAAAAATTTTGGATATACAAATTGTCTACTTATATCATCTGGTATTACTTCTTCACTAAATAAATCTGGATATATTTTCTTATAAGCACTTGCTATAGGATCTGCTTTATCTGTTATATAAAAGGTTGTCTCTCCATTGTAAGCATCTATAAGAACTTTTACTGAATTACGAATATAATTTAATTCCAATTTATTAATATTATCTATTTGTACGGTTGTTTTCTGTGAATATGGATAATTATTTGAAGTTGTATATGCATCTAGTACCCACATTAATTTTCCTTCATCTGTTACAACCATATATGGTTCATCATCATATAATAGATATGGCATAACTACTTGTGCCCTTTGAATAACATTTCTATTTGTAATAATTTTACTATCTTGATTTACATTAGCAGAAAGAGCTAATTTCAAATCTCCTTCTTTAATTCCTAAAATAAATCTATCTAAAAAGCCTAATTGTAAGCCTGCTTCTCCTTCATATACATTTTCTGCATTTTCTGCTTTTGGAGAATCTTCTATTGGATAGTCAAATTCTTTTCTATTATTACTATTAGTAACAATATTATTATCAGTTTCTAAACCGAAATAAATTCTTGGTTGTATTATAGGAATTACATTTTCTTCTGAATTGTCAAAACCCTTTTGTAATATATTTAAATTTCCAGATGAATTTGTACCTGTAGCTAATGTAGCAATAATTCCATATCCATGTGTATATTCATAAGTTTTATTATTATATGTTCCATTATTACTTGATATTTCTCTTGGAGAAATATAAACTAATCTATTTTCTCCATCTATTTGATGTTCTGATATTTGAGTAGTTAGATATTTATAATAACCTTTTTGTGTTTGTGAAGCATTTAAATCTTTTAAAACTATATCTTGATCTACAATAACAATATTAGAAATAGTATCATGACATTTTTCTAACATTTCTTGTGTTATTGTTTCTCCACCATCATTAATATTAGTCTCATCAATATTAATTCCATATGCTATTTTAGTATTTCGTATATTATCCGCTATATTATTTTTTTCCTTATCTAACTCATTTGGTGTAACATATGTTAGTTGGAAAACCAGCATAACAACTAATAAACTAATAATATATGTTGGTACAACTAAAATATTTCCAATAACTGCTTTTGTTTTACCTTGTTTAAATTTTCTAATTGCCATACAAACAGAAACAATCATAATAATAGGAAGAATTCTATATCCCCATAATTTTATTGTTTTGTCTGTCATTCCAGCTCCATAAAGCGAATAGCTTGTATCTTCTTGTAAATCTAAAAATTTTTCTAATCCAATATTCTGTGTCTGTACTAATACATATCCTGATATTAAAATAGTAATAATTATAATTTTTGTATATAATTGCTTTAAAATATTACTCTTTTTTAAAGTTTCTCTACTAATTCCATCAAAATAAATATTAAATGTTATTATATAATAAATAACTGTATAAATTGTTATTCCTATTACAAGGAATATAGCATATAATAGCATAAATTCAATAAATGGTTTCTGAAAAATGAAATAACCAATATCTAATCCAAAAATCGGATCAACTTCTACAAAAGAAGCACTATTGAAGCATAACATATATGTCTTCAAAATCATTTGTGAAGTAATTGCACTAATAAGAATTGAAAGAATAAAAGCAATAGATTTATTAGCTAATTTAGGCATTGGCATATTTTCTTCATCAAAAAATACTTTTATTAATTTCTTAATACGTCTATTATTAAAATATAATAAGAAAAATAAAATAATAAAATTAATTCCAAATGTTATACATATTGAATTTACATTTTGCCAAAAGATACTGGTATACTGTTCTCCTATTTCAAGAATTTCTAAATATTCTCCTCTAAAAATAACATATCCAACAATAGCAACAACAAAAATAAACAAAAGAACCATATACATTCTTGCTTTACTCTTTTTTACTTTCAATTGCTCTCTTTTAACATCTTCTTTTTTTGCTTCAACTAATTCTCTTTTTATATCTTCTGCTGTTACTTCTTCTTTATCATCATTCATCTTTTATTAGTACAACCTCCTTTCTTTATATTAATGCTTTTACAAAATCATCACTATTGAAAACTTCCATATCATCAATTTGTTCTCCAACACCAATGAATTTCACTGGCATCGAATTTTCAGAAACAATTCCAATCACTACTCCACCTTTAGCTGTACCATCTAATTTAGTTAAAACTAAACCTGTAATATCTACTGTTTCTTTAAAAGCCTTTACTTGCTCTATTGCATTCTGTCCTGTTGTAGCATCTAATACCATCAAAATTTCTTTTGAAGCTTCTGGTAGTTCTTTATCAATAACTTTCTTAATTTTCATTAACTCATCCATCAAATACTTTTTATTATGCAATCTTCCAGCGGTATCACATATCAAAACATCTGCATTGCTTTCCTTCGTATATTTAATAGCATCATATACAACAGATGCTGGATCAGTTCCTTCTTCTTTTTTTACAAGATCACATTGAGCTCTATTAGCCCATATTTCTAATTGCTCAACAGCTGCTGCTCTAAAAGTATCTGCTGCAGCTATAACAACCTTCTTTCCATCTTGTCTTAATCTATTTGCCATTTTTCCAATAGAAGTTGTCTTTCCTACACCATTTACTCCAACAACTAAAATAACAGATGGTTTTGATTCTAATTTTAAAGTATTATCAACAGCATCAAAGATTTCCTTAATTTCATCTCTTAATGCTTGTTTTACTCCTTCTTCATCTTGTATATTCTCTTTTTTTATCCTATTTCTTAAATTAGAAACAATCTTTGTTGCTGTTTCCACTCCCACATCGGACATGATAAGAATTTCTTCCAATTCATCTAATAATTCTTCATCTACTTTTCTAAAATTACTAAAAACTTGATTCATCTTTTCGCCAAAAGATGTTTTAGTTTTACTTAATCCTTGCTTTAACTTATCAAAAAATCCCATGTGTGTTCCCCCTTAATTTTTATACCATTTTTGCCCAAATAATCAAACGGTAATCATCATCTTGTGTACATGTAGACAATGTTATTTCTGGTTTATTATTTGTATCTCTTCTTGCATAACTAAAATCTTCAGAAAGTGCTGTATATTTTTTATAAACTTCATATTCAACTCTTTTTCCATCAAGAGTTGTAATATATATTTTATCACCATTTTGTAAATTTTTATTATTTCCAAAAAGATTACTATAATTATGAGCAACAATTACATTATTTCCAGATTGATTAAGATCTCCTGTTTCATATAACAAGCAAGGTGCAATTTCCATTCCATCTATTGTTACACTACTTAATATTGGTATATTTATACCACTTTTAGGTATTTCAATTTTTCCTATTGTAGCTAACCCTTGATAAGTATTTGATATTTTATCTTCTTTTTTTTCGTTTTTTGAATTATCTTTTTTTACTTGCTTTTTCTGTTCTTGTTCTTTTGCTTTTGTTGTAACTGTTACTTCTTCTTTTTCTTTTACTTTCGTTTCTGTTTTTTCTGTTTCTATATTTTTTACTTTTGTTTCTGTCTTTTCTTCTATTTCTGTTTTTTCTTCATCCTCTGCATTAATTTCTTCTGCTTTATTTTCCATTTCTCCTATCGTTATTTTCTGTGCAACTATACTATTACTCTCTTCTTCTTGATTTTTTACATCACTTTGATATAATTCCATTCCTGAATAAGATTTTGTATACATACTTGCTACTGTTTCTCTTTTTACTGTATCTCCCATAATGTTATCATTAGTGAAAAAATTCCAAACAAACAATACATCCAACATTAATGTAACTGCAATACAAATGCCTAGAATGATTGTTGCTTTTCCGTCCATCTGAGACATAAGCATTTTTTCACTCCTTATTCAATTAATCTGTTCACAACAGTATCAATATTTTATCACATTTTCTTTAAAATGTAAATCCAGAAAAATACTAAAATACTTGATTTAGTAATAAATAAAAAAACCATTATTCTATACTAGGCTAATGGTTTATTTTTAAATCTTTATTTTGGAAAGATCACATACGTGATTAAGTTCGTTGGAGCCAATAAGCAGAATCGAACTGCTGACCTACGGGTTACGAATCCGTTTAGACATATTTTATAAGTTTTTATAAAATATGTCAAGTTACTATAAAATCAATACTTATGTGGATTATTTTTTCGCAAATTTATATAATTTTATATAACTTTATGCCACTTTCGTCACTTTTTCGTCACCAACTGTAATATTGACTTTTTAGTCAAAAACTTGTAATAGGCATAAAGTATGAATGATAAAAATCCTTATTTATAAGGTTATATAAGTTTTAAATATAATAAGATTGTTATTATTCTCAACATACTTATAATAGAATAAAAAGCATACCTATATTTTTAAATATTTAGTATGCTTTTTATAATATGTTTTTATTGAAATCAATACGGTTTTTATAAAAATAATAAAAATTTCTATATATAATTAATAAGTCACAGATGACGAATAGACGTTATAAAAACTTGTAGAATAATCATCTCTTTTACTATATTCGATTTTAAATGTTCCGTTTGAATATAATAATTTGGTATTTTCATCAATTTTATATGTCGATGGAATACTTGTAATATTTTTTATTTTTATCGTCCTTGAAATAATTCTAGCCTTACAATATTCCTGTAATGATGAAAAATTATTAAATGCATAAAAATAAACTGTACCTTCTAATGTAACCGTTCCATCATCATTTAGTTCTAAATCTATATCAATATATTCTGATGAATCAGGTTTATCTATGTACCAATTATTCCATCTTCCGTCATATCTCCAGACATTTCTAGATTCAGAATAACTTTTAGTAGCGTATGTTCTTCCCATAACATTAATTATATCTTTAATTTTATTTAATTGTTTTTTTCTTTTGGAAGCTTTTATTCCATCATATTCGGCTTTATCAGGCAGATAATCATATATAAGTTTTGCATCTTTCAGTTTTCCTTCTTCTATGTATTCTTCTGCTTGTTTAATATAAGCATTATTAACTAGTTCTTTTGCATCTTTATAATCATCTGCACTTTCAAAATAGGAGATAGCACTATTATAGTCTCCTTTTTTAAAAGCATCGTTTCCATGCTGATAATATATCTGATGTCTTAGATTTTCTAGATTTTCATATTTTTTATTTGTTACTTTTTCTATTTCTTCTAAAGCTTGCTTATAATCCTTTTTTTCTAAAAATTTTACAGATAAATTATAATGAACATTATCCAGTAAATTACTTAAATCTTCTTTGTTTGTTACCTCTTGTAAATATTCCAATGCTTTATCGTATTGTTTATCTTCAATATATTTTTTTCCTAATTCATATTTGCAATCATTAATTTTATTCTCTACAATTTCGTCCGGTTCTTTAATTTCTAATAGTACATTGAGAGCATTATCGAATTGATTATTTTCAAATGATACCAACGATTCAGAAAGTTTTACCTTATATTGCACTTGATTATAAGTACTTATATCATTTTTTAAATAATCTTCAATCATACTAAGTGCAGAACTATATTGAGAAACTTTATCATATTGTTGTAAATCATAATTATTGTTTATGTTATTAATACAATTTTTAGGATATATAAATTGTATAAAAATAATAATCATAATTATGATTACTATACAAGCAATTAATAATACAAGAAGCAATTTATTTGCATTTAATGTTTTTCTTTTTAATTTATTTTTTTGTTCTAAATTATTATTTTCATTTTTCATAACTATTCCCCTATTTATTATTTTATACTACAATGATCTTAATAATTAAATAATTTATTTTACATAACCTCGCATACTTTCTAAAATCACTACGATTTTCTTTCTTCACACCTTTGACTTCTTTTTTTACTTATTTTTTATAAATTGTTTTATTAATCTTCCAGTTTTATTACGAATTTTTATTTTCTTTTCTTTTTCCTCATCATCGTCTTGTATGCCTTTATAACAGTTTACACAAAGTCCTTCATATTCGCCATCTTCTAATCTTGTTATTTTTTTTACCACATTCTCTACAACACAGTTGTTTATGTTCATAATTCATATTTTCACCCCCAATACTTAAAATTTTTATTGCTTTGACAATTTAAGTTATAACAATCATTACAATACCAATCATAATTGGGATATATAGTATTTTTACATTTTTTTTCAGTAATACCTTGTAAATTTTCAACTTCTAATTCAATTAAATCGATTGCTAGTGTCAATGAATTTCTTTGCAAAAGCAATTTAACTTTTTTCAATAAATTAAGCATTTTCAAATCTTCCATATATAAAAACCCTTAAATATTATATCTCTTTTTAACCTCACCTGCAAGTGCTAACACTTAAAAGTGTAATATTATAAAATATTCCATAATAGTGGAGGAAATCATAATATGATTGTACTAAATATAGAAAAAATTTTAAAAGAACGAGGAAAAACTAAATCTTGGCTATGCGATACCTTAGATATTTCATTCTATAACTTAAATAAAGCTATTAAAAAAGGAAGAAAATCCATATCTTATAAATACTTAGAGGGATTCTGCAAAGCTCTTAACTGTTCATTTGACGATTTACTAACAATAATTGATGAAGAAGAAGAAAATAAATAAAATTATTCATTATAAATTTTCCTCATTTCTTCATCTATTTTTTTGCTTAACCTCACACTTTTATAATGATTCTTACCATATTTTTTTACATATAACTTATGCCTTTCGATCAATTTAATAATTTTTTTATTTGTAGCAATTTCTAAATTCTTTCTATAAATCTCTAGTTTCTTTAATCCATTTTCTTTTCCATTATTTCCTAATAAAGATGATTTGATATCTTCTAATATATTTATAGCAATTTGTTTTTCCATTTTTTAATTTCCTTTATCGTATTATCAATAAGACGATACTACCATACTTTTATTATAAAATCAATAAAAATCTAATTAAAGGAAATAATAATCTCATGAATAGATTTATAAAGTATAATGGAAAGTTAAATGTAATAGGAGAGAATGTAAGAAAATATAGAGAAGCGGAGAATCTTTCTTTAACACAATTATCCAATAAATTATTATTACTAGGCATTGATATTCCTAAACCTTCATTACAAAATATTGAAATGGGAAAAAGAGTTGTTAAAGAGTATGAATTTTATGCCTTATGCAAAGTTTTCAATGTATCGATGGAAAATATGTTAAAAGATTTTATAAAAGAGTTAGAATAAAAACTAATTTACAATCTAAGGAGAGTAAATTAGTTTTTTGTTTAATCAATTATATAGAATTTTTTCAATACAGTTTTTATAAAATTTCTGAAAGGAACTGTTAGCTATTAAAATTTAACTCCCCCCGTATATAATAATTTCGAATATACTCGCAACCAAAAAAGATTAATTTTCAGTATTTTTGCTTCCTTGTTACGTAATTTCGTATTATTTTTTATAACAATCAATATTATAAATATAAATAATAATCAGAGTGAATTATAAATTATATTTATAACAATATTCTACATTTATTATATGTAACTAAATATAGAAATTTGCTTATAAGATTACCCTTACAAGCATTTTATTGGTTTCGACTTATCTCGAAACTTTAACGTAACTTAAGTATCTTTTTGATTACTAAAATAAATATTTTTTATTCTAATCACTCTTTGTTGAGTACTTTTAAATTTTTTATTTATGGTATATTGATTATTTTTTTTTATAACATATCCCTTTTCAGCCATTTTCCTTTTTATTCCGTCCCAGCTTATTCCTTGATTTTTTAATATTTCTTGTAATTTACTAGGGATAAAATCATAGTACTCAATTTCATCATTATTTTTTTCTAGTTTACCCCATATTTGACCTGGAATGGGATCAGAATCATTAATGAAGTTATTGATATTTGAATTGGCTATATCAATAATTAGATTAATATATCTATCAGCTTCATCTATATCTTTCGTAAAATATTTTCCAGCTTCCTCTAATGTTATTGGATTATCATGAAAAATTTTTTCAGAAACAACTCTATCTGCAACTAAAATAGTTGCCATAGCATTTATTTGTTTCTGATAGTGTGTATATGTTTTTAAGTCATTGACTGCCTTTTGATATTCTTCGAATAAAGATTTCATATTTTGCTGTATAATTTCAATAAATTCTTTTCCAGCAAATCCATAATTATTACTTATAATATCTTTAGCAGTTTGACCATCTTGTATTATTACATCGTTTTCCTCTATTTCAATTACTCTATTTTTAACACCTTCTTTAGATGAAGAATTAGTAATCGGTTCTTCACCTGACGTAATTATGATATTTTTCCAATGAGTATTTTCTCTTAGCCCGCAATCTATTGTTCCTCTGCCTTTGCCTTTTCCTTCTGTTAACTCATATACTAAAGTATCATTATTAGCATTTTTTTCTCTGGCTAATTGATATTCGTCATATATAGCAGGAAGGTTATGTAAAAAATTGCAATATAACTCTGAAGCAACACTGGTACTATTTAATGTGGTTACCAGATTTCCTAATTCGGGATTTCCCCAGATACTGGCACATATCATTAGTGATAATGTTTTACCATTGCCAGATTTTCCCCATAAGTGAACAATAAAAGAATTAATTTGAAATTTTTCTACCAATGGACTTGCAAAACTAGCTGCCATCATAAAACGCACTACTATACTATCATTTCTTAATTTTTTCATTAGTTCTTTCCATTTATTATAATCACCTATTTCTTTTAAAGATTCAAGTATTTTTTTAAAACTTAAATCACTATGGCATATATATTTTTCTGTATAAGGAACGAAATCATCACCAAGCCAACCTAATCTTGATACTGACATACTTTCATTTATTTTATCAGTATTAAGATTGGCTATTTCTGATAAGTACTTTACTAGAAACTTCGCATTTTCTGATGTAACTTCAATGCCAACATCTGATAACTTTACTATCGCTTGGCTACTTGCAATAGTATATTTATTCACAACTATATTCCTCCAAGCTCCCTTTTTATAGAATCCTAATTTTACTTTTTCTTCACCTGTTTCTATATCACAATATTCTTCTAGTGGTAAAACTGGGTGATAACACACTAATATATTGCCTAATCTTGGAACTACTTCATATATTACTCCACTTTCATCTAAAATATAGCGGTCTGTATTATAAACAATGTTTCCCATATCTGGGAAAACTATACCTGATAATTGATTTGTTTCTTGTATTTCTCCCATTTGTTTATCTTTTAGCTTGTAAATATTATTAAACGTGGTCAAAACCTTTAATTTTTTAGCTTTTTCTCTTACTTTTTCTAATAAACGCAATTTATCCGAAGAATTGCGTAGACAAATTAAATATTCAATATATTCATCACTTAAAATACTCTCTTTATCTAGTTCATCTAGTTCATAAGGTGGAAATTCTTCGAGAATTTGCTCTTCTAAACTATTTTGTAAGTTTTCTCTCATTTTTTACTCCTTTTAGTGTTACTTTTCTTATTGATTGATTTTCTATAAGATTATTTTTACTTCGTTCTTGAATCCAAGTAACTAAATAAAAACGATTAAAATAATAACGATTTCCGTATTCTAAAATATTGAATTTCACCATTGTAAATTAATTTACGAAGCATACTAATTGAACAGTTTAGATATTCAGCCGCTTCTTTAATATTTAGATTTTCTTTATGTTCCACCTTATTTTTCCTCCCTTAATTCTTCTATTATTTTTAATATTTGCTCTTTTTTTTCTTTTGGTAATTCTTTACGTAGTAATCTTGAAAAATTCCCATCATTTAAACCGAAGTCCTGCTCCTACTTGCCATAATTTCAAGTTATTTTTTGAAATTTCTTTTCTAATGTCCAAATTTGCTTTTAACATTTTTATCACCTCCACAACAACATAATACAAGGATAAGATAAGGAAGTAAATGCTGAATTATTTTTATATAATTTCAAATTTCAAAACAGACAAAATAAAAATATTATATTTATATAAGGAATATATTGACACTTGGTTGTTGTTGTTTTATAATTATGCAAAACAAACTTATGAATAGAAAGGAGATAAAATGGATTTTAACATTTACTATGATATAAAGAATAATGGAAAAAATGAGTATATACGAACGAATTATAATTTAGTACAAAATTATATAGAAGAAGCTCAAAAATACTATAATCTAAAATATAATACTAAAACAAAGGCAACTAGCATTATATATCCTTTTAGAATAGGTGAATTTGTCCTGTATTTATTGAGCAATAATCCTTCTTTTGATAGCAAAACTAATATACAAATAGATTTTATAAAACAATATTTAGAGGAATGTACGATAAATAATAAATATTTCACTATAAATATATTTTTATCTTTTATTAGAGATGTATTACAAATTCCCGAATTAGTATATTCCATACAATACTATAGTTCTAACTATTATAGTGATATAGATATTTCTAGCGGATTGAATAAAAAAAATATAAAAACAAGATTATTTGCATTTGAAAAAAATGTAAATAAAATAAGTATAGATAAAACATATATTTGTAATAGTATAATCATGTTTATATTGGTATCATTATTTGAAATATTAAATAATGGTTATAAGATTAATA
This sequence comes from uncultured Clostridia bacterium, assembly GCA_947628735.1. Taxonomy (GTDB): domain Bacteria; phylum Bacillota; class Clostridia; order TANB77; family CAG-508; genus CALXVA01. The sequence goes on along the minus strand of CANRAY010000008.1, from coordinate 30,199 downwards.
AATGTATAAATTGTGGAAATTTATTTATAAATAATGGAATAGATACTAATACTCAATATTGTAATTATATTTCACCACAAAACAAGAATAAGAGTTGTTTTAAATATAGAAAAACTGCATCATTTCAAGAAATAAGAAAAAATAATGAAATATATAACATACATAATAGTATATATAATTTATTAAATAAAAGGAGAAAGAGAGCAGAAGAAAAATCAAATGAAGATCTTTCATATATGAATGATAAATTAGTAAAAGAGTGTCAAGAAGCATTAGATAATTTTAGAGATTGGTACTTTGAAAAAACAAAAGAATATAAAAACAGAAATTTAACCAAAGAACAATTTATAAATTTATTAGAAGAACAATATATCAAATATAGGGGGAAAAAGAATAATGGCAGTACAAGAAATAATAAAGAATAAAAAATACAAAATTGACGTACCATTGGGGTATAATGGAACAAAAAGAATTAGACATATTGAGACTTTTTATGGTGGAAAAAAAGAAGCCATTTTGAGAGAAAACGAAATTAAATTAGAATTAAAAAATAATACATATGTAAAGAAAAATCATATTACTATGCAAAGTTTGATAGAAGAATGGCTAAAAATGATTAAGTGTAATGTTCAAATTAAAACATATAAAGCATATGAGTTGTATAGTAAAAATATTATAAAATATATCGGTCATGTAAAATTAAAAAATCTAAATGTAAAAATTTTAGAAGAATTTTATAATAATCTAAGAAATGATACTACTTATGCAGATAAAACTATAAAACACCATTATGCTATCATTTCAAATGTTTTAAATACAGCTATAAGGTGGGGATATATAAACAGTAATCCTAATATGTTTGTAACACCTATAAAAGTACACAAAAAAGAAATAGAATGTTATTCTCCAGAAGAAGTAAAAAAACTAATTGATGTCTTACAGAATGAACCTATTAAGTATCAAGCTATAATTTTATTAGCTTTAGATAGTGGCTGCAGACGTGGAGAAATTACCGGTCTTACATGGGAAGATATAGACTTTAAAAATTGTTCTATAAATATAAATAAAACAACTCAATATGTTCCGGATTATGGAATATTTGAAAAAGAGCCTAAATCAGAAACAAGTAATAGGATTATTTATATAGCACCCACGACAATGCAACTATTAAAAGCATATCAAAAAAGACAAGATGAGAGGAAACTATTACTTGGAACACAATGGAAAAAATCTAAAAGAGTATTCACGACTGAATATGGTTCAGATATGCACCCAGATACTCCATCTAAAATTCTAGAAAAAATTATAAAGAAGTATAATTTGAAACGAATTACATTTCATGGATTAAGGCATACTAGTATATCTCTTCAAATATCTAGTGGAATCCAATCACAAATTGTTAGTAAACGAGCTGGTCATTCAAGTGTTGCAGTAACCGATAATATATATTCTCATTTTTTTAAAAAAGACTTAAAAAAAGTAGCAAATAAAATAGATTCATTTTTACAAATAAAAACAGTATAAGAAGCGGTTAGAAAACCACTTCTTTTTGTTTTCGTCACTTTTCCGTCACTTTTTTACTAAAGCATAAAAATAAGCAAACCTTGTAAGGCTTGCAAACATTGGAGCCAATAAGCAGAATCGAACTGCTGACCTACGGGTTACGAATCCGTTGCTCTACCAACTGAGCTATATTGGCATATAAAGGGCTTTTCAATAAAATTTCAAAGCCCTTTTTTATTTATTTTAGAAATGTTTTCCCTTTTTTCTTCTATTATAAATATCGTCTTCATCTACAGCAGATGTAAAAGCATCTAATTTATTTTTTCTTTCATCATCTTTTAAATATTCAGTTTTTTCTGTTTTAATTTCTTCTTCGAGTTTCACTGGCTCTTTTCTTAAAGATTTTGGTAATTCATCTTCAGTTAGCTTTTCTATCTCTTTATTAGCATCTACTATATCTTCTCTATCTTCATCATCTAAATCCAAATAATCATTATCTTCTTTTCTTCTTTTTTTGTTTTTTACTAACATAATAATTATAATAATAATAACAACAATAATAGCAATTACAATTGCCACATCTTTATAAAATTCATCTTCTTGCAATCCTAAAATAAGATTTGGTTGTTGTAATATTTCTGGTAAAGTTACAGTAATTTGATATGTAATAGTTTCTTGTTGTTCTCCTTCACCATCTGTAACTAATATTGTAATAACATTTTCACCAGGCTTTAAGTCTGTATTTCCAATAATTTCAACTTTAGCATTTTCTCTAGACGCTGTTGCTGTAATATTTAATTCAGTAATTCCCTCTTTTTCTATTTTAAGTGTATATTCATAAATTTCTTCTGAAAATTCAGGTGTTACTTCTAATCCTTCTATCAATAGCTCTTTTAAGCCTAATTGAGCAATTTCCTCTTTAATAACATTAATTACATATTCTTTTTCTGTTCCATCTTCTGCAGTTACTACTACTTTTACTGTATTTTCTCCAATCTTGAAGTCTTTATTACCTACAATCTTTGCAGTTGCTTTTTCGTCATCTGCTTCGATTTCCATTAAAAGATTATCTATATTAGTTCCTACATGTAAAGTATATTCAACAATATTTGGATCAAACTTTGGTTCTAGTCCTGCTGGAGCTATATTTAGTATTTTTAAATTATTATTATTTGATTTTTCTTCTTTTTCATCATCTTTATTGTTATCTTCTTTGTCATTATCTTCTTTTTCATCATTTTTATTGTCTTCATTATCTTGATCAGTTGGCTTTACTTCTGGCTTTGTAGTTGTTAAATAATCACTACTAACATAAGCTGTATATCCATTATATGTAACTTTACTCCAACCATTACTTCCGATTCCGGTTCTTGTAACACTTTCGCCTTCATCTAAAGAACCTACTATAGAAGAATCTGTACTATAACTACTTCTTACATTAACTCTAGTAGTTGCATATACTGTCTGTTCCACTTTTTCAAAAGAAGGCTCAACAGGTTTTTCGTCCTCTTTAGGTGGAGTTGGCTCTTCTTCATTTGATTTTGGTGCTGTTACTGTAACAGTTGCTGTTCCACTTGAAGATGCGATAGCATTTCCATCTACATCTTCCATATCTTGTGATGTGAAAACTACTTGATATGTTTGTGTTTTTGTTACTTTTGGAGCTTTAAAAGTATATGTTGCTATTCCACTAGTTTTATTTTCACTACCTGCAAAAGCTACTAAAGTACCGTTTGCCTGTCCTCCACTAACACTAACAAAAGTTAAACCGTCATTTGAAGTAATATCAATTGCTCCAGAAGCTACTTTTTCTTGACTATTAATTGTAATTGTAACAGTTCCACCTGATTCAACAGTAGGATCTGTTGTTGTAATTCTTGCTTGTGATTTTGTGCATAATCCCAATAAAAGAATAAAACTAAATAAAATTAAATACTTGATTTTTCTTACCATTCTTTTTTCTCCTTATACTTTAATATTTGTAAGACCTACATAAGCCTTTAAAATAACTGTTGAATCCCCTGGTGTTAATCTACCATCTCCGTTTGTATCTGCTGCCATAATTTGTGATTCTGTTAGTTTTCCTGTTCCAACATATTTCTTCAATACTACAGTGGCATCTGCTGGTGTTAGTCTACCATCTCCATTTGTATCTCCCATTTTTACAATGGTATATGTTTGTCCATTATATTTTAATGTATAGCCTGTTCCTACATTGCCAGATGTAACTTCTTTACCTTTAGTGTCTTTAATAATAACATCCTTTACTACATCTTTTATATTTTGGACTGTAATATTTGGTTCACACACTACATTCAATCCACTAGTTTTAAAGCCACTGCCTTTTATATCTATAGATGGTGTTACATCATCAACTACTTCTATATAATCTTCCTCTTTATCTCCTCTTGCTACATAGCCTTCTATACCATCATCTGTTACAACTTGATCCCATATATAACCATCTTTTGTCGAAACTTCTTTATCAACTCTAGTTAAGTAATCTCCCTTTTCAGCATATTTTAAGATATTTGCATCTACTCCAGGTTTTTCTCTTATTGACAAACCACTACTTGGTAAAACTCTAACAATATCTTTTTCAGTAGGTAAAGCAGGTTCTTCACTTTCGCCTTTATTTTCTGATGTCATTTCTTTTAAATAATCAGATACAATGTAACCTTGCCTTCCATCTGATAAATAAATTCGTGACCAATCATAACCATCTATATTTTTATATTTTCCTTTTTCAACTAATGTTACAATTTGACCTTCAGTTAATGTAGTAATGACAGTTGTACCACTTGTTCCTGGGCCATTTCTAACATTTCCTTCTTCTACAGCAATTGCTCTTATAGGAGAATCTGTTATATCTGGTAATACTTTAAATCCTTTTTCTGAAATAATATAACCTTTTTTTCCATTATCTAAAACAACTTTATCCCAATAGTTTCCGTCTGATTTAGTATTTCCAATTTCAATTCTTAAAAGTTTCGTTCCTTTTTTTATTTTTGCGACTTCTTCTGCTGATGTCTTTTTATCCTTACGAACAATAATCTCATTATCTGTTACTTCTATATTTTGTGTTACAATAGAATCTGAACCTGGTTGTGGACATCTTGTACTAGGCATATTTTCAAATACTGGTATTATAAAATTCATTGGTTTATCCATAATATTCTTATATGTTCCTAGTATTTCTGCCCCTTCTATTTTAGAAGCAGAAACATTTTGCATATATTGATGCCAATATAAATCTCCATCACTACTATCAACATCAAATTTTTGTAAATATAATGTATTTTGTCCACAATTAATATATTCTTCTGCTATAAATTTAGCACCACCAATAATTGATTTTTCAGGATCTGTCCATTCCTCTTTTTTAGCATATTGCAATGCATTTCTAATAATTGTATCACTGCCTCTACCAGAAGCATTTATATTAAAAATATTATAATATCCGTTATAATCTTTATAATTTCCTAATCCTGTTGATGAAAAATTCTTTCCTGGTCCTTGTTCTTGTCTAATTCTTGCTGCTAGATGATATGGGCTAACTCCTGCTTCTTTTCCAGCATCAAAAATAACTTGTGCATATGATTTTTTTATAGTCTTTTTTTCACCTTTAGTATTTAAATAAGTAATGCTATCTCCTTTTAAATATTCACAATCTGACAAAATTTCTTCAATTCCATCTAACGTATATAAACCATCAGTCCATTTTAAACTTTCAAATTGAAAAATATAATCTTCAAATAATGAATTTCTTGGATCCATATAGTAAGCAACTGTTGCTTCTGATGCACATTTCCAAGACCCATTATCATATTTTGTTTCAGAACATGTTGGACATATCCAAGCACCAGACATACTTCCATCAACCAAATTTCTTCCATGTGATTCTACTGTTTCATTTTTTATAACAGTATTCCAATTTAAACCTGTATATAATATAGTAAATGTCCAATTTGGATGAGCTTTTTTTAAATCTTCAATTAAAGTTTCATAACCTGGATAATTTTTTAAATCTCCAGCCTTATATTTTTCTGTATACTGAGCAGCTTGTACATTTGTCGAAAAAATCATAAAAAAAGCACTGATTAAAAAAACAAAAATCAGAAAAATAGAAATCAATTTTGTAATTACTTTATCTTTAAAATGACTTGATAAAATGTTGATAAACACTTTTCTCCTCCTCATTTGTTTTCAATTTTTTCATAGTATAGAGTATATCATTAATGATTTTTTGCGTCAATAAAATTCGACATTTTTTCACGCTTATGTACATATTTTTTCATCTAAAACTTTTCTAGTAAACTTGCCTATTGGATCTAATATCATCTTTAAAATAATAGTTATAACAGCAGTAATTATAAGATCAATACCAAATAAAATAATCATTTTATAATACCATTCCACACCAATATATACTGAAATCCATGATATTATAGAATCTCCTATCATCTGAGCAAAATAAACATATATTGAATATTGTCCTATTACACTTAATATATTTTTCTTACAATTATTAAAATATTTCTTAAAATATAACACCAAATATACTCCAAACAAAGACCACAGCATAAAAATAAAATTTGGTGGAAACTTGTGTCTTTGTAAATTTGTAATATCCACATGCATAAAATTATGAATTATTAACAGTTCTATTATTGTAACTGCAAATAAACATACTAATTTACCTAAAGATATATCCATATCTTTAGTATAGTTTCCCAACATATAGAAAAATAAGTAAAATATAATATAACTTAATTCTATACCTATGTTAATTACGCCAATAATTGGTTTTACAAAAGTAATAAGAAACAAACTAATAAAGCAAATTATCATGATACCAATTTTGATATTAGGTTTTACAAATTTAATTAAAGTAGATCCTAATAAAGTAATAAAAAAATATATTTTAAAGAACCATAAAGCACCTGAAACTTCTCCTAGTGGTTCAGTAACTGTGTATTGATGAAAAAAACAACATATCAAATTAGTCAATGATATATTACTATCAGTTACTAATTGTATATTATCTATTATTGCTATCGCTAAAAACACTAGTGTAATAAAAACCATATATTTAATTTGCGTTATTATTAAACTCTTTAAATAACTTTTATTACTTTTAGTATATGAATATGTCCAACCAGCTAAGAAGAAAAAGATTGGTACTTCAAATAATAATGTAAAATTAGAAAACCAAGAAGGTACATATATTGGTTCATCTCCATAAGAGAAAACTGTATGAATAAATATGACTGAAATTATAGCAATGCCTTTTAAAACGTCTATATAATAATTTCTTTCCTCACATTTAATTGCTTTTTCTTGACCGTACATTTAGTTTTCTTATTTTTTTCATTTTTTCTCCTATTTTTACTTTCGTTTCATTTTATAACAATATAATTCCCATCATAATTAAAACATAGATAATAACCAATCCAATTAATATTTTATCTGACAATAATACTTCAACTGGATCTCCATTAGAATTTCCCTCTATATTTAAACTATATTTCATACAAATTGCCATAACTAGTGGAACTGTAAACACTAAATAATTTGTTCCAAACTTTTCAATATTTATTGGATCTACACACCATAATGAATAAAATGTAATTGTTAATGCTAAACACATATACATATTTTTGTCTAAGAAATCTTTTGTATAATATTTTAAAACTTCTCTTGTATTTCCTTCTACTTTAATCATTTCATTTCTTCTTTTCCCTAATGATAGATAGAAAGAAAAAGCGATAATTGTTAAATATAACCAATGTGAAACAGTAACATCAATAATGCAAGCACCATAAATAACACGCAAAACAAAAAATGTTACTAAAACAACAACATCCAATAATGGAATATTCTTTAATACTTTACTATATAATAAGTTGCCTATTAAGCAAATTGCTAAAATTCCCATACTCCAATAATTCATTTGTGCCACAATATTAATGATAATAATAGCAATTAATAAAGCAGCAGCTAAAATGTATGCTTCTACTTTTGAAACCTTTCCTGATGCAATTGGTCTTTTACATTTATCTGGATGTTTCTTATCCTTTTCTACATCTTGAATATCATTAAAAATATAAGCAATTGAACAAGTTAATCCATAAACAATAAAGCCTACTAATACTTTAATATCTAAATCAATTTGATAAAAATTCAAACTAAATATAATTGGTAAAAAAATCAAAAAATTCTTAATATAATGCTTAACTCTCATTAATTTTAAATAATTCAATATTTTTGTCATATATTTCCCCTTTTTATTAATCTTTCATTAATCATTTTACGTTTTTAAATCATACAACATTTTTTTGGCTTTTTCAATGATTTTTGGAATTTTTTGTAGATTTAAGTGACAACTATTAAAATTTATGTTAGAATAAGTGACATATGAAAATAATGAATTTAGGAGTGATATTATGGCAAAAATTTTTGATGAATTAATGGAAAGAGGATATATTGAACAAATTACACATGAAGAATTAAAAGATACTTTAAATAATGAACATATTCCATTTTATATAGGATTTGATCCTACTGCTGATAGTCTTCATGTAGGTCACTTCGTTTCTATGATGGTTGCATCTCATATGCAAAAAGCTGGTCATAAACCAATTATTTTAATTGGTGGTGGTACAGCAACTATTGGTGACCCTTCTGGAAAAACTGATATGAGAAGAATGATGTCAAGAGAAGAAATTGACCATAATGTTGAATGTTTTAAAAAACAATTATCAAGATTCCTAAGCTTTGAAGGTGAAAATGGTGCCATTATCGTAAATAATGCAGATTGGTTACTAGATTTGAATTTCGTTGAATTTATGAGAGATATTGGATCTTTATTTTCTGTTAATAAAATGCTTGCAGCAGAATGTTACAAACAAAGAATGGAAAGAGGTCTTACATTCTTTGAATTAGGATATATGTTAATGCAATCTTATGATTTCTTACATCTATATAATACATACGGTTGCAAACTTCAAATGGGTGGAAATGATCAATGGTCTAACATATTAGGTGGAGTTGATCTAATTAGAAGAATTGGTCATTCAGATTCTTTTGGTTTAACATTTAAACTTCTTACAACCAAGGAAGGTAAAAAAATGGGTAAAACAGAAAAAGGTGCTTTATGGTTAGATGCTAATAAAACTTCTCCTTATGAATTTTATCAATATTGGAGAAATATTGCAGATGATGATGTACGAACAGTTTTATGTCTTCTTACTTTCCTACCAATGGATGAAATTAACCGTTTATCTAGTTTAAAAGACGAAAAAATTAATGAAGCTAAAAAAATAGCTGCTTTTGAAATAACAAAATTAATTCATGGTGAAGAAGAAGCAAAAAAAGCTGAAGAAGCTGCTAATGCATTATTTGAAGGTAATGGTAGTTTAGACAATATGCCTACTGCTAAAGTTTCAGAAAATATTTCTATATTGGAAGCTATTATTCAAACTGGTATGGCACCATCTAAAGGACAAGCAAGAACATTAATTGAACAAGGTGGTATCACTCTAAATGATGAAAAAATATCTGATACTACATATGTTTTAAGTAATAAAGATTTTGAAAATGGATATGCTATTTTAAGAAAAGGAAAAAAGGTATACTATAAGTTGGAAAAATAAAGGAGAAATAAAATGAAAAAAATATCTGTTGTAGTTCCTTGTTACAATGAGCAAGAAGCTATTCCTTATTTTTATAAAGAAATCACAAAAGTAAGTGATTCTATGAAAAAAGCAGAATTTGAATATTTATTTATCAACGATGGTTCAAAAGATGATACATTAAAAGTATTAAAAGAATTTAGTAAAAAAGATTCTCGTGTAAAATATGTTTCTTTTTCTAGAAACTTTGGGAAAGAAGCAGCAATGTATGCTGGATTGAAAGAGGCATCTGGTGATTATATTGCTATTATGGATGCTGATTTGCAAGATCCTCCTTCTCTACTTCCTGAAATGTTTGAAACATTAGAATCTGGAGAATATGATTGTGTTGCTACAAGACGTGTTACTAGAAAAGGTGAACCCAAAATAAGATCATTCTTTGCTAAATTATTTTATAAAATAATGAATGCTATTTCTAATACAGAAGTTGTTGATGGAGCAAGAGATTTCCGATTAATGACAAAACAAATGGTAAATGCTATATTAGAAATAAGTGAATACAACAGATTTTCAAAAGGAATTTTTGGTTTCGTTGGTTTTCAAACAAAATGGATTGAATACGAAAATATTGAAAGAGTTGCAGGAAAAACTAAATGGTCTTTCTGGAAACTATTCTTATATTCATTAGAAGGATTCACAGCTTTTTCTACAAAACCTCTTATCCTATCAACTATTGTTGGAATTCTATTTTGTGCAATTGCATTTATTATGGTCATTGTTATTATTTGTAAAACATTTATTTTTGGAGATCCTGTTGGTGGTTGGCCTTCTCTTGCTTGTATTATTTTATTCGTTGGAGGAATCCAATTATTCTGCACAGGAATTATAGGACAATACCTTGCTAAAACATACATTGAAGTAAAACATAGACCAATTTATATTATAAAAGAGAAAAATACGGAGAAATAATTTATGATTAAAAAAATATTAGATCTTTTAAAAAAATACAAAGAAATAATAAAATACCTATTTTTTGGTGTATTAACAACCATTGTAAATTTTTTATCTTATTTCATATTTGCTAATTTATTAAACATAGACCAAATTATTAGTAACATCATTGCTTGGTTCTTTGCAGTTATATTTGCTTTTATTACAAATAAACTTTTTGTCTTTGAACATACATCAAATCAATTAAAGAACTGGTTTATTGAATTTGCTAAGTTTTTTGGTTGTAGAATTTTTTCCGGAGCCTTAGACACAGGGCTATTTGCTATTTTTGTAACATGGTTACACTTTAATGACTTTATTGTAAAATTCTTTATACAAATTCTTGTTGTACTATTAAATTATGTATTTAGTAAACTATTTATTTTTAAAAATGGAAAAAAATAATTTGTTATTATATAGACTAAAAAATTCCAGCGATTTCTCGAGCTGGAATTTTTATTTTTTTAATATTAATCTATTTTTCTAATTTTCATTTTTACTATCGCCAATTTTTTCTTTTAAAATATAAATCGGACGATGTTTATTTTCTATATAGTCATGTGCTAAATATTCTCCCATTATTCCCATAAATATAAACTGTATTCCAAACAAGAATAGCATAATAGTTATAATTACATTTAAAGAACTGTAACTTATAATTGTTATGATCAACATTACAATTGATGCTAATATTCCTAAAATTCCAAATACTATTGGTAACTTTAAAGGCATTGTGGTATATGCTAAAATCCCCTCTTTAGCATATACAAACAATTTTCTAAAAGACCACTTAGTAGTTCCTGTTGCCCTTTTCTCTACTTCATATTCAATATAATAATTATTGAAGCCTATCCAAGAAAAGATTCCTTTTAAAAATCTGTAATACTCTGGTATATCAATAATTGCATTTGCTACTTTTCTACGCATCATTCTAAAATCACTAGCATTATCTTTAAATTCTGTTTCAGATATTGCATTAATAATATAGTTAAATGCCTTTTTACATAACTTTAAGATTACTCCATCTTTTCTCTTTTTTTGAAAAGCTGTTACTATGTCATATTCTTCATTTTCGTCTAATATTTTCATCATCTTTAACAAAATTTCTGGATTTTGTTGTAGATCAGCATCTATAAATGCAACATATTCCCCTTTTGATTCTTTTAACCCTGCATACATAGCAGATTCTTTACCGAAATTTCTTGAAAAGCTTAGACCTTTAACAGCTTTATCTTTTTTACAAATATTCTTTATATTATTTAAAGTTTTATCCTTACTTCCATCATCTACAAATATTAGTTCATAATTTCCTTTTTGTTCTTGAAATATTTTAGAAAATTTATTATACATTAATTCAATATTATCTTGTTCATTAAAGCATGGTATAATTACTGATAATTTCATCTTTCTTAGTTCTCCTTTTATTCCCTATATTTCTCTTTATAATGACATGTATTTTTTATTCCTATCTATATTTTATTATTACTCATAATTTTAATTTGATTTACCATCATTTCAAACATTTGCTTATTCTTTTTTACTACTACTTGCAATATGATACTTGTTGTCGTCAATAATAAAGATATTACTAATAATATACTCGCTACAATCAATGTTGGAAATCTTGGTACCAATCCTGTTTTTGTATATTCTATAAATACCGGTATTGCTAATATTGCTGAAATTACAAATATTAGTAATGAAATAAGATTAAAAAATAGTCCTGGTTTATACTCTTTAAATAATGTTGCTATTGTTCCTATTACTTTTACTCCATCTTTATACGTGTTTAGTTTTGATACACTTCCTTCTGGTCTATCTCTGTATTGAACTGGTATTTCCTTTAATGTAAAGTTTTTATCTATTGCATGAATAGTCATTTCTGTTTCTATTTCAAAACCTTTTGATAATATTGGATAACTTTTTACAAATTCATAACTAAAAGCTCTATATCCTGTCATAATATCATTTATTTTACTATGAAATATTGTATTTATTGCAAATCTTACTATTCTGTTTCCCAAATTATGAAAAGGCCTTTTATTCTCTGTAAAATATGTTGATGACAATCTATCTCCTATTACCATATCTACTCCATCATTTAACACATAATCACACATCTCTCTTGCATTTTCTGCTGGATAAGTATCATCTCCATCTATCATCAAGTAACAGTCCGCTTCTATTTGACGAAACATACTTCTTATTACATTTCCTTTTCCCTGCTTTTTCTCATATCTTACAATTGCTCCTGCCTTTTTTGCCATTTCATCTGTTCCATCTGTTGAATTGTTATCATACACATAAATATCTGCCTCCGGTAATGCTTTTTTATATTCTGTTACTACCTTTTCTATTGTTTTACTCTCATTATAACATGGTATTAATACCGCTATTTTATTTTTCACTTTTATCCATCCCTTTTCTTTTTGGAGTAACATATATCATGCTTGATATAGCCTTTGTATTATAGCATGTATAATTATTTTAGTTTTTATACCATATTTTTTCTGCATAAAATGTCTATAAATATACTTATTGTCATTGGCATTGCAAATATATATGGAATTGCATATCTATAATATGCATTAATTGGTGCTGCAATACATACTAATATTAGGGATATGATTGGAAGTAAATATATTAAATATTTTTTCTTCTTTATATAAATTAAATACATAGATATTGTAATAACCATCCATACATTTAATCCTATATTAATTACCCATGATATTCCTGGTATTTTTGTTGCAATATTTGCCCATTCTTTTATTACTTCTCTCTCGGTTCTAAATATTTCTATATAATGATAATTGAAATTTCCTGTTTCATTAATATTTTCGTGTGAATCTACAATAAAGTTTGTTGTGTATTGTCTTATATTACTTTCTGGATAAAAATACCCATAAATATTATTTATTGTTGCCGATATATATACAGTAGGATGTTTTATAAATTGTTTGCACCATACTATTAAATAATTCTTTAGATCTTCAGTTGTAGCTTCTTTTCTATACGTATTTTTTACTGGATCTGAACTAAGTGGATCATATTTCTCTTTTAAAATATCATAATCCAATATTTTATCAATTGCTTCTTTTTCTTCCTGTGTCACTTCTGATTCATATTTTTTTACATATCTTGCTGTTTGTTGGAATGGAATAGATAATGCTTCCCTTACACTTGATGGTGCTATCTTTAACATAGGAAGCAATACTGAAGTAAATAACTTATATAATACATAAATTATAATAATACATAATAAAAGCCTTTTTCTATTTTTCTTATCTATAATTGCCAATACTGGTAAAGACATTAGAATTGCATATATTCCATTATTTCTAAAAAGAGATACTAACAAAGATAATAATATAAGTATTAATATTTCCTTCACTGTAATCATATCCTTATTAGCTTTTTGTATTGCCTTATATAACTGAATAGTATATAAAATTATCATACATGTGAATGGAACATCTTTTGTTATTTCAAGTACATATATTGGAATAATTGGCACGATTGCAAAAAACAATAAAGATAATGTTCGTAACCAATTTGGAATTTTCAATTTTTTCATAAAATGTATAATATATGATAATGTAGAAGCTAATAATCCAACTTGTAAAATTGTATAGGTAAAGACTCCGAATATTATCATTTCCTATTAACTTTCCAAATTGCATACACATTCCTAGGATTACTGTATGAACTACTGGATGATGATTTGTTATTTTAACATTTTCATCAATTAATATAGCGGAATTTGTTGAACTATTTTCTGGAACGTCATATCCAAAATATTGTCTTATTTGATTACTTGAATCATGAAATAATGTTCCTGGATAAAGGAAAATAATATATGGTAACCAACATATTAGTATTATTATTAATGGCATAATAAATGAATGTTTTATAAATATAAACTTATATATTTTATTAGTGGTTTCTTTTATTTGAATATTGATAAATGCTTTATCAAATAAATAATTTATTATTGCTCTAAATAGAATATAATATCCCGTTCCTATAATAATTGCCTTTGTAAGTTGAAATTTATTCAAAAATATCATATTGCTACTGTTCGTTTTCATATAGCTATATCCAAATACCATGAAAATTGAAAAGAGCATTGCTAAAATTATCTTACATATTCTCTGTAATTTTGTTTCTATTTTTTCTTTAAATAATGTTTGTTTTAATATAATGATTGACAATATAAAGATTAATAAACTCTTAAAAATATCTTTATTTATTGAGTTAGAAAATTTACTAAATATTTTTACAATATAATGTTCATTTTGTAAAACCTTGTCAGGTTCAATAATATCTAAAGATAAACTAAAGGCTATCGTAATAAATAAGGCCAATAAAATTATTATCATTGCCTTAACGTTTTTATTTTTTATCCATTTCATCATTCTGTCTAACTTCTCCTATGTTTTTATAGTTCCATGATAAAATCTACTATTTTCCCCGTACAATTTTCTATATTTTCTACATATTTTTCTCTAAATCTTTTTAATTTATTATAATCATATTTTATATTTTGAATTGCTGATATTATTATTTTAGCATCATCACTAACAATCCCAGGAACTTCTTTTTTATAATTAAATGTAATACCTCTTGTTTCATTATACTTTTTAAAATCAAATGCAAAAAAATATAATGGAATATCTAAAATAGCTGCCTCATAAATAATACAGCTATAATCACTAATTACATAATCTGCTACTGATAACATATCCATTGTTGAAAATTCTGTATCATTAATAATATTATCATTTGATACCACTTTTACTTTACTTAATGGATGTAACTTCAATATAAGATTATATGAATCAAATTTCATATTATCAATTAGTTTTTGAAGATTACTTTCAAAATTATGTTCATCTTTCCTAAAAGTAGGACAATATACAATATTCTTTTTATCTTTTAATTTTGGATAACGATTTATTATTTTCTCTCTTGTTTCTTGCTGATACTTTTTATCTGTTAATAGATCTACTCTTGGTAAAGAATAAATTCTAATCTTATCCATACCACAAGCAAAACCTTCTTCTAAATAACTTGCGTATGCTCTTCCACTTGCAAAAACATAATCATAATTTTTATGCATTTTCATATCTTTCGCTAATTTTTTATTAGAACCTTCTGTCTTTCCTAAAATTTGATATCCAAATTTTTTCATTGTTCCCATTGAGTGCCACATTTGAATAACCTTTAATCCTTTACGATGTTTCAATATACTAATTAAAATGCAATATGAATCTAATATAACAACTTTCGAAGTTGCTATGTAATACATTTGTTTTACACAATGAAAAATATATTTTACTTTATCAATAAATTTTGCCTGATCTCTTCCTTCGAGTTTATGACATAATACACAAACTTGAATATCTGAATCTCGTCTTTCAATTTCTTCTCTTAATAATCGAAAATCTACTGTTTCTTTATCAGACTGACGACTAATCATTGTAATTCTATTTTTTACTGGTAATAATTTAAAAAACATATACATAAAATTAGCACATATTATTAGTATTTTTCTTATCATCTTTTTCCCCTTTTAATATAATGTTATCAATAATTAAATCAGATGCACTTTTCCCTATGTTATCAAAATTTTCTTGTCTATACTTTTCTAATTTATCTAAACGAAAATCTTCATTTTTAATTGTATTTATAACATCTTCAAAATTCTGACATACCTTTCCTGGTGCATATTTTTCCACTGGTCTTTGTATTTTATTGACCAATTCATAATAACTTAAATCAAAAGCATATAAAATTATAGGACGATTCAATAAACTATAATCATATATATTTGATGAATAATCTGTTATTAAAATATCTGTAATATACAATAATTCATTGATATCTGGATAATTACTAAAATCTTTAATTCTACTTTTATATTGTTCTGGTATATTTATTTTTTCTTTAATAAAAGGATGCATCTTTACAATAAATACATCATTTTTTTCTTCACAAAGCTTAAAAATCTTATCTAAATCTATTTTATCAAAAGGATAATATGCTTCTTTTTGTCCTTTTCCTCTAAAAGTTGGTGCAAATAAAATAACCTTTTTTTCTTTCAATTCTGGATATTGTTTATATAAATTATCCTTTACAGCATCAATTTTCTCACTTTGTAAGAAATTGTCTAATCTGGGTAAACCATATGGTAAAATTTTGTCTTTTGAAATACCAAATACTTCTTCATATACTGGAATTAAAGCTTTTGAACCAACAATTGCATAATCATATTTTCTATGGCAACTATTATATGGCTCTGGTCCACCAAATCCAAATCTTGCATAGCCTACAGATTTAAATCCTACTCCTGCATGCCATACTTGAATCAACTTTGTTTTTGGACTAAGACAAATAAACTTAAGTAATGGTGAATAATCATCAATAAAAATAAAAGATTGTTTTGACATTTTCCACAATGTTTTAATCCATTGAAAAATTAGTTTAAAATAAGATTGCTCTAATGATTTTGAAAATGAATAACTAATTTTATATGTTTCATTAATTTTTCTTTCTTTTATTCTTTGATCCAAAGCTTTTAAATTTCCACTAATAGGAGCTCTAGTTTCTGACATAAAAAGTATATGATTTTTTTTATGAAAATGTAAAGTTGAAAAAAAATTATATAGTATTTGCAAAGAAGCTTCTATAAAATTTCTTAATCCTGTTTTTAAGTGACTAGTTACATTGTTTTTTTTTGACATATTAGAGCATTTTTCAGGTTTAAAATTCATTTTCATATATCTTGATTTTAAAATACAAGTTAGTTTTTCGTCTTCCAATTTTTCTACATCAAAGTTAACAGTATAAGCATAACATTCATTACCATAACGATAAACTTTATCTAAATTTACTAACTTATACCCTACTTCATCTGTAATCTCTATTATTTTGTCTTTTTTATCCATTTTTATTCTAAATGTATAATCTTTATTCCCAAGCATTTTACCATTTTCTATATTGGTAATATTAATTATAGCTTGGTATTTTTGATTTTCTATTTTTGTAAGAGATAATTTATAGGTATCATTTTTAGAAGAAAGATATAAATCTTTCTTCTCTAAATTTTCCCCAGTTATTATTACATTTAAAAACACTCTATCCCAGAAGATATCTGTAATATAGATTGACTCCATCAATAGACTCTCCTTATTATACAAAAATACTATTTCTTTTCTTCTTTTTCTGCTAATTTCATTTCTGTTTCAATATATTCTACTGTTCTTCTAAAACCTTCTTCAAGAGTAATTGTTGGTTTCCATCCAATTTGTTCAAGTTTTTTACTATTAATTGTCCCTAATTTAAATGGTGCAACTCCTCTTGTGTCTTCATCTATTTGCATATCAACTTTCAAATTTCTTTCTGGATATAAATTAACTAAAAGCTCTGCTAAACCTTTAATTGTAATTTTTGCTTCTGAATCTGCTACATTATATACAACATCATCAGAATCAAGTAATACATAGAATAAGCCTGAAATAACATCTCTAATATATGTATAAGTTCTAAGAGATTCTCCTGTACTTTTCATTACAATATTTTCATTGTTAACAATATTTTTCAAAAAGTCTGCTTGTACTCTTCCATCATAAATCGACATTCCTGGTCCATATGTATGAGCTGGTCTTGCTATTTTTACATTAATTCCATATTGCTCTTTATAAGAAACACACATTGTTTCAGCTGCTTTTTTTCCTTCTGGATAACAAGATCTAGGTGATAATGGATCAACAAATCCATATGTATTTTCTGTAAATTCTTCTTGTCCTTCATATGGTTCTCCATACACCTCTCTTGATGAAATATATAAGTAAGCTTTTACATTATTCTTTTTAGCTAATTTTAATGTATTAAATGTTCCAATAGTATTTGCCATAATTGTATCTACTGGCTTTTCTTTCATAATTTTAGGACTAGCTGGACTAGCTGCATGAATAATATAATCAACTTTATCATTATAACTAATACGATCGCAAACATCTTGTTCAATTACAATAATATCTGTTCTCTTTCTAAAATAAGGTTGTAATTTGTCTTTATTACGTACTAAGGCTACAATTGTAATATTATAAGATCTTAAGTCATTTAATGCTGTTAGAGTATACATTAAATAACTTCCTATCATTCCAGCTGCTCCAGTAATAAGAACTGTACAGTTTTCTAACTTTTTAAAATTAATATTATTTCCTAAAATACTTTCTATATCTCCCTCTATAACAGGACTTAATTCTTTATTATTTCTATTTTCATCTTCTTCATAGCGATATAATGCTTGTACAACATAGTAATCTGTAGGTGTTGTTACTTTAATATTATTTCTTGGTCCTATTGTAATATGTACATCATATCCATTTTGTTTCATTAAATTACAAGAATCTACAATTCCCTCATATTTTTCTGGTCTTTGACGAACTTTTTCATGTAATTCTAATATTTTTCCCAAATAAAAACATTGTGGAGCCTGAGCTGTATACATAATATTTCTATTTGGCACACTTTCTACGCTTTGTCCATCACTACTTACAATAGCAGTTTCAAAGCAAGGTGTTGTTGTAATTGATGATCCATATTCCTTAACATCCTTTATATTTCTTGAAATTAATTCTTGAGTAATAAATGGTCTAACTCCATCATGAATTAAAACAATTGAATTTGCTGGATTTTCTTGTCCTGCTGCTTTCAATGCGTTATAAATAGAATCTTGTCCACTTTCTCCTCCTGGTACAATTTTAGCAACTTTCGTAATTGTACTATTATCAATTTCTTCTTTTAAATAATCAATCCATTCTTCTTTACATGCAATATAAATTTTATCAATTTCAGGACTATTTTGAAAATTCTCTAACGTTTTTATAATAATAGTTTTTCCTTCTACTTTTAAAAATTGTTTTGGTAAACCATGAGTCTTCATTCTTGTGCCACTTCCACCAGCAAATATTATCGCTATATTCATAATTTTTAATTCCTTTCTTTTATATACTCCATAATACTTTCGTAAATTCTTTCACAGTTTTTATAATCATCAAAAGCAAAAAAGTCATTTGCTCTTTTTACATACTCTTCTTCCGTCTTACAATTATTTTCCATATATTTGCATAGAGTATCTACAATTTCATTATTAGACTTACAAATTGGTCCAAATCCCATTGTTGCATACTCTAAACCTCCTGCCTCATAATGTGGAGGTAATTCATCAGGATGATAATATACAATTGGCTTCCTCATATAAGCAAAATCAAATTGTACTCCAGAATAATCTGTTACCATTAAACTAGCTTCTGTTAATACTTTTTCATAGTTCATGTTATCTGTTGCAGCAATAATTTCCACATATTCATTTTTTTCAAAATCTTCCTTCTGTGCACTAATTGCTGGATGAAGTAAATATGTAATTTTATAATTATTCTTTTTAGCAGTTTCTATCAATTTTTTATCATTGATTAATGTATTATAAATTTCATAATACTTACTGTTTTTGAAGAAATTATTATGTGATTTTTTTACATGTGCTACATTAGAGTTAACAATATTTCTTCTCCAAGTAGGAGTAATTAAAATATTTCTCTGTTCTTTCGATTTTAATCCATCATATCTAGCTAATCCTGTTAATTTTATTTGTTCTTCTTTGTAATCATACATAGTACTTCCTAATAAATTTTTTACTTCATATGGAGAAGCACAACAGTATAATTTTATATTGTCAAATAATCTGTTTTGATATTGCGCGATCTTCTGTATTGACAAACCATGCTGTATACAAACAACTTCTGCATTAAACAAATCCTTAATTAACATTCTTGCCTTTTTTGTATCAAAACTACAATATGAAACTGCATTTGCATGAGTGTCTAAAATAACATTACTTAATAATGAAATTAACTTATGTTTAAAAGTACCATATACTAAAATTGATGAATTCTTTTCATGTTTTAATCTTTCATAGTCCAATGAATCTTTTTTAATAACATAGTACATTTTAATTTCAGGATGATGCTGCTTTATATAATGATACATATATTCACCATTATCTCCTGCTTTATATAACTTATCAAATGTAATCCATATTTGTTTATTTTTATAGAATGGTTTAGTACACCAATAAGCAAATCTTAACGCAAAATATTTTGCTGTAAAAATTTTATTTTTTGCTCTAAGCATTCTTGCTACAAAATACTTACTTTCTTTTATTAATCCAGAAAATAATTTTTTCTTTTCAATAATAAGGAAATTTTGCTTATTACATAAATAATATTTATCATTAAATTTCCAATATGAATATTTTGAATGATTCAAATGAGCTTGTGCTTTATCAAATTTAATTTTTACTTGATATTCTTTATTTTTATATTTAACTAAAAATTGTATTTTTTCATTTTTATCTTCCAAATTTAAAACAACTGTAAATGGAATTTGTTTAGACACTGTCAACCCAAAAACTTTTAGTAATGGATAACAATTCGTTTTTTGAGCTTCAATTTTTTTATCTCCATATTTTACAAACACTTTAACATCTTTTTCTTCAAGAAGATCTTGAAGGCTAAGAGTAAAGTTAAATTCCATAGTTTCTTTGTTTACATTAATTGAAGATATAATTATATGTTCTTTTTCTATTGAATTAACTATGTAACTATCTTCTGCATCCTCTAAATTATATAAATATAATTTATTTTTTGGTACTTCATTTTCTTGTAATTCATTTGAACGAACTTCTAAATCTGTTTTTAAGCCTAATTTTTTATTTTTTTCTAAAACCAATTGATATCCAAGCCATCTTGGAATTTTAAATAAAGCATTTTTATTTAAATTTAAAATTAATCCTGTATCAATATATTGCATTGCTATTGCAGTATAATCAAAGAATTGCTTTGCTTCTTCTTTTGATAATACCATTTTATTTCTATCTTTTGTATTGCAGTTATATTTAGCAAATATATAATATAACATTGCCTCCTGAATATAAAGAGGAATTTGTTTATTAACACTATATATTTTTTCTAAAAAAGGAATAACAAAACTGGTTAATGATTCACTATACCATTTTTTATCATATTGCATGAAATTTGTTGATGTATCATCTTCTTTAGCCACTGTATAATGTATTGGCACATTTCTCATAAAATAATAGAATGGATATTTCATAAGAATTTCCAAAAGAAATTTCATCTTAGCGTCTTCAAAAATTAATGTTTCATCAAATTTTCCTACTAATTTTTTATGAATAAAATAAGAATCTAATGCTAAATTTAACTTCATTGGCATAAAATTCAAATCTACTTCTGTACACTTTTTAGGACTCATTTTATAAGCTTTTGCTCTATTTTCTTGTAAAAAATATGGCTTTAAAGCAACTACTCTTGCTTTTTCATTTTTTATGCATTGATTTACCTTTTTAATAGCATCTTTGCTATAAGTAACATCTTGTTCAATAAAACTGATATAATTTCCTGTAGCATATTCCATTCCTAAATTATAAGCTTCTGCTTTTTCCTTTCCTGAAACATCTACACAAATGATATTAGAATATGTTTTTGTCAATTCATCTAACTTTTCTTTTTGATCTTTTTCTTCTACATCAGATAATAAAATAATTTCAACGCTAGAGAAATTACTAGCATTTTTTATACTTTTCATGATACTTTCTATATATTCTATTGTATTAACAAGTACTAATATTGAAAATTTTGTCTGTTTCAACTTAGTCTACCTCCATTATTTCTTATACGTTTTTTCATATTTTTCAATTGCTGTATCAATGTCACCATCAAATATCAACTTTCCTTCTTTCATTAGTAATCCTCTTGTACAAAATTCTTTTGCAACAACCGTAGCATGTGTAACAAATAAAAGAGTAACATCTTCGTCACTAATAATTTCATTAACTTTTTTAATACATTTATTTTTAAATTCTTCGTCTCCAACACTTAATGCTTCATCAACAATAAAAATTTCTGGACGAATATTAACACTAATTGAAAATCCCAATCTTGCCTTCATACCACTAGAATAAGTTCTAACAGGTTGATCAATATATTCTTCTAATTCTGCAAAATCAATAATAGATTGCTCAAGCTCTCTAATCTCTTTGTCTTTAATACCCATTAATTGCCCTTTTAAATATATATTTTCTCTACCTGTGAATTCTGGATCAAATCCTGATGTTAACTCTAGTAAAGCACTTACTCTACCATTGATTTCAAGTTCACCTTCTGTTGGGAAACATACTCCTGTAATAATCTTTAAAATGGTTGACTTACCAGCTCCATTTTTACCGAATATAGCAACAGCTTCTCCTCTTTTAACTTCAAAAGTCACATCATTAACAGCCTTTTTCTTTTTACATTTCATATTCTTAAAAAAAACAGAAAGTAATCTTTTTTTATCATTTTTGAACAATTTATATGTTTTAGTTACATGACTAAACTTTATTACTGTTTCATTATTTTTCATGCTATTTCACTCCTAATTTAAAACGTCTGGTATTTCTTTTCTTAATTTTCTATATATCCATATTGAAAATATAAGCATACAAACTACTATAACTACGAAATACAATAGTCTTTTTGGTTGTTCAAAAAACCATGTTTGATGAATAAAACAATTTCGATAACCTTCTACTAAATATGTTACAGGATTTACCATTAATATTTTCTTTAACCAACCTATTTTTATTGTATCAATATTCCATACAATTCCTGATAGCCAAAATATAGCTGTAATCATTGATTTTACCAAATTCGAAAAATCTTTACTAATTGCTGAAAGTAGTGAAGAACATAAAGTAAATACTGTAAAAAATATAAAATTTAGCAATAAGTAGAAAGGTAATTGTATCCAATAAATTGTTGGTGGATATCCCATTGCTGTAAAAATAACTCCCATAATTACTAATAAAATAACATGTACCATCAGTTTAGAAATACTAACAAAAGTTGGTATTGTAGAAACCGGGAACTTCATTTTCGTTACTAAATAACTATATTTTCTTACAGCATCTGTTCCTTGCGTCAACATATCATTCATATAAAACCATGGAATTAATCCTGAAATTAACCATAAGAAAAATGGGAATCCATTAACATCTTTCCCAGCTCTTAATCCAATTTCAAAAGCAAACCAATATACAAAAATAGTAACTGCAGGTTTAATAATAGCCCATGACCATCCTAAGGCTGCTCCTCTATATGTTTTTACTATATCTGCTTTCGCCAACTTTAAAATTTGATGGCGATATTCTATATGTTCTTTTATAATGTTTATTAATGTATGCATTTTCTTCTTCTCCTAAATAACAAATAATGATAATACTATAACTTGTATAATATTATCATTATTTGTTGTTTGTTGCAAGTTTTTTAAGGTTTTTTTACATATCTTTCACATTTTCATATTATTTCTATTTTTTGCCTTCTTTTTTCGTCTGCATATGATATGAAACTTCTTCTGTAATTACAGTTGGTGTAATTTCAGTTAAACCTCTTGCTACTTTTATTAAATTTCCCGGAATAATAATAAATTTTCCTTTTAGCATATTCTTAATTGCGTATTTTGCCACATACTCACTTGTAAGTCCTTTTATTTTAAACTTTACATCAGCAACTTTATTAAAGTTTGTATCAACTGGGCCTGGGCAAAGCATACTAATCTTCACTTTAGAATGTTCTTTTTTTAATTCTTTACGAACAGCTCTTGTAAGAGCAACAATATAATTTTTAGTTGCATAATAAGTTGCCATGAGTGGTCCTGGCATAAAACCTGCTATAGAAGCAACATTTAAAATATGTCCTGCATCTTTTTTTATCATATCTTGTAAATATAATTTCATTAAAATATGATATGCAGTTACATTAGTTTGAATCATATTTATTTCTTTTGTCAAATCAGTATTTTTAAATCTACCAAATAACCCAAAACCTGCATTATTAATCAAGATATCCACATCTTGCACACATTCATGTAAATGATAGCAATTTTCTATGCATGATAAATCCATAGCTAAAGTCTGAACTTTAATATTTGGATACTCTTTTTCTAATTCATTTTTAATTTGATCAAGTCCTTCTTGATTTCTAGCAACTAAAGCTAAATTATATCCTACTTTGGCTAGTTCTCTGGCCATATCTCTTCCAATACCTGAAGAAGCACCTGTAATCAATGCTAACATATGTATTACTCCTTTATTTTAAAATAAATTTGACATAGTTGTATTTACAGAATCCTCACAGCTCCTCATTGCTAAAATTGTTTTTTCAAATAATTCGTCCAATTCCCATCCTAACATATCTGCTCCATTTTTAATAACATCTCTTGAACACCCAGCTGCAAATTTTTTGTCCTTAAATTTTTTCTTTAAACTAGAAACCTCTAAATCTTGAACACTTTTTGAAGGTCTCATTTTTATAGTAGCTCCTATTAATCCTGTTAATTCATCTGTTGCATATAATATTTTTTCCATTAATTTATTTGGCTTTTTGTCATTATGCATACCATATGCATGACTACAAATACTATAAATAAAATCATCTGGATATCCCGCTTCTTGTAATATCTCAATACATTTTTCACAATGTTCATCTGGATACTTTTCAAAATCCACATCATGAAGTAATCCTACAATTCCCCAATAATCTTCATCCTCTCCATACTCTTTTGCAAAATATCTCATAACTCCTTCAACTGTTAATCCATGTAAAATATGAAATGGCTCCTTATTATACTCTTGTAATAAAGTAAAAGCTTCTTCTCTATTCATTTTTCTCCTCCATATATTTTTATTATGCACGTATCATATCAAATTGATACTAAAAAATCAATTATATCTTTAGATTCAAAAATTATAATTGTAATTTCCGTTTATCTGTATAAATTGATAAATTTTGGAAATACTGTTTTTAGGTGGTGATATTTATGACAAGTAAAGAACTTTTATATGTTGAAGATGCATTAGGCCATGAAACTTTTATGAAATCATGTAGCCAAAAAACATCAACTCAACTTCAAAATTCTACACTTTCAGATTACATGAAACAATTAGAAACAAAACATACAGAACTATGTAACAAATTTTTAAATTTATTGTAAAGGAGGAATAACATGGGAGATAAAGATTTAATGGAAAAAGAATTACTAATTGAAAAAGGAGTATGCGACTTATATCTTCATGGAGCAATTGAATCAACAACAGCAGAAGTTCATATGGCATTTAAAGATGCATTAAATCAATCTTTAGATATTCAAAATAAAATCTACAATTTAATGGCACAACAAGGTTGGTATAAAACAGAAACAGCAGAACAAAATAAAATTGATACTGTAAAGCAAAAATTTACTGGAAAATAAAAAACAAAACCCAGAGTATTGAAGTTTATCTATGACTTCTATTGCTCTGGGTTTTAAACAATTTATATCAATTTATCCTTATTCATTTCTACTCTTTCTAACATATGTCCAATGTTACCTTCACCTGCATATTTTTGTAAATCAAAAAAGTTTTCTTTTTTATCTATCCAATATAATTCATTTACTTCTTTAACAACCTCTACATTCTTCTTCAATTTTCCAGCATAAAGTTCTAATTCGATATCTGATATCTTGTATTGAAAATTCATAATTGGTATCAATGTAATATTATCTTTTGTAATACCAGTTTCTTCTTGTAATTCTCTATAAGCAGCATGTAATTCATCTTCTCCTTGTTCTACTTTGCCTCCAACTAAATTGTATTTTCCCTTATATGGTTCTTTTGCTCTCTTACACATTAAAATTTTATCTTCTTCCTGATTAAATACCATTATTACATTCAATTTTTTCATATATTTTCCTCCTTATATAAGTTTTCCTAAATTATTTTTCTTCTATTTGAACATCATCACTAATCAAATTTCCTGTAAATCCATAAACTTGTTTGCACAGTGGTTCTTTTCTTTTTCCTCCTGGTACAACAACCTTTTCTAGATCTTCATATATGCTATGTAAATGTATATTATATTTTTTCATGGTTTCTATACTCATTTCTTTAAATGCTGGACAAGGTAATACTACTCCATCATATCTAATATCTAACTTTTCTGTTCCTGCTGTACATAAATGAGATATTTTTCCATTTAAAGGTATGCCTATTCTAATCTTACCACTATATCTTTTTTGTTCCCTTTGCACAATTTCAGAAAATTCCTTCAATTCTTGCTCATCAAGCATTAATTCCTTTTTATTTATTCTTCCTCTGCCTTGTGGTACAAAATTCAAAATACTAATATTTTCAATTCCTGCAATTTCTAAGCATTCTATAATATCTGGAAATTGTTTATAATTCGGTTTCATAGGGATGAAATGAACATCTACGTTTAATCCTTCTCCTTTAGCTTTAATTAAGGAACTCATTAATGCTGTATTTAATCCTTTTCTTCCCATCAGTTCATTATCAAGCTCTTCATCCAATGCTTGCCAATCAAATACAATTTTGTCCAATCCTAAATCTTTTAGCTTTTTAAATTCTTGACTTGTAATAGACGTATATTGTCCTGGATTAATCATTCTATCATAATAAGCTCTTACATTTTTCTTTAATCTTTCATTCCATGGTTCATTTTCTTCTATCTCTTGTAAATCTCTTTCACATCTATCTTTTATCTGTTGTATCAATTCTTTAGGCACATTGTCCATCTTTTTTATTCCACTAGTAAAAATAACAACCCTAATGCCTTTGTCCTTGCAAAATTTTGTCATTTCATATAACTGAGGATGCAAAAATGGCTCTCCTCCTGAAATTGATATTTCTTCTACACCACCATTATTAATAAAATACATTACTGTTTTTTTAAATTGTTCAAATGAAATTATTTTATTTTTTTCTTGTGATGAATTAGAAGAACAAAATTTGCATTCATTAGGACAAGTTTGTATTACTTCAAAACATAGATCCTTCAGCATAATTAATCCCTTCTTAATTTTTATTTTTCATCTAAATTATAATACTTAACATTTCGCTTTACTTTTCTACTTCTTTCTTTTTGAACTAGTAAGAAATCCTTACTAGTTGAATTTTCTTTTTTCAATTATTTTTTCTCCTATATTAACCTTGTTTTTGATTAGCATCATTCTTGTCTTTTATTCTATCTAAAACTTTTTGCTCTATATATTTATAATTTAAAGCATTCTTTTTGCTAATTACTGTTTCACCTAGTTTTTTCTCTAAATCATCTCGTGCTGTTTTTGCAACCTCTCCTCCTGCTTTTGCAACTTTTCTATTTTCTTTTAATCCATAAGGTTTGTGCTTTTTAGCTAGCTCTCTTGTAGCTATTTCTCCTAAATCTGTTAATACCACTTCTACATCTGACATATTATCTCTTAAAGATTCTTTTCTAATACCTTTGTATGCTTTATATTGTGAAGCTTTCATACCTGACCAAGTTTTATATATTTCGTTTGTTAGAACTGCAAATTCATAGCTTTCTGTTATTCCATTTTCTTTCCATACATCTGTTAATTTATTTCTATCTAATATTCCTTTTAGTCTAGCTTCAATCCATTTATCTGAATAACCACGATTTCTATAATAATCTATTGCTCTTTTTATTGCTATTTCAGGATCAAAGACTTCATCAATTCTTTCTTTTCCCATTTGAGCTAGCCATAATTTAAATGGTTCAGCTTTATTACTCGGTACTGATTCAACCAGGCGTAATATTCCTTGTGTGTTTAAAACATCTGTATTTCTCATTTTGCCATCTTTCGACTCAAATTTGAAAGTGTCACAATTTGTGACGGTTTCATTTCCTTCTTTAGTCATTCTGTATTTTAAAGTTCTCCAATAATGTGATGGATCAGGACTGTCGGTTAATGCTTTAATAACATCAACTACACTAAAATAGTAATCTTCTTTTTCAGCATCCCAAACGCTTCTAATTTCTTTTCCTTCAAAAAGATTTGAAATAGTTTCTAATTTATTACTTTCCAACAAACATCTTCCTTTCTTATGTTTTTATTTTAGTTGTAGATTTGCTACACACTCCACATGACTAGTAAATGGGAACATATCCACTGGCTGTATTTCTTTAATTTCATATTTATCAGATAACAATTTTAAATCTCTAACCATAGTTGCCGGATTGCAACTAACATATACTATTTTTTTAACATTTAATGCTAAAATCGTTTGAATTGTATTAACATACAAACCTTTCCTTGGTGGATCTACAATAATTGCTGTTGGTAAAATCTGTTTATTGTTTATCATATTCTTAAATACTTGCTCTACATCACCAGTAACAAATTCTATATTTTTAATTTCATTAATCCTAGCATTTTCATTTGCATCTTCTATTGCTTCTTTTACAATTTCAATTCCGTAAACCTTCTTCACATATTTGGAAGCAAAAATACCAATTGTCCCAATACCACAATAAAGGTCACAAAGAATATCCTCTTTATTTAGCTTTGCATATTCTATTGCCTTACTATATAAAATTTCTGTTTGAACAGGATTTGTCTGATAAAATGACATTGGAGAAATTTTAAAGGTATATTCTCCCAACTTATCGTAGATATATCCATCTCCATATAATACAATATTTTTCTTTCCTAAAATCACATTTGTGTTATCAGAATTAACATTTTTAATAATTGTCTTTACATTTGGAAATTCTTTTATAATACTCTCTACAATTTTATTTTCATTTTCTATTTTTTCATCATTAGTTACTAACACACACATAAACTCATTTGTTCTGATTCCATTTTTTATAACAATGTGACGAAGTTTACCTTTTCTAGTCTTTTCTTGATAAACTGGAATATTATACTCTAAAAATAAGTTAAAAATAAATTTAGCTATTCTCTCTGATTCCTGATTTTGAATAAAACAATGATCTACTGGAATAATATCATGAGTTCTTTTTGCAAAAACTCCCATAATAGGTTTATTATTCTTATCTAGTCCTACCGGATACTGTAACTTATTACGATAGCAATATGGTTTTTCCATACCTATTGTTGAATTTACAGGTAACTCTGTATTTAATCCTTTATTTACTAAATTCTGTACTATATCTTGCTTCATTTTTAAAGTATAATCATAATCAACATGACGTAAACTACAACCACCACATCTTTTATATGTATGGCAATCTTCATCTATTCTCTGATCAGATTTTTCTATAATTTCAATAATCTTTCCATATGCAAAATTCTTATTTACTTTAAGAATTAATATTTTACATACTTCTCCTTTAATAGCTTCTGGAATAAAAATTGTAAAATTATCAATTTT
The DNA here is from genome assembly GCA_947628735.1 of uncultured Clostridia bacterium. Classification (GTDB taxonomy): domain Bacteria; phylum Bacillota; class Clostridia; order TANB77; family CAG-508; genus CALXVA01. The sequence continues at coordinate 766 of CANRAY010000008.1, read as the reverse complement.
TGCAATTCCTTCACCATCATATCCATTATCTATAATCTCTACAACATATTCTTTATTTTTTTGAACTGATAGTATTTCGATATTATCCATTTTTCCCTCTAAATATCTAATTTTCTCATATAACTTTATCACATATCTATGTAAAAATCAATTCTACAAAATTCAATATAATTATTGACATTTTCCTTATGTAGTGATATTATAAGAAATGTGCAAACAATAATGCGGATGTGGCGGAACTGGCAGACGCGCTGGTCTTAGGAACCAGTGCCAACGGCGTGGGGGTTCGAGTCCCTTCATCCGCACCAACAACGTATCTGTTCGAACTATAAAACAGATAACTAGAAATACCATTCTGAAAAGAATGGTATTTTTTTTAGTTTTTTCAGTATGCATTTTTTCCCACCGAGTTTTGTACCATGAAAATGAAACAAAGTGAGAGAAATAAAATTACTTTTTACATATTCATAACATAACAATTAAAATATTATTGACAATCGCAAACAGATGTTTTATAATTATAAACATAAAAATATTTTAAATGGAGATGATATTATTGAAAAAAATAGATAAAAATAATAAATCTTTTGAAGATATCAAACATATTGATGCAAATGGTATTGAATTTTGGTACGCTAGAGAATTACAAATTGTACTAGATTACAAAGAATGGAGAAAATTTGAAGGTGTAATAAAAAAGCGGAATAAATTCCGCCCATAAAGAGCCTGATTAAATTTAGGCTCTTATATTTTATTTTTACATAAA
>CANRAY010000007.1 GCA_947628735.1 uncultured Clostridia bacterium | reverse complement strand
TTTTATGTAAAAATAAAATATAAGAGCCTAAATTTAATCAGGCTCTTTATGGGCGGAATTTATTCCGCTTTTTTATTTATAAATCAAGATTAAGTGCTTTAAGAACTGGAGTGGGAATATATTTAACAACATCTTTTTTATAACGAATCAATTCATCTGCCATACTCGAACTAATAAAACCTAAATGACCAGAACGTAAATAAATAGTATCAATTCCTGCAATTTCTTCATTAATTTGAGCTAAATTTTCTTCATAAGCATAATCAGTATCATTACGTAATCCTCTAATCAAAAAATTTACATTATATTTTTTAGCAATATCAACTGTTAAAATATCATAATCTATTACAATAACATTTTTAAGATTTTCTTGCTTAATAGTTTCTTCAATAGCTTTTTTCATAGATGCTAAATCATAGCGTCTTTTTTTAGTATGATTAATACCTATACCAATAATAACCTTATCAAAAAGTTGACAGGCGGTTTTAACAATATGTAGATGACCATTAGTAAAAGGATCAAAACTACCGGAATAAAAGCCAATTTTCATATGATTTTCCTCCATCCATTCAGTATTATATAGTGTCATTTTGAAAAAATCTATAAAAAATAAGAAAAAAATCAAAAAAACTCTTGCATTTTAAAAATACTTGTATTAAAATCTAATTGAAGTGGAGCAAAGTGGTAAAAAGTGGTTTGAAAGTGAGAAGAGGTGAAATAAAGTGCTTATCGGTGAATATGAACATTCTTTAGATGCAAAAGGCAGATTAATAATGCCTGTAAAAATAAGAGAAGACATCGGTGAGAAATTTATTGTTACCAAAGGATTAGATGGGTGCTTATTTGGATTTTCTCAAAATGAGTGGTCAAACTTTCAAGAAAAATTAAAAACACTTCCACTAACAAATAAAAATGCAAGAGATTTTGTAAGGTTTTTCCTATCTGGTGCAATTGAATGTGAAATAGATAAACAAGGTAGATTTCTAATTGCTAGTAACTTAAGAGAATATGCACAAATGGAAAAAGAAGCAGTAATTATTGGTGTTGGAACACGAATTGAAATTTGGAACAGAGATAAATGGAAAGCTTACAACAGCGATGAAAATATTTCAGCAGATGAAATTGCTGAAAATATGACAATGTTAGGTATATAACTTGAAAAAGTTTATATAGTCACTAAAGATAAAATATTAAAAAACAAAAGATAAAAATTTTAAGAAAACAAAAGATAAAATTTCACAAAAGAAAAAATCAAAATTTAACAAATGAAAACAGCTAAAAGCAACAAAAGATATTTTAATTCTCAAAAGATAAAAATATTAATTGTTGATGACAAAATAAAAAGACTAATCTAAAAACAAAAGATAAGTTTATGAGAAGACAAAAGATAACAAAAGAAAAATAACGAAAGAAAAGATAAAATCCAAAAAACAAAAGATAACTGATTTCAGAAGACACAACAGTTGGTATTTTAAAAATACCAACTGCTTGTGTATTCAAACATTAATAAATAAAGAAATTAGAGGAGTTTCGAGTGGAATTTAATCATAAACCTGTTTTATTACAGGAATGCATAGAAGGTTTGAATATAAAACCAGACGGAATTTATGTAGATGGAACTTTAGGAGGCGCAGGACATAGTAGCCATATTATAGAAAAACTATCTTCTAAAGGAAAATTAATAGGAATCGACCGTGACACAGATGCTTTAAAAGCAGCTAAAGAAAAGCTAAAAAATTATTCAAATGTTCTATACATTCATGGAAATCACGATGATATAAAAGATATTTTAGCAGAATTGAAAATTGAAAAGGTAGATGGTATTTTATTAGATTTAGGTGTTTCTTCTTATCAACTAGATGAAAAAGAAAGAGGCTTCAGCTATATGGCAGATGCAAAACTAGATATGAGAATGGATAAAACACAAAAATTAACAGCAGAAACTGTTGTTAATGAATATACAGAAGAAAATCTTTCAAAAATTATCTATGAATATGGAGAAGAAAAATTTGCAAAAATAATTGCAAAAAATATTTGCAAAGAAAGAGCAAAACAAAGAATTGACACAACAGAAGAATTAGTAAATATTATAAAAAATTCTATACCAAAATCAAAACAAACAGAAGGACATCCAGCTAAAAGAACATTTCAAGCAATTAGAATAGAAGTAAATGATGAAATAAAACCATTATACAATACTATTAGAAATGCAATAGAAGTGTTAGCAGAAGGTGGAAGACTAGCTGTTATTACATTTCATTCATTAGAAGATAGAGCAGTAAAAGAAGCTTTTGTAGATGCAGAGGGAAAATGTACTTGCCCAAAAGATTTACCATATTGTATATGCAATTATCAATCTTTTGGAAAGATCATTACTAAAAAACCAATATTACCATCAAAAGAAGAACAAATAGAAAATACAAGAAGTAAAAGTGCAAAATTAAGAATATTCGAAAGAAGAGAAAAAAATAAAGAACATTAAAAACAAAAGAAAAGAGGTGAGTTAATTAATGCCAAATTACAGAACGAACGGATATCAATATGAAACTAGCCCCAGAAAATTAGCACCAGATATCAGACCACAAAAAAATCCTTATGCAAAGAAAAAATCCAGTACTTTAAAAAAGAAAAAAGAAAAAGTACAACCTAAAAGAAAGTTAAAATCACATGTAAAAACTGTTATATATATATTAGGAATATTTGCAGTGTTACTTGGCATTAGTTATAGAAACTCACTAATTAATGAAAGTTTTAATAGAAAAACAAATTTACAAAATAAACTAGCGGTTATTCAAAAAGAAAATGAACAATTACAAGTAAATATTGAAAATAGTTTAAATCTAGCTAATATAGAGAAAATGGCAAAAGAAAAATTAGGTATGCAAAAACTAGATAATAGTCAAAGAGTATATGTAAATTTACCAAAAAAAGACTATGTGGAACCAGCAAGTGAAGAGGTTATTATAGAAGAAGAAAAAAGTTGGTTTGAAACAATATTAAGCTATTTCTGGAATCCATAAAAAGATTAAAATATCCAATTATTTTAGTCTTTTTTTTTGCTCTATGAATACAATAAAAAAAGAAAACAACATGAAAATGAAATGGGAACAAGGAGGATTCATGGAGAAAATTTCTAGAAAAAACCTGTCAAGAAGCAAAATAAAGAAAATAAAAAAATCAAAAGAAAATGACAAAGAAGATATAAAAAAAATACAAAAATTATCTAATAAAAAACAGAAAAAGAAATATAAACAACAATTAAAAAAAGAAAAAAACAAAATAGATCATAAAGTAAGTGAAATGAGCAGAAGAAAAAGATTACGATTGGGAATCATAATTTCGAGCATCATGTTCACTTTTTTTATAGGAAGAATTGGATGGCTACAATTCATTATGGGAGATAAACTGCAATCTATGGCATATGCTCAGCAAACTCTAGACAGAAAAATTAATCCGAGGAGAGGAACAATATATGATGCAACAGGAAAAAATATATTAGCAGTTAGCAGTACAGTAAATACAATAACAGTTAATCCAGTTAATATTGCAAAAGAAAATAAAGAAAAAGTAGCAAGAGCATTAAGTGATATATTTGATCTAGATTATGAAACTATATTAAAAAGAGTTAATAAAAAAAGTGCTATAGAGAATATAGTAAAAAAGGTAGATAAGGAAAAAGCAGATGAATTAAGAGTATGGCTTTCAGAAAATAACATTACAAAAGGAGTAAATATAGATGAAGATACCAAAAGGTATTATCCATACAACAATTTAGCATCACAAGTTATTGGCTTCAGTGGAAGTGATAATCAAGGATTAGACGGAATAGAAGCAGTTTATGAAGAGGAATTAAAAGGAAAGCAAGGAAAAATTACAAAAATGACAGATGCAGTAGGCGGAGATATGGAAAAAGAAGGAGAAACATATATACCTGCTACTGATGGAAATGATTTAATATTAAGCATTGATGCAACAGTACAAGGAATTGCTGAAAAATATTTAAAAGAAGCATGTATAGACAACAAATGTACAGATGGTGGAAATATTATTATTATGAATCCTAAAACGGGAGATATTTTAGCAATGGCAGGATATCCAAACTACAATTTAAATGAACCATTTGAACCAAGTACTGAAGAAATGAAAGAAGGATGGGATGACTTATCAGAAACAGAACAGGTCAAAAGAACGCAAACAGTATGGAGAAATAAAGCAATTTCAGATACATATGAACCAGGATCCACTTTTAAACTAGTTACTGCATCAGCAGCATTAGAAGAAGGAATAACAACAACAGATAAAGCCGGAGAATTTTCTTGCACGGGTAGTATTACAGTAGCAGGAGTACGAATGAGTTGTTGGCGATATTATAGACCACATGGAGCACAAAGTTTACGTGAGGCATTAATGAATTCATGTAATCCAGTTTTTATAGGGTTAGGACAAAAATTAGGTGTGGCAACATATTATGATTATCTTGAAAAATTTGGCTTTTTAAGAACAACAGGAATTGATTTACCAGGAGAGGCAGAAAGTATATTTTTAAAAGAAGAAAAAGTAGGTCCAGTAGAATTAGGAACAATAGCTTTTGGTCAAAGATTTGAAGTAACACCAATACAAATGATTGCAATGGTGCGGAACAATAGCAAATAAAGGAATTTATGTAAAGCCAAGAATTGTAAAACAAATTGTAGATAGTACCACAAATGAAACAAAAGAAATAGAAGTAAAAACAGAAGGAAGAGTAATATCGAAAGAAACAGCAGAAAATGTATTAAGTATGATGGAAACAGTAGTAGCAGAAGGAACAGGAAAAAACGCACAAGTAGCAGGTTATAGAATTGGCGGAAAAACCGGAACATCAGAAGATGGAGTAAACACTAATAAATATGTAACTTCATTTATTGGTGTAGCACCAATTTCAGATCCGGAAATAGTTATATTAATCACTTTATACAATCCAACAGGTGAGGGAGGACACCAAGGAGGTGAGTGGAGCATTTTTACAACACTTAATGCTCCTTCTTGAAAGCCTCATATTTAGCTTCATAATCATACCAAACTTCAGAAAAAGGATGATTTCTTACCCAATCAATCTTTTTTCGTGTATAATGAAGAATTTTAACTTGAGAAATATCTTCTAGTAATTCAGTATTACGAGAAGAGTTATATTCTTCTGAAATAATGTAAATATGATCCTTACAAAGAGCATTAATAACATCTTGATCAGGATACATAAGACGTTCAGAATTAATCATAGATAACCATTTATCATCAATATGATCTTTTCTAATTAGATCTAAATTCATCAATAATACTCCAGAATTAATATAAGGAACATTTGATTCTATAAATTTCATATAAATAAGACCATCTTTCATCATTCCAGAGTCAATTGCTCCAGCAACATAGTAATTTTCCATGTCTAAATTCCAAAGATCTTGAATATTATCAATGACTAATGCATCAACATCAAGGTATAAAATTCTAGATTCATCAGTTTCTTTTGAAAAGAATAATCTAGATAAAGAAAAAATCGTATAAGGAGTATTAAGATTAGGACTATCTGAATGAACATAATTTGCAAAAATATTGTGAACATTTTTGCAAATAAATTTTGTATTAAAACAATTTTCTAATAAATCAAGTCCGTCAATAGTATCATCTTCGATAAAAAGATAAAACCTTTCAACCTTGTTGTTAGATAAAATTGCAAATATATTTGTTAATAAATGTTGGTACCAGTTTCTAGTACAACTCATTCCTATTATCATAAAATCATCACCATAAATATTGTAACAGAAAGAGAACATAAAGTCCAATATTATTACAAACAATTAAAAATAAAGACATTAAAAAGGAGAAAAATTGGAAAAAGAAACTAAAAATCCAACTAAAGAAAAAGGGGAAAATAATATACTTATGATAGAAAATATACAAGTAGAGGTTATATATAAACATGAAGGAAAAGATATAAATGAATGTCTGCTAAAAATATTAAAGGAGGCAAACTTTGGCAGGAAGAAAATCAAAATATGAGACAACAACATCTATGCAAACTTGGTCTGTTGCAGAATATATTAGATTATCACAAGAAGATAGTGATAATGGAGAAACAAAACTAGAAAGTAACAGTATAACAAGTCAAAAAGAAATTATACAACAATATATTCAGGGGCAAAAAGATTTAAGAGTTTATCAACAATATATAGATGATGGCTATAGTGGAACTGACTTTAAAAGACCAGGATTTGAAGAAATGCTAGAAGATATGAAAAAAGGAAATATTAATTGCATTATTGTAAAAGATCTATCTAGATTAGGAAGAAATTATATTGAGGTAGGAAACTATATTGAGCAAATATTTCCTTTATTTAATATTAGATTTATTGCTATTAATGACAATGTAGATAGCTACAAAAATCAAACAAATATGAATACAATTATGATTCCATTTAAAAATTTAATAAATGATGAATATTGCAGAGATACATCAATGAAAATTAGAACAGCATTAAATGGAAGAAAAAGAAAAGGAGAATTTGTAGGAGCTTTTCCGGCATATGGATATTTAAAAAGTGAGGAGGATCACCATCAATTAGTGATAGATGACGAGGCAGCAAAAATTGTAAGAAAAATTTTTGAATGGCGTGTTAATGATGGGATGGGATGTCTTGCAATATGCCACAAACTAAATGATATTGGGGTTTTAAATCCAACCGGATATAAAAGAAAAAAACTAAAACAAAAATATCAAAATTATCATAGTAATAAAGAAGATTATTTTTGGACAGTATCAACAGTAAGAAATATATTAAAAAATGATATTTATATTGGAAATATAACACAAGGAAAAAGACGTGTAAAAAGCTATAAAATACATAAATTAGAGCCAATTCCAGAAGAAGAATGGATTACTGTAGAAAATAAACATGAACCAATTATAGAAAAAGAACTATTTGAAAAAGCACAAAATTTAAGAAAAAAAGATACAAGAGTGCAAAATGATGGGACTCTAAGTATGTGGGCAGGAATATTAAAATGTAGTGATTGCGGAAAAGCAATGCATAAAAAAACAAGCAAAAACAAATCAGGTAAAATATATCAATATTACATATGTGGAACATATCAAAAAAAATCGCATAATCTTTGTACGAAACACACAATAAAAATACCAGAATTAGAACAAGCTGTGTTAAGAACAGTACAATGGAATATTAATAAATATGCTGATATGGAAAGAGTTATAAATGAATTAGAAATAGGAAATCAAATAAAAGATAGTAAAAAAGAATTACAAAAAGAAAAAGAAGAAGAAATAGAAAGAATTGAAATTTTAAAAAAGGGGTTATACGAAGATTGGAAAAACAATGACTTAACAAAGGAGGAATACATATCATATAAAAATAGTTATAACAAAACAATAGAAAATTTAAAAAGAATGATAGAACACATACAAAAAGAGAATAAAGAGGAACAAAAAAAGACAGAAGAAGTAGTAAAATGGATAGATGAAATAAAAAAACAAAAAAATATTACAAAATTAAACAAAACAGTTATAGAAGAACTAATAGATTATATAGAAATAAAGGAAAATCAAAAAATAATAATTCACTTTAAATTTAAAGGAAAAAAATAAGAAAAAAGTAAAAAAATAGTAGAAAAATGTATACTTTAACAATATATTGTGGTATAATATTATAGGAGTATTAGAAAATGGAGGATTTTACATATGGAAAAAAATATAAAAAATAATACATCAAAAGCAAAATTTATATGGAAAATATTGATATGTTTTACTTTTCTTTTATTATTTTTAATAATAAACGCAAATGGAACAACTGTTAAGGCAGCTAATTCACAAAGAATGTACTTATCAGATATTCCATATATGGAAGAAAAATCATCTGTAGCATCTGGACACAGAATAAAATTAGATAGAAATGATAGTGATAAATTAATAACTCTTAAAGTAAATGATAAACCACAAGTATTTTTAAAGGGAATGACAGCTTGGGCATCTTCTAATCTTGTATATGATTTAAGAAATTATGATTTCGATTACTTCACTTCTTATGTAGGAGTAGATATTGAAGAACAAAGTAATTATTTTAACACAGGTGTAAGATTTTATATATATACTTCTGACAATGGAGAAAATTGGGAAAAACAAGCAGAAACCAATGTACTTTATGGATGGAGTGAAGCACAACTAATTAATATTAATATCAAAGGTGTAAAATACCTTAAGTTAGAAGCAAGTAGTAATAGCAAAGATTGGTGGGCAGAATGGTATGATGAAGCAATCTATGCAGATGCTAAACTAACTAAAGAAGGATATGTAGAAGATAAAGAATCTGAAGTTGATTTTATTAAACATGTAGAAGATTATGACAAAATCTTAAAACAATATGAAGGACAAGAAATTACAGGAAATTATGAATTAACATTATTACAAAGAGAATTAGTAAACAATGCGGGTTATGATATTCTACAAGCTGTTGCAAGATATGATGAAGATAACAAAATAGCTTTACAATGGTTAATGTCAGATGTAGACAATTTACGTCTTTATGTATTAGGTGGAGAACCAGATGGTAACTATGTATCATCAATACAAGCATTAGCAAGACTATATAAAGAACATAAAGATGATTTAGATATCAAAGAAAAAACATCACATGGTACAGTCTATGGAGAACTATACAAAAAGATGATGATAACTATTTCATTAACACACTCTGCACAAGTAGCTTTATGGATGGATACTACAAGTGAAGAAAATCAATCAGATCCAGTAACTCGTTATGAAATATTTAAAGAATTGCACAAAGATGGAAAATTCGTTGTTTCTGCAAACCAAAATCATACACCATGGTTTGAAGACCTAAAAGTAGAAGAAATGCGTTTTGTAATGAACAACATAATAGATGATGAAGAAATTTTATGGTTGAATGAATATACTCAAAAATATATAGACGATCATCCAAATCAAGAAGAAAAATATTTACAACCACACCCTTACATGAAATATATAGACCCAGATTATGGAAGACCAGAATTTCATTCAGAAGCTAACAAACAAAAATGGGATGACAAATATGGATTCTTAAAATATGGAGTAACATATAAACCAGGAGTTTATAAATTATGGATGAACATTGAAGGAGGAGCCGTTTGTGGTGGTATATCTAAAATAGGCTCTAACATACGTGGTGTTCACGGAACTCCATCATCTGTAATCAGTCAACCAGGTCACGCAGCACTTATATATTATAGAAAAGATGCAGAAGGAAATGGATATTGGACAATCGACAATGACGTAAGTGGATGGGCATTATCAGGAAAAACAGAAAAACTATCTGTAAGAATGCCTCTAGGATGGGGTAGTGATAGCTATGCAGAAGGATATTGTGCAACATATATTGTATTAGCACAAGAAGCATTAAATGATTATGAAAATTATGAAAAAGCCGAAGAAATTATTATGACAGCAGATATATATAAAGATAATCCAGAAAAACAAGAAAAAATTTACAGAGATGCATTAAAAATAGAACCAATTAATATTGATGCTTGGTATGGATTAATCAATTTATATAAAGCAAATAAAAATACATCAGAAGAGGAATATTTTGAATTAGCAAAAGATATATGCGAAAACTTAAAATGCTTCCCATTACCAATGTATCAATTATCAAATTTAATTAAACCAGAATTAAAAACAACAGAATATTCATTTAAATTTGCAGTATTACAAGAAAATACATTAAAAGAAGGAAGCACATGGACAGATAATACAAAAGTATATCAACCAAGTATTACACAAACAGTAGCTAAATATTTATTAGGACAAATGAACGATAAACTTGCAAGTTTCTCATTTGATGGAGATGACGCAGGAAAGATTGTATTATCAAGCAATTACGACGAATCAGGAATTCACTGGGATTATAGTATAGATGGAAAAGAACATTGGCATGATGTTATATTTGAAGCTGGTGAAGAACATAAATTTGAATTACCAGATGATCAACTAAATAGCATTAATGCAGAAGATGATATTTATATTCATATATATGGAACAAGTTATGATGATGAAAATAATATATTCAAAATAGATATAACAGAACAAAAAAATTTAAGTAATTTATACAATAATGACCTAGAAAATCGTATATTAGGTACTAACGAAAAAACAGAATGGCGTTTTGAAAATGAAGAAAAATGGACATCATATAAAGAAGCATCTCCAGACTTAACAGGAGATAAAAAAATACAAATTAGACAAGCAGCAACAGGAACAACTTTAGCAAGTGATCCTATAACATATGAATTTAAAGAAGATAATCAACCAAATACAAGAAAATATATTCCAGTATCTCATTTATCAATTGAAGCTGTTTCAACAGAAGCAACAGGAAATCAAGGTCATGCAACAAATAGTATAGATGGAAATATAAATACAAGATGGCACTCTGCTTGGAATGGATCAGACACAGAAAAATATATTATTATAAAACTAGATAAAACCATCGATTTATCAGCAATTGAATATGTACCAGCAGGAGGAGGAAATGGTAAAATTCTAGAAGCTCAAATTCTAGGAAGCACAGACGGAAAAGAATATACTGAAATTGGAAGTGCAACATGGGATAATAATGATACAACTAAATCAATAGAATTTGAAGGTGAAGAAAAACCAATTGTAAAATATATAAAGATAGTAGGAGTAAAAACTTCAGCAGCATATGGTGGAAACTTTATGGCAGCAAGAATGTTTAATATTTATCAAGATACAACAAAAAATCCACATCCTACAGCAGGAATTGAATTTAATACAACAAAATTAACAAATGGAAATGTTATAGCAAGACTTACAAATCCAAGTACAGATATTACTATTACAAACCATGACAGTAATGAATATGTATTTGAAGACAATGGAGACTTTACATTCGAATTCTACGATAACAAAACTAAAAAAGAAGGATCAACAACAGCAGTAGTTGATTGGATTGACAAAGTAAAACCAACAGCAACTATAGAATATAGCTCTGGAACAGGAGTAGATGCAGAAGTAATAGCAACTTTAGTTCCTAGTGAAGAAGTAATCGTATTAAATAATAGTGATAAGGGAAATGGATACACATATACATTTGAAACAAACGGAGAATTTACTTTTGAATTCCAAGATAAAGCAGGAAATAAAGGAAAAGCAACAGCAAAGGTAAATTGGATTGGAACAGGAATGGATAATCCAAATACTGGATTAGCAAAACCAGGATCACCAGATTTAATAGAAACTGACGAATACAAAGTAGAAGAAGGATATATTTCACAAATAACTCCTGGAACAACAGTAAAAGACTTTAAAGAAAATGTTCAAATAGAAAAAGAACAAGATATAGTATTTGTAGATCAACACGGAAACATGTTAGGAGAAGATAGTTTAATTACCACTGATACAATTTTAAAATTAGCAGATGATTCACAATATACACTTGAAGTAACAGGTGACATTGACGGAGATGGTAGAGTAACAGTTAATGATTTAGCAAAAATAAAATTACATTTAATTAAAACAGAAGAACTACCAAATACAAAACAAAAAGCAGCAGACCTAGATAAAAATAGTAAATGTAATGTAAACGATATGGCAAACATGAAATTAGTATTAATAGGCTTAAAGAGTATCAAATAAATATTATAAAGATAAAAACTAGGAATTAGCTAAAAGCTAATTCCTAATTTTTTTACATACTTATATCAAAAAGCTTGTAAACATAAAAAATTGACTTTTGGGATGTTGTATTATATAATAGTATACATAGGTGTTCTTTTGCCTATTTTGCATATAGGTAGTGTAGATAGAATGTCCGCTATCTTAAGAAAACAGTTAAGGAAAAATAGTACATTGAAAACTAAGGAGATGGTGCTTGTGAACGAAAAAAACAAGAAGACCATAGGAAAAAGGGAAAAACGGATCATAATTATCGTTGTAATTGTGATTATCATTATCCTGCTTCTCCTACGGTCATGTGGGAATAATAATCCGGGACAACTGGATAATCCCACAAATCCGAACGATTCAACGTTAGAAACCAAAGATCCAAATCAAGATTCAAGTCAGAAACCGGAGAATGATCCTAGCAAGGATCCAGAGAGTGATCCCAGCAAGGACCCAGAAAATGATCCTAGCAAGGATCCAGAGAGTGATCCCAGCAAGGACCTAGAAAATGATCCTAGCAAGGATCAGGAAAATGATCCGAGCAAAGATCCAGAAAATGATCCCAGCAAAGATCCAGAAAATGATCCGAGCAAAGATCCAGAAAACAATCCAAGCAAAGATCCAGAAAACAATCCAAGCAAGGATCCGGAAAATGATCCCAGCAAAGATCCAGAAAACGATCCTAACAAAGATACAGAAAATGATCCCAGCAAGGATCCAGAGAATGATCCGAGCAAGGATCCAGAAAATGATCCCAGCAAGGATCCAGAGAATGATCCCAGCAAGGATCCAGAGAACGATCCGAGCAAAGATCCAGAAAATGATCCCAGCAAAGATCCTGATAAAGATCATGGTGATGATTCAGATAATCCATCTGAAGGAAAACCAAGTAAACCAACAGATCCGGGTGAGGATGATAACAAACCTCAAAAGCCCCCTGTAAAACCAGATCCTCCAAAAGAAGATCCTTTACCAGATTTAACTGGCAAAGAACAGGAAGAACAAAATCCAAATGTTTCGCAAGATGAAACACCAAATGAACCTCTTCCAGATCTAGAAGGAGAAGAACAGGGAGAAAATAATCCTACTGTCCCAGAAGAACAATCGCCACAAGAAAAACTTCCAGATTTAGATTCGGAAGAAGACGAAGGCGAAGGACAGAATATCACCTCAAATGATGAGAATCCAACAGGTTCAAATGAAATTACGCCAAGTGGTGAATCTTCTGATGACCAAACAAACGACAATATGACAGTAGACAATTCTACACCAGAATCATCAGAACCGCCGAATTCAGAACCGACAAGCTCAGAACCAACCAACTCAGAACCCTCAAATTCAGAACCGTCAAACTCAGAACCAGAGATTTTTGAATCTGAAATTATAGAATCAGATTTATCTCTTCCAGAGTTAGGCGGAGAAGAAAGTGAGAAAGAAACAGAACAAATAGAAGAAGTAATCGATGTAACACCACAAGAATAAACTCCTTAACTGTTTACCCCCTACGGAATAAATAACGTAGGGGGATTTTTATTTTTTTAGTATAGAAAAAGTTGACATAAATTGTTTAAAAACATTGACTTTACAAGGATAATTAGATATAATACTTACGGAATATTATCATTCGGAGTATAAAAAATAAAAAGATATGAAAAAATAGGGGGAAAAAATATGTCTAAAAATATGTCTGACTTTCTGAAAACTCAAAGGAAAGTATTAATATCAGTAATAATCACAATAACAATACTTTTAGGAATGCCAATAGTAATAAGTGCAGCAGCTGATACAACAGCTCCAGTAGTTGTACCTCAACCAATAGCAGAAGGAAGTACAAGAACAGCAGGAGAAGTATTAGTAGGAACTGATTTAAAATTTAAAATTACAGATGACACAAAAGTAGTAGGTGTATATTACACATGGAATAAACATTTAGAACCAAGTTCTACTAAAAAGCCTACTGCCGTAAGAGTAGATGGATCACCAAAAGAAACAATTTGGAGTATAAAAGCACCTAGTGAACCAGGCTTATGGGAATTAAGCATATTTGCATGGGATGGAATAAATCAATCATTAGAAATTGCAATTCCCTATAAAACTGTTGAAAAATTATCAGTACCAGAAGATACAACAATGCCTGAATTAGTTTTAAAACCTACATCAGCAATTGTTAAAGCGGGAGATAAAATTCCTGTAAGTTTTACTGATGAAACAGACATATACTTTATTTCATATAGATGGGTAGAAGGAACAGAGCCAGAATTAAAAGATTTCCAAACAAATTCTACAAAAATATATAAACCACAAGATGGAAAAACAGATGTTACTATACCTACAAAACCAGGAATATATTATTTACAATGGTATGCAAAAGACTTTTCTAATATCATATCAAAAGGATATTATGCAAAATTAGAAGTCAGAACAGATATCGTAGCTCCTACAATAAAGTTAAATGGAGATAGTACGATTTATTTAGATATAAGTGATAAAGATACAAATACATATCAATATGAAGATGCCGGAGCAACATACTCTGACGTCTTTGATGGCGTGGAAAATGAGCCAATTAGTAAAGAAAATATAGATGTATCAGATGTTAATGAAGCAATAAAAAATAAAGAAACTAGAAAAGCTCTTGTTATATTTACTGCAACAGATAGCAATAAAAATGTTAGACAAAAAGCAAGATATGTGTATATTGTGGATTACACAGGGTTAAAAAATCTAAAACAAGCAATAACAAATAGTAATTTAAAAGAATCTGATTACTTAGAAGAATATTGGGCAAAACTTGATGAAGAATTAAAAAAAGCAACACAAATGCAATCAGATAATAAATCTGAACAAGAAGCAATTCAAACTCAATTAGAAAATCTACAAAGTGCATATAATGACATATTAGACCAAAAGAGTTATAAAGAAGTACAAAGAGATAGTTTAAGTGCTAAAAAAGCAGAATTAGGAAAATTAGTAGGAATTGAAGAATATAGTGAAGAGCAATGGCAAAAAATTCAAGAAGAACTTGCAAAAAAATATTCTGCAAATAGTTGGAATGCACTTAAAAGTTTAATAGAACAAGCAGAACAAGAAAAATTACAAAGTAAATTTGACGACATAGTAAAACAAATTAATTTAGACACATTAGTAGAATTACCTGTAATAAAAAGCGAGACAGTGGTAACAGAACCTATAAACAAGACATACATAAAATCAGGAAATCAAATAAAAGTTACATTTACAACAAATGTAGAATTAAATGTGCAAGAAACTAAAGCAAAGATCAAAATTAATGATAAAGAATATGACGTAGATACAATTAATGAAGAAGATGACGAAAAAACATATAGTTTTAGCTATACCTTCACAGATGAAAATGAAGAAGGTATTATTTCCTATGCAATTGAATTGATAGGAAAAGAAGATAATAATAGTAATGCTGAAAAACAAACCAATATTACATTTGATAAAACAAAACCAGAAATTCAAGGATGGAATGATGGAATAAATGATGAAACAACAATTACAGTATTTGATGAATATACTGTAAATACAAGTGATATAAAAGTATCGGACAATTACACATCAAATTTAACAATAGAAATTTATATAGACAATACTAAACAAGAAGGCACAAGTGCAAATCTAAAAAATGATGAATTTAAAGATCATACAATAAAATATGTAGTAAGAGATGAAGCTGGAAATGAAAACGAAAAAGAAAGAACTATAAAAGTTCAAAAAACAAGTGGAGAAAGCAATCCAGAATATATAAGTTCAAAACCAGAAAACTTAGAAACTACATATGATCCATTTGGAAAATTAAGTAATGTAAATTTACCAGAAAACTGGGAATGGGTAGATGGAAATACATTACCAACAGTAAACACAAAGACATATATGGCAAACTATAAATCACAAGATGATAGATATGAAGATGTAAACAATGTAGAACTAAATGTAAATGTAAAAAAAGCAACTCCAAAGCTTTCAAATGAAACAGAAGAAGCTTTAAACAAATTAACAGCAACATATTTAGATAATCTAGCAACTGTAAAATTCCCAGAAACAGTAAAAGAAACAACAGAGGAAGAAACAGCTGGAACATTTAGTTGGAAATTAGATGAAAATCAAACAGCAGAAACTACATTAGTAGGAAATGCTAATGAACAAGGAAATGAATTTACAGTATTATTTACAGCAAATGATACAGACAACTATAATGTTTTAGAGCATCAAGCTAAGATTATTGTAAGTAAAAAAATACCAACAATAGAAGACTTATCATATACAATAACAGATACAACATATAATGGAAAGCAACAACCAATTACAGTTAATGCACAAGACGGATTAAGCGGATTTGGAAAAACAATAACTGTAAAATACAATAATGAAGAAAATGCTCCAAAAGATGCAGATACATATAATATTACAGTAGAAATATCAAATGGAACAAATTATAGTGATACAACATTAGATTTAGGATCATACACAATTAAAAAAGCAACTCCAAATACAAATAACATTGTTGGAAAATATACAAAAGGAGAAGGACAAGAAGAACTAAGTAAACAAGAACCATTTACAAGAATTGAATATGATAGACAATCTCATAGTATTGATGTAGAAACATTTGGAGTAAATAAAGAAGATACAACAATAGGAAAAGCAGAAAACATAAAATATCATAAAGTAGATTCTTTTGAAAAAGTATTAGAAGATTTTGAATCTGGATTAGAAGAAGCACCAACTGAAATAGGAATATATATAGTAACAGCAGATTTTACAGATGGAAAAAACTATAATTCAGCTCAAAATATAGAAGTTGGAAGATTTGAAATATTTGCAAAAGATTTATCAGAAGAAACAATTAAAATAAAAATTTCAAATACAGAAGATGTTTATTATGATGAAACTGATAAAAGCTCATACTTGAAAAAAGAATTAACTGAAACATCAGTAAATGGCTTAACATTAGAAGATCTAAATATTAATATAACAGAATTTAATAGACAAAAGTTTACAGACGGAACAGATACTAAAACAGATTTAATAAATGCAGGAACATATACTGTTAATCAATATGAAATATCAGGAAAAGGAAACTATACAGGAACAATTACAAATGTCACATTTGATGGAAATTTTGTAATTGGAAGATCTAATGAGCAAACAACCCCAGAAATACAATTAGGGGGGGTAAACGAAGCAAACACAGTTGTGACAACAGCTACAGGAGTTAAATTAATAGTAGAAAATGATGGACAACAAAAAGAAAACGCAAACATTAAATATAGTGGTGGAATAGAAGGAGTTGCAACAATAGATCCACAAAATGGAGAAATTACTGTAATAAGTAAAGGAGAAGAGAATCCTCAATTTACAGCTGAATTTGAAGCAACAGAAAACTATAATGCAAAAAAAGCTGAAAGCATCACATTAAATATAGAATTAGATACGTTGAATCAAGATAACTTTGAAATTGATGGAGAATTAAATCAAACTTATGATGGAAAAGCAAAAAGTATAGATGTAACTTCAAAAAATTCTTCTATAAAATCAGGAGAAGATTATACAATAGAATACTATAAAGAGGGACAAAAAGAAGAAAGTCCAACAGAAGTAGGAAATTATCAAATAGTTGTAAAATTCAAAGGAAATAATGTATATAAGGCACAAGATTACACAATTGGAACATTAACAATTAATCCAAAGAATATCACGATAAAAATAAAAACAACTAAAACAGTAATATATGGACAAGAAAGTGATATAACAAACTTAAACTTGTCTGAAGAAGAATATGAAATAGTAAAAGAAGATGATGAAGTTCAACCAAGTCATAGTGAATTAACATTCAAAGTAAAAGGTGCAGAAAGTTTACAAGAACCATTGTCAGTAAATGAAAGTAACTATGATATAGATGTAGAATGCAGTAATAAAAATTACACTGTATCTGTTACTGAAGGACAAGGAAAATATATAGTAACCCCAAGACCTGTAAAAATAACAATAACAGGAACAGCAACAAGTGTATATGGAGAAAATATTGCTGATGTAAGTAACATAGAACATGAAATAGAAAAAGCAGAAGACATGCAAGAAGAAGAAAAAGGTTTAATAAATGAAGACAATTTAAACCTTGTATTTGTAGTGCTAAAAAATACAGAACCAGAAGAAATAGCAGATAACATGACTGATGTGGGAGATTACATGATAAAAGCAACATCAGATAATCAAAACTACCAAGTAACAACTGAATCTAATACAAATTATAAAATAACACCACAAATTTTAAAAGCACAAGCACAAAGCAGTAATAGTGTATATGGAGAAAAAGTAACAGTACCAAGCTATACAATTACTGGAACATTCTATCCAATAATGGCAGAAATAAAAACTGTAATTGAAAGAACAGATAAAGATCATATTGGAGAAATATATGATCCAACATCAGAAGACCCATTACCAGTAGGA
Organism: uncultured Clostridia bacterium; assembly: GCA_947628735.1. GTDB lineage: Bacteria > Bacillota > Clostridia > TANB77 > CAG-508 > CALXVA01. The sequence goes on along the minus strand of CANRAY010000007.1, from coordinate 33,450 downwards.
ACACATAAAGTAGTAGTAAAATTAGAAATAAAAGATAAAAATCCTAACAATTATAAAACAGAATTTACAGATGGACAATATGAAGTAACTAAAAAACCAATAGAAGTAAAAGCAGAAAATGTAACTGTAAAATATGGAGAAGACGGAAAAGAAAAATTACAATTATCAGAACCAATAGAAGGACTAGTAGGAAAAGATACAAAACAAGACTTAGCAGTAACATTAAAGGTATATAGAACTGATAGCGAAAATACAGACGTAACAGATAGTTTAACGGAACAACCAGCAAATGGAGCTTATGAAATAAGAGGAACATCAACAAGTGCAAATTATGATGTAACAGTAATGCCAGGAAAATATACAATCGAAAAAGCGGAACCAGTTATTTCTACAGAAAAAGAAAGTAGCTTACAATCATTAAAAGCCAACTATGGACAAACATTAAATGATGTAAAATTACCAGAAAAACAAACAGGAGAAGAACTACAAGAAACAAAGAAACTTACACCAGGAAGCTATAAATGGCAACTTGAAGGAACAACCAAAGTAGGAAATGTAACAGAAGAAGGAAACCAATTTGTAGTAGTATTTGTACCTGACGATACAACTAACTATAACGAGAAAACATTAAACGCAAAAATAATGGTATCTAAGATAAATCCAACAGATAAAAATGTGGAAGGAAAAATAGGAGAAACTACATTAGCACAAACTCCAACAGAAACACTAGAAAAACAATATACAGAAGTAACATATACAGGAAGCAATATAGATGTTAATGTAACAGCAAAAGATATATATAATGAAGAATTAAGAGATGACGAAGTAACTAACAGTATTGGAGAAGTAACAAATAAAAAATACTATAAAGTAACTGAACAAGGTCCAGAATTATCAGAAAAATTAGATGAAATTGAATCAGTAAGAAATGTAGGAAAATATGTTGTAAAAGTAGACTTAACAGGTGGAAACAACTACAATTCAGGAAATGAAATAGAAGTAGGAAGATTTGAAGTAACACCAAAAGAAATAACAGATGAAGATATTACAATAAAACTTCCAGAAGATCATACAACATATAACCCAGAGCATAAAGTAGAAGCAACAGTTGAATATAGTTCAGAAGATATAGGAAATAATGCAAAAGCAGATATACAATATACTAGAGAACCATCAGAAGAATTAGAAGAAGCACCAACAAATGCAGGAACATACAAAGTAACTGTAACAGTAACAGTAAATGGAAATTATTCAGGAGATCCAAAAACAGCAGAAAAAGAGTTCACAATAGACAAGGCAACACAAGTAATACCTATTGTTTCATTAAATTCAGAAACAGCAAAAATGACAGATAAAGAAATGCCAACAATAACAGTAAGCTCAACTCCAAATGAAGAAGCTACACTTAAATATACAAGCACAGCTCCAAATGTAGCAACTATAGATGAAACAGAAGGAACAATAAAATTAGTTGGTGAAGGAACAGTACAATTTAAGGTACAATATAATGAAACAGCAAATTATAATGCGAGTGAAGAAGTATTAACAAATGTTTTAAAAGTATCAAAAGATATATTAGATCCAGCAAACTTTACAATAGAAACTGATGTATCAAATATAATTTATGATGGAACAGATAAAACAGTAACTATAAAATCAACAGTAGAAGGAATTGATCCTGAAAACTATGAAATTGAATACTACAAAATGCCAGATGAAACAAAATTAGAAGGTAAATTACCAAATGAAGCAGGAACATATAAAGTAAAAGTAGTATTTAAAGGTGATGTAAACTATGAAGCAGGAATGTTTGAAGCAGGAGAGTTTACAATCAAACAAAGAAAAATAGAAATAACGATAGATCACAAATTAACAAGTGTATATGGTACATATGACAATAGTGAGAAAAAATTAACTTTCACACCAGAAGCAGACTATAAAATAGGAGAAGAAAATATTGTTTCAGCTGATGAAGAATATGTAACAGTAAACTTAAGTTTAGTATCTCCAGAATATTTAGATGAAACAGGAAACTTACAAGTTGAAAACTATGATATAGCTTTAAGCATATCAGGAGATAAATCAAGTAACTATATCATTGAATATAGTGAAACAACAGAACCTGAAAATAAAAAATATAGTGTAACACAAGCAAATCCAAAATTGCCAGAAGATATTACACTAGAAGCAAAATATAAAGATACTTTAGAAAGCTTAAATACACAATTACAAAATGCTTTAAATGGAGAATATACACCAGGAAATTTTGAATGGAAATTAGGACCAGATGAACAAGCAAGTAAAAAAACAGTAGGAAATGCAACAACAGGAGAACCACATACATTTAATGCAACATATACACCAACAGATACAAGAAACTATAAATCAGGACAAGAAGTAACAGTAAAAATAAATGTTGCAAAAATTGATCCTGTATTAAGTGATTTAAAAGTAACTCCAGACACAGAGACAGAAGATATAGAAGGTTCACCAGTTACAACTTATACATATACTTATGATACAAAAGGAAAGAAAATCAATATTGGTAAAAGTGATGAAACATTAGGAACAATAACTACTAAATATTATCAAGTAATTGATAGAGGCGAAGAACAAGAAGAACAACTATTAGAAGGCGGAAAAGTACCAACAAATGTAGGAACATATAAAGTTAAAGTAAGTATAGAAGAAGGCACAAACTTTAAGGCAACTGAAAGCGAAATTAAAGTAGCAGTAATAAAAATTGTTCAAAAACAAGTAACAATTAATATTACATCTGATAGTTTAACAAGTGTATATGGTGAAAAAATATCAACAATTGACTATGCAGTAAAAGAAAATGGAGAAGCAATTCAAAACGAATTAGAGCAACTAAAAAAAGATTTAAATATTGTATTTGCATTACAAAGAGCAGATAGCCTTGAAAATCAAATTGAAATAAATGAAGAAGCAAAACCAAATGCAGACACATATAACATTGTAATAAAATCACATTCTAGTAATTATGCAGTAACATTAGAAAATATAGCTCCATATAAGACATATACAATTACTCCAAGACCAGTAACTGTAACTGTAACAGGTTCAAAAGAGAGTATATATGGAAATGATATTGAAGATATAAATGATATAGAAAATAGTATTGAACAATCACCAGAAGATGGAGAAGCAAAAGGATTACTAAAAGGCGAAAGTCTAGATGAATTAACATTTGCAGTATATACAGATGAAATAAACTTAGCAACAAGTACAACAGATGCTGGAAAATATATGATAAAGGCAAGTTCAACAAATAAAAATTACAATGTAACAACAGCAGAAAACAAAGCATATACAATTAAACCAAGACCATTTGTTGTAACAATAGAGGATGTAAAAGGTACTTATGGAGAAATAATTCCTAAATTAACAGCAACAGTAACACCAGATGAAGTATCAACTATTACATTACCAACACTAAATGGTACTCCATATATCATAGTAGGAGAGGCAAGACTACATGAAGGAGAAGATCCATCGAACAAAATAAAAGTAGGACAATCTTATACAATAGATGTAGATATATCAGGATTAACAAGTAATTTTGAACTTCAAAAAACAACAGGTAATTATACTGTAGACAAGAAAAAAATTACAGTAAAAGCACAAGATGTAACTGTAAAATATGGAGAAGATGGAAAAGGACAATTACAATTATTACAACCAATAGAAGGACTTGTATCAGGAGATGAAGAAAGCGCACTAGCTGTAACACTAAAAGTATATAGAACTGATAATGGAGCCAATGGATATCCAACTCCAGAAGATGTAACAGATAAATTAGCAACACAACCAGCAAATGGAACTTACGAAATTAAAGGAGAACTAGGAGAAAGTACAAATTATACTGTAACAGTAACACCAGGAAAATATACAATCGAAAAAGCAGATCCAATTATTTCAAAAACATCACAAGAAGAATTACAATCATTAGCAGCAAAATATGGACAAACTTTAAATGATGTAACATTACCAGAGGAGCAACAAGGAAATGAGCAAGGAGTAGACGAGAAAACTACTGCAACAGCAGGAAACTTTAGCTGGAAACTACAAGAAGGCGAAGATGCAAAAACAAAACAAGTAGGAGAAGCAACAGAACCAGATGGACAAGGAAATGAATTTACAGTAGTATTCATTCCATCAGATAACACAAACTATACTTCAAAAGAAATAACTGTATATATAAAAGTGTCAAAAATAGATCCAACATATAAAAATGTGGAAGGAACAATAGGGGAAGAAACTACATTAGCACAAACTCCAGCAGAGACACAAGAAAAAGAATATGCAAAAGTAACATATACAGGAGAAAATATAGATGTTAATGTAACAGCAAAAGATATATATAATACAGAGTTAAAAGATGAAGGATTAACAGAAAGTATAGGAACATTAGATAATAAAAAATACTATAAAGTAACTACAGAAGGTCCAGAATTACCAGAACAATTAAATGAAATAAAAGAAGTAAAAGACGTAGGCAAATATGTTGTAAAAATAGACTTAACAGGTGGAAAAAACTATAATGCAGGAAGTGAAATAGAAGTAGGAAGATTTGAAGTAACACCAAAAGCAATAACAGATGAAGATATTACAATAAAACTTCCAGAAGATACAACCTATATACCAGACCATAAAGTAGAAGCAACAGTTACATATAGTTCAGATGATGTAAAGAAAAATGCAGTAGAAGATATAAAATACTATTCAATAAGTGGAGAACCATCAAAAAAACAAGAAACATTACTAAAAGAAGCACCAACAAATGCAGGAAAATACAAAGTAACTGTAACAGTAACAGTAAGTGGAAATTATTCAGGGGAACCAAAAACAGCAGAAAAAGAGTTCACAATAGACAAGGCAACACAAGTAACACCTATTATTGAATTAAGTAAAGAATCTGTAACAATGGTAGAAGAAGCACCAAAACTAACAGTAAATTCAGAACCTTATGAAGAAGCAAATATTGTTTATGGGACAGTTGAAAATAAAAAAGATGTAGCAACAATAGATGAAACAAATGGAACAATCACTTTAGTTGGAGAAGGAACAGTAGAGTTTACAGCACAATATAAAGAAACAGACAATTATAAAGCAAGTGACGTAGCAACATCAAAAACTTTAACTGTAAGCAGAGTAGACCTACCAATGGATAATTTCAAAATTAAAAATGATCCATATACTGTACAATATGATGGAGAAGAACAAGAGGTAACTATTACTTCAACAGTAGAAAATATTTTACCAGCAACATATACTGTAAAATACTATAAAGTACAAGGACTAGAAGAAGAACCTTTAGAAACAGCACCAACAGATGCAGGAACATATAAGGTAAAAGTAGAATTTAATGGAAATGCAACATATAATGCAGGAACATTTGAAGCAGGAAACTTTACAATCACACAAAGACCAATTGAAGTAACAATTAGCAAAAAATTAACAAGTGAATATGGAATATATTCTAAGGAACACACAGTAACATTTAATAAAGATACTGATTACACAATTAAAGAAGAAGACATTGTAAGCAAAGATTTAGAAAATGTAACAGTAAGCTTAGAATTAGAAGATCCATCATATCAAAATGAAACAGGAAACTTACAAGCAGGAGACTATAACATCATCCTAAAATTATCTGGCGGAAAAGCAAATAACTATACAGTAAAATATAGTGAAGGAACAATTGAGGATAACAAAAAATATACAGTAACAAAAATAGATCCAACATTACCAACTGATATTACACTAGAAGCAAAATATAAAGAGAATTTAGATAGCTTAAAGGATGACTTAAATCAAAAACTAGAAGGAGAATATACACAAGGAACATTTACTTGGGAGAGTGATGGCTCAACACTAGTAGGTGAAGTAGCAGGAAGTCCACACACATTTAATGCTAAATTTACTCCAACAGATAATAGAAATTACAATGAAAAAACAATAGAAGTAAAAGTAAATGTTGGAAAAATTGATCCTACATTAAGTGATTTAGATGTATCTGCAGTAAGTCCAGCAGAAAAAGAAGAACCAGATAAAGAAACACAAATAAAAACATATACATACACATATGATGCACAAGAAAAGAAAATAGATATTACTAAAAAAGAGGATGAATCATTAGGAGATATAACTGTTAAATACTACAAATTAGTAGACAAACCTGAAGGTCAAGGACAAAAAGAAGAACAAGCTTTAGAAGGAAATGCACCAACAGAAGTAGGAGAATATGTAGTAAAAGCAAGTATAGCAGAAGGAACAAACTTTAATCCTGCTCTAAAACAAGAAGATAGAGATAACGAAATTAAAGTAGCAATTATTAAAATTGTTCAAAAACAAGTAAAAGTAACAATTACATCTCAAGATTTAACAAGTGTATATGGAGAACAGTTAAAACAAATAGAGTTTAAAGCAGAAGACATAAAGACAAGTGAAGATATTGGAAAATTAAAAGATAGTTTAAAAATTGTATTTGAATTAGATAAAGATGGACAAACAACAGAAGTAAAAGAAGGGGTAAAACCAACTGTAGGAACATATACAATTAAGATTAAACAATATTCAAATAATTTCGAAGTTACATTGGTAGAAGAAAATAATCAATATGAAATAACACCAAGACCAGTAAAAATTACAATAACATCACAAGATTTAAGCTCTATATATGGAGATCAAATTCAACTAGAAGGAATACAATATACAATACAAAATGCTTCAGAAACAGTAGGAAAAGCAGAAGGACTATTAGATTCTGAGAACTTAAATGAATTAACATTTGCGGTATATACAGATGAGGGAGAATCAGTAACAAATACAACAGATGTTGGAACATATATGATAAAAGCAAGTTCTACAAATCAAAACTATGAAGTAACAACAGTAGAAAATAAAGCATATACAATTAACCAAAGAACAATTAAAGTCACAACACAAAGTACAAGTGGTGTATATGGAAATCCTATACCAGAATTACAAGCAACAATAGAACCAAATCAATTAGAAGGAATTACATTACCACAACTTAATGGAAAACCATATATTAAAGTGGAAGAAGAAAAAATATATGCAGGAACAGTAACAAATAAACTACAAGTAGAACAAGAATATGATATAGATGTAGAAATCCAAATTGAAGAAGGAAAAGACGGAAACTTTAATATTCAAAAGCAATTAGGAAAATACACATTAACTCAAAAAGAAATTACAGTACAGGCACAAGATGTAACTGTAAAATATGGAGAAGACGGAAAAGATAAATTAAAATTATTACAACCAGTTGAAGGACTTGTATCAGGAGATGAAGAAAGCGCACTAGCAGTAACTTTAAAGGTATATAGAATTGATAGTGAAGCTAATGGATATCCAACTCCAGAAGATGTAACTGAAAGTTTATCAACACAACCAGTAAAAGGAACTTACAAAATTAGAGGAACATCAGCAAGTACAAACTATAATGTAACAGTAATAGAGGGACAATATAAAATAAACAAAGCAGAACAAGTAACTCCAGTTGTACATTTAAACAAAACACATGTATTAATGACAGGAGAAGAAATACCACAAATACAAGTAGAACCAAGTCCAGAACCTCATGAAGAAGCAAAACTTGTTTATGGAACAGTTGAAAACAAAGAAGACGTAGCAAAAATAGACTCAACTAATGGAACAATTACATTAGTTGGAGAAGGAACAGTTAAATTTACTGTAAAATATCAAGAAACAGACAATTATTTAGAAAGCACAACAGTAGAAACAGAAGAATTAACAGTAGAAAAAGCAACACTATTAGAAGACAATTTTACAATTACACAATCACAATTTGAATACAATGGAACACAACCAGCAATTATGATTAACTCAACAATACCAGGTGTATTACAAGTAGGACCAGAAGATAAAAATTATACACTTACATATTATGAAACATCTCCAGATGAAAAAGATTTAGGAGAAACAGTACCTAAAGATGCAGGAACTTATACAGTAAAATTAGAATTTAACGGAAATACAATATATAAAGGTGGAACATTTGAAGTAGGAAGTTTCACAATTACACAAAAACCAATTACTGTACAAGCACAACAAATTACTGTAAATTATGGAGAAGACGGAAGTGAAAAAATAAGTTTAGTAAAATCAGATGATGGTTCAATAGAAGGAATTGTGGCAGGAGATACAGAAGAAGCTTTAGCTGTAACATTAAGAGTATATAGAACAGATATTGAAAATGCAAAAGATGTAACAGATGAATTAGCAATACAACCAGCAAATGGAACATATAAAATAAGAGGAACATCAACAAGCAGAAATTATAATGTAACAGTTACTGAAGCAGATTATAAGATTTTACCAAAACCACAAAATAAACCAGAAATTACAGGACCTACAGAAGTTAAAATGACAGAACAAAATGCTAAAGTACAACTAGGAAATAGTCCAATAGATAATGGAACTATTACATACCAAAATAATAGTGAAGAAATTATCAATATAGGACAAGATGGAACTATTACACCACTTCAAGTAGGAGAAGCAAAGATAACTGTAACATTTGGTGCAACAGATAATTATAGTGCACAAACAAGTGAGGAATATACAATCAAAGTAATCAGAGATGATTTACAAACAACTGATTTTACATTTGACTTATCTGAACATGGAAAATATGATGGACAAGTTCATAGTATTACAGTAGAACCAAAACCAGAAATTGAAGGAAAAATTGGAAACATTACAATACAATATAACAAATTAGGAGCAAACACAGAAGTAGAACAAGAAAATGCTGAATTAAAAGCTGTAGGACAATATAAAGTTATACTTCATGTAGAAGAAGGAACACACTATAATAAAGCTGATTTAGATTTAGGAACATATACAATTGATAAGGGAATTTATAAACTTCCAGAAAGCGTAAAATTCCCAGACGGTGATGAATCAAAGTTAATATATAATGGTGAAGAGTTAACATATAATGGTTTAGCAAATGTTTTACAAAATATTCCTGATATAGAAGGATTAGAAATAACATATAGTGGAAATGTAAAAAAAGAAGTAGGAGAATATGAAGTAACTGCAGACTTTAAAATTAAAGCAAATGGAACATTATCAGAAAGTTATGATACTGTAGAACCTAGCCAATTAACAGGACATTGGTCAATCATAAGAGGAGCCTTAGTAGAAAGCAACTTCAATATTGAAAATACAAAATATGTTTATGATGGAAATCCAAAAGAAGTTAAAGTAACACCAAAATTTGATGGAATAGGAAAAATTACAGTTCAATATAGTACAACAGGAGAAGGAGAAACATGGACAGAAGCACCAACAAATGCAGGAAGTTATTTTATTAGGATTATAACAGAGCAAGGAGATTACTATGAACCTAGTACAATAGATGTAAAAAATGTAAAACTAGAAATAGAGAAAGCAGAACAAGAAGCACCTGAAGTACATTTAAGTCAAGAAGAAATAGTAATTACTACAACTGATTTCCCAACAATCATATTTGATCAAGAAAACCTACAAAATAAAAAAGGTGATGTTACATATACACTTAACCAAGAAGGCATTATTACAATGTCAGAAGGAAATATAACTGGAATTTTATCAGCAGGAGAAGTACAAATTACAGTAACGTATACAGGTGACAACAATTATAAAGAAAGCAAAACAGTATTAACATTAAATGTTATAAAAGATACATTAAAAGAATCATACTTTACAATATCAAATAATGTTTATATATATGATAACCAACCAAAACAAGCAACAGTAAGTGTAACAGGTGAAGTAAGAACAGAGGATTTAGGATCATATGCTATTCAATATAATGGTGAACAAAGTCAAATTGATGCAGGAGAATATGATATAAAACTTATTGTAGAAGAAAGCAAAAAATATGAAAGAGCAGAATTAACAGTAGGTAAATTAATTATTAATCCAGCAACTTTAACTGTAAGTGATTTAAACTTCACTATAGATAACAAAAACTTTACAAATGGAGTAGATGCAGAAGGAAAAACATTAAAAGATTATATTGCTAAATGGGAAAGAAAAGATCCAGATATACCAAAGGTAGGAAAAGAACATAAAGTAGAAAATATTACATTAGTTGAAAAATACAATAGTGAAACAAATAAAGGTATTACATTTGATGTAATTTATAAAAACCTTATAAATGGACAAATACTAGAAGAAACACCAAATGACATAGGAACATATGGAGTAACAGTAAAAGCTAATGGAAGAAACTTTACATCAAGCGATATTTCTTTAAATGGATTTACAATTACTGACCAAGAAAAACCAACAATAAAATCAGCAGGTTCGGATGTTGTAATGATAAATACAACAGAAATAGATTATAAATCATTTATAATTGCTACAGATGATTATGATTTATCAGAAGAAATTACAATTAAGTGGACAGGTTCAATAGATACAAGTAAGGAAGGAAAAAATACAATAACTTATACAGCAACAGATAAGCATAATAATGTAAGCGATCCATTTGAAGTAACAATTATGGTAAAAGATTATCCTCCAATAATTCAATCAATAGATCAAGACGGTATAGGTAGTGAAATTACAATAGAAAAAGAAAAAGGATATTGGAATAATGTATTATCATCAATTCATTTAGGATGGACTAAAGGAACAGTAACAATTCATAAATTTGATTTAGAGGATATAGGACTAGATGAAGCAAAGACAAAATATGAAGAATTAGCAAAATCACAAGAAGCAACATACACCAACAAAGGTAAAGAAGACACAGAAAAAGCTACATGGTTATATCAAGACGGAATTTATAGAATTGCAGTAGCAGATCAAAATGATCCTGAAGTTATAATTGTAAGATATATAAAAATTGATAATAGAACACCAGGATGGACATTGGAAGCAAATGGACAAATAGGATGGCAACACACATTTGATGCAACAGAAGTAACATTAAAAGTACCAAATATTAATAATATCAAGAACATATATGTAACAACTAGTAGAAATGGTCACATAGAATCATTTATGCTTGTAGAAGAACAGAATATTCAACGAGAAACTCCAGGATTAACGGTAGGCGAAGACAATACATTAGTTTATAAAATAACTTGTGAACAAGGTTCTAATGTTATATGCAATATTATAATTGAAGATATAAACCAAAAAATATCAAGAATAGATAACTTTATGATTCAACCAAGTCAACCATAAAATATAAAAAAATAGGAGAAGATAATGGAAAAGATGAATATGAAAAATAAAATCATCATAATGATCATTATTATCTTGGTAGTCGCTCTATTAATATTATGGCTATTAGGACAAGGCAATTTAAGACCAGACACGCCACAATTAAATATAATAGAAAGTAACGAAGAACTAAATAATGAACAATCGATAGAAATAAATCAAATTGACCCCACAGAAGAAAATAGAGGATTCCTTGTAGAAGAACTTCAACCAGAGGAACAACTAACAAATCCAACAGAAACAGAAGATGTAACAGTGAATGAATAAAAGGAGAAATTAAAAAATGAAAACAACGAAAAAATTTATAACAATATTTTTGATGATTGTTTTATCAGTTATGACTCTAACAAACAGTGTAAAAGCTGCTACAACAAATTTAAGTATGTCAACAAGTCAGGTAACTGTTGGAGATCAAGTATCAGTAACAATATCATTTGGAGGAAAAGTAGATTCAGCACAATTTAGATTAGATTTTGATTCAAGCAAATTAAGATTTATTTCAACATCTGCTGGAAGCTATAGACCACAAAGTAATATGTTTGCTTATCTTAATATGGAAGGTATTGCAGATTTATCAAGTGTTACATTTACATTTGAAGCAGAAGAATCAGGAACAGGAACAATACAGTTAAGTGGCTTAATTGTAGCTCCAATAGAAACTTCCATAGGAAACAGTCAAGCAACATTGACAATTGAAGAAGAACCAGCAAAGGAACCAGACAAAGAGCCAGATAAAAAGCCAGATAAGGATCCTGAACAACCAGATAAACAACCTGATAAAAAACCAGATAATAATACAACTAATAAACCTCAAAATAATGGCAATACAAGTGGAAGTACCGACAATGGTACTTCCAACAAGCCAAGTCAAAATAATGGAACAAGCGATACAAATAAGCAAGAAGATTCAGAAAAAGACGAAGATAATGAAGAAGAAAACATAATAGAAAAGCCAGAATTAGATGCATTAAAAACAGAATTAGCAACAAAAGTAGAATCAGATTACACAAAACAAACATGGGAAGAATTACAAGATATAATTAACCAAGCAGAAAAAGCAGATACAATAGAAGAATATAATAAATTAAAAGATAAGCTTAATATAAGTAAATTAATACCAGAAAAATTTGAAAAACCAGAATTAGATAAAATATTACAAGATCTTTTAATTTTAGAACAAAAAGATTATACAGTAGAAAGTTGGGAAGATTTACAAAATACAATTAAACAAGCACAAGATGCAAAATTAAAAAGTGAATATGAAGCAATAAAAACAAAATTAACAACAGAAGTATTAATAAAAATAAATGATCCAACAACTATAGAAAATGAAGAACAACAAAATGATAATTATTGGAGCTTTATCATAGCAATATTAATTATATTTATTATATTATGTGCAATTTTAGTAGTATTAAAAAGAAAAAATAAAAAAGATAATATAAAGACAGAAATTCCAAAAGCAACTGAGAAAAAAGAAGAAATAAAAAATACAGAAACACAACCAAAAAAGTCAAACAATACTAGTAAAAAAGTTGAAACAACAAAAACAACAACAGCTAAAACGGCAACAACGAAACCAACAGAAACAAAAGTAACAACAGCAAAATCAACTACAGTAAAATCAGGAACAGAAAAAGCAAAATCAACAGCGAAGACAACAAGTAAAAAAGCAACAACCAAAACAAGTACATCAGCAAAGAAAAATAATAGCAGTACAAATAAAAAAAGTACAACAACAGATACAAAGAAAACGAAGTAAAAGAATGGTGGTGAAATAATGATTGCAGAAAACAAAGCACAAAAAATTTCTAAAAAAGTAATAATAGGAGTAATATTAACAATATTAGTAATGTTAATGATTTTTACAATGCTATTTCATAAAGAAGAGACAGTCAATATAGCCAATAAAAGAAATTTTTATGCTTTCAATAATTATATAGAAAGTGTATTTACAAATGCAGAAGGAACAAAAATTTTACCAATTGTTTATGAAAATACAGAAGACCAAATTACAAAAGCAGATATAGAGAGTGAGTTTGCAAAAGCAGGAATAGAAATAAAAACAATTTCTTCTAATGTTATTACTACAGGAACAATCATAAACACAGATAAAGCAGATTATGAAGTTTTAATATATGGAGATACCAATTGTGATGGTAGAGTAGATATATTAGATGCAAGAAGAATTGTACAATATATTATAGATTCAGAACACTATGATTTTACAGGTACAAATAGAGTTGCAGCAAATCTAGAAAATGAAAAAGTTGATGAAATTAATATCCTTGATGCAAGAAAAATTATTACATTCATTTTAGGAAGTTCTAATATCATTGACACATTACCAGAACCAGATACTTCGGAACCAACACCTGATGTACCAGGACCAAATGTACCAGGTCCAGGACCTGGACCAAGTAAACCAGTAGTAGATCCAACACCAACAATTACAATGCTTGGACCTAGTGAAATAAAAATAAAACTAAACAGTGAATATGAAGATCCAGGTGCAACAGCAGATTATAATGCAACTGTTACAACCACTTATTATAAGAAAAATGATCAAGGAAAAGAAAAAGTTGAAAAAATTGATACTACAGAGGAAGGAACATATATCGTAGAATATACAGCTGTTACAGCTAAAGGTAAAGAAGCAACACCAAAACAAAGAATTGTAAAAGTAATAGATGTTGTAACTAAAGTAGAATTAGAATTAGAAACAGATCTACAAGAAAAATTAAAAGAGCAAAAAGAAGACGCAATTCTTAATTTAGAAGGAGTTAATGTAAAATTAACAAAAGAATCATCACAAGAAAATACAATTTCTTTATTAAAGCTTTTAGAAGAATTACCTGAAAACTGTAATTTAACTGTTACTTCAGAAGCAGTAGAACTTCAAAATTCAGATTATATTGTAAAATTTGATGAAAATATAGAATCAAATACAAACAAAGAAATTACTCTTAAATTAGATTATACAAATTCATATACTGATATTGAAGAAAATAATACAATATCATCAAATGAATTGCAAACAGCAATGAGTATCATTGGAAAAATAAGAGAATTAAAAGATGAAACAGTAGAGACAAGTCCAGTAGTATCAGAAGGAGAAATTTATTCAGAATTTGTTATAGCTAATATAAAATCTGGTGAACATCAAGAAAAAATTCAATATGAAAATGATAATGGAAACATTACAACAGAAATCAAATTAAATGGTGAAATAGTAGGAAAAGAAAAAGCAGAACTATTAATAGAGGTAAGTGAAACAGGAGTTGCTACAATAAAATTATATGCAAGAGAGGCAGGACAATATAAAGTAACAATTTCTTCAGAAAAAATTCAAGAACCAAAAATAATAGAAGTAACAGTAACTGAGAGTCAAAAAGCAAATGCAGTTATCATAACATTCCCAGAGCAAAAAAATCAAACACCAGAAAATGATAGCAATATTACAATAAGAGAAAAAGGAAATCCAGGAACCGTTAAGGTTGAATTCATTCATGAATATATAGATAAAGACACAAAGAAAGTAGAATATACTAATAGTATTACAAATGTAACAAATAACCAAGTAAAAATAGCAGTTGGTGAAGAAAAAAACTCTTTAGAAACTAAAAAACTAGATGAAGCTAATAGAGAATTAGAAGATTTAGAAGGAGATACAATTGTAAAAGCAATAAAATTACAAGCATTAGAAGGAGCAGTTAAGTCAGAAGAAGAGTTAGCTACAGAAGATTTTACAGTAACTATTTCTATAAATTATGAAGCAGAAACACCAATTAAAATGTATGCAAAATATGAAAATACAGAATCAGAACCAGTAGAAATAGAAAATATTAAAATAAAAGTAGAACAAGAATCTATATTTAAAATGGCTATTTCAGACAGTACAATTATAGAAAATGGAATGACTTTATATTTAGATAAAGAAAAAGCTAATCAAAGCAATGATTTTATATATGTTGATGGGGATACAATTTATACATTAATTCCTATTATAATGAAAAATCAATATGAAGAAACAATGGCTTCAATATTACAAAGTAGTGATTTATCAACTCAAATTTCAGAAACTGATAAATTAGCATTTGTTGATAAAAACAACAATGGAAACTACATAAAAGTAGCTGGATTTAAAGGAGACGGAGAAGTAACTCAAAAGACATTCCAAAAAGTAACAGATACTAGTCCAATTGATTTTATAGGTATTGCTTTAAATGAAAATGATAAAAATACAGGCAATGAAGATGAAGAATTACTAAAAGCAAGTCCAATAAAAGTATGCCAAGGTGACGCAACAAAGGTTATTACAGAAATAAAAATAAAAGAAATTGTAAAAAGACCAATAGAAACTATAACAATGAATGTACTTAAAGAAAAAATTTATTGTTATGATAATGAAACAGCAGTTTTAGAAATAGAGACAGGAGCAAAACAAGAAGATATATCAGATTATAACAAAACAATGGTGCAAATAGAAGTTTCAAATAAAGCCAAACCAGTAACTTCTACAAGCTATATAACAGAAGTAAAAGATGGAAAATTATTGGTAAAACTAGATAATGCTACCGAACCAGGACAATATGAAGTAAAAGCAAAAATTATAGGCAAAGATACCACAGAAGTTACTAAAGAAATACAAGTTGAACATAATCCAATTATTAATAGAATTGAAATAAAAAGAAGTAGCAATAGTAATAATAATCCAATAGAGGCAACAGGAAAAGAAGAAATTAGTCTTGGAGAAGTAAAAAAAGGAAAGAATTATATTTTTGATTTAACTTATTATCACGATTACTATAATAAAGAAGGAGCACTTCAAGGAAGTACAGAAGTGTCAGCTCCTACAGAAGATAAAATATCAATTGATGATATTAACATTCAAGAACTTTCTGACAATATAAAGTTAGAAACAAATGAATATAATGCATTAATTAATAGAATTCGTATACCAGTAAGTGCAGAAATAGAAGATAAAACTATTGAATTTACATTAAATATTACCAATATACAAGATGATAAATTTACTCAAAAAATATCAGTTGATGTTGGTAATATGATTCAAGTAAAAGACATAAAAATTACTCCTATTCCAAAATCAGAAGGAGCACCAGTAGATGCAAAAGTAAAATTATATAACAAAACAGGACCAATAGAAGATACTGGAAAAGAAATGGTTATACAAGGAGACGACAGTCAATATTATACTGTATTTAAACTTGAAATAATTGATGAGGAAAATGATAGTTATCCTATTTCAAATAAATTAATTCACTATAATACAATTGAAGGAGCACAATATGGAGAAGGATTAACTATAATAGATCAAAATAACAGAGAAAATATGAAATCAAAGATGACAGCAGCATATGTTAAAGTAGTACCAGTTCTAAAAGAAGAAAGTACATATAAGGCAATAACGAATCAAGGGGAAATTAATAATACAGAATATATAGGAATCACAGTGACAGAAGAAATAAAAATAGACGCAATAGATATATGGTATAATGGCTGGTATATGGGAGAAGCTATAGAACCAACCGATAAACAATCAATTTCTCGTATGTATCTAGTTTCAAGTTTTGATGTTGATACATCACATATAAAACAATAATAAAAAAGGTTAAATTTGCTAAATAACGTAAAGTGTAGTATAATTAAAAAAGGAGAACTTTATGTTATCCTAATTTCAGAGTTCAATTGAACTCGGACAACAAAGGAGAAAGAGAAAATGGCAACTAGCAAACCGAGCAGAAAGAGACGGGTAAAGAAAGGAGTGAAAAGGGTATCCCCGAATCAGCACAACCGGCACTACAAAGGCAAAAGGGTAAAGAAGAACAACTATGAGAGAGTGCAAAACATCGTGTTTAGCATCTCATTGGTAATTAGTATGTTCTTAACTTGCGGCTTTATGTCGTTAGTGGCTGCCCCAACCGAAGGACAAGAAAACGAAGCAACAGTATCTGAAAGCGAGAATCAGACAATCGTAGAGAATACTCTGAACACTACCAAAGAATTCAAAATGATCATGATAACCAATGACCCAGCACCCTATATGGTGACTTTGGAAAACGACAACGTCCCTGAAAGCACGGAACCCACCACAAATTCTGATGATGCAGAAACTTCTACAGATGCAAATGTAACCATTGAGGAAACAACCGAAACGGTTGAAGAATCAAATGAAACAACAGATGCAGATGTGGAAGAAGCGTCAATAGGAATTGTGGAAAACGCGGAAACAGAAGCGGAAGCAGAATCGGAATCGTATTTCGATTATACGGATGATGACGTGAAACTCCTTGGTAATCTGATGTACGCCGAAGAAGGTGTACTGTTCTGGAGACTCGAGCACGATGAAGCAATGTATGCACATGAGCTTTGCGGAAGTGTACTTCTTCATCGAGTAGAACTTGGAATTGGTGGAGATAATATGTATGACATAATCTTTACCGGATCCGGGTATGCAAAAAGTACCAGAAGTCGAATTGAGTCAGGAGAATTAGATGTACCTGATGAGGTATATGAGCTAGCTGAAAGGCTTCTCAAAGATGGCCCGACTGGACCCAAAAATCTTATTTTCCAAGCACAATTCATCCAAGGGGAAATTTACGAACACATCAACAATCAGTATTTCTGTCTATCAGCTAAATATCCCGCAGAATAAAAAGTAGCCATTAAAAGCAAGGAGAAAAGCATTGCAATCTCCTTGCTTTTCTCCGTTTTAAAGGGAGTGTTGTTAAAATATACCAAGGAGGAGGTGTAGCAGCACCAATAGCATCCCAGGTATTAGGCGAAGTGTTGCCATATTTAGAAATTAATAGAGATAATCAAACAGAAGAAAATATTAAAGAAAAAATAAAAGTGCCAAGAATTGTAGGAATGACAATAACAGAAGCAGAAAAAGTTTTAAAAGAATATGAATTGGAACTACAATTTAACGAAGAAATAGAAAATCTAGATAAACAAACTGCAATTATTAAAGAACAATTACCAATTAACGGAATTGAAATCTACAAAGGAAGTCATGTTTCAGTAACAATAGAGTAAATAATGTCAAAAAATGAATTTGACTATATACAAAAGAAAAATTTAGTTATATAATGTAACTGGAAAAATGGAGATTTTGCAAGGAGGATGTTTATGGAACTCAAAAAAATATTAGCAGGGATAGAAAACTTAAAGGTTAAAGGTACTTTAGATAGAGAAATTGCAAATTTAACTAATCACTCTAATATGGTAAAAGAAAATGATATGTTTGTTGCCATTAAAGGCTTTCAAACAAACGGACATGAGCATATAGAAGAAGCAATAAAAAATGGGGCAAAAGTTATTTTGGCACAAGAAGGTGAAATAACAAAAGAAATCGTACAAAAGATACCAGCTGATGTAACTATATTATTAGCGCCAGATACAAGATATGCATTAGCAATTGCTTCATGTAACTATTATGATAATCCTTCAAAAAAATTGAAAATGATTGGAGTTACAGGAACAAAAGGCAAAACAACTACAACATATATGATAAGAGATATTCTAGAAAAACAAGGAATGAAAGTAGGGTTAATTGGCACTGTAGCAGCATATATTGGAGATAAAAAAATAGAAACAAGTGATAATACTACACCAGAAAGTCTAAAACTACAAGAAATATTAGCAAAAATGTTAAAAGAAAAATGTGAAGTAGTAGTAATGGAGGTATCTTCACAGAGTTTAAAATTATCAAGAGTAGCAGGATGCAAATTTGATATAGTAATATTTACAAATTTAGCAGAAGATCATATTAGTGAAAAAGAACATCCTGATATGGAAGATTACTTTCAATCTAAAGTAAAATTATTCAAAATGTGTAAAACAGGATTTATTAATGCAGATGATATTCATGCAATTACAATTCCTAAATTAGTACCAGAGTGTGATATTACAACATATGGAATTGATAATACATGTAATTTATTAGCAAAAGATATTACAGTAACAAATCAGTACGTAGACTTTAAGGTAAAATTAGGAGATAAAAACGAAAGAATAAAAGTATCAATTCCAGGAAGATTTAGCGTATATAATGCTTTGGCTGCAATTAGTGTAGCATTAAAATTGGGATGTAGTAGCGAAAATATTAAAGAAGCTTTAATAGATATAAGAGTTCCAGGAAGAAGTGAACTTGTTAATAATAAAATGGGCTTAACCATTATGATAGATTATGCACATACACCAGAAAGTCTAGAAAAAATATTAAATGCTGTTAAAATTTATACAAAGGGAAGAGTAATATCTGTATTTGGTTGTGGCGGTGACAGAGATAAATTCAAAAGACCAATGATGGGAGAAGCGTCTGGTAGAGTAGCTGATTATACGATTATTACATCAGATAATCCAAGAACTGAAGAACCAGAAAAAATTATAGAAGAAATTGAAAAAGGAATAAAAAAGACAAAAGGAAAATACGAATGTATTGTAAATAGAGTAGATGCTATTAAAAAAGCAATAAAAATGGCAAATACAAAAGATATTATAGTTCTTGCAGGAAAAGGACATGAGCAATATCAAGAAATAAACGGAAAAAGATATCCTTTTGATGAAAACTTAATTGTAAATGAAATAATAGAGGAAGAATTAGAAAAAAAGAAAAAAGACTAAGGAGGAAATTTTATGCAATTCCAGACAAAAATACTATTACTATCCTTTATAGCTAGTGTAATAGTATCTGTAATAATTGTACCAATTTTAAGAAGATTAAAGGTAGGGCAAATAGAAAGAAGAGAAGGACCAGAATCTCACCTAAAAAAACAAGGAACACCAACAATGGGTGGAATTATTATGATGATTGTTATAATAGCAATTACAGGAATATGTTATTACGATTATCATAATGATCCAGAACAAGCTAACATAGCAACAAATTTATTACCTCTACTATTTGTAACAATAGGATTTGGAATAATTGGATTTATAGATGATTTTAAAAAATTAATTTTGAAAAATACAAATGGATTAAGTCCAAAAGCAAAAATGTTAGGATTATTAATTGTGGCAGTAGGATATACATTAATTTTAACAAATGTATTACATGTAGAAACAGATATATTTATTCCTTTTATGGGAGAAAATATCATATTACCAATATGGCTATATATTCCTCTTGCAATTATAGTAATGCTTGCAACAACAAATGCAATTAATTTAACAGATGGAATTGACGGATTGTCAACCAGTGTTACAACAATTATTATTACATGTTTAACTGTAATATCAATTATATTTGAAGTAAAAGAGATAACAATATTTGGAAGCATTTTAATTGGTACTTGCTTAGGATTTTTATTATTCAATTTACATCCTGCAAAAGTAATGATGGGAGATACTGGATCATTAATGCTAGGAGGAGCAATTGCAGGAATTGCTTTATACTTAAAAATGCCTTTATTATTATTAATAATAGCAATTATACCAGTAATTGAAACATTGTCAGTTATGATACAAGTAGTACATTTTAAAAGAACAGGAGAAAGAATTTTTAAAATGGCACCATTACATCATCACTTTGAATTATCAGGATGGAAAGAAAACAAAATTGTATCTGTATTTAGCGTAATTACATTATTATTTTGCATTATAGGCTTAATGGTAATATAAAATACAGATAACAAAGAAAGGAATGATAACAAACGTGCAAAGCAAAGTACAAAACAGAGCTCTAAATAAAAACAGAACTCCAAACAAATCAGAGAGCGTGGGGAAAAAATCAGAAAAGCAAGTAGACTTTGTTCTTATAATTATTATTATCCTCTTACTATCTTTAGGAATTGTTATGGTATTATCAGCAAGTGCACCTTCTGCATTATCAGAATCAGGAAATAGTTATACATATGTAACCAGACAAGGAATTTTTGCAATACTTGGTTTGATAGCAATGTATTTTATTTCAAAAATAGATTATCGTATTTATAAAAAGTTTTACAAAATAATTTATGTATTTTCTGTTGGAATTTTATTACTTGTATTAATACCTGGAATAGGTAGCTCAGCAAATGGTGCAACTAGATGGATTAATTTAGGATTTACACAATTTCAACCATCAGAGCTTACTAAAATAGGATTAATTATATTTTATGCAGGTTATTTATCAGATCACAAAGACGAATTGAGAGATTTTAAGAAAGGTTTTCTAAAACCTCTTATATTTGTTGCTATTCCTGTTGCTATAGCTTATTTTATTCAAAATCACTTAAGCGTTGGATTAGTAATGGGATTAATTACTGTTATTATGATGTTAGTAGCAGGATGTAGATTAATACATTTTATTATAACAGGATTAGTAGTAGGTGGATTTGGTAGTGGAATATTAGGATTGTATATGGCATCAAAAGGAGCAAGTGCTGGAGCAGAAAACTTTAGAATTGATAGAATTTTAAGCTTTATGAATCCGTGGGAGGATCCGCAAGGAACTGGATATCAAGCAATACAAAGTTTATATGCAATTGGATCAGGAGGATTATTTGGAGCAGGGTTAGGAGAAAGTAAACAAAAATACTTATATATCCCAGAACCACAAAATGATTTCATATTTTCTATATTAGCTGAAGAATTAGGATTTATAGGATGTACTATTGTTATTATTCTTTTTGCACTATTTGTATGGAGAGGAATTCTAATTGCAATGAAAGCACCAGATATGTTTTCTAGTCTTTTGGCAACAGGAATTACAGCACTTGTACTTATTCAAGTAGTAATTAATATTGGAGTTGTAACAAGCTCAATACCAAATACAGGTATGCCATTACCATTCTTTAGTGCAGGAGGAACAGCATTAATTATTTTACTATCAATGTGTGGAATCCTGTTAAATATTTCAAAGAAAACGTCGAAAGTATAAGGAGAGGTTATCTATGAAGGTTGTAATAGCAGCTGCTGGAACAGGAGGACATATTAATCCTGGAATTGCCATTGCTAATAAAATTAAGCAACAAGAACAAAATTCAGAAATAATTTTTATTGGAACAGACAGAGGATTAGAAACTGACTTAGTGCCACGTGCAGGATATGAGCTAAAAACCTTAGATGCACATGGAATAGAACGAAAATTAACTATATCAAATTTTAAAAATTTTTATAAAACCATGAAATCAATAGGAAAAGCAAAAAAAATATTAAAAGAATTTGGACCAGATGTTGTAATAGGAACAGGAGGATATATTTGTATGCCTGTTATTACAGCTGCAAATAAACTAAAAATTCCTACACTTCTTCATGAGAGTAATGCTTTTCCAGGAGTTTCTGTAAAACTATTATCGAAAAAAGTTAATGAAGTATTAGTAGGATTTGAAGATGCAAAGGCAAGACTACCAAAAGCCAAAGAAATAGTAGTAACAGGAAATCCTACTAAAATAACAAAGAAGGAACTTTCACAAGAACAAAAAGCACAATTAAAGAAAGATTTAGGATTAGAAGATAATCAAAAATCAATTGTATTAGTATTTGGTGGTAGCCAAGGAGCACAAAGCATTAATTTAAGTTTAATAGACATTATAACAAATCAAAAAAATAATGATTATCAAATAATATGGGCAGCAGGTCCAACACAATATGATGAAATAAAAGAAAAATTAAAAAATCACAAAATAAATATTGATAATATTAAAAATGTAAAAATTGTTCCATACATATATAATATGGAAGAAGTTATGAATATGGTAGATTTAGTAATTTGCAGAAGTGGTGCAATGACAATTACAGAAATATCTATAGTAGGAAAACCTGCAATATTTATACCATTTCCATATGCAACAGAAAATCATCAAGAATATAATGCACGAGTATTAGAAAAATGTGGAGCAGCTAAAATTATACTAGATAAAAACTTAAATGCGGAAATACTAAATCAAACAATTCACGAAATAATTTCAGATGAAAACATATTAAATCAGATGTCAGAAAATGCTCAAAAAGTAGCAGTAAAGAACGTAGAAGATAAAATATACCAAGAAGTAAAGAAAATATTGAATCAAAAGGTATAAAATAAATTGTCTTTTTGTATAGAGTAAATAAATAAGAAAATAAAAAAGTATGGAAAAACCATGCTTTTTTTAATACTTAAATATTAAAGAATACATTCTGTTGTCGAAAATAGTCGAATGTGAGTATACGAATATTCTTGCCTTTTACATCATTTTATATTATAGTAAAAAAACATGTAAATAAAAAGGAGGATTACTAAAGATGGAATACAGAAAAAAACTGTATGGAACAACCATAATAGATAGTTCTGATTCAATAGAATTAAACAAGTATCAAAAAATAGAGCTAGAATATTATGAAATACAAACCAACAAACCATTATTAGAAGAAAAACAACAATATGGAGTAGAAATTATTAAGAAAAATGTGAAAAATGAAATAATAGAAATAGAGGGCAAAATAATGAATCATATATTTCAAACAGAAAAAGACATATGCCAATTGTTAGAAAAACTCATGAATAACAAAGTTACACCAATATCATTAGAAGAT
Source organism: uncultured Clostridia bacterium (assembly GCA_947628735.1). Taxonomy (GTDB): domain Bacteria; phylum Bacillota; class Clostridia; order TANB77; family CAG-508; genus CALXVA01. Next base: position 9,636 of record CANRAY010000007.1, on the reverse strand, counting down.
GTGGTAACAGATATGAAATCAGTTTAAGGAATAAACCTTAAACTGATTTTTTAAACATAAGTTTTTTATGAATTTAAAAATAAAGTATTGCAAAAAAAGGAAATATAGTCTATTATACTATAGAGCTTTTAGATATAAGGAGGAAATATGGCAGATAAATTAATCATTGTAGAATCCCCAGCAAAAGCAAATACCATTAAAAAGTTTCTAGGAGGAAGTACTAAAGTAGTTGCTTCCATGGGGCATATTAGAGATTTACCAAAGTCGAAACTAGGAGTTGACATAGAGCACGATTTTGAACCAGAATATATTAATATAAGAGGAAAGGGAGATTTAATAAAAAGCTTAAAAAAAGAAGCTAAAAGTGCTAAAAAAGTATATTTAGCAACCGACCCTGATCGTGAAGGAGAAGCAATAGCATGGCATTTAGCACATATATTAGAAATCCCAGAAGATAGTATATGTAGAGTAACTTTTAATGAAATAACTAAAGAAACTGTTAAAGAATCGATAAAAAAACCAAGAAAAATAGACATGAATTTAACAGATGCACAGCAAGCAAGAAGAGTTTTAGATAGAATTGTAGGATATAAAATGAGTCCTCTTTTATGGAAAAAAGTAAGAAGAGGATTATCAGCAGGTAGAGTACAATCAGTTGCAGTTAAACTAATTGTAGATAGAGAAGAAGAAATTGAAAAATTTATTCCAGAAGAATATTGGAACATATTTGCAACATTGTTAGATGAGAAATCTCAAAAAACATTTATAGCGAAATTTTATGGAAAAGATGGCAAAAAACTAGAGATTCATTCTAAAAAAGAAGTAGATGAAATTATAAAAAATATAGGAAAAAATAAATTTATTGTAACAGATGTAAAAAAGGGGGAAAAGAAAAGAACACCAGCACCACCATTTACAACTAGTACAATGCAACAAGAAGCATCTAGAAAATTGGGATTTACATTAAAGAAAACAATGTCAGTAGCACAAGGTCTTTATGAAGGAGTACATGTTGGAGAAAAGGGAACAGTAGGATTAATTACATATATGAGAACAGATTCAACAAGAATTTCAGAAGAAGCAAGATCTGCAGCTAAAAAGCAAATAACCAGTATCTATGGTGAAAATTATTACGAAAATAGATATTATAAAACAAAAGAAAATTCACAAGATGCGCATGAAGGCATTAGACCAACATATGTTGATTTAGAACCAGAAAAAATAAAAGAATATTTATCATCTGATCAATATAAATTATATAGACTAATATACAATAGATTTTTAGCAAGTCAAATGTCTTCAGCAATATATGATACAATTTCAGCTAATATTGATGTAAATCAATATAATTTTAAAGCAAGTGGTCAAACATTGAAGTTTAAAGGATTCATGACATTATATGTAGAAACAACAGATGATAAAGAAGAAAATGAAGACAATGTATCTATACCAGATTTAGCTATACAACAAGAAGTAATAAAACAAAAAATTGAAGAAAAACAAAGCTTTACAGAGCCACCACCAAGATATACAGAAGCAAGTTTAGTAAAAGCATTAGAAGAAAAAGGAATAGGACGTCCAAGTACGTATTCACCAACAATTACAACAATTTTAGAAAGAAGATATATTGAAAAAGAGCAAAAACAATTAATACCAACTGAATTAGGAAAAGTCGTTAATAAGCTATTAACAGAAAATTTTTCTGATATTATAAATGTAGAATTTACAGCTAAGATTGAAGAAAATTTTGATGAAGTAGCAGAAGGTAAAGAAAATTGGAAAAATATCATAAGAGAATTTTATGGACCATTCCAAAGTCAAGTAGAAAAAGTAGAAAAAGAATTAGAACACGTAGAACTTGCTGAAGAAGTTTCAGATATACCTTGTGACAAATGTGGCAGAATGATGGTAATCAAATATAGCAGATATGGCAAATTTCTAGCATGTCCAGGATATCCAGAATGTAAAAACACAAAACCACTTATAGAAACGATTGATACTCCATGTCCAAAATGTGGAGGAAAAATACAAATACGCAAATCTAAAAAGGGCAGAAAATTTTATATTTGCGAAAATAATCCAGATAAATGTGATTATATTTCATGGAATAAACCAACAAAATAAAATGAAGGAATTTTCCTTCATTTTATTTATTGTGGTTGAAAAAAACGTAAAGTTATGATATAATGTTTCACTAGTAATTTAGTGGGGGTATAGCATAATGAGACAGAGTGATGAACAATATAAAATTTTTAAACAAGTCATGCACACGTTTTATCATAATAGCTATAAAAAAGAAGAAGCAATCCAAAAAGAAATATTAGAAAAAAATATTCGAATTGAACCCAAAATTATATACGACTCTTTCAAGAAAAGCTTAAAGTTAGAGCTAAAAATCGGTGACAAACAATTTTACCGTATTAAAAGTCTAACTGAGTTTTATGAAAGAATGTTAAAAAACGAATTATATAAATATGGAACAAAGTTAGAATTTATCCATACAGAAGAAGCTTTCTCTAAAGAAGATGAAAAGCTTCTTAATTATGTGCTAAAATATGCGGAAATAATTAAATATGCCAATGAAGTAGCAGGAAGCTATGGAAGATATATAAAAGCAATAAGTGATGAAAATATTACAATTTCAAATACAGGGCTAGATGAATTATTTGAAATATTACAAGGAAGAGAAATAGGATTTAAAAAAGATTATACAGAAAAAACAATTGAATTTCTTAATCAAAAACCAGATATTAAATTTAAAATAGAATATGACGAAACTAAAGGTGATTATGCCATGACAGTTAATATAGATGTATTCTCATATGATATTTTAGAAGGAAAAGAATATATATATTTTTTGACAGAAGATAAATTATATCAATGTAACAAAAATTTTAAAGAAACAGTATTAAAATTGTTACAAATATTTAGAAACAACTATACACAAGAAATTAGATTTAAAGAAGAGGATTTAGCAAGTTTTTGCTCTTTAATATATCCAAATATTAAAGAAGAAGTAGATATAAGCCAATTAGATAAAAATATAATTGAAAAATACATACCAGAAGAACTTTTTGTAAAAGTATATTTAGATATTAACGATAAAAATTATATATTAGCAGATATTAAATTTGTATATGGAGAAAAAGAATTTAATCCATTGTTAGAGCAAAAAGAAGAAATTGCAAGAGATATTGCAAAAGAAAATGAAGTATTAGATATTTTCATTAATACTGGATTCATGTTAGACAAAGAAAATGCAAGATTAGTTCTTGTAGAAGAAGAAAAAATATATCAATTTCTATCAACAGAAATTGATACATATATGCAAAAATTTGAAGTTTTAGCAACAGAAAGCTTTAAACAAAAAGGAATAAAAGGACCTAAAGTAGGCAATTTAAGTGTTAAAATAGAAGATAATTTGCTAAAAATTGATTTTTCAAATGTAGACTTTGATATTGAAGAATTAAAAAATATTATGCAAAAGTATAGACTAAAAAAGAAATATCATAGACTAAAAGACGGAAGCTTTTTACAATTAGAAGATAATGAAACAATGAATTTTATTAGCAACATTACAGATGAATTAGATGTAGATTACAGACAAATTGAAAAAGGTGAAATAAGACTACCAATATATAGAGGAATGTACTTAGACAGACTATTAAAAAATATTAAAGGAATGACAGTAACAAAGACAAATGATTTTAAACAATTTGTAAATAGTATTGATCAAAAAGAAATACAAGCTGAAATAAATTTACCAGATAATTTAAATGCAGATTTAAGAAGCTATCAAAAAATAGGATTCCAATGGTTAAGTATATTAGATAATTATAAATTAGGAGGAATCCTAGCTGATGACATGGGATTAGGAAAAACTATTCAAATGCTTGCAGTAATATTAAACTATGTAAATAAAAATAAAAATTCAAAAGCAAGTATAGTAGTATGCCCAAGTTCACTTTCTTTAAATTGGGATAATGAAATAAAAAGATTTACTCCTACTTTAAAAAGTTTAGTAATTAGAGGAAATATAGAAGAAAGAGCAAAACAAATTAAAAATATAAATAAATACGATATTGTAATTACTTCATATGATTTACTAAAAAGAGATATAGAATTATATAAAGAATTAAATTATGAATTTAAATATATTATAGCAGATGAAGCACAGTATATTAAAAACAATAACACACAAAATTCAAAAGCAATAAAATCAATTCAAGCAGAAACAAAATATGCCTTAACTGGAACACCAATTGAGAATTCTTTATCAGAGCTATGGTCTATTTTTGATTTCATAATGCCTGATTACTTATTTGCATATAAAAAATTTAAAGAATTATATGAAATTCCTATTGTACGTGACAATGATGATAGCACAATGAATAGGTTAAAAATGTTAATAGAACCATTTGTTTTAAGAAGAATAAAGAAAGAAGTATTAACAGAACTTCCTGATAAAACAATCACAATTTTAAATAATGAAATGCAAGATGAACAATTAAAAATTTATATGTCATATGTAGCAAATGCTAAAAAAGAGGCAATAAAAGAAATTAATGAAAACGGTTTTGAAAAAAGCCAAATTAAAATATTAGCATTGTTAATGAGATTAAGACAAATTTGTTGCCATCCATCATTATTTATAGATAATTATAAAGGAGAAAGCAGCAAGTTAACTCAGTGTATAGAAGTAGTAAAAGATGCTGTATCTGCAGGACATAAAATATTATTATTTTCTGGATATACCAGTATGTTTGACATATTAGAAGAAAAACTAAAAGAAGAAAATATAAAATATTTTAAGTTAACAGGTCAAACAAAAGTAGGAGATAGAATAAAACTAGTAGATGAGTTCAATGAAAAACAAGATGTAAAAGTATTTTTAATATCCTTGAAGGCTGGAGGAACAGGATTAAACTTAATAGGAGCAGATATGGTAATTCACTATGATCCATGGTGGAACTTATCAACAGAAAATCAAGCAACTGATAGAACATATAGAATAGGACAAAAAAAGAATGTACAAGTATATAAATTAATTACAAAAAATTCAATAGAAGAAAAAATATATGAGTTACAGCAGAAAAAAGCAAAGCTAGCAGAAAACTTACTATCAACAGAGACAACATTTATTAATAAATTATCAAAAGAAGATATTATGTCTCTTTTTGAATAAATATAAAGGACAGGAAAATATGAAAGACTATATTACAGTAATAGGCGGAGGCTTAGCAGGATCAGAAGCGGCTTATCAAATCGCCAAAAGAGGAATTAAAGTAAAATTATATGAAATGAAACCAACAAAGTTTTCACCAGCACATCACAATGAAAACTTGGCAGAAATTGTATGTAGTAATTCATTTAAATCAAACTTAATCACAAATGCATGTGGTTTATTAAAAGAAGAATTACGCATATTAGATTCTTTATTAATAAAAACTGCAGATGAAGTATCTGTTCCGGCAGGACAAGCATTAGCAGTAGATAGAGAACTATTTGCTGAAAAAATAACTAATACACTAGAAAATATGAATAATGTGGAAATAATACATCAGGAAATAGGAAAAACTGGAGATAAATCCGATGAAAAAGTAGATAATAATTCTATAATATCTTTAAAAGATCTAATGAATGAAGGAATAGTAATTATAGCAACAGGTCCATTAACATCAGATGCTTTATCACAGGAAATATCAGAAATAATTAAAGAAGATAAACTACACTTTTATGATGCAGCAGCGCCAATTATAGAAAAAGAAAGTATTAATATGCAAATTGCATTTGAAGGAAATCGCTATGAGCAAGAAAGAAAAAAAGAAGAAAGCATAGAAGATTGGAATAGCAGACTAAAGAATCAAGAAAAAAGTTATATTAATTTACCAATGAATCAAGAAGAATATGAAAAGTTTTGGGACGAATTGGTAAAAGCAGAAGTAGTAGAATTACATGAATTTGAGAAAAAAGAAATTTTTGAAGGATGTATGCCAATTGAAGTAATGGCTAAAAGAGGAAAAGATACTTTAAGGTATGGACCATTAAAACCAGTAGGATTCACAGATAAAAGAACAGGAAAAAGACCATATGCAGTAGTTCAATTAAGACAAGACAATAAAGAAGGAACAATATATAATATGGTAGGATTTCAAACTAACCTTAAATATGGAGAACAAAAACGAGTATTCCAAATGATACCAGGACTAGAAAATGCCGAATTTACTAAATATGGAGTAATGCATAGAAATACATTTATAAATTCACCAGAATTATTAGATGAAACATATCAATTAAAAAGTAATCATAACATTTACTTCGCAGGACAGATAACTGGTGTAGAAGGATATGTTGAATCAATTAGTTCTGGAATGGTATCTGCATTAAATGCAATTAAACAATTTCAAAAATATTTCAATATAGATATAAGAGAAGATGATATTATAGTAAAATATAATGAAGAAGAAAGAATTATCTTTTCAGAAGAAACAATGATAGGAGCATTAGCAAAATATATATCAACACCAAAAGAAAGCTTTCAACCAATGAATGCTAATTTTGGAATATTACCAGAGCTAAGAGAAAAAATAAGGGATAAAAAACAAAGATACGAAAAATTATCAAAAAATGCACTAGACAAATTAAATTTGTTATAATATACTAAAAAAGACAAATTATTGACAAAAACTGTAAAGTAGTGTATAATAAAAAACAGATGTTATGTAAATAAACAAAAGAAAGGAGATTTTTAAAGCTATGGATAATTTTGATGATATTGAAAATATGGACTTAGAAGACCTAACAGTAGAAGAATTAGTAGATTTAAAAGTAAGACTAGAAGAGAGAATTGAAGAAGTAGAAGACTATTTAGAAAATTATGAAGATTACAATGAAGATGTTGAAGACATCGATAATGAATAAAAAGAAAGTATTATAAAAAGGAGATGGGATTATGGCAAAAGAACAATCTGGAGACATGAAAAAAATACAACAATTAAATGAAAAATATAAAGCAGACAAAAGTGCTTATGAGACATTGTTAGCAGATAAATCCAAAGAACAAGCATTAGGAAGATTACAATCAGAATTAAACATGATGGAAGCTCGTAATGATTTTGATGAAAAAAGTGGACAACCACATACTTATGATGATAACGCAATAAAAGCTAAGAAAGACGAAATAGAGGCAGCAAAGAAAGCATTAGAAGAATATAAAGAAAAACTACAAGGAGCATTAGATAAAGTAAATAGCAGAGTAACAGCTTTAAAAGAAATGCCAGGTATGAAAGATTATATAAATGACGTAGTAGCAAGAAGATATGAAAAAGAAGCAATAAAGGCCCAAAGAGACATAGATACATATAAAAAATTACAAACAATCATAGAAGAACATCCAAATGTAAAATCACAAATTAATGCTCTTGTAAAAAATAATAGAAAAGTATCTTCTTTACAATCAGCAATTACAAAGTTAGAAGCTAAAACTAATAGAACACCTGAAGAAGAAACTGAATTAACAAATAAAAAGCAAGAACTAGCAACACTTCAAGGAAAAATAGAAACTGAAATTGTTGCTCCATTAACTACATTTATAGATAAGAATTATCCAGATTTAACACCTGAACAACGTAATGTAATATTTGAATTAACAACAACAAATTTGGAAAAGGCAATTGCAGGAAAAGAAAAACATTTGCAACATATGAAAGAAGAATATGAAGGAGTACTAGGACATCCATTACAAATGAAAGGTGAACAACAAGAAGAGAAAGAAGAAAAAGCAGGAAAAGCAAGAAAAGGCAAAAAAGAAGAATCAAATTTACCTGCTAACCCTCCAAAATTAGGATTATGGGCAAGAATTAAAAAATTCTTTAAAGATGCATTTAGAGGAGAAAAAGAAGAAACAAAAGATTCTACAACTAAAACAGAAGAATCTGCAAGAGAGGAAGAGTCTACTCCTAAGGATGAAAAACCATCAAGAGCAGCACAATTTAGAAGTGCTTACCAATATGACATTGTAAAAGATACAATAGATCATACAGATGAAGATGTACAAAAAGCAGCTAAAAATGTAAGAAAAATGACAAGAAGTGAAGAATCAAAAGGAGATAGTGAAGAATCAAGATCAAATGATGATGGATCAAGAGAATAATTATAATAAATTTTAAATAAAAAACTCTTTATGAAAATAAAGAGTTTTTTATTATGTAGAAATAGTGAAAGAAATAAGTAAATCGTTGACAAATAAATGGTAATATGATAAAATATTAAACGTTATACTAAAATGCATTAAGTATGCATTTCCGTAACGTTTAATTTATTTTATAGGAGGTGAAATTTAAGTGCCAACAATTAATCAATTAGTAAGAAAAGGAAGAAAAACATCTACAACAAAATCTACAGCACCAGCTTTACAACATGGATACAATTCAAGAAATAAAAGAGTAACAAATAAAAGATCTCCACAAAAAAGAGGTGTTTGTACAGTTGTAAAGACAGTAACACCTAAGAAGCCAAACTCAGCATTAAGAAAAGTTGCCAGAGTAAGACTTTCAAACGGATTTGAAGTTACTTCATACATTCCTGGAATAGGACATAACTTACAAGAGCATAGTGTTGTTTTAATTAGAGGTGGAAGAGTAAAAGATCTTCCTGGTGTTAGATACCATATAATTAGAGGAACATTAGATACAGCAGGTGTAAAAGACAGAATGCAAGGTAGATCTAAGTATGGAGCAAAGAAACCTAAGAAATAAGTCATTTTTATGGAAATGACAATTGTGTAATTAACATACATTACACGAGCAGTGCATATAACTACTTTACTAATTTAAGGTACTTAAATTTAAAATAGATTATACGCACTTACGGAAAAGCTAAGAAAGCTTTTCAGAGTACCGAGATACAAAACATTTTGTATCAAATACAAATAAGGAGGGAAGAATAGTGCCAAGAAAAGGATATATAGCAAAAAGAGAAGTTTTACCAGATCCAATATATAACAGCAAAGTTGTTACAAAATTAATTAACAACGTAATGCTAGATGGTAAAAAAACAATTGCTCAATCAATCGTTTATGATGCTTTTGATATCATAAAAGAAAAAGAGCAAAAAGATCCATTAGAAGTGTTTGAAGCAGCTTTAGAGAATGTAATGCCTGTTCTTGAAGTTAAAGCAAGAAGAATTGGTGGTGCAACATACCAAGTTCCAATTGAAATTAGACCAGAAAGAAGACAAACTTTAGGTTTAAGATGGCTTGTAACATACGCAAGAAATAGACATGAAAAAACTATGGCTGAAAAATTAGCAGCTGAAATAATGGATGCAGTAGCTGGAAACGGCGGAGCTTTCAAGAAGAAAGAAGATATGCATAGAATGGCAGAAGCAAACCGTGCTTTTGCACATTACAAATTTTAATAAAAGATAAAGTAGGAGGAAAAAAATGGCTGGAAGAGAATTTCCTTTAGAGAAAACAAGAAATATAGGAATCGTTGCCCACATTGATGCAGGAAAAACAACAACAACAGAAAGAATACTTTTCTATACAGGAAAAACCCACAAAATAGGAGAAGTTCACGAAGGTGAAGCTACTATGGACTGGATGGTTCAAGAGCAAGAAAGAGGTATTACAATTAC